>NZ_FNID01000020.1 GCF_900103835.1 Acetanaerobacterium elongatum | reverse complement strand
TTTTGAATTTACCAATCGTTTCTCCAGCAGCAAACGAGATAGTTTTACCTTGTTTGAACAAACGGCACTGAAACTGGGTATCAGACATAAACTTATTCGTCCTTATACACCCCGACACAACGGCAAGGTAGAACGTAGCCACCGTGAAGACCAAAAGCGTTTCTATGACATACACCACTTTTATTCACTCGCCGATTTTGATGTGCAGCTAGCTGCACATCAAAATCGTTCCAATAACATACCGATGCGCCCTCTTCGCTGGCTTTCGCCACTTGAAAAGCTTGCTCTTTCCTAACACTGTCCAAGATGTTTGACAAACCTACATTCGGTCCTTTAACATTTTATATAGCCAAAAACTGTCGGGCCAAAAAAGCAGCAGACAATTTTTATCCGGTTCGATTTTACAGTGCCTTGGGCAATACTTCGCCTGGGAACTCAATCTTTTTAATGTCGGCGCCCAGCTCACGCAGCTTTTTTTCCATCTCTTCGTAGCCGCGCTCCACATGGTAGATATCCTCAATCTCGGTGGTTCCTTCCGCCGCAAGCGCCGCAATAATCAACGCAGCCCCAGCACGAAGATCGGTGGCCTTCACAGGTGCTCCGGTAAGATAACCCTTGCCTTCTACCACCGCCACCTTGCCGTCTACCTGAATATTTGCACCCATACGGCGCAGTTCATCCACATAACGGAAGCGGTTATCCCACACGCCCTCGGTAACAATACTCGTACCGCGTGCAAGGGTTAACAGCGCCGTAATCTGCGGCTGCATATCGGTGGGGAAACCCGGGTGGGGCATGGTTTTAACGTTGGTCTTTATCAGCTCCTCCGTGCGTGAAACACGGACGGATTCATCATATTCAATAACATCTACACCCATCTTGCGCAGTTTGGTGGTAATGGGTTCCAGGTGCTTGGGGATAATATTCTTTACCAAAACGTCGCCGTTAGTGGCAGCTGCAGCCACCATATAGGTGCCTGCTTCAATCTGGTCTGGGATAATGGAGTAGGTAGCGCCGTGCATCTCTTCCACACCGCGAATCTTAATCACGTCGGTACCGGCACCGCGCACATCGGCACCCATGGAGTTTAAGAAGTTTGCAAGGTCTACAATATGCGGCTCCTTCGCCGCGTTTTCAATAACGGTAAGGCCTTTGGTTTTTACAGCGGCAAGCATGATGTTCATGGTAGCACCCACCGAAACCATGTCTAAAAAGATGGGGGCACCCATCAGGTGTTCGGCCTCTACGCTCACCATGCCATTTTCGATGGAAACGTTGGCACCCAAGGCCTCGAAGCCCTTGATGTGCTGATCGATAGGCCTAACCCCGAAGTTACACCCGCCGGGCAGCGACACCTTGGCACGGTTAAACCGCCCCGTTAACGCGCCGAGCAGATAGTAAGAGGCACGCAGATGACGCGCCATCTCGTAGGGAACAACATGGGAGGTAATGCGGGTGGTATCAATCATCACCGTGGTTTTATCGATATAGCGAATCTTTGCGCCCATCTCGTAAAGGATTTTAATAATAACAGAAACGTCACGAATATCGGGAACATTTTCAAGTATGCACGGGCCGCCTGCCAAAATTGTGGCAGGAATAATGGCTACGGCGGCATTTTTTGCTCCGCTGATAGACACCTCGCCCACCAAACGGTTTCCGCCGGTAATCACAAACTTCTCCAATGCGGTATTCTCCCCTATACTAAAAATGCAATCTACGCCAAAAGGGCGCTTCACAGCCACAGTTAACAGGTTATGTTAAAGCATTAACCATTATTCCCTGCGCTGCCGGCATCACTGTTTAAACAATTAAAATGTGTTTTGGTTAGGTTACAATTCAAGAATAGCATATGTTTTTATTACGAAATCAACAAACAGCCAAAGTTGCCTTTATGTATTATACCACTTAACAACTAAAATTAAAAGTCTAATTTCCTTTAGTTTTATGTAAATTAAAATGCCTTGGGTTTTTCGGCTGATTTTCCATTCTTAATGAGCTTATCGTTTTATTTTTTGGTAATCAGACGAAAAATGCTACACCGAAAATCAATAATCGTGTGAATGTCTGCCTGCATGATGGATACAATACTACTGAATTTAGGCACGCAAAGAAAAGTATGGGCAGTTGTGAGCTTCTCTATTCCAAACTGCATAATATACTAATCTCCGATAAAAAGTACCATATACGAAAGGTTTTGATTTATGTGCTTTTTAAGCGGTATAGTATTAACAATTCCTCACAAAAAGCAACCCCTGTCCGAATGGCTCGAACAGGGGTTAAATCAACTTTTAAAAATATTTACTCGGGTTCATATAACGGCCATTTACTCGGATTTCAAAATGCAGATGAGGACCGGTAACATTACCGGTTGCGCCCAACAAGCCAATGGGCTCGCCCTTCTTAACGGTATCGCCTACGCTGACAAAGCGTTTGCTCATGTGGCCGTAAAGGGTCTGAACACCATTACCGTGGTCTATCATCACATGGTTGCCATAGCCGCCTGCGGTTCTCTTGGCAACTACCACCACGCCGTCATCCGCCGCAACAATCTGTGCGCCGTAATAAAGCGTAATATCCATACCGGTATGGCCGCGGTAGCCCATGAATCCACAAGAAACACTGCCTCCGCCTACCACAGGCCACATAAATTGACCGGAACCGGTTACAGAGGAGCCTGAACTCTTGCCACCGGAAATAACGATCTCTTTGGTGCCTACCGTTACCTGTTCGGGAACGGCATCCTTGAGTACACGGGTGCTTAGTATCACCTTATCGGTCTGCACACCGTCTACCAAGGTTATTTTTGCGGTAACCTCCTGCAGGCCATTTTCACCCTTCTGTGTAATTTGGGTGTAGCCGCGGTTGTATTTCTTGCTTTGATTCTGTACTACCTCGTAGGGCAGTTCGTCTTCATAAACTACCGTTCTGGTTGATTTAATCGGCAGGAAAGGCTGAGCCTTGGAAATGATGATATTCTGCCCGATTAATAGCGACTTATCGATACCCGGGTTTAAAAGCAACAGATCGCTAAGCTTTACATTCACCTTACGGGCAATCGACCAAGGGCTGTCGCCCTCCTCAACAGTATAAACCTGCTGACCTTCTACCTCGGTGGTAAGCTTTGATTCCAATACTGCGGTATCCACTATACTGTTCTGAGGGTAAAGGCCGGGGATAAGCCGTACGTCCTGTACGAAGTTTACCGTTTCAGCAGCGGCATCGGCAGAACGCTGAGCGTCCAACAGCCTCTTCAGGGTGTTGGATATAGCAGACTGATCGTAGGTTGCACCGTAGAATTCACCGTCGATATATAAGCCTGCCGCCTCGATAATCTTGCTGCCGGAGGCCTTGATGATACCGTTGCAAATCTCTTCAACCTTCGAGAACTCCCCTTTATCCAGCACCGTAACCTTAAAGGTGGGGATGGTGTAAATCGGCTCGGCGGAGACATCGTTTTTAATGCGGCCTTGCATCATCTTCTCGGCCTGTTCAAATTGGGTTTCGGATTCGATATATCCGAGAGTTTTGCCGCCGTATTCAACCTCCAAGCCATAGGTAAGAGAGGTAAAATACTGCACGGTAGCGATTAAGAACAACACTCCCAATACCGGAGCCACATAATGTGAGATGGTAACAAGGGAATGAACTACCTGCTTGAGCCCCCGGCGCATACAGCCGAAGAATTCGCCAACCCCTGCCCACACGCTTTTCTTTCCCTTTTCGGCTATGCGGCTTACAGAGTTTCGGAATTTCTTTGCAATATTCACAAACGGGGTGAATACATCCTCAATTAAATCTACAAAGTAAGCCAGCAGCCTTTGTTTTGTGTTGCGGCTTTTAAAGAAGTGTACTACACGGTTATTCTTGGCGTAGAACCTTAAATTACGCCGGTAGCGCTTCATGGTTCGGAGAAACTGGATGCCAACAAAATATGCAATTCTGTATATTTTCATATACAGCTTATCTATTTCTCTTAAAGCAAATGATGACTGACCGTCTTTCCGTGCTCCTCCAAATACGCCAGACGCGCCTTTTTTAGGGTTGTCAGTGTCGTTTCTGGGTGCCACTCGCATCAACTCCTTCTTATTTCAGCAGGGGCGCTGCCGCCTCCAGTACCCTTTTAACGCGCACTCCTTAACCTCGCAAAGGGCTGCTGAAATCAGTCTGATACCAATTTCAAATTGGAAAAACCAATTGCATCATGTTCGATTGAAACGGGTATAAGTTTTTTCGTGGATAATACTAACCACTCATTAAAACCTATCTAAAAATGCTCGTGAAAAGCCATAAAGCCAAGCCTTTCACTCGATTTTGTAGAGGTTGTATAATCGTGATAAGCATAAAACTATTATACACACTGATATTGAAATTTCAAGGCTTTGATGGACTAATATACAATTTGGTAATATAAAATTCACAGTTTTCAGAAGGCTTTACCCCATGTTTTATAACAAACTGTAAAATCCGGCAGGTAAATTTGAAGATTTGTGCAACCTGAATACGTAAATTTTACTAATTATTTACCCAATGATTATTATACCTAAAAGAACAACAATTTATCATGGTAATTATTTCTTGTGGCATGGGCGGCCTGGCCTTCTTTAGGAAGCAGCTTCTTACAAGATGCCGGGAGAACGCCCTTATTGCAGTATATGCTCGTAATTTGTCGAATGTCCCTTTAACAAAACAGCAGGCACGCCCAAGGGTTGTGCCTGCTTCATCCTGTAAAAACAATGTGCCTTATAAAACCTTGGAGAGGAACTCCTTTAAGCGGTCGTTTTTGGGGGCGCCGAAGAAACGCTCGGGCGGTGCCTCTTCAAGAATCTGCCCGTTATCCATGAACAATACGCGGGTAGCCACCTCACGGGCAAAGCCCATCTCGTGGGTAACTACCACCATGGTCATACCTTCATGTGCCAGCTCCTTCATAACCTCCAGCACCTCGCCTACCATCTCGGGGTCTAAGGCACTGGTAGGTTCATCAAATAGCATCACATCGGGGTTCATGGCCAGCGCGCGCACAATGGCAATACGCTGTTTCTGCCCACCGGAAAGCTGGTTGGGGTAAGTGTGCGCCTTATCGGAAAGGCCGATGCGTGCAAGCAGCCTTTGGGCCTGCTCATCAGCCTGAGCCTGTGTTTGCAGCTTAAGCTTAACAGGGGCAAGGGTTATGTTTTCCATTACCGAAAGGTGCGGGAAGAGGTTGAACTGCTGGAATACCATGCCCATCTTCTGACGCAGCTTGTTGATATCGGTTTTAGGGTCGGTGATATTCTGCCCTTCAAACCACACCTCGCCGCCGGTCGGCACCTCGAGCAGGTTCAGGCAGCGCAGAAAGGTGCTTTTGCCGGAACCGGACGGCCCTACAACAACAACCTTTTCACCTTTTTGGATAGTAATATCAATACCCTTGAGCACGTTATTCCCGCCAAAGGATTTTTGCAGATTTTTAACGGTTATCACCCTTCGCCAGCCTCCTTTCCAAACGCTTCTGAAGCGCCGTCATGCCCACAACCATAATCAAGTATAGGCCGGCAGATATAAACAGCGGAAGCCCGATAAAGGTTCTGCCCCTGATAAGGTCAGCCGATTTGGTAAGCTCCTGCACCGCGATATAGCCCGCTACCGAGGTTTCCTTCAGCAGCACAATGAACTCGTTAAAGAGCGCAGGCAGAATGTTTTTTACCGCCTGCGGCAGGATAATGAGTGTCATGGTCATGTTGCTGTTTAGTCCTAAAGAGCGTCCGGCTTCCGACTGGCCCTTATCTACCGAAAGGATACCCGCACGGATAATCTCGGCTACATAGGCGCCTGAGTTGATACCAAAAGCCAACATTGCTACAGGAACACCGTTTTTAACACTTGATAAAATCACCGTGTACATAATGAGTATCTGAATCAAGGTCGGCGTACCGCGAATTACAGTAATATAGAGATCGCACAGCTTATCCAGCAGCCAAAGCTTTTTATTGTTAACCGCATAATACTTGATAATCGCGACAATCAAGCCAATCATCGTACCGATAAATACCGCCACTAATGCGATACAGATAGTGTTCCCCAAACCTGTAAGGTACATCTGCCAGCGGTTGTTCTCTACAACGACGGTATAAAAATCTTTTAAAAACTTATCAAAAATCATATACAGCTGGTCCATAAAACACCTGCCTTTCCGGCATTGCCGCGTTTAACCGGGGTTATGCAAAGCCACCGGATAAAATTCGGTATCCGCCTGCTAAAATTTAGAACTGCCGTTTTGATGTCTGTTGTCTGAAGTGTTTCGCCGAAGCACTTCAGACAACAGACATTAAACAAGCCATAGCAGGCAGTAGTTTGCCTGCTATGGTTATGTTTGAAGTCAGCTTAGCTTTTTTGCTTACGCAATCTCCATATGCTTAACAATGAGCTTATCAACGGTGCCGTCGGCAATCAGCTTGTCGAGAGAAGCGTTTACTGCTTCAAGAAGGTCTTTGTTCTCCTTGGCTACAGCGATGGCGTAACTCTCTTCGGTAAGCGCCTTGGGGAGTACCTCGAGCTTGCCGGAGGAGTTGGCGGCGATCTTCTCAGCGGGCAGCTTATCAATAATTACTGCGTCGCATTTGCCGCTTGAAAGGGCGGAGCCGGCTTCAATGCCGCTCTTAAAGCGCAGAACCTCTTTGGCCTTGATATCATCGGTGGCATAGAAGTCACCGGTGGTGTCTTGCTGAACAGCAATGGTGAGGCCATCAAGCTTATCGGCGGTTACGCCGCTGCCGGACTTGATGATTACATACTGTGCGCTCTTAACATATTCCTTCGAGAAGTCTACCTGCTCCAGTCTCTCGGGCTTAATGGTCATACCGGCGAGGATTAAATCGCCTTTGCCAGCCTTCAGGGATTCGATAAGCAGATCGAAGTCCATGTTTACAATCTCAAGCTCTACTCCAAGGTCTTTGGCAATAGCCTGAGCAACCTCAACGTCTACACCGGCGGGCTTGTTGTCGTTGCCCATGTACTCAAACGGAGGGAATGCTGCGTTGGTGAGCATTACAAGCTTACCGGCCTTTTTAATGGCATCAAGCTTGGCGCCCTGAGCAGCGGGAGCCGCAGACGAAGCTGCTTCGGAGGAAGCGGCCACAGAAGAAGCAGCCTCGGAGGAAGCAGGTACAGCAGAGCTTGCGGCGGGGGCGGTGCTGGTGCAGCCTGCAAATACAAACAGCATTACCAGCGCGAGAATAAGCGCTATCTTTTTCATTATTAAACTCTCCTCTTTCACTCAGAAAAACATTTGAAAAACTATGTACTTAATTATAACCGTTTCTGAATATAAATCAAGTACTTTTGTGATAAAATATTCATATTTTATTATATTTATGCATCGTTCACAGGTTTATTTACCTTTTGGAGGAGTTTTTGCATGTCTTCACAAAGGTCAGCTTGTATATTTATACATTTATTTGTAATTTCATTCGTAAATTCCACCCTGCCGCAGTGCAGCGCCTGCCGTTGTATGTCTTTAAGGCTTCCTCCATACATGGCGTCTCCCGCCAGCGGGTACCCAATATGGGCCATGTGTACGCGTATCTGGTGGGTACGCCCGGTTTCAAGCGTAAGTTTCAGCAGCGTATAGCCGCCCCCTCGTGCAAGCACCTGATAGTGGGTAACGGCGTGCTGGCCATCCTCGCTTACGATGCGTATCTGCCGTTCCGGGGCAAGCCTTTTAATGGGGGCATCCACAGTGCCCTCCCCGGCTTCTATCTCGCCGCAGGCAATAGCGGTGTACTCCTTCATAATCTTTCCCGAAAGCGCGTTAGCGCTGTGCTGATGCTTGGCTACCACAACCAGCCCCGAGGTATCACGGTCTAAACGATTGACGGCTCTGAACACCAGCGACTCACCTTTTTTGAGGCAATGGGCGGCAAATACGTTGGCAAGGGTGCCTTCCTGATGTTTTTTAGACTCGTGCACCGGCATACCGCTGGGCTTATTGAACACAACAACATCGTCATCCTCGTAGGCAATCGCTACCTGCGGGCTTTCCTGAGGCAGCGATTTCATCGTGTCGTCGGGTATATTTATGCATAATCGGTCTCCTGCTGCTACCCGTACCACCACCGTCTGCGGAATGCCGTTTACGGTGAGCAAACCCATCTGTTTGCGCAGGGTGGTCATGGTACGGCTGGAATACCCGAGCACGCCGCGCAGATAATCACACGCGCGAATACTGGTATAACCCTCCCGTACAATATACTCGATGGTACGCAAGCCGATCCCTCCTGTTTACCGCTTTGCATAAAAAGAAAGGCATGAACCTCATAGTGTCTGCAGGGCTCATGCCTTTTTGTTCAGTTACGTCAAATTGATTACTATTTAACCTCAACCGTCCAGCCAAAGGTATCGGGCAGCTTGCCCCACTGGATGCCGGTAAGGTTATCGTACAGCTTCTGAGAAACTGCACCGATCTTACCGTTGTTGATAATCATGATCTTATCGTTATACTTCAGGTGGCCAACCGGAGAGATAACAGCCGCAGTACCGGAGCCGAATACCTCTTTCAGCTCGCCCTTATCGTAGGCGGCCGAGATCTCATCGATCGAGATACGGCGTTCGGAAACCTTCATGCCCCACTGCTTGGCGATCTCGATAACCGACATACGGGTGATGCCGGGAAGAATGCTGCCGTTGAGCGCGGGGGTAACCAGTTCGTCACCGATTACGAAGAAGATGTTCATGGCGCCTACTTCTTCGATATATTTACGCTCAATGCCATCGAGCCACAGCACCTGAGAATACTTATGCAGCTCGGCCTCTGCCTGCCCCTTGAGCGAAGCAGCATAGTTGGCCGCAGTCTTGGCAAAGCCTAAACCGCCCTTTACGGCTCTTACATAGTTGGATTCCACATAGATATTTACCGGAGCAAGGCCGCCCGCATAGTAGGAACCAACCGGAGAGAGGATAATCATAAACAGGTAGTGATGCGCCGGATGAACGCCCAGCATCGGATCTACCGCTATAATAAACGGACGGATATAGAGCGAGGTGCCCTCAGCTGTGGGAATCCAATCCTTTTCGATTTTAACAAGCTCTATAAGGGCTTCCACCATGAATTCTTCATCAAAGGCCGGAATAACCATGCGCTCGTTGGACATGCTTAAACGCTTGAAGTTCTGGTCGGGGCGGAACATCAGTATTCTGCCGTCCTGGGTTTTATAGGCCTTGAGGCCTTCAAATACCTCCTGCCCGTAGTGCAGGCACATGGCGGAGGGATCAAGCGGAAGCGGGCCGTAGGGAACGATGCGTGCGTCGTGCCAGCCCTGACCCTCGTCGTAGTTCATAATGAACATGTGGTCGGTAAAATACTGGCCAAAGCCCAGCTTGGACTGATCCTTAGGCTTTTCTTTTAAGTTTGTTGCAAGGTTTACCGTTATTTTTGACATTCTTACTCCTTCTTCCCAATGCTATTTCGCCGTAAACGTATATATATTGTATAATTATAACACGCCTTTTTTGCTTTTTCAATGCAAGCAGGATATAAAAAGGTAAAAAAAGAGAACCGATATGGCATTATATTTGTGTAGTATCATCACCGAAACAGTTCCGAAATATTTCTAACCTGCATAATATTGAATGATGTTGGTAAACTTTTAGCCATAAATATTGAATTAACGGCATAGTTATGCTATAATTTATTATATCGAGCGAAGAAATGCCAATTAGCGGCTATTGCCTCTAAAAGGCAGCCTGTTCAGGCGTGGTAACCCGTGAATCTTACCATTTAACTGTGCATGGTAGGGTTTGGCATTTTAATTATAATTTTATGCCGAAGCACAGCGGCGGATTGGATGATTTAGAATGTTTTGCAGAAACTGTGGTAATGAACTGTTTCAGGGCGCAAGCGTTTGCACCAAGTGCGGCGCACAGGTAGGCGCAGGCGGCAACTACTGCCCCAATTGCGGCCAGCAGAGTGACCCTCTTGCGGTTGTTTGTGTTAAGTGTGGCTACCAGCTCTCCGGCCAGCCCGTAGCGGCAGCCCCCGGCACCGAGCAGAAGAGCAAGATGGTTGCGGGCCTTTTGGGTATCCTTCTTGGCTGGACCGGCGCTCATAACTTTTATCTTGGCTTCACCGGCAAAGCGGTTGCTCAGTTGCTGATCAGCGTTCTTTCCTGCTTTATCCTTTCTCCGGTTTCCGCTATCTGGGGAATTATTGAGGGTATTTTCATCTTAACAGGCAAAACAACCGCAGATGCGAAGGGTGTTCCGCTGAAGGATAATTAAAATCCATACATAATCTGCCGCCGCAGGGATGTAACTATTCCCTGCGGCGCTTTTTTATTTGACAAATGTTTTTTAAAACCGTATAATAACGGATGCGAGTAGACCAGACTGCGGCGCGGGCGATGCTTTTGCACCTGCCTGTGAGGAAAGTCCGAGCTCCACAGGGCAAGAATAGCGGCTAACGGCCGCCGGAGGCGACTCTAGGGAAAGTGCAACAGAGATATACCGCCCAGCATTCGTGCTGAGTAAGGGTGGAAAGGCGAGGTAAGAGCTCACCGGCGCGCAGGAGACTGCGCGGCCCTGCAAACCCTATTCGGAGCAACACCAAAATGGGAGCTAAGCCTGCCCGGCATTCCCGACTAGGTGGCTGGAGCCCTTGCGGCAACGCAGGGCCAAGACAGATCGTAGTTTAATACAGAACTCGGCTTACAGGTTTAGTCGCGCCTTTTAAAAGTACCTTAATGGTTAAAATGCCTCAAACACATCTGTGTTTGAGGCATTTTCATTATTTATTATAAAAGGATAAGCACACCTTCAGCCAGCAGCAGCCGTCGCATACCTTGGCTAACCTGCCCCGTTCAAGTATATTGTGTAACACCGCCGTTCGGAATGCCTCCCAAGGAAGGGTTTGCCCGTCTGAAAGATTGCAAAGACTCAGTACCCTGCTATCAAATACCGCGGGCTTTGGCTCGGACAGGCAGCTGCCGTTTTTATTGTTCGGGCAGCAGGTGCAGATGGAATCTGCTGTGCAGGTAAGCCTTATCATCGCCTCGGGACTATTTAAGGTTTGAATAACACACTGCATATTCTTTACAAAGGCTTCGCTATAGCCCTTACCGACAAAATGCGTAATACACAGGCCGTGATGGGGGCGTAAAAGAATGGCAGGCATCATCAATGTACAAAACGGGTGACGGCCTTAACCGTAAATGCAGCCAGCACAATCTTAATGCCGTCACCGATTAAGAACGGCACCACGCACATACCTAAAGCAGCCAGCAAATCCACCTTCTGCTGAACTACAAACCATGCGGTTCCCAGCAGGTAGCAGGAGAGCATTCCCGCAGACATGGCTAACACGCTGCTCCAGATGGCTTTGGGAAGTCGGTTGATTAAAAACCCCGTGAGCCAAGCAGCGGATATGTACCCCAGTATATAACCGCCGGTGGGGCCGAGGATTATGCCGACGCCGCCGGAAAACTGCGCGAAAACAGGCAAGCCTACCGCACCAAGCGCCGCGTAAACCGTTAGACTTACAGCACCGTATACCGGGCCGAGCAAGCCGCCTGCTACTAATACCGCAAAGGTTGCAAGGTTAATAGGCACCGGCGTAAAAGGCAGCGGTACCGATATCTGTGAAAGCACCGCGGTTACGGCAGTAAACATGGCACAGATGCTGAGCGCGTAGGTTCGGTTGCGTATCTTAACCATTGTTATTCTCCCTTTATTGAATATGCTCCGCCATTGCCAGCACGATTTTAGCCGAAATGGCTGCGGTTTTCTTTTCAAACTGTTCAAAGCTGAAGGCGGCGTTGTCGTCGGCGTTATCCGAGATGGTGCGAATAACCACAAACGGGATGTCGTTCATAGCACAGGTGTGCGCAATTGCGGCGCCCTCCATCTCTACACAATAGGCTTCGGTGCGGGATTTAATGTCGTTTTTCAGCTTGCTGTCGGTTACAAAGGCGTCACCCGAAACGATCTCTTTCACTACATAGCGTATGTTGCCTATGTGTTCGCAGGCATCGGTGGCCGTTTCAATGAGCGTATTGTCTGCGGTGAAGCTCTCGGTAAAGGGATAACGGTATGTTAGGAATTTCAGTGTAAAGTCGTGGTAGGACAAAACACTGGAGATAACCACATCGCCGACCGAAAGCTCGTCGGAAAGCCCGCCCGCGATGCCGGTGTTGATAATACAGTCTACCCCTAAGCGGTCGATCATAATCTGGGCGGTGCAGGCGGCGTTGACCTTGCCGATACCGCTGCAGGCCACTACCAGCTCATGGCTGCCATGAGTGCCGATATAAAAAGCGGTGTGTGCGATTTCCCGAGTATCACAGCCGGACAGGGTGCTTTTCAGCAGCTCTACCTCCGATTCCATCGCGCCGATAATGCCAATACGTTTCATTTATTTGCTTCCTTTCTGGCGGTCATTTACTAAACTCGATACAATTAAAGCGGCTTGTCCATTTTAATATGTTCACAGTATTCTTCGAAATATACCTCGCCGTCCTCCACATAGCCGAGCTTTTGGTAAAAACCCTTTGCTCTTACCTGTGCGCCGAGCGTTGCGCGAATACCGCCAAGCTCCCGGGCCTTCTTTTCAAGCTCCTCTACCAATACGCGGCCAAGGCCCGCTTTACGCAGCTCTTTTACCACGCAGATTCTGCCAAGGTGCCAAAGCCCATCCTCTTCCGAAAAGATTCTTCCGGTGGCTACCGGAGTGCCGTTCTCGTCATAGATTACCATATGATGGGCGGTTTTGTCCAGCTCGTCAAATTCCTCTTCAAAATGCTGCTCGTCTACAAAGATCTTGGTACGCAGCATGGCGGCATCTTGGTAAACCGCGTCGTTCTGCCCCCATTTTACCGTATACTTCATTACAATCTCCATTCCGGTATTTTATAGTGTCATTAAGGCCGACTATATAAGACCTAATCTTCCCTGTTTTCAGCTCAATATTGACTATTATACCCGATTTGCCGTGCGACCGCAACAGCCAAAGAACTGCCGCAATACAATAAAAAACCCCGCAAAAGGCGGGGCAGAATACTACTTTGCGTATAAACGATAAAGACTAATGGAATAACAGGTTCAGCAGCAGCATCATGATAACCCCTGGCAGGCCCAAGATTACACTGGTGGTAATGGTGTAAGGGTTAAATTCCAGATTGAGCTGGGTGTAGCCGGCTGTGGACACCACAAGCGTTAACGCGAGCAAGCCCAGCACCGAACAGATGAGCAGGTTCTTAATTAGTGCCCCCGTTTTTTTGCAGGCAACTAAAAGGGCAATTCCCATCACCGCATGTACCGCTACCCAGATAAGCTTTGCCATCGTCATAAGATGTCCGTTCCTTTCCACCAAGAAGCTGCAGGTGTTTTGTGCTGTTTGGCTTATGTCTGTTTCATTTCTATAAAAGTTCAGCTTATCGGTTTGCTCTGATATACCTCTGCCGATAGGCCGTTGTGCCGCGCCCTCTTCAATGCGCTGGAGTATTTCGCGTTAAGGGATCGAAGTTCGTAAACATACGCCTCGGTCATGTCCGGATCGTAGGTAAGGTCAAACAGCTCTTCCACTTCTTTAATTCTTTGTGCAATTCGGCTGAGTTCCTGCGTGATTTCTTGCCGTACCTTCTGTTGCTCGTCTTCTTTCGGCTTTAACTTCAAGAAAATTGCCGCCCTGTTCAATGCGCCTTCCATATAATTAGGAACATTCCTTTCTTAAAAAGGGAATTATACTTCCCTTTTCAGTTACATTTTATGCTGTTATCTTTACCAAATATTCCTATTTTTATTCGGTACATCTCATAGTCAAAATACAACATATTATACTAGATTATTGCTGTATCCAGTGAATATACTAATAATGTAGACGAAAGTCACGGCACATGGCAGATTTACCGGCGGAAGCCTGCCTGTAGCAACCTGATAAAAACGGCTGCCGGAGAAATGGCGGGGATATGAGAGCTTTTAAAACGATAACCGAAAGGTATTGCCCTATGATTTCGGGGAATGTTCCGGTAGAGGTAACCTTTAAAGAAAACGGCGAACGGTGTGAGCAATGCCTGCATCACTATGGCATGAACTCAAACTGCGAACGCTGTAAAGGTTTTAACGTAGGCAATATGAGTATAGACAATGTAGAACAATAATCTATCCATTATATTCAATGCACCAGTTTCCATAATGGCGGTATAAACAGCCATTACGACCAAAGTACAAATCCGTATCAAAAGGCCGGCCCCTCAGCGCATGAATCGCTGTGGAGCCGGCTTATGCTTTAACTTATTCGATTGGTTGTGCTGTTTCGGCAAAATCAAAGTCGATGTTTCCTGCCGCGACATCGGCTCCGGATACCACCACTTTTACCCTGTCGCCTATGCGGAAGCGGCGGCCGCTGACGGTATCGGTAAACTGCATCCGTCCATCGAATTCATAGTTTCCTGGCGGGAAACGGTCTACATGGATTAAGCCCTCGACGGTGTTCTCCAGTTCAACGTACACGCCATGCTGCGCTGCGGATGAGATGACGCCCTCATACACCTCGCCGATATGCTTGCGCATATACTCGGCTTTATAGCAATCCTCGCAATCACGCTCCGCCGTCATCGCACGAAGCTCGCTCTCGCTGGAGGATACCCCAACAGCCTTGGCAAATCCCGAAAACCGCTTATCAAGCTTTTCTTTCTCCACACCTGCGATGTATGCGCTTAAAATGCGGTGGATCGCAAGGTCGGGATACCGACGGATGGGCGAGGTGAAGTGGCTGTAGTTTTCAAGCACCAGACCGAAGTGCCCGACAGGGTTATCGGAGTAACGTGCCTTTGCCATAGCCCTGAGCACCTGATTATTGACAATACGATATAGAGGACTGCTCTTGGCCTTTTCCAGAATATCCGCCATATCCTTGGGGCTTACGCTTGAGGTAATGGCGGAGGCATTAAGCCCGAGCAACCGCAGGGTTTCGGCTAAGGCTTCTAGCTTTTCGGGTGTTGGCTTTTCATGAATGCGGTACACAAAGGGAATATAGTTGGTTTTAGCTAACGTCGCGGCTGCCTCGTTGGCGCAGAGCATAAACTCCTCAATCAGCCCTTCGGTAAAACCGCGCTCGCGGGGCTTGATATCTATCGCGGTACCGTCCTCGCCTATGATGATCTTTGATTCGGGGGAATCAAGATCGGGTGTGCCGCGCTGCTTGCGAAGCTTCATGCGCAGCTCGGCAAGCTCCTTCATTGCGGGCAGCTCTTGCAGCACCTCGGCATATTTTTGTTTGATAGTCTCATCGACGGTATCGTCGTAAATGCGGTTCAATTCGCTGTACACACCCTTTACGCGGGAGCGGATGACCGTCTTTTTAAACTCGTAGCGCTGCATCACACCGCTTGCATCCAGCTCCATCAGGCAGGAGAAGGCTAGCCTATCCTCCTGCGGATTGAGCGAACAGATGCCGTTGGAAAGCTCCTTGGGCAGCATGGGAATAACGCTGTTTGCGTAATAAACCGAGGTGCCGCGCGCAAAGGCCTCGTTATCGAGCGGCGTGCCTTCCTTCACATAGTGCGATACATCGGCGATGTGTACACCCAGCTTATAGCCGTCGGCATACTTTATTACCGAAACGGCATCGTCAATATCCTTGGTATCGGCTCCGTCGATGGTAAAGATGGGTTCCCCGCGAAGGTCAAGCCGATAGCTTAGATCCTTTTCGGTAATCTCTTTTCGCCCCGCCGCACGAGCCTGGTCCAGCACATCACCCGGAAACTCTGTGGCGATACCGTTTGCCGAAAGCACCGAGAGCGCACAGGCCTGCGCTGTATCGCTGCTGCCAAATACCTCGATTACCTTTGCCTTATGCGCCTGGTGGCTTTCGCCGCGAACCACCAGTTCTACGCCAACCTTATCACCGTCGGCAGCACCCAATACGCCGCCCTTTACCAACCGGATGGGAATATTGGGCATATCGTCTAGTTTTACGAATTTACCCTCATCGGTTACAAGAAGAGTACCGGTAAGTGTGCGGTTCCCCTGCGCAATAACCTTTACGACCTCGGCTTCTGGGGATTCCCCCCTCGGCGGCAGGCGTTTGAGCAGCACACTGTCACCCACCATGGCACCTTTAAACGCGCGCCCCGGTACAAAAAATTCGGTGGTACCGTCCAGCTCGCGTGCAAAGCCAAACCGTCCTGCCAGCTTCACAATGGTTGCAGGGATAAGCCCTAAGCGGCGCGAAAGGATCAGCCTTCCCTTCTTTTCCACTACTACGCCCTTGTTAACAAGCGCTATCAGCGCCTGATCATACTGCTTCTGGGTAGCGGAGGTTACCCCGAGCTTTTTGGCTAACACCTGCTTGGGGACAAAATCCTTATACGCTTCAAGCTTTTTTTGAATTAAGACTTCTATTTAAAACACTTCCTTTATTGTCTAACGCTAATTGAAATTAGCGTTATCCTGATTGCTGTGATACTATTAATGTGTGGACTAATTCTAATTTGATACGGGACACTTGCTGTAATTAATACCAAGCAGCGCATATACCCGTAATTACACAAAAAGCTCTGCGGTGTAACCGCAGAGCTTTCGTTAAAACAACCTTTTACTTAATAATAACAAGAGCAACGTTTACCGCAACGATTACCACAAAAAAAGCGATAGCGATAATCTTTGTCCAACGGCTCAAAATGGCATCAAGTGTTCTGCCCTTGTTCTTACCGTAGTAAGAGTCGGAGCTCCCGCCCATGACAGCATTCATACCGCCAGATTTATTATCCTGCAGAACAATAATTATGGTGAGCAACACACTGGCTATAATAAGCACAATAGCACCTGCTATCTCAATTCCGCTCAACGAAAGGCACCTCCGTAAAGTAGTAAGCATGGCCTTTAATCAGCCATAAAACGCCTTATATGATAATAACATAAACCCCTTGTTTTTGCAAGATTTATCTTTTATAAATTAAAAATTCTTGGAACGGGCGTATTACCTCAATTTTCCTTTCATAACTCTGCTTCGGGGTAACATAATAATAACACGATAGCTGATTCGATGGTATTCTGATAAAAGCGTTTGCAGGTAGTATTGTTTACCATAGCAGCTATCTTAGCGGGCGGCGTTCTGGTGACGCTGCCCGCTTTAAATTTTCTTCTGAAGGCAATTAAGCCTAAGCGGTCGCTATCTAAAGACAGCGGCCACGCAGGTTTAAAACGATAATTGATCAGCTAGATCGCTGTCTTTCGGCACACTCCCTGCCGAGGGCAGGGTTTTGGTGCGAAAACGGTGGGCATTGCCAAGCATGCCCTCATTAAACGGCACCACCGACATCACACGCTGGCCCTTTTTCAAGGTCATGATGCTGACACCCTGATTATCCTTGGTGGGCTTTTCAAGTACAGCGGCAGAATGCATGAGCAGCACCTTTCCGGCCGAACTGGTAAGCATATACTCGCGTTCTTCCTCGCTGGAGATGATTGCAACAACAGGGCTTTTATCGCTGTAGGCACTGATAAGCTTCTTGCGCCGCGTTTTGGTTTGGTAAGCCGAGAGCGGCACCTTCGACATCTTGCCGTTTTCGTAGGCAAACAGCAGGCGGCCCCTATAATCCTTGGTAATAACCATGCAGATGGCATTTTCGCCCTCGTCCATCCCCAGCTTTGCGGGGATATAATCGCCTAAGACGCTAGCCTTGGTATCATCAAAATCGCAGACACGCGCCTTGTAAACCTGACAGCGGTCAGAGAAGAACAAAAGCTCTGCGGTGTTGGTGCTCTCTGTTTGCAGGATGATTTCATCACCCTCCTTGAGCTTCTGCTCGCCGCCCATGCGCAGGGAAAGCGGGGTAATCTTTTTAAAGTACCCTTCCTTGGTGAAGAACAGGTTAACGGGATAATCGGGGATATCCTCGGCCTCTTCCTCCTCCACAACCTCCTCGGCATAGGAGATAAGAGTCTTACGGGGCTTTCCATACTTTTTGGCCACGTCGCTGAGCTCGCTGATAATAATATCGCGCACACGCCTTGGGTTATGAAGGATATCCTCCATATCCGCAACCTCTTTTTTAAGTGATTCTATCTCCTGCGTGCGGTTTAGAATATACTCGCGGTTTAAGTGGCGCAGCTTAATTTCGGCTACATAGTCCGCCTGTACTTCGTCAATGCCGAACCCAATCATCAGATTGGGCACAACCTCGGTCTCCTCCTCGGTTTCGCGCACAATGCGGATGGCTTTATCAATATCCAGCAGAATCCTCGCAAGCCCCTTTAACAGGTGCAGCTTTTCCTGCTTCTTCTTCAGTTCATAGAACACACGTCGCTTAACGCACTCGGTGCGGAACGCCGTCCACTCACTCAGCAGCTCATATACACCCATTACCCGCGGCATACCGCCGATAAGCACGTTAAAGTTGCAGGCAAAGGCATCCTCCAGCGGGGTTGATTTAAACAGCTTCTGCATGAGCTTATCAGGGTCAACGCCACGCTTTAGGTCGATGGCAAGCTTTAAGCCGGAAAGGTCGGTTTCGTCGCGGATATCGGAAATCTCCTTTATCTTGCCGCCCTTTACCAGGTCTACAATCTTATCCATTATCGCCTCCACCGTGGTGGTGGGGGGGATTTCGGTAACCTCAATACAATTGGCCGCAGCATCGTGGTGGTAACGTGAGCGCACGCGCAGGCTGCCACGCCCGGTTTTGTAAACCTGGCTCAATTCGTTCTGATTGTACAGCAGAAATCCGCCGGTAGGAAAATCGGGAGCCTTGAGGGTGGTCATAACATCATGATCCGGGTTTTTAATAAGTGCGGCCGCAGTTTCACATACCTCTGCCAGATTAAACGGGCAGATGGAGCTGGCCATGCCAACCGCAATGCCCATATTCGCGTTTACCAGTACGGTGGGGAAGCTGGTAGGCAGCAGCGTGGGTTCCAGCATAGTGCTGTCATAGTTATCTATAAAATCAACCGTGTCTTTGTCGATATCCTTAAAAAGCTCATTGCAGACGGCATCCAGCTTCGCCTCGGTGTAACGGGCAGCGGCATAGGCCATATCGCGCGAATAGCTTTTGCCAAAGTTGCCCTTGGAATCTACATATGGTACAAGCAGTGCCTCGTACCCGCGGGAAAGCCGCACCATTGTTTCATAAATTGCCGCATCGCCATGCGGGTTCAGGCGCATAACCTGCCCAACAATGTTGGCGGATTTGGTCCTTGAACCGGTAAGCAACCCCATTTTATACATGGTGTATAATATTTTACGGTGCGACGGCTTAAAGCCGTCTATCTCGGGGATAGCGCGCGATACGATTACGCTCATGGCGTAGGGCATGTAGTTTTTTTCGAGGGTTTCAGTGATGGGCTGTTCCAGCACCAAACCCGCGCCCTCGATGTAGGCGTTCTCCGAGGAGGAACCGATACTCTTTTTAGGCTGCTTGTTTTTGGCCATTCGTTAATCACCCAAATTATTAAAATACTGATCAAAACAGGACATCAGCTTAAATGCCGCAATCATATTTACGCTGATTACGACTAAGCCCGCCATGGTAAGCAGTACACTCTGCAGTACGGTAAACATATTCAGCTGCGCTACCACCATAAACGCCCAAACGCAATAGGGCAGCGCGAGAACCGAGGTTACCATTGCCGGAACGTAGCCGCGCATGGCAATCGACTGCACCAGATGAAACACCAGATGCACGGCAAAGGCCGCAAACTGCATATACCACAGCCAATACCAGTCAAAGCAATAGGCCAGCACGTTAAAGGCAGCAAGCAAGGTAAAAATCTCCAGAACCCCTACGGCAAACGCTGCGGTGGAACGCTTTGCAGACTGTGCAATCTTCTTGGCAAAGCGCGGAAACCTTTTTTGAAGTTCATCCTTACGCTTTTTAAACCACGGACGCATAAAGATGATCTCTTCAAAATCGTGGATCATAAATACTACCGGGAAAAGCCAGATAACCAGTGTAAGCTGTTTCACGGGTGTCACTTTCCTTTATGTCAAAAGCTATGCGGCTAAGATAAATCGGCAGAATCAAGGTAGAGATAACCGTTCTGGGCAATGTGGTCTTTACGCCCTGAAAGATTGTCACCCAGCAGCAGCTCGAAGGTTGCAAGGGTTTTATCGGCGAGGTCGGGTGTTACCTTAATCAGGCGGCGGGTTTCGGGGTTCATGGTGGTAAGCCACATCATCTCCGGCTCGTTTTCGCCAAGGCCCTTGGAACGCTGGATGGTAAACTTTTTGTCGCCAAGCTGCTCAAGTATCTTTGCCTTCTCCTGCTCGGTGTAGGCAAAGTAGGTTTTATCCTTGGCATTGATTTCAAACAACGGCGACTCTGCTATATAAACATACCCCTGCTCGATAAGCGTGGGGGTTAAACGATAAAGCATCGTGAGGATGAGGGTGCGTATCTGATAACCGTCTACGTCGGCATCGGTGCAGATAATAACCTTGTTCCACCGCAGCCCCTCAATATCAAACGAGGAAAGCTCTTTGTTGGCTTTGGCGTGCACCTCTACCCCGCAGCCGAGCACCTTGATGATGTCGGTGATAATCTCGTTCTTAAAGATTTTATCATATTCCGCCTTCAGGCAGTTTAGAATCTTGCCGCGCACGGGGATGATGGCCTGAAACTCTGAATCGCGTGCCAGCTTGCAGGCGCCGAGCGCGGAATCGCCCTCCACGATATAGATCTCGCGGCGGGAGGTATCCTTGGTGCGGCAATCTACAAACTTCTCCACACGGTTGGCGATATCCAACGTACCCGCGAGCTTCTTTTTAAGATTAAGCCTTGTTTTCTCGGCATTCTCGCGGCTTCGTTTGTTGATAAGCACCTGCTCGCAGATTTTTGCAGCCTCATCGGGGTTTTCAATAAAGTAGACCTCAATCTGGTGCTTTAAAAAGTCAGACATCGCCTCGTAGATAAACTTGTTGGTGATGGCTTTCTTGGTCTGATTCTCGTAGGAGGTAACGGTAGAGAATGAACTGGATACCAGCACCAGACAATCCTCTACATCGGCAAAGGTAATCTTGCTTTCGTTTTTAAGGTACTTGCCCGTTTGCTTTAAATAGCTGTCAAGCTGCGATACAAATGCGTAGCGCACCGCCTTTTCGGGCGAACCGCCGTACTCCAGATGGCTGGAGTTGTGGTAGTACTCGGCAATATGAACCTTGTTAGAGAAGCACAGCGCCACCGAAAGCTTTACCTTGTATTCGGGTTTGTCTTCCCTATCGCGACCGCGGCGCTCGCTCTGCCAGAACTGCACACCGGTAAGCGCGTCGCTGCCCGTAAGCTCCTTTACATAGTCGGTAATGCCGTTTTGGTAGATGAACTCTCTGGTTTCGTAGCCCCTCGGGGTTTCGATGCGCAGTATGAAAAGCAGCCCTTCGTTAACCACGGCCTGCCTTTTGATTACCTCGGCAAAATACTCCTCGGGTATATTGATATCGGTAAATACGTCAGTATCCGGCCGCCATTTGATTCTTGACCCGGTTTTCTTACGGTTGGTTGCCTCTTTCTTCAAGCCTCCAACGTTCTCGCCTTTTCTAAAGCTTAGATTATACTGAAAACCATCGCGAAAAATCTCAGCATCCATATACTCGGAGGCGTACTGTGTGGCGCATAGACCGAGGCCGTTAAGCCCCAGCGAAAACTCGTAGCTTTCGCCGTCGTTGGTGTTATATTTGCCGCCCGCATACATCTCGCAGAAGATAAGTTCCCAGTTATGCCGCTGCTCACGCTGATTATAATCCACCGGCATACCGCGCCCGAAATCCTCCACCTCAAGGGAGTTATCGAGATAGCGGGTGACGATAATTTTATCGCCATAGCCTTCACGCGCTTCATCAATGGAGTTTGAGAGAATCTCAAAAAACGAGTGCTGGCAGCCCTCCAGCCCATCGGAGCCGAAGATAACCGCAGGGCGTTTGCGCACACGGTCGGCTCCTTTTAAGGATGATATGCTTTCGTTATCGTAGGTTTGCGTTTTTACAGCCATTGCAATACCATGCCTTTCGGGTGGAATAGAATATATACACAGTCACAAATGAATGCCGGTTAGTTAGAGAACCTCTGTACCGCCGAACGCGCTGCTTACCTTGATGGTAACCTGCGGCAGGGTAGGGTCGGTGAGGGTAGCGGCACGGTTATCGCAACCGCCGAAGACGGAGGAGTTTTCCACCTTCACGCGGCAGTTTCTGGGGGCATAGATCTTTACCCCGCCGAACGCGGCGCTGCTCTCGATGACGATATCATTATACACTCGAATCTCGGTGAGGTCGATCTCCGCCGAGCCGAACACTGCGGAAATCTTGCCGGAAAGCAGGTTCTGGCAGGCGTTCTTCACCTTAATGCTGCCGAATACCACATCGTAGTCAAAGGTCTGGGATAAATCCGGCTGTCCGAAATAGGTTGGCGGCGGGTTGTTAAACCCGGGAACGGGGTTTACCTGCGAAAAGCGGCTGCCGAAGGCAATGCGTATGCCAAGGGCGATAACCAGCAGGGCAATAATGATGGGGAAAACCATCTCGCCCTTAATAATATGCTGCTCCTTAAGCAGCAGTAAAATACCTACGCCAAGTACCAGTGTATTCCAAAAACGGATACCGTAATTGATCATTAAAAACAATGCGGGAACAATAATAAACAAGGTCCACCAGCCGGGGAAGCCGATAAACGACCACCAACCCACCGCCTGGCCCAACAGCCCGATGCCAAGAAGGATTACCAGTATTCCGAAGAGCATGACCGACAGTTTTTTTCTCGCCATGAACAAATCACCCTTTTTATGTATTAATTTCAGCGGTTTTCCTTCCGCATGTATACCATTGATACACCATCCTGCACCCTTGATAAAACGGGGAGGTAACCCAGCTTACTATAAAACGAGACAGTAACGCCGTTACCCTCACCGGTAAAAAGCTCGTAGCCGCCGCAGTCAGGGAATTGCTGTTCTATCTGCCTCATTAGTTCTTTGCCAAGCCCTTTATTCTGATATTCCGGCAACACAACCAGCTTGCCAATCTGGCAGTTATTCGCTCCATCAAGGTGGGCACGCACCGAACCGACTATCCTTCCGCTAAGCTCATATTTCAAGAATACTCGCTTTGAAAATTCAACTTTTATATCTTCGATGGTTTGAGTGAGAGGCGGGATATTCAAATTCTGCATCTCCTCCGCCACTTTTAGAAAAGCCAGCTTCTGTACCGTTAATATAGCGTCTAAATCCCCCGCTGTCGCTCTGGTTACCAATTTATATCTGTCCTTTCGGATTAAACCGCTTTTTAACTGTTGTGCCCCTAATGTGCAGCCAAACTGTTATGTATTCACGGTTATTATTATAAACTATTCCGCCACAACTTGTAAACGAAAATTCCAAAACAAGCGCAAAGTAAGGGCATCCGCCGCTTTATCCTTACATACAAAACCTGCCGGAGTTCTTCCGGCAGGTTTAAATGAAACACTATTAATCTTCGTCGCTATCAGCGGGTGGTTGTGGCTTTTGCTCCTCGGCAGGCTTAGCGGGCTCTGCCTGTGCAGGCTTTTTAACGCCCTTTTTCACCTCGTCTGCCTTCTTCATCAGCTCATCGGCCAAATGCTTTTCGTCGGCATGACTGGTATTGAACTTGGCAATCTCGGCGTCAACATCCAGCTCGCCCTTCATGAAGCGTTCAAAGTCAGCTCCGTCGATCTTCTCGCAGGCCAACAGATATTTTGCAAGCTCGTGCACCTTATCCATATGCTCGGAGAGGATCATCTTCGCCTTCTCATAGGCCATATCGATGATATCGCGCATCTCGGCGTCAATCTCGGCGGCTACGGTTTCAGAGAAGTCGCGCGCCTGATTAAAGTCGCGCCCAAGGAAAATCTCCTCCTGCGGCTGGCCGTATACTACGGGGCCGAGGTGCTCGGAAAAGCCGTAACGGGTAATCATTGCCTTGGCTATCTTGGTGGCGCGCTCAAGGTCGTTGGAGGCACCGGTGGAGATATCATCAAGCACCAGCTTTTCGGCTACACGGCCACCCAGCAGCACAATTATTTCTTCCACCATGTCGTTTTTGAGCACATAGCTCTTATCCTCGGTGGGCAGGTTCATGGTAAAGCCGCCTGCCATACCGCGCGGGATAATGGATACCTGATGCACAGGGTCCTGCGTGGGGCAGTAGTAGCTGATAATGGCATGGCCGGCCTCATGGTAGGCGGTAATGCGCTTGCTCTTTTCACTGATAACCCGGGAGCGCTTTTCAGGGCCAACCACAACTTTGATGGTAGCCTCCTCGATCTCGAGCATGGTAATTGCCCGCTTACCTCTGCGCGCGGCTAGCAGAGCCGCCTCGTTACAGAGGTTTTCAAGGTCGGCACCCGTAAACCCGGCGGTGGTTTTAGCGATAACCGAGAGATTTACATCGGGTGCCAACGGCTTATTGCGTGTGTGTACCTTAAGAATCTCTTCTCTTCCCTTTACATCGGGGGTATTCACCACAATACGGCGGTCAAAACGTCCCGGACGCAGCAGAGCCGGGTCAAGGATATCATAGCGGTTGGTGGCAGCAATAACGATAACGCCGGAGTTGGCACCGAAGCCGTCCATCTCCACCAGCAGTTGGTTTAAGGTTTGCTCGCGTTCATCGTGTCCTCCGCCGAGGCCAGCGCCGCGATGACGGCCTACGGCATCGATTTCATCGATGAAAACAATACTGGGCGATTCTTTCTTTGCCTGCTCAAACAAATCTCTTACACGCGAGGCACCTACGCCTACAAACATCTCAACAAAGTCTGAGCCGGAGATTGAGAAGAACGGTACCCCCGCCTCGCCTGCAACGGCACGGGCTATCAGGGTTTTACCGGTTCCGGGAGGGCCCATCAGCAGCACGCCTTTAGGAATGCGCGCGCCGATGTCGTTATACTTCTGCGGGCTCTTTAAGAACTCTACAATCTCTTTGAGCTCTTCCTTCTCTTCGTCGGCACCCGCCACATCTTCAAAGGTGGTTTTCTTACTGTCGGACGAATGCTTTACCTTTGCTTTGGCAAAGGTGTTCATCTTGCCTCCGCCAGCTGCTCCGCGCATCATATACACCCAGAACGCAATCATTACACCAATCAGGATGATAGATGGCAGGATGGATACCCAGCCGGGAATCTCGGCAATCCTCTTGTAATCGTTTTTAATGGGAGCATTAGGATGCGCCTTGTTATAATCCCGTACATACTCCATCGTATCCTCTAAGAAGAGGGTTACGTTTGGCACCTGATAGAGAATCGGATCTTTTTTATCCTGAACCTTCATCTCCAACGCGCCGCTGCCAAGGTCGAGCTTATACTCCTGCACCTTGTTGTCGTAAAAATACTGGACAATCTCGTAATACTTGGTCTCCGCCTTGGGGGCCTGAAGCGTAAACAAAACATAGATAACGGAAAGCAGCAGAATCAGTATCAGCGCATATCCGGCAATCTGTTTTATCTTCTTGTTATTTCCCAAATTCACCACTCCTAGCTGTAACGCTTGTAAATTTATTGTACGTCCGGTTATGGTAACTATGGCAGTTTGGCCATAATTCACGAACCGTTAGAAATGTTTGCTTAACCATTGTACACTTCGGGCTTTAAAACCCCTACATAGGGAAGGTTACGGTATTTTTCGTCGTAGTCAAGGCCGTAACCCACTACGAACTCATCGGGTACCCTGAAACCGAAGTAATCGGCATGTACCTGAGCCTTACGGCGTTCGGGCTTATCTAAAAGCGTGCATATCCGAATGCTTTTGGGGTTACGGGACTGCAAAAGCTCGGATATGTAGGAAAGGGTGAGGCCACTATCCAAAATATCCTCCACAATCAGTAAGTCGTACCCCGCAAGCGGGAGGTCAAGATCCTTTATAATCTTTACGATACCGCTGGTTTTGGTGCCGGCACCATAGCTGGATACCGACATAAAATCGATACGAGCATGGATATTGATGGCGCGCATCAGGTCGGCCATAAACACCACCGAGCCCTTCAGAATGCTTATCATCAGCAGGTTTTTATCCCTGTAATCCTCGCTGATACGTTTGCCGAGCTCCTCCACCTTGGCTTTGAGCTCCTGTTCTGAAATAAGAACTTTTAGAATATCCTGCTCCATGTTCAATCTGCCTTTCCGTGTATTCTGACAATTGGTAGGTTCATTTTTATTGTTTAAGTGTTCTTAACGAATAATATCAATTACTGCCACCCGTTTCGTGGCTTCAGTAATCTCCGCACGAGGACTGCACCCGAAGCCCTCTACCCAAAGTACTCCCGTTTCATCAGCAAGAACGGGTAAAAGGCCGCGCTGCTCGGGCGGAATCTTTTGCTCATTAAACAGCTTTTTTAAGGTTTTTGTACACCTGCGAGCTGTAAGCGTGAGCTTGTCACCCTCTTTTCGGGGACGAAAAACGGCCGTTCTTATTATTTTATCATAATCAAGCCCATTTTTTAATAGGTTTGGATGAATTTTTTTTGAACAAATAGTGTTTTGGTATTCTTTTATTGGCAAAACAGTTACCATAACCGATAAGCCAGTGCCTAAAAGGGATTCTCCCTCGCAAAACGGAACACAATAATCGATAGCTTCAGACGTATTGTGCACGTTTACTGAAAGAAAGCCATCCTTCACCTCGGCATAGGTGTTGGTTGTGAGCGTAACACAGCCACCATTCTGTTTTATGATACCGGCGATTCGATGCACATGCCCGCTTTGGGGCAAAACATGATACCGTTTTAGTATTGTCAAAACCGCACGGTTTAGTATAGCAGGATTAAGCGTTAACAGTAAATCGATTTTATACCGGCCGTTTTGCTCACATGCGTTTAATGCTTTTATTGTTTCACTGTTTATAAATTCCTCATCCCCGCTTAAAGCGCAAAGCTCTCGGGCAATTGTCTGCTCTAAGCTCGGGTTAATCTCTTTGAGCACCGGAATAATATCCATACGGATACGGTTGCGGGCATAATCACGCTGCAGGTTTGTGCTGTCGGTTTCATATTTAATATTGTTATTTAAACAGTACTGTTCCACCTCTTCGCGGGTGACCGCAATCAGTGGGCGGATAATTCGCCCCCGAACCGGCGGTATGCCGCATAGCCCTTTGAGCCCTGTGCCGCGTGCAAGGTTTAAAAGCATTGTTTCAATGCTGTCGGAAAGCGTATGCGCGGTGGCAATACGCGCGTTGAACTGATTTGCAAGGCGTTCAAAGGCCTCATAGCGAACCTGACGTCCACATTCCTCCAGCGAAAGACCGCGCTCCCTGGCTAGGGCGGGTACATCCATTGCTACCGTCTTACAGGGGATACCAATCCTTCTGCAGGTATCCTCCACCAAACGCTGGTCGCGCAATGCCTCCTTTCCGCGGATGCCGTGGTTGACATGGCACACCGAAAGGGTGATGCTGTACTGCTCGCGGATACTATATAAAAGGTGAAGCAGCGCCATAGAGTCGGCACCGCCTGAAACACAGACCAAAACCGGCCCGCCGTCTGAGAGCATACTGTATTGTTCTATGGACGCAAGCGCCTTAGCCTTCATCTCTGAAATTCTCCAGCGTGGTAAACTGTGTAAACTGGCCGTCCCAGTGCAGCTTGATAATATCGGTTTCGCCGTGGCGGTTTTTGGCAACAATGCACTCAGCGATGTTGCGGTCGGCGTCCGGTTTATCGGTATAATAAGCCTCGCGGTATAAAAAGAGTACGATATCGGCATCCTGCTCGATAGAGCCGGATTCACGCAGGTCGGAAAGTACGGGGCGGTGGTCGGTTCTGGAATCGGGACCGCGCGAAAGCTGCGAGCACACGATAACGGGTACATCCAGCTCCTTGGCCATAATCTTAAGCCCGCGCGTCATCTCGGAAACTTCCTGAACACGGTTCTCACTGCGGCGGCCGGTGGTCATAAGCTGAAGATAGTCGATTACCACCAAGCCGAGGTCTTTGATGCGGCGGAGCTTGGCCTTCATCTCGGGCACCGTGATACCAGAAGCATCATCTATTAATATAGGGTAAGACGCAAGCAGCTGGGAAGACTTCGCAAGCTCCTGCCACTGTGCGCTCGTCATATTGCCTGTGCGAAATTCGCCGCTCGGAATCCTTGCAAGCGACGACATCAGCCTTGTGGTAAGCTGCTCGCTGGACATTTCGAGTGAGAAGATAACCACCTTTTTATGGGAGGTAGCCGCCACATTCTGCGCGATATTGAGGCCGAAGCTGGTTTTACCCATACCGGGGCGCCCCGCAAGCAGAATCAGGTCGGACTTATTCAAGCCATAGATGATATTATCAAGCGCCGAGAAGCCGGAGCGCAGGCCGAGGTATTTCTGCCTGTCCTCACCTGCAATCTTCTGCAGACGGTCATAGGCCTGAATGATGGCATCTTCAATCTTGACCATGCCTTTGGAATCACGGCCCTGACGGATGTCGAAAATCTTTTGCTCCGCACTGTCGAGCAGCTCTTTTGCTCCATAACTGCCTTCAGCGGCGGTTTCGATAATCTCTTTGGAGGCCTCCATCAGCTGGCGGATATAGTACTTCTCCTGTACGATGGCGGCGTAGGCCTCGACATTCGAGGTGGTGGGTACAATCTGCGCAAGCTGCGCTAAGTATACCTTGGCATCCTCGGGGGTTTCAAAAACCTTTTCAATAACAATCTCTTCAAGCAGGGTGATAAAATCAATAGTTTTACCCGCCGCAAACATCTTTACAATGCTCGAGAAGATTTCCTGATGCTGCGGACGGTAGAAGGCTTCCGCCTTGATATACTCCAGCACTGTGGACAGACAGGAGGAATCAATAATGATAGCGCCGAGCACCGACTGTTCCGCCTCGATATTAAACGGCGCGTTCTGGCCGTAGGTGGTTTCGGTAAAGGCGAAGCTGTTCAACGTTTTCCCTCCTGTTTGATTATGAGTGAATAATTTGATGGTAGCGGTCAAACCGTATTATGAATTTAGATACTACTGGGCTTCTCCCACCATAACAAAAATCTTGGCGGCGATACCCGCGTAGAGCTTTACCTCTACAGTGTAGGTGCCGAAGGCCTTGATATCATTTTCAAGCGATACCTTGCGCTTATCGATTTCCAGCTTAAACTGCTTGTTCAGCTCTTCGGTGATTTCTTTGGCGGTTACCGAGCCAAACAACCGTCCCTCGGTGCCTCCCTTGGCAAACAGCTTGATGGTTTTGCCGTCGAGCTGTTTTTTTGCATCCTCGGCCTGCTGTTTTTCCACGGCAAGGTGGTGATCCTTTGCCTCCTGCTTAAGCTTTATCTCGTTAAGAACCTGAGCGCTGGCCTCAACTGCAAGACCGCGGGGCAATAAGTAATTGCGGGCATATCCATCGGAAACATTAAGAACCTCGCCCTTCTTGCCCGAGCCCTTTACATCCACTTTTAAAACTACCTTCATTTTACTTCAATCCTTTCAGATGTCCGCTTAGCCTAACCGGCCTGCAGCATCACAAACTAAGATGATAAAACATAAAGCTGCTTCAGCTTTGACTGTTGTTCTCTTCATAATAAGCATCAATATTCTTGAGCAGCAACTCTGCCGCGTTTTTCAGGGTGGAACCCACGATGTAGGTACCCGCCATGGTAAGGTGCCCGCCGCCGCCCATCTTCTCCATAATCACCTGCACGTTCAGCGAGCCTAGAGAGCGCGCTGAGATAGTGACATTTTCGGGGGTTTGGTACAGCACAAACGAGGCATCTACCCCGCTGATGGAAAGCAGCTCATCAGCGGCCTGCGGCGCAATAATGCGCATCTCCTCGGCAACCGAATCGCTAACCGCAACTGCGCAGCGCTTATAAACCTTTGCGCCCGAGACAATCTTGGATTTTAACTGGTAAGCCTCCATACTGCTGGAGAACAGACGCTTCACCTCTACGGTATCGGCGCCCAGCTTGCGCAGGTAAGCCGCTGCCTCAAAGGTGCGTACACCGGTTTTTAAGATGAAATTCTTAGTATCCAGCATAATGCCCGCAAGCAGCGCCTCCGCCTCGGGGCGGCCTAGCTTGGCATCGATGTTAAAGTACTGCACCAGCTCCGTCACCATCTCGGAGGCAGAGGAGGCGTAGGGCTCGTGATAGAAGATTACGGCGTTTTCGATATGCCCTACCATCTTGCGGTGGTGATCAATTACCGCAACCGTTTTGCAGGCCTTATAAATCTCTGTGGATTCCAGCATCGAGGGCAGATGGGTATCAACCACGATAAGCAGGGTTTTCTTGCCCACCAGCTGCAGTGCCTCGTCGGGTGAAACAAATGCGTCCTCATAGCCGTTAGCTATCAGACTGTTCATCAAACTCTGCACAAGGTTCTTCTCGCGGTCGATGGCGATGATGGCGGGCTTACCCATCAGGCGGATGCTCTTGCATAACCCAACCGAAGCGCCGAAGCTGTCTAAATCGGAAAACCGATGGCCCATAATAATGCAGTTGTCGCTGGTTTCAATCAGTTCGCCCAGCGCCGCCGCCATAATGCGGGTTTTTACCTTTGTGCGCTTTTCCACACCCTTGGAGATACCGCCAAAAAACTCGTAGCCGCCGGGGGTCTTTACCGCAGCCTGATCGCCGCCGCGCCCAAGTGCCATATCCAACGCCTGCTTGGCCATCTGCTCCAGCTCTCTAAGGCTTCCGCCGCCGCGCCCCACACCGATAGAAAGGGTGGCCGGCTGACGCCCGCCCACGGTAATCTGCCGTACGCGGTCAAGCACATCAAATCGGTGCTCAATTACCCCGCGAAGGTAGCGTTCCTCCATAATACAGGTAAAGCGGTCACGCCCGCTGCGGGTAAGAATAGCGCCCGTGGGGGCAAGGAAGTTTTCAATAATATGGTCAACCTCTCCGGTAAGCTGTACCTTTTCGCTTTCCTTTAAGGTTTGTGTCAGTTCGTCGTAGTTATCGACTGTAATCAGCAGCACAGCCTGGCGGGACTCGTAGTACTCCTGCGCCAGTGCTTTGAGCTCGGTATTCTCCACCCACTGCATGGCTACCAGCGTGCCGTTTTTATCCTCCACGCGCATACCATAGGCGGTAAAGCAGTGCCTACCGTAAGAGACGTTCACACCGCTGGGCGTACAGGCTAAGTTGATATCGACCGTTGGGAAAAGCTCATCAAAGCTTTTGCCGAATAGGTTTTGCCCGTCAAACACCACAGAGGCAAACAGCTCGTTATACCAGATAATCTCGCCCTTTTCGCGTATAACCACCAGCGGAATAGGTATACCGGCAGCCGATTCGTTATTCAGGACATTCAGGCGATTTAAGGTCTTGTCCACCACATGGCAGACATCGTTTTGAATGGTTCTGTATTGATAAATGGCAAGGGCGGTAACAACCAGCGTAAGCGCCAGCTCGGCATAAAACAGCATCACCTGCCCGATTGCAAGTGACATCAGGCTCATGCCAAAGGATAAAACCAGTGCCGCGATAATAATCGGCTTGTAAAGCCATATCCTCTTTTTGATGCTGCCCACTACCCTTCCTTACCTTCGTAACCTATTCCAAAATATAGCTTCTTTTTTAGTACCTTTTATTATACTAATTTTTTTATAATAAAGCTATACATTTTCGGTTAAAAATGAGTATAACTTAACAGGCTGCTATGCTTCAACCTTTAGTTGACATATTCTATAAACACATGTATAATTATATTTACAATTAAAATAAACAAATTAGGTGATTAGCGTGATTATAACAGATAAATACACCCTTGAGGAACTCAAAAATGGTTATAGCATAAACAACAATAATGCCTATCAATGTATTTGCTGCGGCGCCGTTTTTGAAGATGGGGAAGTCTTCAGGTTCGGCGAGCGCTTCTTTAACGCTGAGCGTGCCATAAAGCTCCACATGGCAGCCGAGCACCCCCAACGCCTAACGGAGCTGCTGGATTGCGGCAGCAGATATCTGCAACTTACCCAAAACCAAAAGGAACTGCTTGCATGCATCGGTGCGGGGCTTACAGACAACCAGATAGCCGAAAAACTGGGGGTAACGCCTTCCACCGTACGACATCAGCGTTTTATGTTCCGTGAAAGGGCTAAGAGTGCAAGGATGTACCTGGCCGCTTGGGAAATAGCGGTCTCCGGGGCTGAGAAAAGCAAAGCAAAACCCGAAGAAGAATTTTTACCCATACATGAGGAGGCTAAGATGATAGACGACCGATATAATATAACCGAAAAAGAGAACCAACAGATTTTAGATGGTGCTTTTGAAAGCCTTTCCCCGCTAAAACTCAAGCAGTTTTCGCCCAAGGAGAAAAAGAAGATTGTCATTCTGCGCAGGATTGCAGAGCAGTTTGAAAAGAACAGACATTACAGCGAAAAAGAGGTAAACCAAATTTTAGAGGCTATCTACGACGACTATGTTACGATTCGCCGTTACCTGATTGAGTATGGCTATATGGACCGCACGAAGGACTGTAAGGATTACTGGCTGAGATAAACCTAGTATGAACGAACCCCGCGTAAAGCGGGGTTCTGCGGTTTTTATTATCTTTATTACCTATCGATTATAGCACCGGCTTAAACCTCCATGATAATCGGCAGGATCATAGGGCTGCGCTTGGTGGTGCGATACACATAATCGCTCAGGGCATCCTTCACCTTGGTTTTAATCTGCCCCCACTCGCGGATATCCTTATCGCCACACTGGGCAAGAACATTCTTTACTACATTGCGTGCCTCGTCAATGAGCTCCTCGCTCTCGCGCACATACACAAAGCCGCGGGATACGATATCCGGCCCCGCTACCACCTTGCCGGTCTGCTTTTCCATTGAAAGCACCACCACAATCAGGCCGTCCTCTGCAAGATGCTTTCTGTCGCGCAGCACGATACTGCCTACGTCGCCGACACCAAGGCCATCTACCAGCACCCTTCCCGCGGGAACTGTACCGGTAATTTTCATTTCAACCGAATCCGTTTCAATCACCTTGCCGATATCGCCTATAATTACGTTCACTGGGTTTAACCCCATGCTGATAGCGATGCCCGCATGCTTTTTGAGATGCTTGTACTCGCCGTGCACTGGCATGAAGAACTTCGGTTTGGTAAGGCCGAGCATCAGGCGCAGTTCATCCTGACAGGCATGGCCGGAAACGTGGGCCTCATACATCTTTTCGTAGATTACCTCTGCACCCAGCTTCATCAGGTCATTTACTACGCGGCTCACCAGCTTCTCGTTGCCCGGAATAGGGGTGGCGGAGATGATAATAAAGTCGTTGGGGTTTATAGAAACATTGCGGTGATCACCGGACGCCATTCTTGAAAGCGCCGACATCGGCTCTCCCTGACTGCCGGTAGTGATGATTACCAGCTCTTCGTCCGGATAGCGGTTGATAATCTCCATATCAATAAGCACGCCTTCGGGCACCGAAAGGTAACCAAGCTCCACGGCCTTGGCGACCACGTTAATCATGCTGCGACCCGATACGGCTACCTTTCTGCCGCAGCGCACCGCCATATCAATAATCTGCTGAATTCGATGAATATTGGAGGCGAACGAAGCGATAATCACGCGACGGCTGCCTGCCTTGGCAAACAGCAGTTCAAATGATTCACCCACCTTCTTCTCGCTCATAGCACTGCCCGGGCGCTCGGCGTTGGTAGAATCGGAAAGCAGTGCGAGTACGCCCTTACTGCCCAGCTCGCCGAAGCGCGCAAGGTCAATAATTCCACCCTCGATAGGGGTATAGTCTACCTTAAAATCGCCGGTTTGAATAATCACGCCCGCGGGGGTATGGATGGCAAAGGCCACCGCGTCGGGGATAGAGTGGTTCACACGGATGAACTCTACCGCCATGCAGCCGAACTTTACGGTATCACGCGGCTTCACCACGTTCAGCGTGCGCTTGCCAAGAAGGTTGTGCTCTTTGAGCTTACCTTCCACCAGGCCCAAGGTAAGACGGGTGCCGTAAACCGGAACATTAAAACGCTTTAAAAAGTATGGCAGACCGCCGATATGGTCCTCATGCCCATGGGTAATAACCACACCGCGCAGCTTATCGAGATTTTTCTCTACATAGGTGAAATCGGGGATTACGATGTCTACGCCCAGCATCTCCTCATCAGGGAACGCCAGACCGCAGTCTACGATAAACATATCGTTGTTGCATTCATACACTGTCATGTTCTTGCCGATTTCGCCAAGACCACCAAGAGGAATAATCTTTACCGGCGTTTTGCGTACCTCTTTAACCTCGCGCTGGGTTCCCTGCGCGTCGGTTCGGTGGGTTCTGTGCCTTTTGCCGTCCTGCGGCTGTACGGCGGCATTCTGCACCGGCTTGTTCTGGTTATGTGTCTGCTTAGTCTGGTTTTGCGGGGGCTGTACGGTTCTTTCAGGCAGCTTTTCTAAGGCAGACGCGATGACATCCTTCTTGGGCTCATTATTGCTCTTTCTTCTGGGGCCTCTGCGTGAGCGGTTCTTCTGCTGCACCTGTGCGGGAGCCGTCTGAGAACCGTCGCCGCTTACAGGCGCATTGGCTGTACCCGCTTCGGCATTTATGTCGTTATTTCCCTGCGGCTTTTGGGCGCGGTTGTTATTCTTACGGGGGAATATGTTATTATTGTTTTCCTGACTCAATCTTCTAAAACCTCCAATGTGTAATAAAGTGATGGGTATAACCGGTATGTACATTCAGTGTTGCGGTATTTCTTCGTTTGATGTATTCACTTGCATAGAACCAAACCTGGCTGCAGGCCTTTGCCCTGAATACATACAGGGAATCGGCCAGCGTAGCAGGCAACTATCCGTTCTTGTTTATTTATCGGCAACAGGGCACACTTTTAGCGTATAATCTGCAAAAAGGCAAAAATCAATAAGCCTGATACTTATTCCGGTTTTGCTCTGGATAATGCAAAGCCAAAGGATAAGTACGGGAACAATTCCGCAGATGTACCTGTTGAAAAGCTTCGTCTTACCGTCAGCACCGGTAAAACAAAACCTGATAACAACCGCACGGAACCATAGTACCGCACGGGCAATAACCGACCAAGCAGCAGCTTCGGGGTTTAGCAACCGCAAGCATATCCTTTATACGGAAAGGACATACCCTGCGCCCAACGGCCGCGGACACGCAAAGTTACATAAACCGCCGATTGCTGCAATGGCCACACGAACAAATACGTTATCTTAGATTTTAACCGTTATTATACAGAGTGTCAAGGATATTCTTATAAACATGGCACATTCGACCAAACAAGCACCCAACAATCCTTGATTTTACAATTTATTTAACAGCTTTTCAAAACTGCCGCAGAGCTCCTTGGATATTTCGTAGTTCTGCGCTTCGGCGATAATTTTCACCCCGCCGCCGCGTTTGAGCGGGCGCACCAGCACCGTACCGTTATGGTAGGGCAGCAGCACCCCTTCGCCGATGGCCCCCTCCGTTACCCTGCCGCCGCTTACAAGCCGCATCACCTCACAGGGGTTTTTCTGCAGCAGGATGGTTTTAGAGGTATCGTAAAACTGCGGAATCTCGTCGTTTAGTTCCTTAAGGCTTCGTTTTGATGTGTGAAGGATTTCCATCAGCATTACGGCACGGGCAAGGGCATCGCGCACCCACGGCTGCATCTTGGCCAATGTGCGTGCCGTTTTGTCGCTGTTGTCTGCCGGGCAGGCAAGGTAACGCAGCGCCTGTTTACCGTATTCTTCCGCAAGCTGGTCGATAATCTGCGGGGCATCGAACCTTACAGCAATATTTCTGCCCTGCAAAAACTCCTGCTTTGCAAGTATCGCCAGTATACGTCCGTCATCCACCCGCACATCCTGAGCGGATGCGGTAAGGGTGCGGCCGTCGCCTGAAAGCTCCAGCCGTACTTCACCGGAGCGGACAATCATACAGCCAAGGCGATTGAGCACCCCGCAAAGCTGGCGCTTTACCCCGGCACCGTGGCTTTCTACCGAGGCGGACATTCCTTTAAGCCCTGGGCTGTACGACGAAAGGTGCAGGGCATATAACAGTCCTACATCAGTCATAGCTATGCGCTTGCCGTACTGGGCATAGGGCAGGCTTTTGCTTTCGGCACGCAGCATGCATAGTTCAATATCCCGCTCGGTATCGCGCGGGAGCGTAAGCCCATCACCCGAAAAGGTTTTTATACTGCCTGCTGTAATATAGATGCCCATCCGCACCCCGCAGTGGGTACAGCAGAATACTGCCTGCGGCTCAATGCAGGTGCCGAAATCCCACGCAGTGCAACCGGTTTGCCTGAGCCCTGCGGTAAGGGCATCCTTTAACGCCTCCGCCGCACCGCCCTCTGAGGCCACCCCAACGTTTACGCCTTTCATCACGGTGCCGATGGCCGCCCCCAGCCTTGCACAAAGTGCGGGGGTAAGCTCGCCCGGGGATTCAAGCAAAATGCCCTCGTCGTCAAACAGCTCCCGCTTGATGGCGCCTGCCCGCAGGTGTTCGGTTAACACCGTATCGCTCTTAACATACTTCATGGGCCACACCTTCACCCCCGGTTCCAGCGTGGCACGGCTGCCGATGACCGCCCTTGCGCCCACCGCGCAGCCTTCAAACAAGCGGGCACCATTTTCGGCCACCGCACCCTCGCAGAGCACACCGCCCTTGATGCGTACATCGTCGCCGATTACAGCATTCTGCCCGATGATGCTCGCAGAAATCACCGTGCGGTCGCCAAGGGTAACGCCGTCATCCAAAATGCTGCCTGAGCCGATACGACAGCCCTTCCCTGCCGTTACCCCCTCGCCGATATAGGCGGGCGGCAGCACATCAAACCGCCCTGCCTCGTAAAGGTTTTTGTAGAATACACCCTCCACCTCTCCGGCATGAAGAGTGCAGCGCACCTTGCCCTCGAGGATATCGCGTGCGCAGCGGCGCAGGCTGTCCAGGTCGCCAACATCGCACCAATACCCCTGTTCTTCATACGCGAGCACCTTGCCGCCGTTTTGAAGCATGTGTGGAAAAAGGTCTTTGGCAAAATCAAACGGTATGCCCTCGGGCACCTGCTTTAATGCTTTGGGTGAGAGGATATAGACACCGGTGTTGGCCAGATCGCACACCGCCTGCGCGTAACCGGGTTTTTCCACAAAACCCGCCACTGCACCTGTTTCGGGGTTGACATTTACAAGGCCGTATTCCCGCGGGTCTTCGACCTTTTTAACGATGATGGTTGCATCCGCACCGTTTTGCCGGTGAAACTCCACCGCCTTGCGCAGGTTGAAATCACACACCGCGTCGCCACTGATAACCAAAAAATCCTCCGTGATATCCCCTGCCGCATTCTTTACCCCGCCCGCGGTGCCCAGAGGGACGGTTTCCTCTGCAAAACGCAGAAAAACGCCCTTATAGCGATTGCCGCCAAAATGCTCGGTAATGCGCTGCGGCAGGTAGCGGATGGTTACCCGTGCTTCGTCAAAGCCATGTTCGTCCAGCAGATCGAGGATATATTCCATAATTGGCCTGCCGCAGAGGCGGGCCATCGGTTTCGGGATTGTACAGGTGAGCGGCTTTAAACGGCTTCCCTCGCCGCCCGCCATGATTACCGCCTTCATGCCACCAGTCCTTTCTAGGAGGTCTAAACTAATTTCTCACTTGGAAGATGTGTTATTTCTTATTGGAATTAGTATTAGTATGGCACCGTAAATTCGGTTTAAAGCAGGGGGAGGCCTTTTTGAACAAAAAAACACCGATCCTCCTAAATTTACTGAACCGATAGCAAACCACAGAAAACAGTGTTATAATTAATCAAAATATTGGATTTCTAACGGTGAGTGCATGAAGGTTTTAATCGAAAAGATTAATATGGAACAGGAAGAGGAGTTCATCATCCGATGCCATGAGGTGGATGATGATATCCTTCGGCTTGTAAACCAGGTATCCAATAAAAGCACTGTTTTGCTTGGATATGACGGGGACAAGATATTCCGTATAAAATATCGGGATGTTTATTATTTTGAGGCTGTGGATAACCGAACGTTCATCTACTGCAAGGACAAAGTCTATGAATCAAAGCAAAAGCTTTATGAGATTGAGACGCTGTGTGAGGGCAGACAATTCTTTCGTGCGTCAAAGTCCAGCATCATCAATATCACGAAGATTTCGTTTATTACGCCGTCACTGAGCGGACGGTTTGAGGCTAAGCTTGAAAACGGTGAAATCGTGGTTGTATCAAGACAGTACGTTCCCATATTAAAGAAGATGCTGGGTATATAGGAGGCTGATTATGAGCTTAGCAAGCTTTATCAAAAAGACGGTTCTGAATTATTTTTTAATATTTGCCTTAATCGTAATAGGAACAACCGTGGTGCGCCAATTCTCCACGGGCGATAAGAGCATCTCGCTCAATGAGATTTACACCTTTCTGCTCTGCGCGCTGGCCGGTGATTTACCGAGCTTTATTCTGTATTCTCGCAGGGAGTTAACCAAGAGGCAGTCGCAGTTAAGAATGGCTATTCATTTCACCGTGCTGGAGGCTGTACTGATAACCCTGGGGAACATCACCGGGTGGGTTCACGGCTGGCTGCAATCGGTTGTATTCTTCGCGGATATTGGCATTATCTATCTGATCGTCTGCCTATTTTCTTATAACAACGACAGGCTGGCTGCACGCAAAATTAATGAAAGATTAAAAGAGATGAGGCAGGAACAGGCTAATACTAATCTTCGTTAGAACTGTATGCTAAAAATCTTCACAATACCGTATTTATCAAAGCTTTTGTTCGATTTCTTGTACATTTCTCAGACGAATTTAAGTATAAGCAAGATAGCGAATAGTTGCTTTCGCAGCTTACCCCTATTGTTTTACAGGTTACACGTTTAATCTAGCAGCATACGGAATATGGCGTTTACTTTTACCGCCATATTCCGTATGCTGTTTTTGACATTACGAAAGAAACGAGAGGATGGCTGCATTATGGCATGGATTATTCTTATCATCACCGCAGTTATTGAAATTGCGTTTGCGGTGTATTGCATGGTTACGAAATCGAATCACCAAAATTTACGAAACTGGCTACGCGTTGGGGTATTCACCGTATTTATCATTGCTGTTTTGGTATCGGTTATAAAGTGGAGCTTCAGGTGGTACCTGCTTGCTGCCCTATTATTAGTCCTGGCGGTAATCGGTGGAATATCTTTAATAATCAAAAGAAAAGATGGTAAACCGTATAAGCCTGCGGTAATTATTCTAAAGGGAGCTGCCGTATGCATCATAACCGCTTTTACTTTAGTACCGGCACTGATATTTCCGCAGTATCGTGAGCCTAAGATTACCGGAACGTATAAGGTTGACACAGCCGTTTACACCTATGTGGACAAAGCCCGCACCGAAACCTTTAGCAATACCGGTGAAAACAGAAAGGTGAATGTGGAGTTCTGGTACCCCGAAGGCACAACAGGCACCTGCCCGCTGGTAGTGTTCTCACACGGTGCATTCGGTGTAAAAAGCAGTAATACCTCCACCTATATGGAGCTGGCGAGCAACGGGTATGTGGTGTGCTCTATCGACCACCCCTATCATTCCTTTTTTACTTCCGCAACCGACGGTACCGTTACAACGGTTAATCCGGCCTACCTGCAGCAGATTATTGATGTAAACAGTGATGTTTATGATGACGAGACTGCTTTTAAACTTGAACAGGATTGGATGAACGTTCGCACCGGTGACATGAATTTTGTATTGGATACAATTCTTAATAACGCTAAGAATTCAAGTGCCGAAGAAGTTTATAAGCTCATTGATACAAAACATATTGGATTGATGGGCCACTCTCTGGGCGGTGCCGCAAGTGCGCAAATTGGCAGAGAACGTAAGGATATTGCCGCCGTAGTAAACCTTGACGGAGACTTACTGGGGGAGTACGAGGGCTTTAAGAACGGTAAAATCGTCTTTAATGACCAACCCTACCCGCTGCCGATACTTACGATTTATAGTGATACAATGACTCAGGCGATGGACAGGGTTAAACAGAAGGGTATTCTTGACGCCGGAACGAATTTGGCCGCAACCGCGCCCTATGCGTTTACCGTAAGCATAAAGGGAACAAACCATATGAGCTTAACCGATCTTCCCCTTTTCTCTCCCCTGCTTACAAACATGATCTGCAGTTCTGTTCATATCGGCGGCGGGAAGGAAGCGGATAAGTATTATGTCATTGAAACGATGAACCGGGTGGTTCTTGATTTCTTTAACTGTTACCTGAAAGACAGCGGCGCGTTTAATGACGAAGGCTCGTATTAAAACTAAATACGCTTATAAAAAGGAACTAGCCTCGGGAATTAACCCGGGGCTAGTTTTCAGTTTCTGTAATACCATTAAATAAGAATAGATTTTCCTTGAAGGGGCACTGTTGTGCATATCTCCCCACGGTACAGCTTCATTTAAACACCACCTGCACCAGCACCATATAAAGTGCTGTGCCGGAGAGGATGCTGATGAGCGTATTGCGCTTCCAGACGTGCAGCACTACAACCACGATGGAAGCAATCAGCTCGGGCAAACCAAACGGGAACGAGGTAAACACAATACTGCGCAGGCAGTACACCACTAAAATCGCCATGATAGCGGGTGGCAGTACACTGCCCAGATAGATGACAAACTTGGGGGTCTGCTTTCCGCCCGAAAAGAACACAAACGGTGTAAGCCTGGTTAAGAAGGTGACGGCGGCAACCGTAAGGATAATACCGAGCGACTGTAAGGGGGAAAGTATCACTTTACTACCTCCTCCTTTACCTTACCTGCTTCTGCCGGCCCTTCGCTTACTGTGCCGGCGGGTTCAACGACTATACCCTTTGTTTCACAATCCTTTGCGGCAGCTTCGGTGGCTTTAGAGGAAGCCTTTGTAATGGGCGAGCGCAGCAGCATTAAAAACAGCACCGAAATAATCATGGCGGGCAGGATAAAGCTATCCTTGCCGAATACAATCAGGCTGCCCACTGCGGCGCACACCCCGATAATGGCGGGGATACGCGAAGGGTAGGTAAGCCACTGCTCGGTGCAGATGACGATGAACAGCGCCGTCATGGCAAAATCGATGCCCTTGGTGTTAAAGGGGATGATCTCCCCCGCAAGCGCGCCGACAGCAGAGCCGGTAATCCAGTAAAGCTGGTTAAACAGCGCAATCAGGAACATAAAGGTCTTGGGGTTTGCTCCCTCTGGCGTTTTTGCAGAGCAGAGCAGCGAGTAGGTTTCATCAGTAAGCGAAAAGATCATGTACGGTTTTCTGGCACCCATGCCTTTAAACCGGTCGATCATCGAAAGGCCGTAGAACACATGACGGATGTTGACGGCAAGCGTCATAAGGATAATCTGCGTAAGGGAGAATGCGCCCGAAAAGAAGTTGATGGCTACAAACTGCATGGAGCCCGCGTATACCAACACGCTCATCAGTGCCGCCCACCATGCGCTGTAGCCCGCATTGCGCATTAACAGCCCAAACGCGATGCCCACAAAAACATAACCGAGCATCACAGGAACGGATGCCGTAAATGCCGCTTTTACTGTCTTCTTCATGAAAATACAGTCTCCCGAAAATCTACATTTTCTTATGCTTTTAGCTCACCGGTACTCTTCGCCTTGAGGTAGGCGTTGATAAAGCCGTCGATATCACCGTCCATCACGGCGCCGATGTTGCCCGATTCAAAGCCGGTGCGGTGATCCTTGGCGAGCGTATAGGGCATGAACACATAGGAGCGTATCTGGCTGCCCCACGCAATCTCCTTCTGAACGCCCTTGATGTCCTCTATCTTTTCATAATGCTCGCGTTCCTTAATCTCAATGAGCTTGGATTTAAGCATGGTCATAGCGGTTTCGCGGTTCTGGCGCTGGCTGCGTTCCTGCTGGCAGGCCACTACGATACCTGTGGGGATATGGGTAATGCGGATGGCCGATTCGGTTTTATTAACGTGCTGGCCGCCCGCACCGCTGGAACGGTAGGTATCTACCTTTAAATCTTCATCATTAATAACAATGTTGATGTCTTCGCCGATCTCGGGCATAACCTCCAGTGAGGCAAACGAGGTATGCCTTCTGCCCGAGGCATCGAACGGCGAGATGCGCACCAGGCGGTGAACCCCCGCCTCGCTCTTTAAATAGCCGTAGGCGTTGGTACCCTCGATGAGGATAGAAGCACTTTTAAGGCCAGCCTCTTCACCGTCAAGATAATCGAGGATCTTATATTTAAAGTTGTGATTTTCTGCCCAGTGGGTGTACATACGGTAGAGCATCTGTGCCCAGTCCTGCGCCTCGGTGCCGCCCGCTCCCGCGTGGAAGGTAAGAATGGCGTTGTTGGTATCGTACTCGCCGGTTAACAGGGTGGCAAGACGCGCGGTGGCAAGAGATTCTTCAAACCTTGCTGCCTCCTGCTGTGCCTCGGCGTAAAGCGATTCATCCTCGGCCTCGTCGGCAAGCTCTATTAAGGTTAAGGCGTCGTCATAGCTCGCCTTCAGCTTCTCGTAGCCCTCTATCTTGGCCTTGCACTGTGCAATGCGCTGCAGCACCTTCTGCGAAGCCTCGGGGTTATCCCAAAAGCCCGGAACAGCTGTTTTGGCCTCCAGCTCCGGGAGCTCGCGGCGCGTGGCCTCCAGCGAGAGCGCACCCTCAAGGTCGTCCAGCTCCGGCTTAAGGCCTATTAGCTTCAGCTTTAGTTCTTCAAAGATTAGCATAGAATCCTCCGTCTGCCCTACATTTTCACGGCAGTTTTTACCTTGACAATATAAATTAAAAACATACTTTATTATAGGGCAAGTTGAATTTCTTGTAAAGTGTCGTAGTAGCCGAATGTAATGCAATCAATTCCAGGATTTGCAGATAAGCACACCAAAAGTTGAAGTTGTTAAAACCTGTATCGCTTTATATACAAAGCGCAGGAACACGTTTGGTGATCCTGCGCTTAATTTTAAAGAATATTTATTATTCAAAGCGAATACTGATCTCTCCGCTGGTGGTGGATGCCTTAAGCTTTTTGCTTCCGCCCTTAGACTGGGGTACATCCCTATCCCCACTGGTGGAGCTTGCTTCCACGGTGTAATCCGATTCTGAGCCTAACAGGGTACCGCTTACCGTACCGCTGGTACTGGTAAAGCTAAAATTATTGCCGCTCAGTTTGGTGAAGGAGATTTCGCCGCTGGTGGTATGAAGGGTTACGTCCCCCTGCGAACCGGTTTTATCCAACCTGATGGTACCGCTGATACTGTTGGATGAGATCCCGCTGTTGAAAGTGGAATTCTTAAAGGTGATTTCACCGCTGGTGGAGGAGATATCTGCTGTTCCCTTGGCGTTTACATTCTCAAGCCGCAGGCTGCCGCTCATAGAATTAACGTTGATATCGCCTGCAATCTCGGCCGTGTCTAACATAACCTCACCGCTGGTGCTCTGCAGCTTCATCGGGCCGTTTGCATTACAGTTGTTTAACCGGATTGTGCCGCTGGTAGTGGAGGCATCAAGCCGTTTGGGGGTGATGATATTGGCTAAGGTAAGCTCGCCGCTGGTGGAATGGACATTCAGCTCTTCCTGCAGCTTGATATCCTTAATGCTGATACTGCCGCTTACGGTGGAGGTATCTACCGCGCCTACAAATTGAGCAGGTACCGCAACAGTAGTCGCTCGTGATTGGAGGTCGATATGCAGACCGATGTACTCAAACCACTTTTTCGCAGAATAATATTCTATGCGAAGCTCACCCGCCGGGGAAAGCGAAACCTTGTATTTATCCTTGTCGTTTTCGTAGGTAGTTATCTGAAAGCTGTTATCGGGAGACGGGATAAGCTCAACCTCGGCAGATACATCCTTCACTACCAGCGATTTCACCTTTGCGCCGTCGTAGCTGTAATGCTTCTCTTCATAGGGCTGATTCGTGTTGACCGAATCAAGCCTAAAGCCCCCGATTGCAATACCGGTAAAGGCCAACAGGATTCCCGCCATGATAATAACCGCTATAACGATCAGCAGATTCTTCGTGATTTTCATAAATAACCATTCCTTTCATTATGTTGCAAGAAAGCAGCAGCATCTATTTCAAGCCTTTGGCTCAACTTTTATAAACAGGGATTTTACAAACCGCAAAAAGCGGCCCGTGAGATGCACAAGCCATACGGCAAGCTTTTGAACGCCAACAAATGCGGGAATCCCAAGCCCAAGGCATACGAGCGAACCGCCCAACAGCGTTAAACCGGAGGGGAGGTTCTGCGCCATAGCAAAGAACGACCCCAGGAACCCTGCAATACCACCAACGAAGAGCGACAAAACGCCCGCATAGAGCGAGATAATCACTGACCATATTGCGATATAAACTGATAGTATTACCATAAAAAACGCCATCAGCAAAGGGAGCCACAGCGGAAAGCCCAGAATAATCAGCACTATCTCCCATGCCTTTAAACCCTGCTTGGGTTTCATTTTAGCCTTCATCAGGGTGGGCAGCGGCAGGTCCAGCATTGCCTCTCTTACAATATCATCGATATTCCCCAGTGCCGTAACCGCTGCCTCTTCGTCCATGCCGTCTTCCACACGGTCGTCTATCATCTCGGTGTAATAGCTAACCGATTTTTCAATCTCGCTTTGTGGAAGAGTACCCAGCCTGCCCGAAAGGCAGGTGATAAACTCTGCTTTATTCATTGTCTGTTCCTCCCACTCCTACTGTTATGAACTGAAAAACCTTCATAACCTCTTTCCATTCTTCCAGAAAATCCTCTATCCTTTTTCGCCCGATATCGGTGATCTTATAATACTTGCGCAGCCTGCTGTTGTGCTCCACCGAATAGTCGGTAAGCGCATTCGCTGTTTCCAGCCGCTTTAAGATAGGATAGAGGGTTGATTCCGAGATCTCAATGCACGGCTCGATATCCTTGATAATCTGGTAGCCGTAGGAATCCCCTTTGCTTAGTACCGTCAGCACACAAATTTCCAACAGCCCTCGTTTCAGTTGTATATCCATAGTATACACCTCGTTTCAAGTAATACTATACATCGCATAGTATTACTTGTCAATACCTAATGTAATAATAATTTAAATTAAATAGCAATCGCTTTTTTAGGCTTTTTGCCGTTTAACTAACAGGTAATACTACACATCACATAGTATATGCTTTCAGCGGTTTCCCAAGAATATGTTTTCTGTTAAACGAAAGTTAATCTTTTGTTCTGGAATTTTTTATTGGCTTTTAACAGCGATTCGTATATAATAGATTATGGTTTTATATCGGTAAAAGAAAGGGCATGAATCGAAAAAATGGGCAGATATGACGGAATCAAATGCCCCGCCTGTGGGGTAGAGTTTAAGGATAAAGATGATATCGTGGTTTGCCCCACCTGCGGTGCGCCCCACCATCGGCACTGTTATGAAAAACAGCAGGGCTGCGTGTATGTGGATAAGCATGCCACCGGCGAGGAATGGCGTCGCCCTTCGGTAGAAAAGATTGACGGTGATGCACCCCGGCGCTGCCCGCGATGCGGAACCTTAAATCAGGTAGACAGCATCTTCTGTGAGCTGTGCGGGACACCGCTGAACAATGCAAATATTCCGCCTAAGAGCGACGAGGAATCCGGCGGTTTCTTTGCGGGAATGAAGCCCCCGGTTGTGATGGAGTATAACCCATATACCACACCTTACGGCGGTTTAAGCCCCGACGAGAGCATCGACGGGATTCCCGTGAAGGATATTGCCATGTTTGTGGGTTCCAACTCACACTACTATCTGCCTCGGTTTAAAGAGATGGTAACGCTGAAAAAGAACATTTCGTGGAACTGGGCGGCCTTTTTGGGCAACGCCCTGTACTTTTGCGGGCGCGGCATGTATATGATCGGTTCGCTGCTGGCTGTGGCCTTTCTCATACGCCAGCTGCCCTCTACGATGGCCACCTATTATTATGTTGCCGCCAATATCAATCAGTTTCTCGCAAACCCAACCATTATGTTCTCGGGTGATATTCCCCCTACAACAGCCTACTGGCTGAATATCGCCAATATCTTCAGCTACGTTTACTGGGCCACCTGTATGGTTTGGGGATTATTCGGCAACAAGCTTTATCAACGCTATGTATTTTCACAGATTCGCCAGCTGAAGGAACGCTTCGGTGACGGAGAAGAGTATAAAGCCGCACTGGTGAAAAAGGGCGGTTTAAAAACCGGCCTGATGATTGGGCTTGTAGTAGGCTTTTTTGTATTGAGCTTTGCGGTAGCAGTTGCAGTGGAATTTTCTCTTGTAGCGTAAGGCATTCTGATTAAGCGTTTAGGGCCATACCGCTATTAGGCGCAGTATGGCTAAATATAATGTATAAGGAGTATATTCATGAAGATAAGAAAGGCAGTTATTCCCGCGGCGGGGCTTGGCACCAGAGTGCTGCCCGCGTCAAAATCGATGCCAAAGGAAATGCTTCCGATTGTGGACAAGCCGGCTATCCAGTTTATTGTGGAAGAGGCCGTTAAATCGGGCATAGAGGATATTCTCATCATCACCAGTCGCGGCAAAACCACGGTTGAAGACCATTTTGACCGCGCCCCCGAGCTGGAGGAAAAGCTTTTGCGCGCCGGTAAAACCGAGGTATATAACGAGATGGTTGCCATATCGAATATGGCAAATATCCAGTACATCCGCCAGAAGCAGCCGTTGGGGCTCGGCCACGCGGTGCTGTGCGCCAAAACCTTTGTGGGGGACGAGCCGTTTGCCGTGCTGTACGGCGACGACGTAATTATCTCGCAGAACCCTGCCTGCGGGCAGCTCTGCCGCGCTTATGAGGAGTTCGGGCAGGGCGTTGTGGGTATTAAAGAAGTGCTGCGCGAAGAAATCGGCAAATACTGCTCACTGCAAACGGGGCATATCCGCGATAATCTTTACACCGTAACCGATATGATTGAAAAGCCGAAGCCCGATGAGGTAATGTCGTTGTTCTCTATCCTCGGGCGCTGTGTGCTGCCTTCAAAAATCTTCGGCATTCTTGAAAACACAAAGCCGGGTGCGGGCGGCGAGCTTCAGCTTACCGACGCTATGGCGGTGCTGGCCCGTACCGAGGGCTGCATCGGCGTAAACTACGAAGGCACGCGCTACGATATGGGCAACAAGCTGGGCATTCTGAAGGCTATTGTAGAGGTTGGGTTGGAGCACCATGAGATTGGCAGCGACTTTAGGGCTTACCTGAAGGGTATCTGCGAAAAATTATAACGGACTGTTGTGTTGATGCACTTGTTGTGCTAAAATACTAACGGTAATAATACTAATTTATAAATTGAATTAGCATTAGGGTGTAAGACCGCGGTGCGCTGTTGCGTGTACCGCTTAATATTTGGAGGGGTATACGTATGTCAGGACATTCTAAATGGAATAACATTAAGCGTAAAAAGGAGAAAACCGACGCACAGAAGGCAAAAATCTTCACCAAGATAGGGCGTGAGATTGCGGTGTGCGTGCGCGAAAGCGGCGGCGACCCCAGCGTAAACGGCAAGCTGCGTGACTTGATTGCCAAGGCGAAATCCAATAACGTACCCAACGACAACATCGACCGCATTATCAAAAAGGCGATGGGCGGCGACGATAAAAACCAGTACGAAAGCCTGTTCTACGAAGGCTATGGCCCCTGCGGTGTTGCCGTAATCGTTGAAACCTTAACCGAAAACCGCAACCGCACGGCGGGTGACCTGCGCCACTACTTTGATAAGTTTGGCGGAAACCTTGGCACTACCGGCTGCGTTTCGTTCATGTTCTCGCAGAAGGGCGTTATCGTTATTGAGTCTGAAGGGCTCAACGAAGATAAGCTGATGGAGGACGGTATGGAGGCAGGCGCCGAGGACTTCTCGTTTGAGGAGGATGTGGTGGAGATCTACACCGATCCGAACGCACTGCACGACGTTCGCGAGGCGCTGGAGAAGAAGAAGTATTCCTTTATCTCCGCCGAGGTGGAGTTTTTGCCCCAGACCTATGCCCGCATTGAAGACGCCGACACCGCCCAAAAGATGAGCCGCCTGCTGGAGCACCTTGAGGATAACGACGATGTGCAGAACGTGTGGCACAACTGGGAGAATGAGGACGACTTCAGTGAGGATGAGGAGTAACAAGGGTTTGTGAATAACACATCTGCATAGTATGCTATAGCAACTATGGAATCAGTTCGGGCTTCGATGACATATGTGACTGATTCAGTAATTAAGTTACGAGCAACGAAATGTACTGCATTATTGAGCCTTTCTAGTGTGTGTTTCTAACACATTAGGAGGGCTTTTTTGATGTTTCTGGAAGATGCGGTTAAGGAATTTATCTTTGAATGTCAGGTAAGAAAATACACATGGAAAACAGTTAAAGGCTATCGGAACGGCTTGGAATTCTTAGTTAATTACCTGAAAGAAGAACATGGCTTAACAACCATCCAACAAGTGCAGACCAGACATTTAAAAGAATTTTTTATGTACCAGAGCCGGAGAGGGCGCAAAGAATCTTATTTGAATGGTTTAATCAAAACCTATCGAGCCTTTTTTAAGTATGTCATTGGAGAAGAATATATTACTGCTAATCCAATATTAAAGGTTAGTTGGATGCGTGAACCTAAATCTATTATAAAGACCTTTTCTGATGATGAAGTAAGACGAATGTTAGGCGCATATCCAGAAAACGACTATATGAGCATGAGAAACAAAGCTATTATTGCTATGCTCTTTGATACTGGAATTCGGAACTATGAACTATGTACACTAACTGAAAGTCAGGTAAAAGATTCTGTTATCGTAATCTACGGAAAAGGTAAAAAAGAAAGACAAGTTGGGAAAAGCCCCTATCTGGCTAAAATACTGTTAAAGTATGAACGATTCAAGAAATACAACTTTGAATACAAGAATATTACAGTTGATAACTATTTCCTTTCACGAACAGGAAGACCATTAACTGATGAAGCTATCGAAAACATTGTTAGAAATGCAGGTCTATACGCACAAGTTTCAGACAGTATTAGATGTAGTCCACATACCTGTCGTCATTACTTTGCGCAGGCACAGTTGAAGAATGGGATGGATGTATATTCTCTTAGTCGCTTGTTGGGGCATGACAATATTAAGATAACACAGAGGTATTTACAGGGCTTACAGGATGAGGATGTAGTATCGAGGTCTATAAAGACCAGTGTTCTAATGAATCTCTAAAATCATTAAAATATATTACTATATGTGATATTGAAATTGCATTAATATACAGATGGTATTGTTGTTGATATGCGAAAAGACATAGAGTATCAACCGATTAGAGCATGTTTAGTACTATATTCTCTTTGTTGTAAACCAATTTACTTTACAGTTTATAATCTGATTAATAATTTAAATCTCCTCTGCCCTTCCCTATCACATTGTTTTCAATAGTTAAAATTGATAATTGGATATTGAAAAAGGGTGTTGCAAGAATGGTTAAAATATCCTGCAATACCCTTATGATTTTGAAATATTAGTTAAACATAATATAATTTATGTTGAACTTAACCGTTGAATATGCTATAATATGGGTATCCAGTTAAACATAATTTACATCAAACCGGCTAAAATAAGTTAAACATAATTTATGGGGGATTGAAATGCTAAACGAGTATGAAAGGTTTTTAACCGATTCAGGCAAGTCAGATAACACCGTTACCGCCTATATGCTCCATATACAAGGCTTTATAGAATGGTATAAAGATAGTTATGGTGACATGCCTACCCGCTTGTACAGGGCTAATACACTTGATTATATTGCATATCTGCGTAACATTAAGAAACTTACTGCTAAGACTATCAATGCTAAGATATCTGCACTATTAAGCTATAACAAATATCTAATAGCCAAAGGTGTACAAGAAGATATAGTAGTATATAAATCAGATAACATTAAGATACAACAACAGTATGCAAGCCTTAGCATCGTTACAAAGCAAGAGGTTGAACAGTTTAGGCAAACAATACTGATCAATCAAGGTAAGAGAGATTATGCTATCGTTACTTTATTGGCTTATGCAGGGCTTAGAATAAGTGAAGTACTTGATTTAACTACATCAAATATTGGTTTTGTCGAAAGAGAATTGATTGTTTCCTATGGCAAAGGGCATAAACAAAGGGTGGTTTACCTTAATGACAAGATAATCAATGCCCTTAAAGAGTATATGCAAGAGCGCAATTCAACCAGTGCATACCTGTTTGTAAGCAGGGAGAGCGATAGAATCAACAGAACAAGGATAAACCAGATATTTAACAAGTATTCCGACAAGATAACACCACACACATTAAGGCATTTCTATTGTTCCAATGCTTTAGAGAGTGGCTATAGCGTTCATGAGGTAGCTAATCAAGCAGGACATTCCAATATTCATACTACCTTGCTATATACCAATCCTAACAAGGAACAGATGAAGGCAAAGGCTAACTTACTGTAATAAAAAAGGGGCTTGCGTTTCTGCAAGTCCTTTTACTTTGTAATTCATGTTTGAACCCCCTTTTGGGGGAGGAACGCCACAGTAATCACACTTTTTTTCTGCCAACAAATAACATGGACTATTCAACTAAATCAAAATTCAAGGAATATAACTCTTTACAACCATTAACGAATTTTTTTACGTATGCATCATCATTATTGCGCCCAGACAAAATAATTTCTGAAATATTATTATCTTCACCATGATATTGAATTTTTAAAAAGAGAACCTCCCGTTGTTGTTCTTTAGTTGTCATAGCTCCGATAATACTTCCCGCTGCTCCTGCAATTAATCCCCCTGCAACTGCTCTAGCTATATAGTTTTGCATTTCCGATTGCCAAGAGTAAAACGTATTAAATAATATTATTGAATCAGTTGGGATGGATAACTTTTCATCTGTTTTATTCTTTTGATATACGAACTCAATTTTATTTATGTAACCACGAGCAACTATTTCTATGTCCTGTGGTATTGGTAAACCCATGATAAATTAAGAAAAAGAGAATGGAAAAGAAATAAAGCAATGAAAAAGTAGACGCAAGCTTTTAAAGTTAATAATACTAATTTATCCCATAACTATGCGGTTCGTGAGCGTTTTCTATATCGTTATATAACCAGTAGGGATTGCAATACAACTTAGAACCATAAGGATTCAGGGGTGTTGAGGCAAAATAGTCTACAAGGGAACAATAAGAATTTTCAAAATATCTTTTTACTACTTAACCTTATACTTTTTAAAAGCTACCCACCATCCATCATGATACACCTTATCGTATTTCCAACTTTCTTCTGCAAACTTCACTGGAGTTATCTTTCCATCCTCCATCTCTTTCCTAAGCAATTCTATATTTGCCTGTTTCCACTGATATAACTGGTCAACTTCTTTTTGAAATTTCTTCTCATTACTGTTGAAGTACAAGAATAAAGCAATCGCAACAATAGCGATAATACACAACAATGTATCCATCCGCACAACCCCCTTTTTCTTACAATATACAACAGTTCATAATATTTGTAAATAGTTATAAAGAAAGGTAGCGATAAACATGTATGATGTGTTGGAATCGCAATTTAGCGATACCTTAAACCGAGAAGGTAAGACAGTAACAATCTATAATGGCAATGCTCCTGTTACCCTCCCCTGCCTGTTTCGTAAGAATAGCGACAGGAATAAAACCAGTGATAAACGAACTATATACTATCCAATTGATGCCGGTATTCAACAGGGAAAGCTTATACAGTACAATAATGATTATTACATATCCATTAACCAAGAAACATCTGAAAACCATGTCTACTATCATAGCGATTTAGAAAAGGTGAATTCTGTGATTAACGTTGTTACAGAAACCGGCTATGAGTTATTCGTAAAATGTCATGCTTATGACTGGCAATCTGTTAGCCTGATTAGTAGCGCATTGGCAACCACTATTGATGGTACAATTGAACTGATAACCGAGGATAACGAACAAAGCAGGAAACTAGCGGTTAATAATGTTTTCGTTGCTTTAGGTGCAACATGGCAAATTTTTAGTATCTATTATAAATCCGGCATTTGTTACATCTTTGTTAAACGAACTGCCAATAGCAGCACCCAAACAACATACTCTTTAGATGCTTCAGGAAATGTATCCTATAAAGTTGATGATACTGCAACCTTTACCACATTGGCAAAGATTAACGATACAACCATAGTAAACCCGACAATACTATGGGAAACATCCGACACCAGTAAAGCGACAATTTCCAATCAAGGGGTATTAACTTGCATCAGTGCCGGTACTGTTACAATAACCGCTAAATGGGTAGAGCATAATATAACCGCAGTAAAAGAAGTTGTTATTGATGAAGTCACCCCACCTATTCAGTATACGGCAAGCATAACCTATAGTGGTGATCCAGTGCTAAAGATTGGACAAGCAAGCAAAACCTTTACAGCCGCATTTAAAGACATTAATAATCAACCTGTTACGCTAACCCCCGTTTGGTCACTTGATTTATCCACCGCCCAAACCGGTTATGTACTTACCACTTCCCAAGCGGATAACTATATCAAGCTTAAAATGGATGCTACTTCACCTAGTTCCCTGATTGGAACTTCTTTTAAACTGAATTTGAGGGATAGTAATAGTCTATGCAGTACATCCCTAACCATTTCTATTATGAGTTTAGGGTAAATGAAGTCAGACCAATTTAAAGTAGACAAATCCGCAAACCGTTGGTATTACTAGCTTTAGTGACATATGCAGTTTTTCTTAACTATATGATAGGTATTGTGGATTTCCGTTTAAGCAAAGAAGACAAGATGAACGGTTCTGTAAAAAACACAAAGAATATCAGCCAGTAGGAATTAAAACAATTAAATGTATTGACTGTGGTAAAGAAGTGGAAGTTTATGCATGGGATATGAAGACCAGTAGATGTGAACAATGCCAATATGAGCATGATAAACTAAGAAAAAGAGAATGGAAAAGAAATAAAGCAATGAAAAAGTAGACGCAAGCTTTTTAAATTGAAAATGCTCATTAAGCCCACAACCATGCGGTTTGTGGGCTTTCTTGTTTTTTCTTAACTAGATGATAAGTATTGTACTCATGCGGATTTCAAGGATTTTTGAAATGTGACTACAAGGGAACCATTTTAATAACCACATTTTTATTTTAAGTTGATAATGCTTACAAAGCCTGTATCTTCAATGGTTTAAGGACTTTATCATTTTTTCTTAACTATATGATAGGATATTTAACCACCAGTCAATTTAGAGTTGAAGTTTTTTATTTGAAGTTAAGAATACTGATTTTATGCGTGTTCATGCGGGTTTGTAAGACTTCTCGAAATTTCTTAACTAGATGATAAGAAACAAAAATTCCAAGAGTCAATTTAAAGTTGATAATACTGAATTATCCTATAATCATGCGACCTACTGGTTTTCTCAATATTTCTTAACTATATGATAGATATTGTATTCATAAAGCTTTTTAGGATTTTTAAAATGTTACTACAAGGCAAGAAAATGTCAACAGATCATTTTGAAGTTGAAAATGCTTGTTTTTCTCATGGTTATGCGGGTTTGCGATATGTGTTAAATAAATGTCAATTGATATAAAACACTCGTAACGCTTAGAGCCACAATGGTTTGTAGCCATTTTTAAAAAAACGACTACAAGGGAACAAAAATAATATTAGTTAATCAGACCTGTGTTATCTGCGGTAATACAGGTCTTTTTATTTTATGAGAATTGAGCAAGGGATATCTGATAGGAACTAGTTTTAGGGCTTGTCGGATGTAACAAGAAAGGATGATTTTAGAATGGCAAATGAAGTTGAAAACGAGAACGTAGTAGAACCGACCAATGATGAAATGGTTTCTATGAGTAAGACAGATTTTAACAAAGCTATCCAGTCCGCAGAGGATAGGTTAAGAACCAAATACTCAAAAGAAATTAAAGAACTAGAGCAGAAGATTACTAATCTTACCCCTGCAAACAAATCCGAACAAGAAATTGAACTGGAAACACGTTTAGCGGAGGTAGCAGCCAAAGAAAAAAGATTAAATCTACAAGACACATTACTGGCTAAAAACCTTGATAAAAGTTTTGTGGATTATCTTAGGGATGATGCAGACGTTGATGCTTTTGAAAAGATCATTACTAACATCATTTCACAGCGAATTATTGAAACAGGCTATACCCCTATAAATCATAACAACACCGATTCAATAACCAAAGAGAAATGGCATAGCATGTCTTTTTCAGAACGTCAAAAAGTCTTTGAATCCAACCCCGAATTGGCTAAACGGCTTATGAAGTCAAAGTAAGAATAACAACAAACATGTAAAAAAAGAAAGAGGTAAAATATATGGCTACTTTATTTATTCCTGAAGTATTCGCAGATGCAGTTAATGAAAAACTTGGTACTACCCTTCGTTTTGGTTCGGTTGCTTTTGATGCAACTTCCCTTGTACCCGAAATTCTGTCCGCAGGTGATAAGGTTCACTTCCCCAAATTAAAGAGAACCGCCACAGTCGGTACTGTAACTAAGGGTACTGCCCTTACCCCTGCCATTATTGATATGGCAGACGATTCCGCAGAGATCAAGTATATTGGTTCTGCATTTCGCGTATATGACAGTGAAAAGGCACAGATTAAGGGTGCGGTAACTGATAACGTTATCAAGCAGGTTGTAGATGTAATGGCAAAGCAGATTGATACTGACCTTGCAGCCGCTATAGATACAGATGTTGTTTTCAAGTCTGCCGCCGCAGGTGCTACCGCTATCACTTCCGCAGAACTCCAGAAGGGTATTGATAATTTCGGTGATGAAATTGATGTAGATACTTTCGCCGCTATTATCATCAACTCCAGACTTCGCAGTTCTTTTGTGGGAATGACCGAATTTGTAAATACTGCACTCACCTATCAGACCAATGGTAACGGTATTGCACAGAATGGCGTTATTGGCTATTACTTTGGTATTCCTGTAGTTGTTACCAACAACGGTACTTGGGATTCTACCGCCAGCGAGTGCAAAACCTACATAATCAAGAAAAATGCTCTTGGCTATGTGTTCCAGAAGGAAATCATGCTTGAGGAAGAGCGTGAAGCGAAACTTCTTGCTACAGATTTTGTTGCATCTTCCCTGTACACTACCAAACTGCTCGATGATACCGGCATTGTTGTAGTTCGCAAAACCGTAGCTTAAAAGAAGTAAATTTCGTCCAGTAAATTATAATGATGCACCCCTGCTTGAAATATCAGGCGGGGGTGTCTATTTATAAGAAAGTGAGGATTCAGATGATTACACCTAGGCAGATCAGAGAAATCAGAGAATTAAAAGGCTTGTCATTGCGTGATGTTGCTAAGTATTGTGATGTATCGGCGCAGTTAATCGGTCAGGTAGAAACAGAAGTCAAAAGCCTAACAGAAGAAAACTACAAGCAAATTATTGATGGTATTAACAAAGCATATGCCGCAAAAATGTCACAGTGAAATTCAAATTTAGAAAGGAGGAAGTGTGATAGAAATGTATTAACCCTTAAAGACATATCCAAAGAACTGGATTATTCTTATGATGTAGTTCGTAAAATCATGCCTTCCCTTATCCAAAAAGGAATATTAAGCGAATACAAAATTACCGATGCTCGTGATAAAAAGAAGATTCAGAAAGGGTATGTAGTAAATCCTTACATATTCTTCAGAGGGCGGCACTTAGATAAACCAGTTTATGAGATGTTTAAAGCTAGTGGGTGGAAACAGCGGCTTGAACAAATAGATGCTAAGTACAAGAATAATTAAAAGTGTGACAGTGGTGTCACAAAAATGGCTAAAAGTGTGACAGTGGTGTCACATCAAAATCCTTGTTTTCCTTATCATTAAGCCATTTTTCCGCAACCACTCCTCTTTATCTTACCACTACCTTTTTTAGTTCCATAAGAAAATGGAGCGTCAATATCCTGCCCCTCAAATTAAAGGGGCAGGTATTATACATGATTGACTTTATTATCAATCGTCAAAAATGGCTCTTGTTAGCCAGTAGATAAAATGAAAGGAAAGATCAGTATGACTTATACAATAGATGAAGCACTTGCTTATTTGAAGTCTATAGATTGGGCTAATCTCTTCACCAGTAACCAGAACAAAGAAATTAAGCCAATGTCAGAAGATGAAATAATTAAGTGGTGCGATGATTTAAATAAGGCTATTGAGAGCCTAAACGAAACAACTTTAAGCCTAAGAAAAACGGCAGGTGAGATTATTGGCGGCTAATCACAGTCAAGGAAAATCCACCTCACAAGAGCAAAGTATTATTCAAAAATTGAAAAGTCTTGTGAGGACAGATGCTAAAGTCTATTACATACTTTGGAAATATGCCCCACACCTTTTAACAGACAAAGTCTTAAAGTCTTTTGATGATCTAAAAAACTACTACAAAACCTTTACTACCGGTATGACTGAAACCTCATGTACAAACTGGTTGTTTGAAGAAAACGTACAGAGTGCGGTTAAGTGGTTATTAAAAAGACAACATCAAGAGAAAATGATTCAGTTATATGAACTGTACTTTGAAAAAGCCAAAGAAGATACTAACGCTTTTAAGGCGTTTACAGAATTTAGCGAGAAGTTCTTTGCTACAGAAAAAGAAAGTGAATTGCTAAGTATCTTACATGGTGTAGATGTTGAAGATGAAGAATAAAGGGGGGTAACATGACAGTAACCGAGAAGTTAAAAAGAATAATGAATAGTCCGGTTCTCTATATAGAAAACTTTATGAAAGTTGTGGATAAAAACGGCAAACTAATCCCTTTTGTTCTTAACCCACAACAAAAAGAACTTATAAAGGGCATGGACAAATATAATATTATTCTTAAATCACGCCAACTAGGAATAACAACCTTGTCATGTGCTTACTCTATTTACTTAGCTTGTACAAATTCAAATACTACCTGTCTTTTGGTTAGTTATAGTATTGATAGTGCGACTTCCATATTTGAAAAACTAAAACAATTATACAATGACCTGCCTAAATCGCTAAGTGTAGAACTGATAGCCAATAACAAAAAGGAATTGAAATTTGTTAATGGTTCGCGGATTATATGCGCTACCTGTGGTTCAAAAGATGTAGCCAGAGGATTAACAATAAGATTCGCCCATTTATCTGAAATCGGATTTATGAAAGATACGGTTGATAAACAACTACTTGCTATTGAACAAGCCTTAACCCCTAATGGTAGAATAATTCTTGAATCAACAGCGAATGGCTTAAATTACTTTTCTGAACTCTGGAACAAAGCAGAGCGGAAGGAAAGTCTTTATAAGCCATTCTTTTTTAGTTGGATAGACGATAAAGTAATGTTTAAAGATGAATATGAGATGTTTTGCAGAAAATATACCGCTTTACATACTAAGTTACCTGCCTTAGAGGAATTAAATGAAGCCGAATTAGCATTGCACAATCAGGGGGCTAGTATTGAGCAGATAGTATGGCGCAGATTAAAGATTGCCAATAGTAGCGAAAGCAGTTTTGCACAAGAATTCCCTAGTAACCCTATCGAAGCCTTTGTTTCTACTGGTTGTAATATCTTTTCATCAAAGCTAATACACGAAAGACTAAACTATGTTGATGAGAATACCCCACTAAAAAACAAACCTATAAACTTACCCAATTGTCTGATTCAGTGGTTTAATCGGGGGTTATCTCTATGGGATGCGCCTAAACAGGGAATCAAATATTATATTGGGGTAGATACCGGCGAAGGGCTAGGACAAGACTACAGCGCCTTTCAGGTTATTACACAAGATGGAGAGCAAGTAGCAGAATTTAAGAGTAATCAGATAAAACCATTTCAGTATGCGGAACTGGTTAGTGCTATAGGCATTTACTTTAATAGAGCCTTACTGGTTATAGAAAAAGCAAGCGCAGGGCATACAGTAGTAGACAAGTTAAAGAATGATTATCAGTATACAAATATGTATAAATACAAAGAATACGATGCCAGAGGGAAAGCCAAAAAGAAGGTTGGATTTATTACCAACGGAAAGACAAAGCCAATAATGATTAACGATTTTGTAGAACTGTTTGAAACTAATCAGATATGTATAAAGTCAAAAGATTTGCTTTCAGAAATGAAACTGTTCGCTTTCAAGAACGGCAAAATGGAGGCGATTACAGGTAATCATGACGACTTAGTAATGTCTTTTGCTATGGCTTTGGTTGGGCTTAAATCTGGTTTGAATTATGTTTAAGGGAGGACGAAAAATGGACATCCTTACAAAACCTTTATGGTTTGTTGATGAAGTGCAAAAAAGCGAACATATCAAGAGAATCTCTAACGTTGTTGATATAAAGCAGTACTTGTTAAGGTTACATAATGTCTTGCAGCGCAAGGATTTTGTATTTAAAGAGGAAACCTATAGAACTGCAAAGATTGTTCTGAATACGTTGAAATCTATTATTAACTTTCATGTAAGTTATGTAGTAGGAAACCCCATTTCAATTACTGGTGAGCAGGATATCGTTAAGAAATATAATAACGTTTATAAAAAGGGTATCTTTAATAAAACAGACTATGAAGTTGTAACAGACCTATATACCTATGGTGATGCCTTTGAATATGTTTACCTTACTGGTGACAAAACCATAAAATCAAAGGTTATTGCTAATGAAGATGCCTACCCTGTTTATGATGAGCACTTTAATTATGTTGCCTTTATTGAATATTGGGATGATATTGATACTGGACACAAAAACTACATTGTCTATACTCCATTCAAGGTTCTAACCTATGAGAATGAGCGATTAGTAAGTGAAGTTAATAACCTAACCGGTTTGCCTATACACTATTCAATGATGGATAAGAGCGAATACAACTTCTTTGGCGATAGTATTATGAATGATCTTATTCCTGTTATGAATCAGATTGAATTACTATTGTCTAAACTAGATGATGCTATTACCACACTTAGCCTTAATCCGTTGGGTGTTAGTGCAGGACAAAGGATAAATGAAAGCATTCCCAAAGATATTGTTGGTGCTACCCTTAACCTTGAAGATGGTGGGGATTTTAAATGGGTAAATGCCACGATGGATTATAATAATATTAAACTATTACTGGATAGCCTTAACCAACAGTTATATGCAGTTGCAGGAGTACCGGCATCCGCTATTGGTCAAGGAAACATTTCTAATGTATCAGAGGTAAGTTTAAAATTACTGTTTAGTCAGATGGATAATAAAGCAAAACAAACGATACAGGTACTTAGAGAAGGATTCTTTAAGAGGTTTGAATATATCAGAAAGCTATTGAAATTACAGGGTATTACATTCAATGATGATAATTTTGATTCTTTGGATATTACCTTTAGTGTTAATAGACCTGTAGATACTGCAAGCCTTATGGACGAGCTAAAAGTTCAATATGACATGGGGGCTATCAGTAAACAGACCATTATTGATATTAGCCCTTATAGTGTGGATACTGCGCTTGAATTGCAGCGAATTGAAAGTGAAGCTAAACCGGTGAATAATCCAGTAGAAATTGACAACAAATAATGATATGTATGTCACTGTTCAAGGCTTGAAAAAGGCTTATGAGTTATGATATACTTTGGTTAGTTAAGGAAAATGTACCTTAACGAACTATGAAATACACGCTTTGAAAATTTCATAAATGCAGTTAAGAAGTATTCCTTTATCTCCGCCGAGGTGGAGTTTTTGCCCCAGACCTATGCCCGCATTGAAGACGCCGACACCGCCCAAAAGATGAGCCGCCTGCTGGAGCACCTTGAGGATAACGACGATGTGCAGAACGTGTGGCACAACTGGGAGAATGAGGACGACTTCAGTGAGGATGAGGAGTAAAACAGAAGTTCGCTTTTGATAGTGTAATCGACCCTTTCGGTATGAATGTCATATCGAAAGGGTTTTTGTTATGAGTTTGATGTATTTTGTGATATACTATTATTTTAAGATGTTATCGTTTATATTAAGGGAGCCACAAAATGCTGTTATCTGCAGAACATATATCGAAAAATTACGGTACAAAGCAGTTGTTACAGGATGTTTCGTTGTACCTGAATGAGGGCAACCGATTTGGGATAATCGGTATAAATGGTACGGGGAAAAGTACGCTGCTTAAAATATTAGCCGGCGCGGAACAGCCGGATGAGGGCGCCATTGTCATGAACCCCAACATACGGGTGGCCTATCTGCCGCAGACACCGGAGATGAGCGACGGCTTTACGGTACTGGAGCAGGTATTTGCCGACTTCCCTGCCCAGTTTCGCGAGATTCACGAATATGAAGCAAAAACCATGCTTACCCGCTTGGGAATTATAGATTTTGACGCTAAAATCGGCACGCTTTCCGGTGGCCAGCGCAAGCGGGTGGCTCTCGCTGCCACGCTGATACACCCGGCGGATATACTTATTCTGGACGAGCCGACAAACCATCTTGACAGCGAAATGGTCTCCTGGCTTGAGCAGTACCTCTGCCGACTAAACGGCGGTTTAATTATGGTTACGCACGATCGGTATTTTTTAGAGCGCGTCGTAAACCGTATTGTTGAGCTATCCCATAGCAAGCTCTATACCTATGAAGCCAACTACTCCAAATATCTTGAGCTGAAGGCTGAGCGTGCAGAGATGGCTGAGGCCAGCGAACGCAAGCGGCAGTCGATTCTGCGCAGGGAATATCAGTGGATTATGCGCGGCGCCAGAGCACGCGGCACCAAGAGCCGCGACCGCATTGAACGCTACGAGGCACTCAAGGAGCAAACCGTGCAGGCAGCAGATGACACAGTGCAGATGTCAACAGTCTCTACGCGCCTTGGGCGCAAAACAATAGAGCTTGATAGGGTTACCAAAGCCTTAGGCGGCCGAACCGTAATCCGTGATTTTTCTTATATTATTGCGAAGGGTGACCGCATTGGTATCGTTGGTAAGAACGGCGCGGGTAAGTCTACCCTGCTGAACCTGATTGCCGGGCGGTTGCTGCCGGATGAAGGAACGGTGGATATGGGCAGCACCGTAAAGGTGGGCTATTTCACGCAGGAGTGTAGAGAACTCGATTTAAACCAAAGGGTGTATGATTTCATCCGCGAAATAGCCGAAGATGTGAAAACTCCCGAGGGAACCTTTTCTGCATCTCAGATGCTGGAGCGGTTTTTATTCACTTCCGACCTTCAGTATTCTCTAATCGGCAGGCTCAGCGGCGGTGAACGCCGCCGCCTGTATCTGCTGAGCATATTGATGACCGCCCCAAACATCCTGTTGCTCGATGAGCCTACCAATGATTTGGACATTGATACGCTGGTGATTCTGGAGGATTATCTTCTATCCTTTGCAGGGCCGGTGCTAACTGTTTCGCATGACCGCTATTTTTTAGATAAGGTAGCTACCTCCATCTTTGAGGTGAACATGGAGGGAAACATTCTACAATATACGGGTAATTATACCGACTATTATGAGAAACGGCAGATAACTTCACTGCCTGCGGCAAAAAACGAAGCTGCGGTAAAAAAGGAAGCGCCACAAAAGACAACAAAGCTGAAATTCTCGTTTAAAGAGCAGCGGGAATTCGATACGATAGACGATGATATTGCTGCGCTGGAGGCTCAAATCGTACAATGCGAAGCGGAAATTGCCTCGTCGGCCAGCGACTATATCCGTTTACAGGCCCTGATGGAACAGAAGGCGGTGCTCGAAGCCGAGCTTGACAGCAAAACGGAGCGGTGGGTGTACTTAAACGAGCTTGCTGATAAGATTGCTGCTCAGAAGTAGCGATTAGCCGCGCGATCCAGCGGCTGCGCATAAGGCAGCCGGGTAATCGAAAGGAGAAAAACCATTGATAAAAACAAAACGGGACATGAGGCAAAAAGGAAACGCGCCAAAGCCTGATATAGAGTTTGTGGTAACAGAACCAAGCGGTTTATTGGATTTTTTGTTGTTAAAGCTCTCTAACAAGTCCAGAAACCATGTAAAGGCCCTGCTGACGCACAGGCAGGTATCGGTAGACGGGATTGTGATAACGCAATACGATACGGTAATTCGCGAAGGACAGCGGGTGAAGATCAGCCGGACTGCCGGGCCGGTAATAAAGCAAAAGAATTCACTCGACATTCTGTATGAAGATAACGACCTCATTGTTATCAACAAGCCTGCGGGGCTGCTTTCGATTGCTTCCGATAAAGAGAATGAGCACACCGCCTATCGCCTGTTAACGGATTATGTAAAGACAAGAGACCCGGAGAACCGCATTTTTGCCGTGCACCGCCTGGATCGTGATACCTCCGGTATATTGATGGTTGCAAAGAACGAGCGAATGAAGCTGGCGCTGCAGGATAACTGGTCTGATTTAGTAACCGAACGGGGTTATGTTGCCGTTGTGGAGGGGAAGCTTCAAGAGAAAAGCGGCAGGATTCAATCCTGGCTGAAAGAAACCAAAACTTTAATGATGTATTCCAGCCCCACCGCCGGTGACGGTTTGGAGGCCATTACAAACTATCAGGTGATTAACGAAAGCAGCGAATACTCTTTGCTGGATATCCGGCTTGAAACAGGCCGCAAGAACCAGATTCGCGTGCACATGAAAGACATCGGGCACAACGTTACGGGTGATAAAAAGTATGGGGCCAGAACAAACCCTTTGGGTCGTTTGGGGTTGCACGCCTATAAATTAGCGTTTAAGCACCCCTTTACCGATAAAATAATGTGCTTTGAAACAAAGGCTCCCAGGAGCTTTACTGCTCTTTTCAAAGATGGCAATACGCGTAAAGGCAGATAACGTTAGTGATTCAAGGTGAGGACAGCTATGTATACACATAAAACAAAAAGGCACCCAATAATGAACTGCATCCCGTCAAGAGGACAGCGAAAAAACATAAAATTTTCCCGACCAGTGGTGAACAAAACCACTGGTCGCTTTTTATGCAGCGAAGTAGAGATTAAATTTCTCTAACGGTGTCAGAACACCCAAGTTGCGTTGCACACGCCGGGTGTTGTAATAGCTGATGTAACTCTCAATCATCTGAATAAGTTTCTGCTTGCTGGTGAATCTCCGACCGTAATAGCGTTCGCGTTTCAAAATGCCCCAGAATCCTTCCATAGGACCGTTGTCGATGCAATGTGCCACACGGGACATGCTT
>NZ_FNID01000018.1 GCF_900103835.1 Acetanaerobacterium elongatum | reverse complement strand
AGACCGATAACGGTTTTGAATTTACCAATCGTTTCTCCAGCAGCAAACGAGATAGTTTTACCTTGTTTGAACAAACGGCACTGAAACTGGGTATCAGACATAAACTTATTCGTCCTTATACACCCCGACACAACGGCAAGGTAGAACGTAGCCACCGTGAAGACCAAAAGCGTTTCTATGACATACACCACTTTTATTCACTCGCCGATTTTGATGTGCAGCTAGCTGCACATCAAAATCGTTCCAATAACATACCGATGCGCCCTCTTCGCTGGCTTTCGCCACTTGAAAAGCTTGCTCTTTCCTAACACTGTCCAAGATGTTTGACAAACCTACATAAATGCGCTCTTTACCTGTTATCTCGCTGTAAAGCCAACATTTTGCCCGCAAGATAAAAACGGATATGCGTGCCAAATAATGTGCATTATTTGTTGAAAAATGAATTAATATAGTGTAGAATATAAAGTAAATTATGGGTGCAGTTATAATGAAATGAGGGTGAACCTAATCTATGGAAATTTCTAAGATGAAAGCGCTGGTTTGCGATGACTCCATACTGGTACGCAAGAAGTTTAAAGAACTGCTCACCAAGATCGGTTTCGGCACCTTGCTTGAGGCCACCGACGGTGAGGAGGCAGTTAGAATATATAAGGCGCAACAGCCTGATATTGTATTTATGGACATTATCATGCCCAAAAAGACCGGCCTCGAAGCATTAAAGGAGATTCGTGCCGCCAACCCCAACGCCAAGGTTGTAATGGCGTCATCGGTTGGAACACAGAGCCATTTAAAAGAGGCTGTGGATTTTGGTGTTTATGATTTTCTTCAAAAGCCCATTGAAGACGCGCAGGTACTCAAAATTGTTAGCAACCTGGCAAACGGCAAATAGGTACCTCCTTATACACATCCTATACCGGAAAGGCTTGATATTATCATGTTTACGCAATTCTTTGGCAGCTACCTGCTGAACAACCATCTGGTAACCTCCGAACAGCTCGCGCAAGCACTTGAGTTGCAAAAGAAGGTGCATGTCAAGCTTGGGGTGCTGGCCATCAACGCGGGATATATGACTGCGGAACAGGTGGATAAGCTGCATAAAATGCAGATGCACACCGATAAGCGAATGGGGGATCTGGCCGTTGAGATGGGCTATATGACCCCGGATCAGGTTAACGAACTGCTGACCTCGCAGAAAACCGGCTACCTGCTGCTTGGGCAGGCACTGGTGGAAAGCGGCTGTATGACAAACGGCCAATTTGCGATAGCGCTTGATTCCTACAAGCGTTCCGCTAAGATTACGGAGGCGGAGTTTGCCGACGAAAAGGCTGCTTCTGTGCGCTCGGTTATCAGCGACTTCTATGGCTTTAGCCTTGCGGGCACAAAAGGCGACTTATACGCCGACTATGTTTCGTTGCTGTTAAAGAATATTATTCGCTTTATCGGCGATGATTTTACCCTTTTGCCCTCTTCCACGGTACAGTTGCACGCCTGCAAACAAGCCGCCATACAGGTGATTAAGGGCTCCGAGCAGATCTTTACCGCAATTGAGGCTTCCAATGATGCGTTTACAGCCTTTGCATCACGTTATGCGCAGGAACGCTTTACTGAAAACGACGAATACGTGAAGGCTTCGGTTGGCGAGTTTTTGAATTTGCACAATGGCCTGTTTGCCGTGAATACCTCTAATTCGCTTGCCGTGGAACTCGACCTTGAGCCGCAAGACTATGAAAGCGATAAGATCCTTAACGGATTTAAAAACCTCTTTATTGTACCGATAGGCTTCCCGTTTGGAACGGTAAACTTCCTGCTTTCCGGGGAGCTGCCTGAATAAAATCTTGAATACATACAGCAAGAGCCGCCTTTCGAAAAACCGAGGGCGGCTCTTTTATTCTATTCCTGCCGGTTCTCTTCACAATACGACTGCCAGATAATCTTAAACAGCTCATTTATACGCTGCTGCTCCCCTTTTAAGTACAGGTAACCAAATAAAGCTTCCAGCCCGGTGGCCATGCGGTAATCGGCGGGGTTGGCGTTCTTAGGCACGGTAGTACTGTTGGCGTTTCGCCCTCTTTTAAGAATGGCTGTTTCTTCCTCGGTGAGTACCCCGGCGATAAGCTCTGTGGCGTGCGCCTGCGCCGAGGCGCGCACTAAACGTACGGCCAGCACATGCAGCGCATGCGCTGGCATGCTTCCCTGCTGAGAAAGGTGCTCACGTACAAGCAGTTCATAGACGGCATCGCCTAAAAAGGCAAGCGCTAAAGGGCTTTTAAGCTTAGGATTACTGGCTTCTTCGATACTTAACTGCATAAATATGAACATTCCTTTCAGGGAATTCGTGCGGTTTCGGCCTCAGCCGAAATTCGTTAACTGAAAATCGTACCAACACATTTCAGTTTATCGAACGAAAAGCACAAAGCCCTAGTTTGAAAGATCTGCCTTTCAAACTTATTCCCCGTTAATTCTGGTTAGTCAACATAGTCAAACTCAAAATCATAGATGCTTACGGTGTCGCCCTCTTTTACGCCCATCTCCACCAGTTTATCGATAATTCCGGACTCGACCAGTACGCGCTGGAAATACTGCAGCGACTCGTAATCCTCCATATTGCAGCTTGAAAGCACCTTGAGCAGCCACGGCGCCTCTACAACGAATACACCGTCCTGGTCGGTAATCTCAAAGCTGCGGTTATCACCAATTGTTTCAAGCGGGGCCTGCTCAGGCTCGTAGCGCTTGATGGGCGGGAGCTCTTTGAGTCTGGCGGCTATGGCATATTTTAAAGCGTCTACCCCCTGCCGCGTTGCAGCCGCAATTGAGAAAAAGGGGTAGCCCTGATCTTCAACATATCTTTTGAACGATTCGATCTGTTCGGGTTCGGCTATATCGCACTTATTGGCAACAACAATCTGCGGACGCTCGGCAAGCTCCTCGCTGAAGTTTTTCAGCTCGTAGTTAATCTTGACAAAATCCTCCTTGGGGTCGCGCCCCTCGGAGCCGGAGACATCCACGATGTGTACAATTAAACGGCAGCGGTCTACATGGCGCAAAAACTCATGCCCCAACCCCACGCCCTCGGAGGCGCCCTCAATAAGCCCCGGGATGTCGGCCATCACATAGGAGTTGCCTTCGTCGATACGCACCACGCCCAGTACGGGGATGAGGGTGGTAAAATGATAGTTTGCAATCTCGGGTTTTGCGTTGCTTACCATAGAAATGAGTGTACTCTTACCCACATTGGGGAAGCCCACAAGCCCCACATCGGCTAACAGCTTTAATTCCAACAGCACATCAAAGCTCTCGCCCGGGATGCCGCCCTTGGCGAACCGCGGAATCTGGCGTGTGGGGGTTGCGAAATGAGCGTTACCCCATCCACCCTTTCCGCCTTTCGCTACAATCACCGGTTCTGTACCGGAGATATCGGCCATAACGCGGCCGGTTTGTGCTTCCCGCAGGATGGTACCCAGCGGCACCCTGATGACAAGGTCTTCGCCGCCTTTGCCGAAGCAACGCCTCGTCATGCCGTTTTGTCCGTTTTGAGCGGTATAGTTCTTCTTATACTTGAAATCAATCAGGGTGGAGAGGTTGGTATCGGCAACGAATACGACATCGCCGCCCTTGCCGCCGTCGCCGCCGTCCGGCCCGCCGGCAGCCACATACTTCTCGCGGTGGAACGAAACCGCACCGTTGCCTCCGTCGCCCGCCTTTATGCTGATTCTAGCCTTGTCTATAAACATTATGTTATCTCCTTATACTTATCACGATTATAAAACCGCTAAAGGATCAAGTGAAAAGCTTGAATTAATGGCTTCTTACAAGAACTCTTTAGAAAGGCTTTAATGAGAGATTAGTATTAATGAATTGAACTATACCGCTATTGTTCCCGAATTACAGTCAAAAAAATCCCGAGCCTGATCGCCCGGGATTCTTAAAGCAGATTACGTTCTAAAAAGGCTTATACCTATTCCTGTTAAGAAATCTGCATTACTGCGCGTAAACGCTAACCTTCTTGCGGTCTTTGCCAAGACGCTCGAACTTTACCTTGCCGTCGGCTTTCGCGAACAGGGTGTCATCGGAGCCGATGCCAACATTCTCACCGGGATGAATGTGTGTGCCGCGCTGACGAACAAGGATGTTGCCCGCAAGCACGAACTGGCCGTCGGCACGCTTTACGCCAAGACGCTTAGATTCGGAGTCACGGCCGTTCTTGGTAGAACCAACGCCCTTTTTATGAGCAAAAAATTGAATACTGATTTTAATCATGGTAACTGCACCTCCATATTAGTAGGAATTACTCTTCCGTTAGCACCTGTATGGCGTCATTATAATCCTCCGCCAAAAGAGAAAGGTGAAGATATAAAGCAGCGATTAAAAGTTCCGCGGCATCGCTTTCGCAGCCGTTGGGCAAAGTAAGCGCGATGTTATCCTCGTTTACCTGAACCTTGGCTTTAATGCCCGCAACCTCGGTGACAGCGTTGGCCGTTAACTGTACGGCGGAGGAAACAGCGGCACACACAATGTCGCTTCCGCTTTCCGCATACCCTGCGTGGCCTGAAACCACGAAGGATTTAAACCTGCCGTTTGCTTTTACAAAGCCTGCACGTATCATCGATTAACGCCCCGCTTTACAGCCTTGCCTTTTTATGCGGTGATTGTTTCAATCTGAACCTTGGTGTAGGGCTGTCTGTGGCCCATCTTGCGCTTTTCGTTCTTCTTGGATTTGTAGGTAAATACCGTAACCTTCTTGGCCTTGCCGTTTTTAACTACCTTAGCGCTTACAACAGCACCGCTTACGGTGGGGTTGCCGAAGGTAACACCATTATCGGTGGCAACGGCGATTACCTTATCGAATTTAACGGTTTCGTCGGGCTGAACGTCAAGCTTTTCAATATATACAACGTCTCCCTGGGAAACCTTGTACTGCTTGCCGCCGGTTTCAATAATTGCGTACATTTAACTGAGGCACCTGCCTTTTCTAAACTCGCTGCCTGTAAGGCGGGGAAAAACCCACTTTATAAGCCCACAGCATGCGGCATTAAACATATTATCACAGTTTGTCAAATAAGTCAACCTATAGATTATAAATCTTAAAGCTTATCAGCGTTCTGCAGCTTTGCCGCCGCTAAGGTATTCTTGAGCAACACCGCCCTTGTCATGGGGCCTACGCCGCCGGGTACTGGGGTAATCCAGCCAGCTACCTCTTTCACCGCTTCGTAATCCACGTCTCCGCAGAGCTTACCGTTTTCGTCCCTGTCCATACCCACATCGATTACCACAGCGCCAGGCTTCACCATATCCGCGGTAACAAACTTTGCGCGGCCGATGGCTACCACCAGAATATCCGCACGGCGGGCAACCTCGGCGAGGTTCTTGGTTTTTGAGTGACAGATGGTGACGGTGGCATTCTTATGCAGCAGCAGCATAGACATCGGCTTGCCCACGATATTGCTTCGGCCGATAACTACACAATCTTTTCCGGCAGGGTCGATGCCTGTCTTAGCCAGCATCTCCATTACCCCGGCGGGAGTACAGGGCAGAAAATCGAAGTCGCCGATCATTATTTTGCCGACGTTAACGGGGTGGAAGGCATCTACATCCTTTTGCGGCAGAATCGCATCGATGACCGCCTTCTCGTCCAGATGCTTAGGAATCGGCAGCTGAACCAGTATGCCGTTTACATCCCTGCGATTGTTGAGGGTGTGTATAAGCTCCATCAGTTCGGCCTGTGTGGTTTCGGCGGGAAGCGCATATTCCTCCGAGATCACGCCCACCTCGGCACAATCCTTCTTCTTATTGTTTACATAGGTGCGAGACGCACTGTCGTCCCCCACGATTACTACCGCCAGCGTTACCGCAATCCCCTTTTCGCGCAGCGCCGAAACCTCCGCGGTTACCTCGGCCTTAACCTGTGCGCTGATTAGCTTGCCGTCAATGATCTGTGCCAAACTCATATGGTGCCCATTCCTCTCATCAATTCATAAATGGGACCATTGCAAAACAAACAGGCTGGGATGTTGATAATGTTCTACTACCAACTCGCCTGCTGTTTTACAATAGCCCCACTGTTATTATCAGTCTTCGCTCTCTTGTGCGGGAGAGTCTTCCCCTAATACTTCTTCGGTTTGTTCAGCCTGAACGACAGCAATCACAGCGGCGTCCTCTGCGGTTTCGTCTTCCTTGGCTTTCTTCTCGGCAGGGTTGACCTCCTCTTCGGATTCTTCAGTCACTGTTTCCTCACCCGCGGGCTGTTCTGCGGCCACATCCTTGCTCTTCTTGGGCTTAGACTTCAGCTGTTCATCCAGGGCAGCCAATGCGAGAGCCGCCTCTTCGGTTGTACCGTAAACCTTCAGGTAGTTTTCATCGTGCTCGGTGGCAATCTTGTAACGCACCACAATCTCAATAATGATAGATGCAAACATGAATACCGCCGCAAGCACCTGCGAAACCCTTACCGAACCGATTACAAGGCTGTCGGTGCGCAGGCCCTCGATAAAGAAGCGACCAAAGCCATACCAGGCCGAGTAGAGCAGGAATACCTCGCCATCAAACCGACGGTGCTTAAAGTAAAGGTGCAGCAGAATAAAGCCAATGAGGCACCAAAGGGATTCGTATAAAAAAGTGGGATGTACCGGGTCGTTTGTTACGACTTGCATACCCTGCTGTGCAAGCTTGTCTGCGTTCTCAACAAGGTACATCATTATCTTATTACTGGTCATACCCCAAGGCAGATTCGTATTGCAGCCAAATGCCTCGACGTTTACAAAGTTGCCCCACCTGCCGATAGACTGGCCAATTAGAAAGCCCATAACGGCAAGGTCCATCATGGGGAGGAACTTAACCTTGCGCCATTTGCACATAAAATAACCAACCACAACCGCGCCGATCAGGCCGCCGTAAATGCCAAGACCGCCGTTCCAGATCTGATAAATCTCGTTTAAATGATCCTTATAGTAGCTCCATTCAAACACCACATAGTAGATTCTTGCGCCAAGGATACCGCCCACAAAGCCGCCCATAATCACATCAATAAAACGGTCGGGGTGGATGCCGCTTTTTCTGGCCTTCTTCAGCGCATAGGAAATGGCAAGCGCAACCCCCAATGCAATCAGGATGCCGTACCAATACACGTTGATCTTGCCGATTGAAAAGGCTACCCGGTTAAGAGGGATTTCGATTCCCAAACCCGGGAATCTAAGTATTTCGGTCATATTCTAATCTCCAATCCGTAGTTTTTTTGCTCTATGTAACAGCCGGAAAGATTGATGTTCTTTACCGGCATTAAGATTTAGGTTTTAGGTTTTACTACTGAAAGCGCCTTGTGCTGAATATTGAAATTGCGATGCGCAGCGGCATCTACATCAGCTTTCGTAATACCTACCAGCATATCGATGATATCATAAGCATTGCGGCCATACAGGTAGGAGGTTACGAGGGCGGAAGCCACCGATTCCACATTATTGTACGCAAACACCAGCCGCCCGTAATAAAACTTCTTGGCACGTTCAAAGGCCTCGGTATCGATTCCGTTTTGCTGTATCTGTTCGAGCGCTTTTACAATCTCGTCGCAAACCTTCTGCGGGTTTTTCGATTCGCCGGAGAACACATTAGCGACACATTCGCGCTCAATCATCCCCTCGTAGCTGAAGCTGTCGTTGATAAGCCCCTGCTCGTAGAGCCTGGAGTATAGCGGCGAGGCCTCGCCCGCTAAAGCCTCCAACAGAATATCGTTTGCAACGCTGAGCTTTAAACGTTCCGCGTCGGTATAGGGCGGCACCTTAAAACCAAACTGAAACAGCGGGATAGAAACCTCAAATTCCTGCTCAACATACTCCTTCGCCACGGTGAGGGGCTCCTCGGGCTGGCGGCGATCGATGATCATCTCCTCCGCTGGCTTTAATACCTTGTCGCATACCTCAAGCACACGTTCGATATCAAAGTTGCCCGAAATGGCAAGCACCATGTTTTTTAGGTTATAGAAGGTGTTGTAGCAGCGGTACAGCAGGTCTTTATCAATCTGTGCAATCGAAGCCGCTGTGCCCGCGATATCGATGCGCAGTGGGTGGTTTACATATAAGGCGCGCAGCAGGTTAAAGAATACGCGCCAGTTCGGGTCGTCGTTATACATCTCGATTTCCTGCCCGATAATACCCTGTTCCTTGGCCACCGATTTTTCGGTAAAGTAAGGGGTGGTTACCATCTTGAGCAGAATCTCAAGCGATTCATAAACATTATCGGAGGTTAAAAACTCGTAGGCGGTGCGATCAAACGAGGTGAAGGCGTTGGCACTGGCGCCCGTTTTTGCATACTTGGCAAAGGCATCACCGTCTTCGTCCTCGAACATCTTGTGTTCCAGAAAATGCGCAATACCCTCGGGCACGGTTACAAAATCGGCATCGTGCTGGGTTTTGAAGCAGGTGTCGATTGAGCCGTAACGGGTGGCAAACAGCGCATAGGTGGAGCTGTAGCCCTGCATGGGGCAGAGTAAAATCGTCAGGCCGCTTTTATGATTGTAACGGGTGTACTGCTCACCTATTACCGTGCTTTTGATAACTTCTTTATTCATTTATCTTCATACCTCTCACACTAGATAGAAAAAGTGCGATGCGGCTTTGCCGCAGGAGGGGCTACGCAAGCCAATCAAATGGCTGTGCCATTTGATTGGCTTTGGACAGCAGTTTTATAATAATCAATAGGGAATGCTTGCATTTCCTATTGATTCTCCCCGGTAAGGAAGTATACGGTGTCGAGCTTTACCCGCTTTGCTGCATTCTGTACATCCTCGATAGCTATACCCTCCAGTTGCGCGAGAACCTCTTCGGGATCGTAGGTTGTGCCCGAGAAGATCTGCCCAAGGTAGTAGGTTTCCACTGACTTAGTGGAATCAAACACCGCTTTATAGCCGTTCTTGATGGCCAGCAGCGCATGGTTAAGCTCATCGGCGGTGATATTACCGCTCTGCATCTCCTGCAGCTGCTTTAGGATTTCATCCTTTGCCTTTTGCATATTGCCCGCCTCGATACCGCAATCCACCATCAGGATACCCTTGTAGCGGTCATACCGCGAGGCGCAGTAGTAGCAGAGGCTTAATTTTTCTCGGACATTCAAAAACAGCTTGGAACTGGGGGTGGAGCCGTAAATGGCCACCATCAACAGCGCCGCAAGGTTTTTATCGTTATCGGAGACATCAGAGCCCGCCCTGAAGCCAAGCACCAGCTTAGACTGTGCGACATCCAGATGCTCGGTAATCTCTTTTACCTGTTTCACCTCACGGATGACCTCGGTGGAAAGACGGTAATCCTCCCCGCGCCGTATCTCCTTAAAGGCATCGATAAATATCTGCTTGGCCGCATCCGGGCTGCCGCAGCCGGTAAAGAACACCTCCACCAGCGCTGTGGAAACAGCATTCTGATAGGTTTTTACAAGGCTTTCCGCCGTAATGGAAGGCACGTCCTCTTTATAGCCGTAGCGCGGGATTGCGAAGCGTTCACCCTCGCACATGTTTTTAGAGCATTGCATCACGGCGTAGCTGCGCTTCTCGTTGATCTCGGACTCGATCTCGTCGATAAGCACCTGCTTTTCTACCTCAAGCTCTTTTTCGTTGAATGCACCGCCCTTGATATTCGGCTTGAGCAGCAGCGAACAGAGCAACTTTGCACACTCGGTAGTGAGCGGCTCGTGATTTAAAGCAAACCGATCGTCGATAGCTGTTACATAGAGGCTTAATCCCTGATTCTCGCCGATTTTCATAACATCGGAATCAAGGTAGGCTCCATAAAGGTCGGAGAGCTTTTTGCTGATGGCCATGAAGTTTTCATACTCCGCACCGCTTTTACGCAGCATAGAGCAGAGTAGTGCATTTGGCGTTGCCGTCTTTTTATCCAGCGGCAGCATCAGGTTTACCGAAATGCGGTTGGTTTTATAACGACTGTCGGTAATACTGCTGAAATATACATTTTGCGCGATCTTTTCGCGGCTTAGTCTGTTTCCCATACCGTGACAATCCTTTCCTGCCAGCTGGCGGTTGAAAGATTTATCTTAATTATATAGCTTGCAACAAGCGTACGCTATATTTTACCACACATCCGAATACAGTTCCATACCTGCCATAAAAATTCACAAACCTTTCAATTTTTTATTCCTAGCCTTTCAGTTTTACCTCGTGGGCCTTGCCGTCAAGCGGTATTACCGCCTCTGCTTTGGCATTATTATTCTCTTTTGCAACCGTTACCTTGATAATGGTCTTTTGAATCTCCAGCCGCAGCGAGAAGCCATCCCAAGCTTCGGGCAGCTTTGGCTTTACCTCGACATGGCTTCCCAGCACCCGTACGCCAAGAAGGTTTTCAAACACCGTGCGGTAATACCAGCCCGCGGCACCGGTATAGATGCTCCAACCGCCCCTGCCGTAGGCGGACGGGTTGGTATAAACATCCGCGGCAATATAATAAGGCTCCAGACGGTAGGCCTCGGCAGTGGCTTCGTTTTTATACTTGTTGGCGGGGTTAATCAGGCAAAGCAGCTCATACCCCTGCTCGGTAAGGCCGAATTTGAGCAGCGCCTGCGCCAGCCATACAGCGGCGTGAGTATACTGCCCGCCATTTTCGCGCAGGCCGCAGGGGTAAGCTTTAACATACCCGGGGGACTGGTTCCCCTTTTGAAAAGAGGGGGTAAACAGCCGCACAATGCCGTTATCGCGGTCGGTTAGCTGCTCGTAGGCGTTAAGCAACGCGGTTCTTACCCGCTCCTTATCGGGCAGGTCTGCAAACACAGCAAAGCTCTGGGGCAGCGAGTCGATACGGCACTCATCGTTTTCGGCACTGCCCATCCTGGAGCCATCATCATAGAACGCACGCAGATACCAGCCGCCGTCGTAGCAATGCTCGTCCACGTTTTTCTTTAACAGTGCAGCCTGTGTGCGGTACTGCTCAGCACGTGCGGTATCCTTTCTTCTGTCGCACACAAAGGCAAACCGCTCCAGCGTAATGGCTAAGAACAACGCCAGCCATACGCTTTCTCCTCTGCCCTCCACCCCTACAAGGTTAAAACCGTCGTTCCAGTCACCACAGCCGATGAGCGGCAGGCCATGCTCGCCTAGGCGAACAGCCCTGTCGATGGCTTTACAGCAGTGTTCGTAGATATCGCCCGCCTCATCGGAAGTCTGCGGTTCAAAATAACGCTCGTGCTCCTTTGTGGTAAGCTCGTCACCCGAAAGGAAACGAACCGGAATCGCTAAGAGACCTTCATCACCCGTTTTATCGAGGTATTCGCATACGGTATAGGGCAGCCATACCAAATCATCGGAATAGCGTGTACGCACACCGCGCTTGCCGCCCTTTTCCTTGGGCAGATTGTGCCACCAGTGCAGCACATCGCCCTCTTTAAACTGTGCGCCCGCCGCCCTGATAATCTGCTGCTTAGCGATTTTAGGCGACAGCAGCAGATACGCGCAGACATCCTGCAGCTGATCGCGGAAGCCCCACGCACCGCCGCACTGATAGTAGCCCGTGCGGCCCATCAGGCGGGCGCGGGAGATCTGATGCGGCAGCCATACGTTAAACAGGTGGTTTAAGGTTTTATCGGGGGTATCAATCCACAACCGGTTTTCCTCAAGGCGGTACTCCTCGGGGCGGGTGCAGCTCTGAACCTCGCAAGCCTCCCTGCTCATACCGAAGGAGAGGATAAACCTTGCCGTGTATTTCCCGCTCGGTGGCAGCTTAAAGGGATGAATGATTGCGGCGCATGGGTCGTCGCTTGGGGCTACCGTACCGGCCTTCAGGCTTCCGGAAAGGATTGCCGCACGGTCGCAGCTGAAATAAACGTCCTGTTTATCACAGCTCAGAGCCATATTACCGCCTACCGCCGTATTATAGGGGTTGTGAAGCAGCAGCCTGCCTTCACACTGCGTGGGGACTATATAACGAGAAGTGCGCCGGTTCACCCCCAGAACAGGCTCGGTGTAGTAAGCAAGTTTGATGGCAACCTCCTCCTTTACGGTATTATGCAGGGAGACATCACAGTACTTGATACTGCCGGTTTTTGATACGGTAACGGTTACAGTGGTTTTAACATTGCCTGCAATCCCCTCGTATACCGCATTCTCTGCCGAAAAGGACGTAAGCGCACCGTTTGCAAGGTCATACAGCCTGCCGTTAATCTCTGCCAGCAGCATCTCGCCGATGTTATCTAGGGCCAGATCATTAAACCATGGAGTGAGCTTGTTTTCGCGGGAGTTGATGGCCCACGAGAAGCCCAGCGCCTTATCCGAAACAAGGGTTCCGAAGGCGGGGTTTGCAAGGATATGGCACCATGGGGCCTTGGGTGTACCGGTGATATAAAAGCGCTCTTTGGTAAAGGCTCCGCCCAACAGACGGTCTTCCCCCACCAATCGAACCCTTGCCTTTTCAACCGGCGCAATGTCTGCGGGATGGTAGGGCTTATACTCCACACCCGTGCGGACAAGCCCCTCCTCCACCACATGGCTGGCCACTGCGTACAGCAGGGTTTTCACCTGCTCACCGTGGCGGGAAAGGTTAACGGCGTGTATGCCAACCCTTGCGCCGATTAAGTCTTCCGCCGTGCAAGCCTTGGCCGTTTCATGCAGTGCATTCCTTACAAGGCCGCCTCCCTCGGGTTCATGGTAGGCTATCACCAGATCAAAAAACACGCCGCACAGCCTAAGCTTCTGCATTAGGCGGATATACCCTTCACAACGCTTAACCTCCTCGGCGTTTTTTGCCTCGAACAAAACAATGGGAAAATCGCCCGAAATGCTTAAACCCCACAGCCCGTTTACCCCGAGTACGTTCTCCTGCGCTGCTTTTATGCTTTCGGCACGTTCTCGCTTAGGATAAAACAGCAGCGGCACCACACTTTGGCCGATGCGGTCTTCCAGCTTGGTGGTGGCAACCGGCGATTTTGCCGCCCGCCCGCTGCTGATTACCCCTCTTCGCTTAGCGGCCATCATGCGGGAGATCGCCCCCTCGGGGGTGTCATCCACCATCAGCATAAACGAAAACTCCTTCTGGGCGTTCGGCGGCAGCTCCACCGATACACGAATGGCACATACCGCGTCTGGGATGCCCTCCCTTCCGGTAAAGGACTTCTCAAACGCCTTGTTGAGCGAGGATATCCCGTAAGGCAGCTCCAGCACATTGGACTTTACGGTTTCGTATTCAAAGACGGTATCATCCAAAAAACCCGCGGCAAGGCTGACGTCGGTTTCGGAGGGGCGTGTACGCCGGGTAAACACCAGTGTATTGGAGGCACGGTCGTAGGAGGCTTGAATAAACATCTTGGTAAACGCAGGGTGGGCCTCAACATCCATCCACTTGGCAAGCGCCGGCTCTAGGTAGAAGATGGCCTTGGCCTTTACCCTGCGTGAGGAGTTGTTTTTGATGACCCCGATATACTGGCAGCCGGGGAAATCGCTGCCCACGCACACCTGCAGCCCGGCTTCAAAAACGCCGCTGGAGCCATAGAATTCTGCCGAAGACGCGGTGAATTTTGCAGTGTTCTTTGAATTGCGGTCATAAAAGGGTGCTGCGGTGGCAGAAAGGATACGGTCCGCCGCCTGTACTGTGAAGTAGATACCGAACGGCGCGCGCAGAAGATCGGTGGTGCGGCGGGTAATATCCACGCTGCCGTAGGTGATATGCTGGGCGCCGCAATCGCTTGCCACCAGTGTAAGCTCGCCGTTAGAGAGTATCTGCAGATGCGGGGTGATTGGGGTAATCTCGCGAAAGACCTCCTCGGTGGGGTTGTCTCGCCCGTGCTTGGGCGGCTCGCCCCTATCGGGGACATCCTCAAATATCAGGCTGCCCACGGCAATCTTTTCCTTTAAAAGCTCCTGCGCTGCCTTCATGGCCTTATCGGCCATAAAACGCCGCTGCATACAGTTATCGTTTAAAACATTGCACACAGAAAGCAGGCTCATGCCCACATGGTGTGCCATATAGCTACGCACAATTCCTTTTTCATAAGCCCCTGTTCGGGAAGAGGTATAGTCGCACGCCTCGTAAAACCCCCACTTGCCGAGCATACCAATCTTCTCAAGCTCTGCGAGATTCTTTAACGCACCGCTTAGGTCGTGCTGCATGGTAAGAAAGGTAGAGTAGGACGAAACGACATACTCGGTATTCAGCCCGCGCATCAGGCCCACCTTCTGTACACCGTGGGCCTTGTAACGGTAGTTGAGCATATTGTCAAATGCGTAAAAGCCGCTCTCCGAAACACCCCACGGCAACGAAAGCTGCCTGGCGCGCAGCTTTTGGCAATAGATTGCGAAGCGCAGTGCCTCGTAAAGCAGCGAACCCTCATACACCGGCAGCAGCAGGTGCGGCATGAAGTATTCAAAGATGCTGCCACCCCAAGAAACCGGCCCCGCGTAGGCACCCTGCCGCGCGAGCGTGCGCTCTAGGGCACCCCAGTGTTTTTTGGGAACCTGCTCCTTCGCGATGGCAAGGTAGCTTGTTAGGCGCGCCTCGCTCATTAAAAGGTCGTAGTGCGAATGGCTGAGCTTTTCTGTTTCACATTCATAACCGACAGAAAACAGCTTCTTGCGTTTGTTGTAGAAGATGGTGAGATCGGCGTTGTCGATAAGAATATTCAGTCGTGCGGTTAGCTTTAAGAGCCTTGCGGTATCGATACAATACTCCTTAAGGCCTTCCTTGAGTGCAATCAGGCAGCACACAAAATTTGCACTGTCTACGGTTGAAACAAAGGCGGGCTGCAAAAGGGCAAGGGTTTTGGTGTCGTACCAGTTATACAGATTACCGTGGAACTTCTCCATGCGCTCTACGGTGGTGATGGTATGCTCAATTCGCGTTAATAGCTCTTCGTTCGTGATGAAGTGCAGGTCTCGTGCGGCAAGCGTACACAGCAGCATAAGGCCGATGTTGGTGGGAGAGGTTCGGTGCGCCACCGCGTAGGTGGGCGCCTCCTGCACGTTATCGGGCGGCAGATAGTTATCGCGTGCCGTGCAGGTTTTGTCGTAATATCGCCACATCATGGCAGCATAGGCTGTGAGGGTATCGGCAGTCTGCATATCGGGCGGTTCTTGTATAACACTGTTTTCGCGCGAGGAGAACACCGCAACAAACGGCGCAAGTAAAAATGTTACCCCGAAAAGCCGAAGGATACTGTAACCGGAAAAAAGCAAAAAAGTGCCGACGGCAATACCCGGCAGCATATCCACAACCTTAAACACCGTTTTGTGCCTGCGCTGGTCAGCCTCGGCGGCGGTTGTCCACTGTAACAGCTTCTCTTTTGAAACTGCCATGCGGTAAAGGGAGCGTATAACGGCATCACCGGCAATAAAGGCGTGTTTGGGTAAAAACACAAAGTGAAAACACGCCTGTGAAAGGCTTTCTGCCGCTGCCGGAAGCGTCTTGGAGTAGTATTCACGCGAGAGCGCAAACCCGCGGCTTACAAAGATGGCGGTGAACATCGCAAGCAAAGGCGGCGCGGTCATAGCTAAAAAGCCCGTAACGGCCATCGTATAGGCATACTGCCGCCAGCCGAAAAATGAAACGATAATACAGGTGAGTGCAAGGATGGGGGTTATAGCACGGCGGATGTTATCAAACAGCTTATAACGCGAAACCCTGCCTAAAACATTGCGCTGCTTTACCCCATACTGCATTATGTGCGGGAAGATAAAACCGAGGTTCTGTACATCGCCGCGTATCCAGCGGTGCAAGCGGCCAAAAAAGCTCGATGCATCCCTTGGAAAGTTTTCGGTCAGTTCAACATCGGAGATATAGGCGGTGCGCATGTATTCGCCTTCAAGAATGTCATGCGAAAGGATTCTGCCATCCTCAAACCGCTTATCCATTACTGTGTGGAAGATCTTTACGTCGATAAGCCCCTTGCCCGAAAAAACGCCCTGACCGAACAGGTCCTGATACAGGTTGCCGCAGGTGGCGCTGTAGGCGGTAATGCCACCGCTGCCCGCCATTACCTTGGAAAAGCCCGTTTTGTAGGCGGAATCAAGGTCGACACAGATGCGCGGAGAGAAGATTCCGTACCCACTGGTAACGATGCCTGTTTCCTCTGAAACCTTCGCACGGTTAAGCGGGTGAAGTGCCGCACCAACAAGCTGCGGTACCGTACCGAGCAATAGCCCCGTATCGGCATCCAGCGCAAGAAGGTACCGTGTTTTTTTAAGTTGCTCCATACTGCCGCAGAACAGTTTAACGGGAATACTCTCCCCGTGAATCAGACGCACAAGCTGGGTAATAGCACCGCGCTTGCGCTCCCACCCGCCGAAGCTCTTACTGGATTTATTATAGCTGCGCTTGCGAACCAGCATGAAGAAGCACCCGCCAAATCGGGCGTTCAGCCGGCCGATTACCGCCTGCGCCGCGCCCAGCATGGCTTTATCCTTGGGGTTGTCTACCGATTTATCTTCTTTAAAATCGGCAAGCAGCATAAAACCTACGTTCTTGCCGCCGTTGGTGATGTAAAGGTTTTCAAGCCGTTCCTCCAGTTTTTTTGCTTCCTCCGGCCGCGGCAGCAAGGTTGAAACCGTAACCAGCGTATACGCGCCCTCAGGCAGATCGCGTTTAAGCTGCATACGCGGCACATAGCTTACCGGTACCCCCCTGAGCGCACAAAGCTCAATAAGAGGGCGCAATATCTCCCACAGTGGCAGGTAGAGCAGCACTGCCGCAATCACGCTTTTTAAATACACCCCAAAGGCCGCAGACAGAATTAACGGCAGCAGCCAGCTTAGTATAAGCACGCACTGCCCCCGATTGTTTGACTGCTTAGGGGTAATGTCCAGTTCAAAAATCGGCTCGCCGATATGCCGTTCCTTATCCCCTTTTCCGCCCTTTGCAAGCAAAAGTACCTTTTCGGCGGCTTCCTTTTCGCTTACCCCCTGCTGGGCGGCAATACGGGTAATCTTGCAGCGGTAGAGGTTTTTGCTTTCGTCGTCCATACCCGCGTACTGCCCCGTTGGGTCTTGTTGAAGGATCTTCTCCACGATACTCTGTTTTTCCAGAAGTTCCTCAAAGCTGACATCGGAAATACCCCGAATGGATAGAATGCCATAAGCAAACTGCTTTTCACTTGTCTCATCCTGTTTCTCGCAGGATTCGGCGCAAAGGCTGATAAATGCGCAGCGCAGCGCAGTGGGCAGAAAGCACAGCTCCGCCACCGAGAGCGGCGCATTCTGCTGCACTCTTGTTAAGAACTGTTCAAGGTTCTCTCCTGTAAGCTCTATCCCCTTACCCACAAAAAGCTCGTCAATCAGCCGGTATACCATCGGCACAGCTGTATCATCCACGCAGGGCAGCTCGCTTTCCTGCCGGAGCACGCGCAAAACAGAACGTCCTTCAGCCTGCAGGGTATAAAAATTATCGTAGAGCCATTGCCATGCGCCCGGACGCGAACGCTCTTTGGAGACACGACGGTACATATCCCAGAGCCGGTCGAGATCTTTTGTCACCATCTTTCTTAATAATACTGGCCGTTTAAGCGTCTGATTGCCGGATACTTGTATGACTTGGCTATTAGAATCCCCAAAAAATTCTGGCTTCACGGCAAACCGCTCCTTATACCAAATTACGTTATATCATCGGCAGCGTTTGATACGCCGAAACAGAATTACTGTTCTTGCCTGCATTATGGATATTGTTGCCGAAGGCGTTTTAAAAAATTCACTGCGCTGATAGAAGCCTTGTAAAATGAAAGCTCCTAAACCTGCAGTAATTATGGTATAATTGCTTTAAAAGCAATATGGTATGCGGTATATTACTGACACTTACTATAGGAAGAATTGTTTAATTTATGAACAAACCACTATTGAATACAATCGTAAACCCCTTGTTAAGCTGGTACTACAGCTCGGCACGGGTACTGCCGTGGCGGGATAACCCCACGCCCTACCGTGTATGGGTATCGGAGATCATGCTGCAGCAGACAAGGGTGGATACGGTTTTGCCCTATTTTGAACGCTTTGTCGCTGCTTTGCCTGATATTGCGTCACTGGCTCAGGCTGATGAACAGCAGCTGCTGAAGCTCTGGGAGGGTTTGGGCTACTACAGTCGTGTGAAGAATATGCAGAAGGCTGCCCTTACTGTGATGAAGCTGTATAACGGCAAGCTACCCGCCTCGTTTGAAGCGTTAAAGGAGCTGCCGGGTATCGGGGCGTATTCGGCGGGGGCAATTTCTTCTATAGCGTTTGGGCTGCGCTTTCCGGCAGTGGATGGCAATGTGCTGCGGGTAATATCGCGCATTACTGCGAGTGCCGATGATATTACCGATATTCCGGTTAAAAAGCGCATTGAGCAGCAGGTAACTGAAATTCTGCCAACCGAAGCTGTGGGGGACTTTAACCAGTCGCTGATGGAGCTGGGGGCCACTGTCTGCCTGCCGAATGGCGCACCGCGTTGCGATATCTGCCCGCTTAAACACCTTTGCCTGGGCTTTGAGCATGGCATTGCCGCCGAGTTACCCGTAAAGACTGTAAAAGCTGCGAAACGGGCAGAAGCTAAAACGGTGCTGGTAATGGTGTGCGGCGATAAGCTGGGGGTAACAAAACGCAAAAAAACCGGCCTCTTGGCCGGTATGTGGGAGCTGCCCAATATTGACGGAGCTCTATCTATGGAGGAATGTATTACGGTGGTAAAAGACATGGGCTTATCTGTTAATGAGATTCAGCCGCTTACGGAAGCAAAACATATCTTTACACATATCATGTGGAATATGATGGGCTATCTTTTACAAGTGAACGAAGCCAGAAATGACAGCATTACATGGGTAAGCCCGAAGGATTTAAAGGAACGGATGGCGCTGCCGACGGCATTTAAGGCGTATATACGGCATTATTATGCTTATCTTAACAGTAATACAGGACGGTAGGTTTTCTCTAAAACTATGGGCATGTCAGGCGATGCCAGCTGATTGATAATCATGCTGAAACATGCTACAATACTTTCCAACAGAACACATTAAGAACTTTAACGGCGCTTTGTACGAAAGGTATGATAATATAGATGAAACATGGCTTTATTAAAGTGGGCACGGCTACCCCACATATCCGCGTAGCCGACTGTGACTACAACACACAACAGATTATAGCTCAGATGAAAGAGGCAGCAGCGCAGGGGGTAAAGCTGCTGGTGTTCCCCGAGCTTTGCATTACCGGATATACCTGCGGCGACCTGTTTTTGCAGAATACGCTGCTCGCAGAGTGCTTGAATGCTATTGAGGATGTTTGCAATGCCAGTGCGGGGATGGACATGCTTACCATTGCAGGTGCACCTGTTTTGCATGACGGTAAACTTTTTAATACCGCAATCGTGTTTTATAACGGTGTTATTCTCGGTGTAGTGCCAAAGACAAACCTGCCTAACTATAGTGAATTCTATGAGCAACGCCATTTTAGTGAGCCCAACGGCTTTACCGATACCATTACACTCTTTGGGCAGGAGATTCCCTTTGGGGCAAAACAGTTGTTTGTTTGCAGTGAACTGCCCGAGTTTTGCCTTGGCGTTGAGATTTGCGAGGATATATGGGTGCCTGCTCCCCCGTCGCAGGTGTTGGCACTGGCCGGCGCAACGGTGATTGCAAACCTTTCGGCCAGCGACGAGACCATCGGTAAGGATAACTACCGCCGCGCCCTGGTATCGGGGCAGTCGGCAAGGCTACTGTGCGGTTACCTGTACGCCGATGCGGGAGACGGTGAATCCTCTACCGATATGGTGTTTGCGGGGCATAACCTGATTGCCGAAAACGGCATTATCTTAAAAGAAAGTCGCCTGTTTCAAAACGGGCTGATTACAACGGAGCTGGATGTCGGGCGTTTAAGCTACGACCGACGCCGCATGACCTCCTTTCCGTTTAGTAACGGAGGCTGCCAGAAGGTGTTTTTCAGCATGCCGCCAAAGGAAACCACGCTTACCCGCCCAGTTGACCGGCACCCGTTTGTACCTTCCGCCAGATTTGACCGCAACAGCCGCAGCGAAGCGATTCTGTTAATGCAGTCTCAGGGGCTGAAAACCCGGCTTGAGCACTCAAAAAGCAAAACGGTTGTGGTTGGTATTTCCGGTGGGCTGGATTCTTCGCTTGCCCTGTTGGTAGCTGCTCGCGCCATGGACATGCTTGGCCGCCCGCACAGCGATATTGTGGCAGTAACCATGCCCTGCTTCGGCACCACCAAGCGCACCAGAAGCAATGCCGAACAGCTATGCATGGTACTGGGAGTAAACTTTAAATGTGTTGATATCACCGAATCGGTAAAGCAGCACTTTGCCGACATCGGACATGATATTGATAACCACGATGTGGTGTATGAAAATGCGCAGGCCCGTATCCGAACGCTTGTATTGATGGACCTGGCCAACCAGACCGACGGAATCGTTCTGGGCACCGGCGATCTTTCGGAGCTTGCCCTCGGCTGGGCAACCTATAACGGAGACCACATGTCGATGTACGCCGTGAATGCCTCGGTACCCAAAACGCTGATACGCCATATCGTGCGCTTTGCCGCGGATACCGCGGAGGATGAGCAGACGAAGCAGGTGCTGTATGATATACTGGATACGCCGGTAAGCCCCGAACTGCTGCCCGCCAAGGACGATAAGATTACGCAGGAAACCGAACAGTTGGTAGGCCCATACGAGCTTCATGACTTCTTCCTTTATTATGTAGTGCGCTTCGGGTTTTCGCCAAGTAAGGTGTTCCGCTTGGCTGCCTATGCATTTAATGGCGATAAACCTGATTCATCTGATGATGAGTCGGGTTATGACCGTGAAACGATACTAAAATGGCTCAGGGTATTTTATACCCGTTTCTTCGCACAGCAGTTTAAGCGTTCCTGCCTGCCGGACGGCCCCAAGATCGGTTCGGTAACCCTTTCACCTCGCAGCGACTGGCGTATGCCCAGCGATGCATCGGTGGCGCTTTGGCTAAAGGAACTTGATACCCTGAAATAAACTACCGCCCTCTGCTTGCCAAACGGCAAACAGGGGGCGGTTTTTCAACCTGTTCTAAATTAAGGAGCGGATACCCTAACTAGTTGCTTGCGATGTGAGAAAGCACCTTATCGGTGCTCCAGAAGAAGCGCTCCTGCCCGATATTTTCGGTGAGGCCGCAGCGGTCAAACATCTGCGCCACATTGGGCTGCACACAGGAAAAGTAAACCGAGGTTTCGCTGAGCGAAAGCCGCGTGCACAGCTCCGAAAGCCCCTGCACGCCGGACATATCCGCAAACGGCACACCGCGCATTGAGATAATGATGATATCCTTTTGGCTTAGCTCGTGCAGCTTATCCTCCAGCCTGCCGACCGTACCGAAATACAGCGGGCCGGTAAGGTAGGCAACCGCCGCATTTTCGAGCTGTTCGCAATCGCATGCGTCATCGGTGAGCCGTTTGTGGTCGATATCACTTATCGAAACCTGCATATCCGAAACCTTTACCACAAATACGGCTATGGAAAAGATAATGCCTATCAGAATAGCCAGCGTAAGATCGAACACCACCGTCGCGACCATGGTTATTAAGAACTGGGCGATGGCTGTTTTGAGGCGCTTGCTGAAGAAGCCCTTGATGACACCCCATTCATTCATGCGCCATGCCGTCATAATCAGTACGCCGGAGAGCGCCGAAAGCGGAATGGCCGACATTACCGGTGCTAAAAGGAACATAGAAAGCAGCAGCACCACCGAGTGAATAATACTGGTGAGGCGCGTCTGCCCGCCGGATTTAATGGCCACACTGGTGCGCGCAATCGCCGCTGTGGCGGGCACACCGCCCAAAAACGGGATGACCATGTTGCCAATGCCCTGCGCAATCAGCTCGCGGTCTGCGTCCAGCTTTTCATTCTTCATACGCCCAGCGCTTGCGCCGCACAAAAGGCTTTCAATCAACCCAAGTGCCGCAATACTGATGGCCGGAGCTATCAGGTTTTTAACGGCTGCCAAATCTATCTGAGAAAAGGAAAGACGATTATCTAAAAGCAGGCTGCGAGGAATCTCGCCTACTGCCGGAACATCAAACCGGAATATCAGGTTGGCCGCTGTCGCCAGGATAATCGCAAACAGCGAGCCCGGGAAGTACTGGTTGAGCTTTTTAGGGTACACCGCCATGAAGACAATCACCGCCGCACCGATGATGATACCGGTAAGGTTCGGCGACTGAGGTGTTGTAAAATAGCCCGCCAGCTTTTCGATGGTGGTTTCGCCCGAGGATACAAGCCCCGTGAGGTTGGGAATCTGCCCGAGCGCAATAATGATGGCAATACCGGAGGTAAAACCGGTGAGCACCGGCGCGGGAATAAACGAAACCAGCGCGCCCAGCCGAAGCACCCCGCACAAAATGAGTATGATACCCGAGATAAAGCAGGCGACAAATACGCCCTGCATCTTATACTGGGCAACCAGCGGCAGCAGAATAGCCGTCATGGCACCTGTGGGGCCGGAGATTTGATACGAGCCGCCGGAGAGCGCGCCGATCAGCAAACCCGCAATAATCGCGGTGATAAGGCCCGCTGCGGCATCTGCACCGCTGCTTACACCAAAGGCCAGCGCCAACGGCAGCGCAACCGCTGCAACCGTGATGCCTGCCAATACATCCTTGCCAAAGCTCTTGCCATTATAGCCCGAAAACTCTTTTTTTAATGCCCGTGCATAATTCTTTAATAACACAGCAAACCCACCCACGCGTAATTTCCAGCTTAAACACTCAGTTTTTCATTTTACTGCAACAACCAGCTGTAATCAATAAGAATTTCTGCATTTCATGCATATTAACAATACATTATATAAGCGGTTGATTATTTTTAGTAAGAAAAAAGAGAACCGTTATGGTATACTTAAGCTAAATTTTAGAAATCATAAAGGCTACACTAATGAAACAGCGTACCCTTGAGGAAGGATAAAAGGCACATGGAGAACATCAGCCAAATAATTAATAGCATGACAGAATACTATGCCGGAGACCCCAGAAGAATTAATCATTTTATAAAGGTTCATGAGTTTGCAAAAACCATCGGAGAGCTGGAGGGCTTGGATGCTCATACCCTGTTTACCCTGGAAGCAGCTGCGGTAGTGCATGATATCGGCATTAAGCTGAGTGAGCAGAAGTACGGCAGCAGTGCAGGCAACTATCAGGAACTGGAAGGCCCGCCTATTGCTAAGAAGATGTTAACGGAGCTTTGTATTGATGCCCAGGTTGTGGAAAGGGTTTGTTATCTGGTGGGACACCACCATACCTACGGCAATATCGACGGCCTTGACTATCGGATATTGGTCGAGGCGGATTTTTTAGTGAATATCTATGAGGAAAACCTATCTGCCGCACAAGCCAAGATGATCTGCAACAAATACTTCAAGACCAAAACGGGTATTACCCTGCTAAATCGAATGTATCCAGACAACTGAAAACGATAATGGCGCAACCGCATCGAACCGCGGCTGCGCCATTTATATATTGTATTTCAATTAAGCAAAACTGCCAAGCAGGTTAAGAATAAGAATGGTTGTTAAGGTTATGGAGAATAACCCGCTTAACACAAAATACCCCACCTTGGTTTTGGTTGAGCGGAAATGCTTTAAAAAGATTGAGGTAAAAATGATAAAAACTAAAAAGCCAATAATGTCCATTACAATATGGGCATCTACAACCTTTGCGGAGGAGATGGCGCCAATCCATCTCGAGATTGGGAAGCCAAGGATATGCATTGCGGGGACAGAAATCAGCGGGATAGTAGAAAGTGCGGATTTCGGCTTATGTGACCGCAGGAAAACAAAGAATATTGCAAGGATAATAATGGTGATGGCAATACATTCAACAATCACAGAAAGCCCCCCTTTCAGCTTTGAAACAGCTATTCAAACAACTTATTAAACGCATCCGCAGCCTTCTCACTGTCGGAGGCAGTAGTCATCATAATGTAAGTGCCGTTTGTAACGGTAACAGCCTTATCAAGCTTGGGGATTTCGGCGGGAACGTAATCTACAAACTTTTCGTGCAGGTCTTTTAGCCGGCTTTCGATAGCCTGTTTAGCTGCCGCAATATCGGATTCGTTGTTTACACGGATTACACAGATTTCATCAACCGCGCCACCGGTAGAACAAACGTAGACAGAAATCTCTTTTACAATGCTCTTATCAAGCTTATCGTACTGGTTGTACAGCACGTCATCCTTCAGTTCAATCAGATCGTCATAGGTGCAGGTCTGCATTAACTTATTAGCAATATCCTGAGTAGCCGGTGTTTTGCCGCTCTTGCCGCCCGAGCAGGCAGTAAGGGAAACCAGAACAGTCAGCACGGTTACAGCAAGAATAAGTTTTGTTAATAGTCTGTGGAACCTTTTCATATGTAGTATACTTCCTCCAGCGTTATATAATCTTTATAAGATGGTAGCATTTTAAATGCCACATTCTTCCCAATAATTTTAAAAATCAATGTTCCTTTACTTCTTGGCTGCCGTATGGGTACGCAGGTATTCAAACCATTTTTCATAGTACTTCTTACCGAAATGAATACCGTCCTTGGGGCTCGCCTCTGAAGGCAGGGCTCCGTTCTCGTCCTTCAAAGCCTCGCTTACATCAACGTAGTATACCTTTTTCTTCCCAGCCAAGGCGAGAAGATCGGCATTATAGCTGTTGATTTTAACATTTGTTATACCATAGGTGTTTTCCTTGCTCTGTTCATACGCCGAAGTAACCGGTGTGATTGGCTGTATGTAAATGATAGCGTTAGGATGCTGTGCAATAATGGCATCGAGCATCTTTTCATAACTGCTGATAAACGCTTCTTTCTCCATTCCAATGGCATTGATGCCCATCATAATATAAATCTTACTAGGGTTTGCGTTTTTTAGGGCGTCAATCATCGAGATTTTCTTGTCACCGCCGGATTTAATAACCTCTCGCGTGAGTGCGGTCGCAGGATTTATGCCGGTATAGGCAATCACCTTAGCATTTGACATAACACTATAGAGAGAGATACCGTCGGTAACTGAATCGCCAAAGAACACCGCGTCACTGAAGTATGTGTTGTCAACCCTTTCGCTCTCGGGCAGCGGGGTGCCAAATACCGTAGGCTGAGATGAACTTTGCGCAGAAGATGCCTCCTGCGAGGCGGCGGATGAATCAGTTAACTCAATATCCGAGATGACGTTTTCGGCACCGGCCGGCACAGCTTCGGAATCGGAAAGGCCGCTGTCGACTACCGATTTGCCCTGCAGTACAGCCGCCGTAAACGAACCCAAAGATATCAGTAAAAACAGCACTATAACAATTGGAAACCTTGTCCGTGGCTTATGTCTGTGCTTATACTTCCCCACCCGCATCACTTTGGGCATGTCCTACACTCCTTATGCGTCTTTACATCCACGTCTTATCGGCATAATCACCGTTTAATAAAGCCAATTCAATAACGGCCCGCCAAGGAGCATTCATTGCCCGTGGTTTATATGTAAAAACAATATCATCTTGTTTTATTTGTGTTCCCCGTAAGGGCAAAATATCTGCATTCAAAGCAAAAAGAGGTTGATATATTCCTTGCCTTTTTATTAGGTCGTTCAACAGACATCCAAGTAATATATTATCATAAACCGTTATAAAGTAAAATGATTATTTTCAAAATATATCAAATTTTTTATGGAAGTAACATATTGTAGATTATGGATTTGGTTTACATAATCGATATCCAGAATTGCATTTTAATAAAAAAACATCTTGACCAAAGCTTAAAAATTGATATAATAGTTTTTACGGGTTTTAGACGTTCAATTATAAATGCTAGTATGGCTCAGTCGGTAGAGCAGCGCATTCGTAATGTTTTTGGAAAATTGCATAAAACGTGATTCTGGTGCGGTTTTTTCGATGTATTTTAAGATTTTACCCTAATTTTTACCCTGACTAAACGCCTTTGATTCGTAATTAATAGGTCTGTGGCTGTTGATAAGGCTGGATACTTCAGAAACCACAAATTACAACCGAAAAGCAGTTAATGACACAATAAAACTGTGGTAACACCCACCCTCTCATATATGCTTCTGTGGTTCAGATGGTAGAGCAGCTGTTCGTAATCAGCAGGTCTGTGATTGTTGATAAGGTAGGATGAATTTTTAAGATATTGTGCTATAATAAAAACCGATGGCGTTAGCCCCACCCTTGTATACATGCTGGCATAGCTCAGTCGGTAGAGCAGCTGATTCGTAATCAGCAGGTCGGGTGTTCAAGTCACCTTGCCAGCTCCATTTAAGAGAAAATCCTTAGAATCGTAATGGTTCTAAGGATTTTTTACTGCTTACTTTTTAACCGTGAAAACTTCATTTTTGAATGGCAGTTTCGGACATTCATATACATGTATTGATATTTTCTTTGATCCATTTTTTGTGTTTGAGCTCACACGAAACTAATGTCCTTTTGCTACGCTTCTTTGCAGATAAAACACAGATGGAGGTAGCATCGGAGTTTGGAATCAGCCAAGCACAGGTTTTGCGCCTTGAAAAATGTGCACTTAAGATGATTGAAAAGCAGATTTATAAAATAGCAGCCCATGAAATGATTAAAATCATTCTATGGGCTGTTTTCCTCATTCATTCAACAATTTTCTTTTACTTTTGCTCCATATAAAAATTGGGAACAAATCATGCACGTCACCAAAACCAAAGAGGCTAAAATCTTACAAATTCTGTATCTCACTCTCAAATCCTCCAATGTCTATAATCTTAATAGTCTATTATTATAGTAATTAACCACAGGTATTGCTTTCACCAATTTTAATTTCGTGTTCTTCGCCTGTAAGTGCATTATAATATTCAGGAATAAGCATAGGAATATTTGCGCTGTCATCTGCATCATGGGTTTTGTTATAATAATCAATCCATTTAGGATTATCTTTATACCATGTAATTTCTACATTGGATTTCGGTTCAAAAGAAACCAACTCTTTATTAGAGTACAGACCGCTGACAAAGTCCAAGTCAGCGGTCTGTACTGCGAACCTAGGTTTGCAGGAGTTTTTGCAATGTAACCCGTATTATTGCTCGTTTTGAGATGTTAACATTAGCGAACGCTCTTATGAAAGGCCTTCATCATCAGCATTGCTACTGCAGCGCCGGGATCCAGCAGTTTTCTGGACTCTTCTCCCCTTGTGGCGGCCCTGCCATGCACGGCAAGAAGCTGATTGGTATGCATGAAGCCCTCTTCGGCGGCGTATGCTGCATCCGACGCCGCATGTTCAAGTGTGTCTTGATTCTTCGCCGACGCCTTTAGGGAAGCTACGGCGGGCGCAAGGCCGTCTAAGAAGGTTTTATCGCCCAGCTTGGCCTTTCCTCTTGCAGCAACACCTTCAAGGTAGGCATCAAATAGATTGGCGATGTCTGTCAGTGTAACCTCAGTTGTTCCCTTTAAAACCTTTCCCGCGTTCATAAATCCAGATGCCATCAATGTGCCCATGGTAGAAGGAACGGCAGTAGACATCGCCTTACCTGCGGCATAAAGAATCTTACCGATATCGTTATCATCCGTATCCTTTACGGCATTGTAGGCTGCAAGAAAACCATCGCTCATGGTTAACCCTAGGTCGCCGTCGCCAACAACACTATCTAACTGTATGAGATAATCCTTATTAGTCATCATTATATCTTTGAGATTTTCCAGCAACTTTATGATATAACCCTTATCCATCAAATTCATCCTCACTAAAGGTTTAATTGAGAGACAGTATTACTGCCTGAAGAACGGTGTGCAGGCAGGAGCTTCCATCAGCGCTTTCAGTTCAGCATCCAGCTTTAAAACCGATATGGAGATACCGGCCATTTCAATCGCTGTAGCATATTCGCCTACATAGAAGCGGTGAACCTTGATGTTTTTCTCAGCAAGATACATACTGATACGCCTTGTGACGATATACTGCTCGTCAAGCGGGGTTGCACCGAGGCCATTAACCAGTACATCCACCTCGTTGCCCGCGGTATACGGAAGGTCGGTAATAATCTTATCCAGCATTTCATCGGTAATCTGGTCGGCAGGTTCAATCTTACCATGCCGGATGCCGGCTTCACCGTGTATGCCCATGCCTATCTCCATCTCATCCTCGCCGATGCTGAAGCCCGGTTTGCCAACGCGGGGAACGGTGCATGGGGTAAGTGCTACGCCCATCGTTCTAACATTTGCTGCCGCTTTTTCGGCTATACGTTTTACCTCTTCAAGGGGCAGCATCTTATCGGCAGCTGCACCAGCGCATTTGAACACGAAAAAGATGCCCGCAACACCGCGACGGGTACTCTTTTCGCCGGGAGCGGAAGGCCCCGCAGAAGCAACATCATCGCCCGCTACCACACTCAGTACTTGAATGTTCTCTTCAAAATCGGCCATTTCGGCAGCCATATCGAAATTAAATATATCGCCGTTATAGTTTCCGTAGATATAAAGTACACCTGCACCGGAATCGATTGCCTTGGTTACCGCAAGCATCTGTTCCGCAGAAGGAGACTGAAAAACATCGCCAACCGAGCAGCCATCCAGCATGCCCTTGCCCACATAGCCGAGGAATAACGGAAGATGACCGGAACCGCCGCCTGTGGCCAACCCCACCTTGCCCTCTCTTTTGTTAGCAGTCACAAGGCAATGCAGATCATCCGCGGTATAGGTTATCAAGTCGGGGTGGGCAATGTAAAGACCTTCGAGCATCTCTTTTACGTAGTTTTCAGGCTTGTTGATGATTTTTTTCATGATTGTTATCCTCCTTATTCTGTAATTCTATAAGTAGTTTTACGCTATACCGTTGTATGCTTTTTCGTAAACGGCAATAATATCCTCAGCCGTGGGTTGAATGGGGTTTGCCGGCATACAGGTATCGGCTAACGCCAGCTTTGCAAGGGCAGAAAAATCCTCTTTCTTTACTTTATATTGTGCAAATCCGCTTGGAATACCCACCTGTTTGCATAGATTACGAATATACATAACACATGCTCTCATCGCCTCAGCGGCAGACATGCTTTTAGCTCCGTCAATCTCCAAAGCAAGTGCTATGGAAATAAACTTCTGCTGAACCTCAGCCGATTGGCCGTTATATTCCATTACAAAGGGCAACAGTATTGAGTTGCAGATTCCGTGCGGAAGGTTATAAAACCCACCCAGCGAGTGAGCCATTGCATGAACCATGCCGAGGCCGCCGTTGGAGAATGCCATACCTGCGGTATATTCGGCATAGGCCATCATATCGCGTGCCTTTACATCGCTGCCGTTTGCAACCGCTGTGGGGAGATAATCCTTAATCGTCTTAATACACCACAAAGCATCCTTATCGGTAAGCGGTGTAGACTGGCGGCAGAGTACTGCCTCAATAGCGTGTGTCATCGCATCCATACCGGTAGCCGCAGTAAGGCCTTTTGGCATCGAGAGCATAAAATCGGAATCGTTGATGGCAATGCTCACCATACAGTTCGGGTCTACCATTACCATCTTGGAATGGATTTTAGGGTTGGTAACCACATAGAACGAGGTTACCTCAGAGCCCGTGCCGGCTGTAGTATTGACAGCGACAATCGGAAGTGCAGGATTTTTCGATTTGTTAAGCCCTTCGTACTGCTCCACCTGACCACCGTTTGTTAATACAATACCTACCGCCTTGGCTGTATCAATTGCCGAACCGCCGCCAACCGCAACCAAAACATCCACCTTAAGCTCACTTGCGGCGTAGATACATTCATTGATGATATCCACCGTTGGGTTGGGCTGTACCCTATAATAGATGGCGTATTCAATCCCGGCCTTCAGCAGTTCGTCGCCCACACGCGCGGCAGTGCCGGATTCATACAAGAAATTGTCTGTAATAATCAGTGCTCTTTTAAGGCTGCGCTTTTTCAGTTCCTCCGGTAACAAGCTGATTGAGCCTTTTCCGAAAAAGCTAACCGCAACCGAGTTGACCCTATGAATGCCCATATGCTGTTTTTCCTCTCTACAGGCTGCGAAATTGGGGATTAAACAAGCAGCCCCAAGTTTATCGCATGAGCCTTAGAACTCTATGTTTCTGTAATCCTTCGGATCTAATCTTCTTAACAATGTAAGCTCCTGCTGGGTTGGAGGAGCGGTATATTCAACCTTGCTGTACTCCACCTTAAAAGAGGTGTTCTCTATTACCTCTTCGAGGCTCGACATCGGATGGATGGTATCCAAAACCAGTTTACCGTTCTCAAATTTAAAGATGCACAGTGGGGTGATAATCCGGTCGATATTGCCCCTGGTTGTAACAAAGTCCACCTTATCCACAAACGTTCTCTTGTCGTGCTTGGTGCGCCAAATGATGGCACGTTTTGCGGTGGGTATTAATACGGCACTTCCGGCACCGCCTGGCATACGTACCTTCGGCCTGTGATAGTCGCCGATAACCGAGGCGTTGACATTGCCGTTTACATCAAACTGTATGCCGCTTAAAAACGCCACATCCAGCTTTCCACGCATGGAAAGGTCAAACACCTCCGCAAGCGGAAAGTATGCTGAAGCATGATCCAAAAGCTCTGATCCTGCACTTGTATACTTCTGAAGTGCGGCCGGCTTAGGGTTAACGCCTCCGGGGATATTCAGATGTACGGCATCCGGTGCATGGAGCGCTTTTGCAAGCATTACCGCCAGCATGGGCATATGGGAGGATACCCCATGGAATACCGTTTCCTCGTTATTTATTAGCCTTGCCATTGCACAAACCAAGATATCAGAGGCACGATAATTCTGATTTGAAAGATTGGTGTTATTTATGTATGCCATATTCGCCCCTCCTTATCTTCCCCTGTCGGCAAGCTTGTACTGCTCAAGATAGGCTTCAAGTCCGCCCTTATCCTTGATTGCCTTAAATGTATCAAGGCCGCTGCGGTCAATATCATACCTTCCGGTACAGGAACAAGGAGCCGCACCCTTAGGGGCAAGCACAACGGCTGCCGTCATGAAATGAGGGATATCTGCCTTCTCGGACGAGAAGGAGAACTTGGTTACCGGTACGATGGTTTCGGCTGAAATGATTACCTTATCTGCCGCACGGGAAAGCAGGATGTCATCATACTTTGGCCCCGTGATTCTTGCGTTGCCGTTTGTATCGGCCTCCTGCACATGGATAATTGCAATATCGGGGCGGATGGCCTTAACTACAGTTACCTCTTCACCCGAAAAGGGATCGCGTATTCTGGTAAAATAATCGTTCACGGCAATAAGGTCGCTTACCTGCAGCCCTTTTACCGGCATAAACGGGATACCCGCGGAAGCAGCGCGCAGCGCAGATATTACGGTATAACAGGCATGTTCATTTCCCTTTACCGTTCCGCTTTGAACAGCCTTGCGGTAGTGCCCGGCAAGGGAATATTCCGTTTCATAGCTGATAAAACCGGCATCCACGCTGTAGGCGCATTCTGCCAGGCATAAGAGGTCAACATCCATCGCACCCGCGGTTTTTACAATACGCAGATTCTTTTTGCCCTGACGCGCCATTTCACGGATGATAGCCATAGGCGCTCGATGCAGCACATTGCCGCCTATCCCGACAGTTGTTCCGTCTTTTATCAGCTCCACAGCCTGTGTGAGGGACATAAGCTTATTCATCTATTTGGTATTCCTTTCTTACAGATTTTATGATGGTATTTTATATTGATATCTGTAAATATAGGCATTATTTCGCGAGGTTTGAGGCAATGTGAACCGCGTCCCATACCCCTGCGAAAGGCGGGGCGTAAACTAGGTCTACCATGCCCAGTTCGTCGGTTGACATTCCGGCATGAATGGCTACGGCGAAAACATCTATACGCATGACTGCACCTTTTTTGCCGCAAGCCTGTGCACCCAGCAACCTTCTGGTACCCTCTTCGTAAATCAGCTTAATAGTAACCGGCGTGGGATTGGGGTAATAGGCCGGATGATCATTCGCCTGGGCTATTACGGTTTTGTATTTTACACCAAGACGCTTGGCATCTGCTTCGCCCATGCCCGTGCGCCCCATCTCGATATCACATACCTTGATGGCAGCAGAGCCAAGGGCGCCCACAAACTTCTGGTGCCCGCCCGCGATATTGCCGCCCGCGATTCTGCCGCACTTGTTAGCTACCGTTCCAAGTGCCAAGAAGGAATCCTCCTCCATCACCCTGTTGTAAACCAATGCGCAGTCACCGGCAGCGTAGATATCCTCCACCGAGGTTTTCATCTCTCGATCGACGATTATTGCGCCGTTTTTCGCGGTTCTGATTCCGGTATCCTTTAAAAATGCGGTGTTGGGGCGTACGCCCACTGCGATAATAACAAGATCGGTATCATAGGTTCCTTTATCGGTTTCAACCTGACTTACCTTGCCGGAGCCTTTAAAGCCTTTTACTTTTTCACCGATATGCAGCTTTACCCCATGGTTTTCAAGTTCTTTCGCCGCGATATCAGAAAACTCAGTATCAAAGGGTGTAAGTATCCGGCTTGCTGCCTCTATCATACGTACATGCTTACCGATATTTAAAAAGGCCTCTGCGCATTCAACGCCGATATATCCGCCGCCTACGATGGTAACATTGTTAACCTCCGGCATTGCAGCAAATTCCTTTAAAAAGATACCGTCTTCCAGTGTTTTAAGTACATGTACTCCCATAAGTTCCGCGCCCGGAAAAGGCGGTACTATCGATGAAGCACCGGTGGAGATCATGAGCTTATCATAGCTTTCGGTAAAAAAGCTGCCATTCTTAATATCCTTAACAAGTATCTGTTTTTTTTCGGTGTCAACCTTAACAACCTCATGGTGCAGGTGTGTTTTGATACCGGCCTTGGTAAACTGTTCCTGCGTGCGGGCAATCATTCTTCTGTAATCATCGTTAAAATTACCCACATAATAGGGAAGCCCGCAAGCTCCGTAGGAGAGAAAGCCGCCCTTCTCGTACACAACAACCTCGGCGGATTTATCGGTTCTTGCAATCTTAGAGGCTGCCGACATACCCGCGGCAACACCGCCGATAACAACTACTTTCACGCCGTAAACCCTCCTTGCTCGTTGATTCTTTTCTGCGCATCACTCATCGCCACTTTGGGCGTTTTTTTACCCGAAAACGCAGCGGCAATCTCTTCATAGAATACCGCGTTTTTATCGCCTGCTCCCTGCTGATCCGGCAGTGGCTTGGAATTCTTGATCATATTCAGCTGGCAGGAATACCACGGGTACTTATCCTTACCCGTAAGGTAGCTGCGCTCGCGCACCGGCGCGCCGCTGTAAGCACCGGCTACCGCGTCAACCTCCGGCGAACGGAGGTAGCGCAGAAGCTCATTAGCCTCTTGCATGTTTTCACAGTGAGCGTTGATGGCAAAGGACCATGTTACATTCCAGGCAGTGCTGAAGGTTGCAAAGCCGAGGTTCTCGGGCTTTATACAATCCTTATTCAGCAGAGTGCCAAGTTGGCCGCTCCACGTTACCGCGGCGGCTGCCCTTCTATTTCTGAGCACCTGAGCAATCTGCTCGTTTCCAAAACTTTCGGTGCCTTCAAGCGCATACTTCTTCAGGCTGCAATAAACCTCGAGCCCTCTAATCACCTGCTCGCAATCGCATACAGCCTTGTGGGTTGCTCTATCATATACATCCTGCCCATTCATGCGCAAGAAGGGCAGGGCATCGGTAAATATCTCCGACGGATGTGCCTTCATGGCAATGGAGGGAACCTCGAAGGACGTGCAGAATACCGCATATTCCTGTGGAGTAATGATATCGCCGAAGCGTTTATCGGTCATGTCCTTACGGTAAACAATCATGTGACCGTCACAGAACGACGGTGAGAGATAGGCTTTGCCGTTATATTTCATTTCCTGCGCAATAGCAGGCAAAATATCTTCATCTTCAAATTCAATGGGGGCCAGATAACCCTTATCAACAAAATCACGCTTCCATAGGTGGCCGGCAACCATTACTGCGTCATAATAGGCCTTTCCCTTAAAAACTTCCATCATCGTGGTATAGTACTGTTCCCATGGGAACACATCAAACTCTACCCTGCGCCCAAAATTGCGCATAACCCCTAGTTTATCATCGATATAAACCAAAACAGCAGGATCAGCCACTGCCAAAACTTTTAGTGCCTTATCTTTCATAAAAGGTACCTTGCCCTTTCTTTAACCAGCCTTGAAAGATGATCTTAAATCTGACAATCTGAATAATAAGTACCTTTGCTTATAAAAGGGACTGTACTACTTAATGGGTATGCTTCACCCTATAAATGTCAGTCCCCATTTTGAGTTGAAACAATAGAACAAATATTACTTTATTTCCTGAGGAGGTGCGTCTACAATACCCACCACAAAAGCATCAATCGGAGCTGATTTGTCAAGTGCATACTGTGTGGTATTATCGGTAGTAATCAGCACCAGCTCGCCAATCCCTGCGCCAATGGTATCCGCCGCCACAAATATATTCGATTTATCCCCATAATAAGGTGCAATCAGCAGCAGCTTAAAGCCCACAAGGTTGCTGCACTTTCTTGTTGATACAATCGTGCCCTTAACTGTTCCTAGAATCATACCGAATACCCTTTCAGCTTCAATGTTATTTAATAATATGCAGGACCTGCCCCTGACGAATCAAGAAGGCGCTGGCATCGTCGGTGTCGATATGGCAGTCGAGCGCGTATTTGTCGCTAACACGAATGATTACATTGTGCAGTATTCCGCCCTTCTCTCCCTCTGCCAAAAGCTTCACCTTTTGACCATCCGCAACCCCATAAGCCACCGCATCAGCGGGTGTCATGTGTATATGCCGGTCGGAGATGATTACACCCTCGTCTATGGTGATTTCACCTTTGGGACCGGTAATGGTGATACCGGGAGTACCCTTCAGGTCGCCTGAGGTTCTGACCGGAGCGTTAATGCCAAGCTTTCGCATATCGGTGGCTGTAATCTCCACCTGTGTGGCACTGCGCTCCGGCCCCAGGATTCTCACCTTGGGAATCTTCCCCTTCGGGCCTGTAATATCAACGGTCTCTTCGGCGGCATACTGCCCGGGCTGGCTGAGGGGCTTAAGCTGATGCAGCACATACCCCTCGCCAAACAGGCGCACCAAATCATTCTTATTAAGATGAATATGTCGTGCAGAAACCCCGACAGGCACCTCTGTTTTAATGGAACTATACTGTTGCAGGCTTTCCAGTACCAGCTTCGTAACCTGTTCCACCGTTGCCTTATCACAGTTCATACGTATGACCATGCCTTTCCGGCGCCACAACCGAAGGTTTAAACGCCATGAGAATTGTGATACGGCATTGCCACGGGAGCAGTGAACTCCGGCGGCAATTTTAACGCCGTTACCTCAAAAGAATTACTTTATAAAAGGAAGAATCGCTGCAATGCTTGCGTGCGGTCTGGGAATTACATGAACCGCAACAAGCTCACCCAGCCTGGACGCGGCCTCCTGGCCAGCCTCGGTAGCTGCCTTTACAGCGCCTACGTCGCCCTGAACCATTACGGTTACGAGGCCTGAACCGATCTTTTCGGTACCTACAAGCTCTACGTTTGCGGCCTTGAGCATAGCATCCGCTGCTTCGATAGAAGCGGTTAAGCCTCTGGTTTCGATCATGCCGAGTGCCTGCATTCCGGTTTTAACGGCCTTGCTCTCTGCCTCTTTAGCTTCGTTATTAACTGCTGCCATAATTACACCATTCCTTTCCGGGGATTGTGTGGTTTCGGCTTCAGCCGAAATTTCGGTCATTGACCGAAAAGCACAAAACCCTAGTTTGAAAGATTTATCTTTCAAACTCTTTTCATTCTCACAGACAGACTTGTTACGAATTAAATTCCAAAGTCTTTTAAGCCTATTCGACATCTGTGAACCCCAGCTTTTCATTGGAGCTCCTTTAGTACTTATTACTGAATAAGTATTATTAGCTTACCGCATCGTATGGCGCCTATGCCCCCTGCTTAATTAAATTCAACAGCTTCAGTACTTCGGGATGCGGGTTGCTGATGGTTACGGCAACCTTCACATTCTTTTCACCCACGATGCTTCTTGCCTTGTTGGCGGCCTCTATTGCCGCGTTAACGGCAGAGGTTTCGCCTGCTACAATGCTGTGTACCATTCTTCCGCCGAGCTTTGTGTGGAAGCTGACAAGCGCCACATCAGAGGCCTTCAGCATTTCATCCAGTACAACAACGGAATTTGTGTAATAATTAACCTCAACAACTCCGATTGCGTTCTGTTTCAAGTTTTTCACGACCTCTTACACAAATTTCTCTGTTGAATTACTTAATAGCGGGAAGAATCTTGGCAACGTCGGTGTGGGGTCTGGGGATTACGTGAACTGCTACGAGCTCGCCAAGCCTTGAAGCTGCCTCCTGCCCGGACTCTGTAGCTGCCTTTACTGCGCCAACCTCACCCTTAACGATAACCGTTACAAGGCCTGAACCGATCTTCTCGGTGCCTACGAGCTCTACGTCTGCGGCCTTCAGCATAGCATCCGCGGCCTCAATAGCTGCTGTTAATCCTCTGGTTTCAATCATTCCGATAGCTGACATTTGTATTTACCTCCAAATTATTAATTTTTATTATTAAATTTAATTTTTGATATTTCTGAAAGCTTCTCTACCCCGTTGTATGGGTTTTCGATGATTGCGGTAATAATCTCACTTTCATCGTTGAAGCGGAGCGCTGCTTGCTTTGCTGCATCCAAAGCCGCCTTAACGTCGGAAACCGTCCCCTCGAACTTCACCTGTGTTGTTAGCGGTATGAACGCGCTGGTATCCTTTGGGTTGATGGTATCAATACCCAAAATCCTGATATCTGCTGTTTTGCACGCTTTATCCATGGCATACAGAATAGCTCCGTATCCGGCACATTCTAAAAATCCAATCGCCATAACAATAACCTTTCTTCCTAAGCCGAGGGTTTGTGCGGGTTCGACTTAAAGGGATTAGATAACGCGCAGGCCGCCGTCGGATAGCATGCACCTTCTGCGCCGTGTAAAGCTCTTTGCACAGGTAAGGCCCTCGCCGGTAGGCCCTGCAATGGTCATGGTTGCATAGCCCTCGCCGCCGATTCCTACACCGTTGAGTGTAGGCCCGTTCTTTACAAAGATGGTGGTCTCAATCTTTCTTGCAAAGCGTGTCATGTTGTCAACATTCTTTGAGAACATTGACGCGGTGTGGCGATTGCCAGACTCGGCAATGTACGCATACTCAATGGCCTCGTCAAGGTTTCTGCAGCGTACGATAGGAAGTACCGGCATCAGCTGTTCCACCATTACAAACGGGTGGTCGTGGGGAACCTCGCAGATAAGCAGCCGGGTATCAGATTTACCCTCCACACCGATTGCATCAAGCATCTTTCCGGCATCCTGCCCTACCCACTTCTTATTTACGTCGTACTTACCGTCGAATTTAAAAACAAGGTTTAAAATCTTCTCAAGCTGTACGCCGTTTAGCAGGTAGGCGCCCTCTTCCACCATGTTGTAGATGAACTGGTTTGCCACCTCATCCAGAACGAATACTTCCTTTTCCGCTAGGCAGAGGAGGTTGTTATCAAAGGAGGCACCATAGTAGATATCCTTTGCAGCCTTTTTAATATCTGCGGTATTATCTACGATAACCGGAGGATTACCAGCACCAGCACCGATTACCTTTTTACCGGAACGAAGCAGTGCGTTTACCATCGGCATACCGCCCGTACCCACCATCAGCCTTACCTTGGGGCTGGAGGAAATTGCCTTTACCGTATCCATGGTGGGCTCCTTGGCCATTGTAATCAGGTTTGCGGGCCCCCCGTTATCGATAATGGTTTTGTTGATAAGCCTTAAACAGTAAGCGCAGACATTCTTTGCGCTGGGGTGTACATTGAATACGACCGAGTTGCCTCCCGAAATCATACTAATGGTGTTGTTAATAATGGTTTCGGTGGGGTTTGTTACCGGAGTGATTGCACCGATAAGACCAAACGGAGCGTATTCCTCCAGCATTAGGCCACTGTCGCCGGAAATGGCATCGGTGGTTAAGCATTCAGGGCCTGGGGTATTATCGATAACCGCCAGATGCTTTTGAATCTTATCCTCGTAACGGCCCATCTTGCTTTCTTCCCTAACCATTCTGGCAAGGGTTTCGGCATTCTCTCTGCAAACCTTACGGATTGCCGCAATGATTCTTTGTCTGTCCTTCACCTGAAATTTGTCAAGATAGATCTTCTGAGCCTGATAAGCAGCTTCGATAGCGTCCTCTACATTCTCAAAAACACCGTAATCTCCTTTTGGGGAAGCGGGTGCATTCCCTGCAGAAACCTTGCTGAGATCAAGATTCTTGAGAACCTGCTCGACAATCATGCTTATTTCATTTACTGCAAATTCCATTTAATCATTCCTTTCCGGCGTACGCGCCGGAAAGGCACATACACCATGGAAAATTGCGATGCGGCTATGCCGCAGGAACAATCTTTCTTATTTGTTACCCGAGGAAATCTGCTCGGTTACCCTTTTAACTACCTCGCAGATAATCTCCTCTTTGGTTTTGCCCGTATCCGCTGCCGCAGTGGGGGGTTGAATAACCCTGCCCGTACATCCGCAGCCAATATCCTGGCCTTCTGATGCCTTGCCGGGACGAACCAGCGGCGTTACCCCCGCCAGCTGAACCTCGGGTTTGGGGCTTGGCACGGAGGAAACCACGTCTTGCGTGTTGGTGGCATTTAAGGTGCACGGAGGAATGCCGCCGCTGGAGATGCCGAGCTTCTGACGAATATTGATGAGATCATCAACCTGATTGCAGGAAAGCTCGTTGGCCTGGCCGATGATTCTTCCGATATACATTAAGATGGTTGCATAATACTCGATGGACTCCAGACGGTAAAACGCCTCAAAAACATCCTTGCCCCAGCTTAATGCGCCATGGTTGGCAAGCAGCACGCCATTGTGTGTTTTACAGTAGGGAGCAATGGAATCGGGTACCTCCTGTGTGCCGGGGGTGGCATAATGTGCGATGGGCACCGAACCAAGCTGAACAACCGCCTCGGGCAAAACCGCCCTGTCAAGGCTGATACCGGCTATCGCAAATGAAGTGGCCACCATGGGGTGCGCATGTGTTACCGCCATCACCTCAGGGTTCTCTTCATACACCCGCAGGTGCATCTTCAGTTCCGAGGACGGCTTGCGGTTGCCCATAATAACCTTACCATTTGTCAAATCAATCTTTACAAGCATATCGGGGGTCATAAAGCCTTTGGATACACCGGTGGGGGTGGCCCAGATGGTGTTTGGCCCTACCTTGCAGCTGATGTTTCCATCATTCGCTGCTACAAAGCCCTTTATGTACATTCGCTTGCCTATATCGATGATGGCTTTTTTTGCTTCGAAGTCCGACATATATTTTACGTTTTGAATAGTAATCATATCGAAATCTTCCTCTCCTCACTTTCTCTGAAATTTGTGATTGGTGTTTGATTTTGATGGCCGTATTTTTGTGAATTTAGCCTATACTTTGGTGTGCTTTTTTCTGCTTTTATTGTGTTTTGTAGTTTTTATGTGATTTTTGCTCAAAAAAATCTGCACTGATTATTTACTTCCCGTTAAAAACATGTAATAATAAATAAAAAGTGCGATTTTCTGTGTTTGCAAACACAAACTAACAGCAACATACTTTATTAAATCGGGGGTTCATTATGCTGGCAATAACAAGAAAAGCAAAAATCAAGGAAATTATTCTGGAGAAAAAAAGCGTTATCGTTTCGGAGCTTGCGGAGATGTTTTCCGTTACCGAAGAAACCATCAGAAGAGACTTGAAAGCGTTTGAAGATGAAGGCTTCCTAACCCGTACCTACGGAGGTGCTTTTATTCAGGACGGTGTTCAGAACGAGGTTGACCTTTCTGTTCGTGAAGCGGCTTATACCGAAAGTAAACAGCTGATTGGCCGAAAGTGTGCAGAGATTGTTCACAACGGTGATTCGATCTTTCTGGATGCCTCAACCACCGCAATGTTTATTGCGAAGGCCGTTTGCGAGATGCGCATTACCGTACTTACCAATTCGCTGAAGGTGGTAAACTTTCTGGCTGATTTTCAGAACATACACCTGATTACAATCGGCGGCCTCTTTGCCCCAAACAACATGTCATTTATCGGGCGCGGCGCGCTTCAGTCGCTGGATAACTACTTCGTTGATAAAACCTTTATGTCCTGCCGTTCACTTTCAAAAGAATACGGTATCACCGATTCCAACGAATCAATGTCTGAAATCAGGCGGAAGCTGCTGGTTCGCAGCAACAAGGTTTATGTAGTGGCTGACTATTCTAAGTTTGATAAAACCTCATTCTTGAACATATGTAACTTCTCTGATATTGACGGGCTCATCACCGATAAGCATCTGGAGCAGAGCTGGATTGATTTTTTGAATGAGAACAACGTTGCATATTATGAATGTATCAACAAAGCACAGCTATAAATTGAATGATAAGGCGAAGAGGTTATTGAATTGTAAAACTTCTTCGCCTTATGTAATCTCCTGATACTTATCACAATTATAAAAAGCCATACGAAATATATATTTCGTATTGAATAATCAAGCAGGAAGCTTCGATTGACGGCTTTTTACGAGAATTATTTAGTAAGGCTTTAGTGAGTGATTGGTATTATCTGGCTGCCTTTGCAGCCTCTTTTTTTGCGAAGATTTCTTTCAGCGATTCAGAATAAGGTGCTCTTGCAATACCATACTCGGTAATAATGCCGGCGATAAGGTCGTTATCCGTTACATCAAAGCACGGGTTAAACACCTTTACGCCTGCGGGAGCCATGCGGTTAGAATACCACATCTCAGTAACCTCTTCTGCGGGCCTCAGCTCGATATGAATATCGGCTCCGGTTTTGGTGTTAAGGTCAATGGTAGAGGTAGGAGCGCAGATGTATACCGGCACATTATAACGTTTCGCAACTGTGGCAACCACTGAGGTGCCGATTTTGTTTGCGGTATCGCCGTTTGCGGCAACACGGTCGCAGCCTACGAATACGGCGTTCACCCAACCGTTCTTCATTACAGTGGCAGACATATTATCACAGATCAGCGTTACATCAATGCCAGACTCATGCAGCTCATAGGCGGTAAGTCTTGCGCCCTGAAGCAGAGGCCTTGTTTCATCGGCAAACACCTTAAAGTTATAGCCTCTCTCCTGCCCCAAGTACATTGCAGCGGTAGCGGTGCCATACTTGGCGGTAGCAAGCTGACCGGCATTGCAGTGGGTAAGCAGGCCGTCACCGGGCTTTACAAGTGTTAAGGCGTATTCACCAATCTGCTTGCAAACCCAGATATCCTCTTCTTTAATAGCAACGGCTTCCTTATGAAGGATCTCCTTAACCTCCGCTACTGTTTTATCAGAGTTGGCCTTTGCCACATCATCCATGCGGTTGAGTGCCCAGAAAAGGTTTACCGCAGTGGGACGGGCGGATGCGAGATACTCCTTCGCCTTTTTAAACTGGGCATAGAAATCCTCGTAGGTATCCGCCTTGATTTCCTTCGCCGCAAGGTAGATACCAATTGCTGCCGCAACGCCGATGGCGGGTGCGCCTCTCACCTGCAGCAGATAGATAGCTGTCCAGATCTCCTTCTGGGTGGTGAGGGACAGTATCTCGGTCTTGTACGGCAGCTGTGTCTGGTCAATGATAACCAGTGCACTCTTTGCATCATCCAAGGCAACTGTTTCGTAATCCAGGATTGATTTTTTTTCACTCATTGTAATGATCCTTTCCTAAAGATACATGCTAGGTTTAATCTCTATTGCCGTTATTAGAACTTCGTAGCAACGGCTTCAATGGCCTTTCTGTAATCCTTGCCAGACTTGAAGCTGTCTCTGTTCTTGATGAACTCTTTTGCCAGTGTAATAACGATTCTTTCGGCTCTTGCACGCTTTTCGGTGTCGGGAATAGTGGTAATGTCCTTCACGTTGGCCATTCCCACGGTACGGCGAATGGCTTCTAGGCCCGCAACACCTGCAGTATCCGCAAGAACGGTACCAAGGTACCAATCCACAAAGCCTTCAGTTTTTGCCAGGATATCCTTCACGTTTGCCGCATAGGCAGCCTTGAATTTAACAATGAATTTATCTACAATCTCCTCAATTGTATCAACAATCCAGCCGCAGTAATCGGCACGCTGGGCAGGGTCTTCGATGGTAGCATCTGCATTGCACCATGCGAAGAACATATTTGCAATCACGTTACCAATATCGTAACCCATGGGGCCATAGAACGCGAACTCAGGGTCGAAGATAAAGGTGTGATCCTTGTTAATAAAGATTGAACCGGTGTGCAGGTCGCCATGGATAAGTGCCTGCGCGTTGTTCATGAATTCAAATTTGAGCTTTGCAGCCTCAAGGTGCAGCGCCTTATCCTCATACAGCTCTTTCTTCACAAACTCTGCATTCGCAGGGAATACGTTGTTTCGCTTGTTGTAATCGATGAAGGGCTCACTGTAAACAAGGTCTTCAGAAATCTCGCACAGGTCAGGGTTAATGAAGCTTTGTACGTTTGCCTTCTTCTCCTTGTGATTCATTACAATATCGGTAGAGAGCAGCAGGGTGTTTACCAGGAAGGTAGAGATATCCTCCGCAAAGCGCGGGAACTTCTCGTGCCTCATGAGTGCTGCACGCATGATGGTGTGCCCGATCATATCCTCCATGATCATTGCGCACATCACCTTGTCGTACAGATACACCTCAGGAACCAGCCCCGGTGCATAGGAGGCCTGTATGCCAAGAATCTTCGCTTCAATTCGGCCTCTATCGGTAGAGAGCTTCATCTCGGCAGATATTCTGGTCGCCTCACCGGCCTGTTTTACAATGATAGATTTTCCGGTGTTGGCATCTACCAGCCTGAATACATAATTGAGGTTACCGTCACCGATTTCCTTACACTCAAACTTGGCATCTGCCGGGAAAAACGAAAGCTTTTCCTGAACATACTCTGCAACATCATCGGTTTTTAACAAAAAGTATTTATCAAAACGCGACATAAACAGTCAATCCTTTCTCATAGTAGTGATTTATGCAGTTTGCCATACAAGAAAAGGGGAGGAGGTTAAACTCCTCCCTATCTCGTTTGGGATTAATTCTTTTTTTGCTGCGAGTAGGTCAGCGCAAGAGCGATTGCAAGTACGCCGCCCTTTACAATATCCATAGCAAAATAGGGTACAGACATCATGATTAAGCCGTTTTCAAGTAAACCAACCAGTACTGCGCCAGCCAGTGTACCAATTGCGTTAGGCTTACCGGCACCCGCAACAGAGAAACCGATGTAGGCTGCAGCAACCGACGGCATAAGGTAGGATGCCCCGGCGTTTACCTGAGCCGTACCAACACGGGCTGCGATGAAAATACCGCCAAGTGCAGCGAATACAGCAGAGAGGAAATAAGCCAGAATCTTGTACTTATTTACCGGAATACCGGAAAGTCTGGCTGCCTCTGGGTTACCGCCTACTGCATACATATATCTGCCGTGCTTGGTGTAGTTTAAGAAGAAGAAAGCGAAAGCTACTACTACCAGCATGATGATAATCAGCCACGGCTCTTTGCCGATTGCACGGAACGCTGCAGGAACAAGGCCGGCAGAAGCCTGACCATTTGCTCTTACCATGCGCTCTGTAATAGCGCCACCGTTGGAGTAGGTCATCGCAACACCCTGGAACATAAACATTACCGAAAGGGTTGCAACCATGTCTGGTATCTTTAGCTTTACAATCAGCAAGCAGTTTATCAGTGCAACGGATAGACAGATAATCAGTGTGAGGACAATAGAAAGCCCCATGTTGATGTTGTACCAAACAAACATTGTCATTATTAAAAAGTCTGCAAAGTTTGCGTTGGCACCGATGGAAAGATCCATACCGTTTACCGCAATAGAGAAGGTTAAGCCGATTGCGATAATGGTTGTGATTGAGATACTTCTTAGAATGGTGATCATGTTATCTGGCGTGAGGAATATACTGGAGTTTGTTTGGGCGTTCCAGTTTGCAAAGGTAAAGATGATGAACAATAACAAGATGGTAAGAAGCGTTCCCCATTTTGTTATAAAGCTCATTACGGTCTTACCCACTGCACTATTCTTTGCAGACAGGCTTTTTTCATTCATTTTTAGTGTCCTCCTGTTGACAAGTAAAGTAATTCTTTTTCATCTGTGTCGGCGACATTTAAATCTTTAACAATTTGTCCGTCGTATAACACATACACTCTGTCTGCAATGGTCAGAATTTCCTGAAACTCACAGGATGCGTATATTACACCTTTACCCTGGGCTGCAAGCCTTTCAATGAGCTCGTACATGTCACGCTTTGCACCGACATCTATTCCCTTGGTGGGTTCGTCAAAAATATAAATCTCCGATTCGGAATTGAGCCATTTTCCGAGTACGACCTTCTGCTGGTTACCACCGGAAAGCAACGCTACCTCCTGATATTCGGAAGGGGTTTTAATCCCAAGATCTGAAATCATGGTGCAGGCATCTTTTCTTTCCTTAATCTTGTTTACTACAGACAAAAAGCCGGTATACTTCTTCATGGCGGCAACGCTTATATTTGCATAAACAGGGTCTGTAATCAGCACTCCCTCCTTGCGGCGTTCCTCGGGTACAAGCGCAAAGCCTCGCTTAACTGCTTCGTTCGGATTTTTATATTTGATAGTTTTCCCGTTCAATTTTACAGTACCGCTGGATTGCTTAAATGCAGCAAACAGGGTTTTACACAGTTCCGTTTTACCTGCGCCAACAAGGCCGGCTACAGCGACAATCTCGCCGCGTTTAACCGTCATATTTATGTTCTTAACTCTGCCCTCGGCTTCTGAAAGATCCTCTACCTCTAGTAACGGTTCGCCGATTTTAACGGATTTTTTGATATAGTTATCGTCAAATTTACGCCCAAGCATAAGCTCTACAATATCCTTGGTCTGCAGCTCGGGAGTAATCGGCATGTTTTTAACAACCTTGCCGTCTCTCATTACAGTAATGGTATTGCAGATTTCAAACAGCTCATTCAATCTGTGTGAAATAAATACAATTGCAACGCCTTCTTTGGCAAGTTCACGAACAATACGGAATAATTCCTCTGTCTCGGAATTGGAAAGCGGCGCGGTAGGCTCATCAAGTATCAGCAGGCGGCATTTTTCTACCACACATCGGGCGATCAGTACCATCTGCTTTTGCGCAAGAGTAAGCTCTGAAACAGGCTGGTTCACATCCAGCTCAACGTTTAGCTTTTCAAGGGTTTCCTTCGCAGTCTTTTTGATCTTAGACCAGTTAACAATGTGATTCTTCCCCATGTTGTTCACAATTACATCGAACATAACGTTCTCTGCAACCGAAAGGTAAGGAATCAGTGCAACGTCAACCTCTTGGTATACAATCTCAATGCCTAGATCTTTTGCGTTTTTGGGGGACCGGATTTCCACCGGTTCCCCATCAACGAAAACTTGACCTGTGTAATGGGCATTGGCACCTGCCAAAACCTTCATAAGGGTTGATTTGCCTGCGCCGTTTGCACCAATCAGAGCATGAATTGTTCCGCTGGTCAAATCAAAATCTACATTGCTTAATGCTTTGACACCCGGGAATTCAAGTGATATGCCCCGCATTTCAAGTTTTAATTCTTTCATTTCCTAATACTTCTCCAATTACTTGCTGTTTTGTTTACGCAGCGTGTCCATCCAAGGAAGGTTAAAGGAAGCATCGGTAGAAGCGTCGCCCCAGCCCTTAACAACCTGGTTTAAGGTGGTCATGGAGGTGTCGGGCTTCAGTTCGTCGGTCTTGATGCTGCTAGCAGAGAGGTTATAGTAATCAGGGGTCTCAACGCCGGCAAACTTAGAAGCAAGAAGTCTCATATCAACGATACCGATAAGCTTGGGGTCAACTGCTGCAGTAGATCTCCAAACCTTGTTGTTTGTGCGCATGAGGTTGATGTCATCGTTGGAAACGTCGATGGTGTACATCGGGATATCGGTACGGCCAGCATCGTTAAGAGCCTGAAGAACGCCCTTAGCAAGCTCGTCATAGCAGCCCCAGATAGCATCAACAGAACCTGCAGGATATTTGGGGAGGATAGCAGCGGTTTTATTGGTCATATCGCCGCGAGCGTTTGCAGGATCGGAGGGAGCGATTACTTCAAGGGTCTTAATCTTGCCTTCCTGCTCGTACTTGGTGTAAACGACGTTACGTCTGTCAAGCGGAGGGATGCCAGGGCCCATGAAGGTTTTGAGAACTTTCATCGGGAGCTTGCCGCCCTTTGCCTGATACTCAGAGAGCATGGAATCAAGAGAAAGCTGAGCAAGTGCCTGATCGTCCTGTGCGGTGGAAGTCACGCCCTGAAGCAGCTCGCCTTTAGCGTCGCCGCCCTTCATGGGCATACTGTCGAAGGTTACAACCTCAATACCTGCATCTCTGGCGGGCTTGAGCATGTCGTAAGTGTAGGAGAGCTGGCCATGAGAAAGGATGATGCCGTTGTAGCCTTTAGAAATGCACTGTGCAACAACTTCCTGAGTCTTAGCGTCGTCGCCGTCAGTTACGTATGTATCTACTGTAAAACCAAAGCTTTTACCTTCAGATACGCAGCCGTCAAGGAACTGCTGAGTATGGTCGCCTGCAGCCAGGTTGCGAACTACAGCTACTTTTTTGCCCGCGAGTTTGCTGAGGTCTACATCGCCGGTTGCCGCTGCAGAGCTTGCTGCTGCGGAGCTAACTGCTTCCGAGCTGGCAGGTGCAGAGCTTGCGGGAGCTGCTGACGAGCTTGCTGCGGGAGCGGAGCTGCAGCTGGCGAACAATGCTGATGCCATAACAACTGCTGAAATAAATGCCAAAACTTTCTTCATTTGAGATCCTCCTTAAAATTTTGGGTTGCTTTCTGCTTGTTCATGCCACATTGATGTGGCATCTTGTTTGGTCGTTTATATAATATCACTAAATTTGCGGCATATCAATGGTATTTGTTTGTTTGTCTGTATTTTTTCCGTTTTAGATGATATCATCAACGTCTATTTATTAATATTGTACAATTTTCGATTCGTTTTCCTAACACATGAGTGCTATTTAATATCAAGAGTGTGGCATTATGCTTAATTTAATGTTGTTTTATGTTGTTTTTAAGTATACAGCCATCAGTCATCAATGTCAAATCAAATATGGAGCCATCTGCTTATAATTATGTATTTTTGTGGATTTTAATAAATCTAGGTAAAATCAAATTGCAATGCGGGGCCAAACAAATATCCATAAAAAAGCGGATACTCTATGCAAAGTATCCGTTATACATATATCCGGTTGATAAATATATAAAAATCCGCACCAAAACAATAATCTCATCTAATTCACGAGCATCGGCTGCGCGACTGTTCCGTTAAGCCTGCCTTTGTTGTATTCCTGCTTCTTATTGGGATAGCCCAGCATCTAATGGATGTGCAGCTGCAACGCTATGCTTTCTTCTTGTGCGAACCGATCTTGAAACAAAGCACTGCCGCTTAGGCTTTAGGCTCTAAGCGGCAGTGCTGCATTAATATTTTGCCATGTAGCTTGAAAGCAGGGTGTTTTTAACATCCCAGAGGCGGAAGGAAAGATCTACATAGTAGCGATGGGGGTATTCAAAACGCTTAACCTCATCCCATAAAAGATCAACCTGCTCTAGGCAGTAGGTACGAATATCGGCGAGCGATGGGGTTTTATAAACCAACGCTCCATTCTTAAAGATCTGCTTAAGCATAGGCTTTGCAGTAATATTGGTGAGGTACTTCTTTTTCCACACCTCAACGGGGTCAAAAATCGTTAAGCCGTTTTCCACACGAAGCTCTTCACCGCGAATTGCGAGGTAATCGGCAACCGCCATACCGCTTTCGTTGGAATACAGACGGTACAGCTCTTTAAAATGCGGAGTGGTTACCTTCTCGATACTTTCGCTGATTTTGATTTTGGGCTGGTAGGTTCCATCATCTTTTTGAACCGCAACCAGCTTATAAACACCACCGAATACCGGGTCGCTCTTAGAGGTAATCAGGTTTTCACCTACCCCAAAACCGTCGATACACGCGCCCTGCAGGAACAGATCACGAATCAGGTATTCATCGAGAGAATTGGAGGCTATGATGGCAACATCATGATACCCTGCCTCATCCAGCATTCTGCGAGCTTTCTTGGAAAGATAGGCGATATCGCCGCTGTCTATCCGAACCCCTTTGGGGCGGTAGCCCATCGGCTTTAATACCTCATTAAAGGTTTTTATGGCGTTTGGAATACCAGATTTAAGAACATTATAGGTATCCACCAGCAAGGTACAGCTATCGGGGTAAACCTCTGCATAGCGCTTAAAGGCCTCATACTCGCTGTCAAACATCTGCACCCAGCTGTGTGCCATTGTGCCGGAAGCGGGAATCAGATACTCCCGGTCGGCGATGGTGCAAGCCGTTCCGTGGCAGCCGCCGATATAAGCGGCCCTGGCGCCCAGTATTGCTGCATCGCTGCTCTGAGCCCGGCGGGAACCAAACTCCAGCACCTGCTTACCCTGTGCCGCACGCACAATGCGGTTGGCCTTGGTGGCAATAAGAGACTGGAAGTTGATGGTGAGCAGAATCATGGTTTCCAACAGCTGCACTTGAATTATCGGCCCGCGAACCGTTACTACCGGCTCGTTGGGGAAGATGGGGGTTCCCTCTTCCATTGACCAGACATCACAGGTAAATTGAAAATTCTTTAAATAGTCTAAAAACTTCTCGCTAAAAAGATTCTTTTTACGCAGGTATACAATGTCTTCGTCGGTAAACTTGAGGTTGTTCAGATAATCAATCACCTGCTCAAGGCCTGCGAAGATTGCAAAGCCGGCCTTATCGGGGATGGTTCTGAAAAACATATCAAAAACCGCAATCTTATCCTGCATACCGTTTTCAAGGTAGCCATTGGACATTGTCAGCTCATAAAAATCGGTGAGCATGGTAAGGTTGCGATTCTGTGCCCAATTTGTGCTCATTTGTCTCTTCTTCTTTCTGCTGAAATGTTAAATTTAATAAAGGATGTCGGATACAACCCGGATGCCATTATCCATCATGCTGCACAAAAACACCGTGTTCATCATCTGCGCCGGATGCTGCGGGCTGTCGTAGGTATCAACGAGTGAAACCGGTACAATAATATCGCGCAAGTCGTTCTGCTCATTAAAATAGGTTTTCAGCGCGCAGGCCAACTGGAAGATACAAATATCGGTACAGCAGCCGGTGATGATAAAGTTTTTATAATCACTAAGCAGTTCTTTGGTGCTCATCTTATAAAAGGCATTTGTGGAGTTCTTCTCGATAACAGTAGGGAAAAACGCCTGCAGTTCGCTAACCAGACTGGGCTCATCGGTTCCCTCCAAGCAGTGCGGCGGATATCCGCCGTTCAGCTCAATGGACTGCTCATTGTGATGGTCGCTCACCGCAACTAAAACCACTCCATGTTCCTCGCAGGCTGCTGCCAAGGCTGCGGTTTTGGGGATAAGTGCCTTCACCCTTTCAGAAAACAGGGCTCCCTGTTTGGCAAAGCCGTTGTTCATATCCACCGAAACCAGCAGTGTCTCTTCAGGGTTCAGCCCGGAAAAGCTTAGGGGTTGAGCACTGCGCACCCTTTGTTCCATTTCTTCAAGCGCAGAGATTATATAATCATTCATAATGGCCTCATTTCAGCTGTTACAGGTTTAGGCTATTCATTTACAAGCTTCAGACATAAATTATACCTTAATCTGTTTAGTAAATTATTATAACAGCACTATTTATAATTTGCAATTCTGTGCGCGATTATTTTGCATTCCGAAGGTTCCAGCATTCTTTCGCCGCCATAATGTTTAATATAACGTTTGAGTTTTCTTTTGCCGCCGCGGCGTGCAGAAAATACCGGAATCTCTTCGCTAAACACCTTAACCTTGGTTTTGGGATGTGAGAAATATACAACGCCCTGCACGGGTATCTTGTACCCATACTGCTCCAATACCCGGCCTAACACCCGTGTATGGGTTGTAACCTGTTTGATGGGGCTGTAGAAACGCTTTGCATAGCGGCTGCCGTATTCGGCCTTTTTCTTCTGCAGCAGTGCATGATCGTCGTCGTCCCCATAAATCTTACCGATATGATTCTTGGTTTCTACAACAAAAATGCCGTTTGGGCCTACTACCACATGATCCATCTGTGCGGAATGCCCATCACCCGAGATGGTTACATCGGGGCAGACATAATAGCAGCGCGGCAGGCCTTTCAGAACCTCGGTGGTAGCCGCCTCGCCCTCAATTCCATGCTTGAGTATTATCATCTGTACCCGCTCGCGCTTAATCAGGAAAAGAAAGATAAGTAGGATCAGGCTGATTCCATATGTAAAAAAAGCAAGTGCCGCCCCTGCGAGTGCAACGAATACATATAACGCAATACGCAGGATACAGTGGTTATAACTGCTCTTTACTGTATTGACGATGCCGTTTTTTATAATTCTAGCCATTCTTCCTCCTAAACGATAAAACCCGCCATGTTTTGGCGGGAAATACTCGGGTTGTGTATGAGTAATAACTTTATAAATCTATTCTTCTGAAAATACCTGCTGCTGCAGTTTTTTTATAAGCTCCCGCCTGTGGCGGGTTTCTTCAGTATCAACTACCGCGCGGCCGGTATCATCAAGCTTTAAGCAGTCGCCTTCCTTTACTCCCGCCGGAAGCGAGCATACAGGCAGCTGAACCCTTCCGCCTTGCTCATCTTCACAGACGGCAACAGTGCCTTCTAGCCTGTCGATTCTTAGGAGTTTATCTGTCATAGGTTATATGCCCCTTCATTTTTCGGTTTTTACGGCGATGTTCTTTCCGTCGGTAGTAAAAACAATGGTTCCGTTTAAATCAGTGCGGTATACGGTAACACCTTTATCCTTCAGCTTCTGAAGGGTTGATGCACTCGGGTGGCCGTAATCATTGTTCTCGCCGCAGGATATGGCAGCAAAAGCAGGCTTGATCGCCGCCAAAAACGCTTTCCCGGTTGAGGTGGAACTTCCGTGGTGACCGGCTACATAGATATCACTTTTAAGGTTAAAATCCTTCTTTAGTATATCTTTTTCGGCGGCGGTTTCGGCATCGCCTGAAACCAATACGCTGGTGTTTGCAAACGAAATCTTGGAAACCACCGATTCATTATTCAAATCATCATACTCCCCAACCGGGCCTAAGGTCTCCAGCTTCATTGCACCGATGACGTAGCTTTTGCCAGGAGCGGCAGTAATCACTTTAATCTTTTTCTCTGCAAGCAGGGTCAGAACATCCTCGTAGGTTTTGGTGGTTGGCAGAATTGCATCAGGTACCTTTGGCAGGATTACAGTATCAACCTCTACCTTTTTCAGTACGTCGTCCATTCCGCCAATATGGTCGGAATGCGGGTGGGTACCGATTATATAATCTAAATGATTAATTTTAAGAGCATTGAGACAATCAAGCACCTTGCCGCCCTGATCATTCTCACCAGCATCAATCAAAATGGAATTATCCCCGGTGGTAAACAAGGTGGAGCTGCCCTGCCCTACATCAATGATATACACCGACATCTGCTTGCCGCTGAGCGTTTCGGACGTAGAGCTTTTGCTCTGTGCCGCTGAAGATATCTCTGCCAGGGCAAATACCGATTGTGAGCTGGCCGGCTCACCGGTTACAGCCGTGTAGGCATCTCCCCATGTGGGGAACGTGAACGGCAGAATGGATGCGGATGATAATGTCAGCAATATGGCTGCTATTACTACAACACAGATAACAGAGAGTGCCGCAGGCTTACTTTTGAACAGGTTTTTTAGTAGTCTTTGCAGTTGCCGGCTTTCCTTGTTTTGCCTTGCCATACCTAAAGCCTCCGTTACCTTTTTGTGGTGGCACCTGCCGGTCATTGAGTGATCTTAAGCCGCTGTGAGGGCGGTTCTTCGCATTAGCGCCAGCAAAGTCTTGTTTTTTCGCAATAAAGGGTGGAATCAGGCAGCCTTCGCCGTAACCGATCAGGTCTTCCCTGCCCGCTTTTATAAGCGCCTGTTTTACAAGTGCGTGGTTATTGGGGTTAAAATACTGCAGCAATGCCCGCTGCAGTGCCTTTTCACCGCTTTCGCGCGGTACATAAACTGCCTTGAGGGTGTAAGGATCCAGCCCCGTATAAAACATACAGGTGGAGATGGTGCCCGGGGTTGGGTAAAAATCCTGCACCTGCTCAGGACGAATGTTATGCTTCTTTAAGAATAGCGCCAAGGTAACGGCATCCTTCAGGGTACTGCCTGGGTGGGAGGACATCAGGTAGGGCACCAGATACTGTTCCTTGTGTATCTTCCTAGTGCGCTCGTAGAACCGCTTTGCAAAGGCCTCGTAGGCCTCGATATGTGGTTTGCCCATGGCATCCAGCACCGAGGGAGAGCAGTGCTCGGGCGCTACCTTCAGCTGACCGCTTACATGGTTTTCAACAAGCTCGTTAAAGAAAGCATCGTTTTTATCCTGCAGCAGGTAATCGAAGCGGATACCCGAACGGATAAACACCTTTTTTACTCCGCGGATAGCCCTCAGCCTGCGCAGCATATGCAGATACTCGCTGTGGTCGGCCTCCAGTGCGGCGCAGGGCTCGGGTGCCAGACACTTTTTGCCTTTGCACAAGCCCACTGTCAGCTGCTTTTTGCAGGAAGGCTTTCGGAAGTTTGCGGTGGGCCCGCCCACATCGTGGATATATCCCTTAAACCTAGGGTTCTTCACAAAGCTTTCAGCCTCGTTTACTACCGAATCCTCACTGCGGCAGGTGATTCTGCGCCCCTGATGAAACGCAATAGAGCAGAAATTGCAGTGCCCGAAGCAGCCGCGGTTGTGTGTGATGGAGAACTCCACCTCTTCGATGGCGGGTACCCCGCCCTTCTGCTCGTAGCTTGGGTGGTAAAAACGCATGTACGGCAGCGAATAAACCTTGTCCAGCTCCTCCTGCGTAAGTGGCGGCATGGGCTTATTCTGTATCACCGCCCTTTTACCGTGCTTTTGCAGCAGCGCACGGCCTGAGATGGCATCGTGCTCGTCAATCTCCAGCCTTGCGGCCTTGCAGTATTCCTTTTTGTTCTCGCAAACCATCTCGTAGCTTGGAAGGTTTACCAGCCCCAAGGGAATATTCTCATTGGCGGTAACGTAGCAGGTGCCGAGCACATCAGTTATATTCTTTACCGGTTCCCCTGTTGCCAGACGGCGTGCTATCTCGATGGTTTGGTTCTCGCCCATGCCATAGGTAAGAAGGTGGGCGCCGCTGTCGATTAAAATAGAGGGGCGAACGGCATCGTCCCAGTAATCATAGTGGGCAAACCGGCGCAGAGAGGCTTCCAGCCCCCCAATGATAATTGGTGTATCGGGATAAGCACTGCGCAGCAGCTTGCAGTAAACGATAACAGCACGGTCGGGGCGGTGCCCCGCTTCTCCTCCGGCAGAATAGCTATCCTCCGTACGCGGGTTCTTGGCAACTGTATAGTTTGAAACCATAGAATCAATATTACCCGAGGTAACAAAAAAACCGTAACGCGGCTCACCCAGCTGTTTGAAATCCTTCACGCTGTGCCAGTCGGGCTGCGCGATGATGCCCACCGAGTAGCCCTGCGCCTCCAGCACCCTTGAGATAATAGCAATACCAAAGCTAGGGTGATCAACATAAGCGTCACCTGTTACGCAGATATAATCAAAGCGATCAATACCCTTTTCAAGCATCTCGCTGCGGGAAATCGGTAAAAAACCTGACATTCGTTGCTCCTGTTCTATTTTTATAAAGACTAATCTTTCATGCTGTATTCCTGAGCAGGTTCCTGCCGCATTGTCATTTCAATCCATTGCTGGCGGGTAATGAGAACCGGGCGGGGCTTGCTGCCCTCGAACGGCCCGACAATTCCGCGCTGCTCCATCTCGTCGATAATACGCGCGGCTCTGGCATAGCCGAGCTTGAGCTTTCTTTGCAATAACGAGGTGGATGCCTGCCCGGCCTCTACCACACATTCAATGGCCTTGGGCAGCATCTCGTCTTCGCTGTCAGCTCCGCCGTCTTCCCCGGAGGGTGAGGATTTCTCCTTCGCGGCCTGCTTTTCAATCTCATCCAGGATATTATCGTCATAATCGGCAGCCGAACCCTTCTTGATAAAGGAAACGACACGCTCGACCTCTTTCTCGTTTACATAGCAGCCCTGTACGCGGATGGGTTTGGAGGAACCAACCGGCGAAAACAGCATATCGCCGCGCCCAAGCAGCTTTTCGGCGCCGCCCATATCAAGGATGGTACGCGAGTCTACCTGCGAGGACACTGCAAACGCGATACGGCTGGGGATATTTGCCTTAATAACACCGGTGATTACATCTACCGACGGGCGCTGTGTAGCGATAACTAGGTGCATACCCGCGGCACGCGCCATCTGAGCAAGTCGGCAGATGGCGTCTTCCACCTCGTTGGGGGCGGCAATCATCAGGTCGGCCAGCTCGTCGATGATGATGACAATCTGCGGCAGCGGCTTAATCTCGTCGTTGATGGCGGCAAGTTCGTTGTAGCCCACCAAATCACGAACCTGATTATCAGCAAACAGCTTGTAGCGGTTCAGCATCTCGGTGACTGCCCAGTTCAGTGCACCGGCCGCCTTGCGAGGGTCGGTAACCACAGGCACCAGCAGGTGCGGGATGCCGTTATAGATGCCAAGCTCTACCACCTTAGGGTCAACCATTAAGAAGCGAACCTCGTCTGGGGTAGATTTATACAAAAGGCTGATGATAATCGAGTTGATGCACACTGACTTACCGGAACCGGTAGCGCCAGCCACCAGAAGGTGCGGCATCTTGGTAAGGTCGGTAATGGTCTTATCGCCGGTTAAATCCATGCCCAGTGCTACTGACAGCTTGCTCTTTGCACTTACAAACTCGGTGGAATCCACAATAGTGCGCAGCTTTACCACGCTTACCTCTTTATTGGGCACCTCAATACCCACTGCCGGCTTATTGGGAATAGGCGCCTCAATGCGCACCCCGCCGCTTGCAAGGTTTAGAGCGATATCATCGGCCAAGCTTGTAATCTTTGCAATCTTAACGCCCGCGGAAGGCTGCAGCTCATAGCGTGTAACCGCCGGGCCGCGTGAGATATCCAGCACCTTGGTAACCACGCCGAAGCTTTTAAGGGTATCTACCAGCAGCTCTGCATTTTGGCGCAGCTCTTCGCTGATGTCGGCGGTGTTCACCGGCTTGCCTTGCTCCAGCAGCGTAATAGGTGGATATGTATAGCCGGTGCCGTTATCCATGGCCTCCTGCTCCACCGCCGTTTTGGCAATGTTCTGCTCAAAGGCTTTGGCCTCGTTTTCGACTGCCTGACGGGTGGCTTTGGGGGTAGAAGGCTTATCCAGCGGGATATCTATCGGCGCTCTGGGGGCCACGCGTTCCACAATGTTATTAATCTCTCCGGCGGTATTTGCGTCAGTCGATTCAGGCTTCTTATTCTTAATCTCAGCAATAAGATTCTTATTCTTCTGCTTTTCTTCCTTTTGCTTCTGCTTGAGCGCCGCCTTGCGCTCCTTTTCGGTTTGCGGGGTATTGGACCATATTACCTGCCCTGCCGTGATGGGATGCCCTGGCATTTCGGTATCATCATCCAGCGGTATGTCGATATTAAACCGCGGCTTGGATTTTTCATCAAAACGTTCCTGATACACATCCCCCAGCTTTTTGACTGGCGTGCTCACGGTTTTAAAGATATCCAGCAACGTAATACCGGTTAAAATCATTACAAATAACACGATAAGCAGGATGATGGTAATACCCGCTCCGGTTTTATCAAAAAGCTCATATAATGTCCAGCCAAACACCGAGCCGAAGAAGCCCCCGCCGCGCTTGGCTACACCATCGTTGTACAGAGAGGCGATCTGATTAAAGAAGGTATCGCCCTGCGGCTTGCCGGTTGTAAAAATCTGCACGGCACCGCAGATCATTACCGTAAGGAGCCCTGCCTGCCAGCATTTTGCCGCAGGAGAGATTGCTTTTTGGTCAACAGCCATAAATACGGCCAGTAGCATGGTGATAAAAGGTACTGCATATGCTACGCCGCCAAACATGCCGAACATGAATTTGTGCAGCTCTGTCCACAGATTGGTACCCTGCACAAACACCAGTGCACAGAAGAAAATACCTGCGGCGAAAAGTATGACCGCATACAGCTGCCGTCTGGCATAGGCGCGCTTACTTTCGTTCTCCTGCGCTTTCGCGGACTTTGCTCCCCCACTACTTTTGCCGGAGGACCGTGCAGCCGGTTTTTTGGGGGCCGTGGTCGACCTTCTTTGTGCCATCCTTATTCTATCCTTCCGCTTTCAATCTAAGCAATCATGGAGCTGATTAAATCTACGAAATTGGAGCCTGTTATATGCTCTATGGCACCGATGATAATCACCAGTACGCCAAGGGCAAGGGTGTAGTATGCGAATATAGACAGCTTATCGCTTTTAACCATCCACGCCAGCAACTTTATGGCAAAGAACCCTACAACCGCCGAACATATGATTCCAATAATAATCGGAAGCCAATTAATATTACTGCTCTGTGAAAGCGCATCGCCAAACTCAAAAATATTTGCGCCGAGGATAGCCGGGATACCTAAGATAAACGAAAATGCCACCGCATACTCTCTGGAATAGCCCCTGAGCAGCGCAATGGAGATGGTGGAGCCGGAACGGGAAACCGCAGGAAGTGCTGCAAGACCTTGAAAGGTACCAATCAGCAGTGCATCACCGTACCGCATGTTCTTGGCGGTTTTATCACCCTTAAAGCAGCGGTCGGCCAAAAACAGCATAATTCCGGTGAACAGGAACAGAACACCTTCCACCACAATGTCGTTATCCTCGGCGAGCGAGGTAAAGAAATCTTTTACAAAATAAAACGCCGCAAGTGGGAGCGTCGCCACCAGTATCATCAGAATCATCCGACGGTCAGGGTTTAGCTTTCTAAGCGAAAACTTTCCTGTAAAGATATCACCAATCATGCGGAAAAACTCAAGAATCAAATCCCATATAAGCGAATGGTATGCAACAAATACGGCAATCAATGTGCCGAGATGCAACATAACCGTAAACATTAAGGCTCCATTGCCCGAGGTTTTGGTGAAATGCTGGTACAAAGAAAGATGACCGTCGCTGGATACAGGCAAAAACTCGGTAATGCCCTGTAATATACCCTGAAGAATCGCGTTTAAAATTGTCAAAGTAATGCCCTCCGTTTTATGTAGCCTGCCGAGCAGGCAATATACTTCGCTGCCCTGTGCGGGCAGTAATAGACTGAGTTATTGGGTAAGAGTAATAATACTGCCCGGCGAAAACTCCTTTCGAAGGTACGCCTTCGGGTCGGTAGACAGAACTCTTGTAATATGCAGGCCGTCCGGCTGCTCGCAGCCTTCAAGCAGTACGCCGTTTACGGTTTTTGTAACGGTTTTATCGTTTGTTTGGTTTTGAAAAATCAGTTCGTATGGCTCTTTTGTATATAACAGCATCAGCCTGTCACCCTGCCTCCCTTTTTCCTTGTTCCCTTTTTCTTATGCTCCTCGGCATCCTTCTCAATCAAATCATAAAGGCAGCTGATTGCGTCGCTTAAGCCCCCTAAGGAGTCGATGATCCCCACCTCTACCGCCTTCTCCCCGTCCAGCACCGTGCCGATATCCATTACCAGCTCCCCGGTTTTGGTCATGAGCTCACGGAACTTATCGGCGGAGATGTTGGAATTATCTGAAACAAAGCGCACAATCCTCTCCTGCATCTTGTCAAAGTAAGAAAGGGTTTGCGGCACGCCCAATACCAACCCGCTCAGGCGGATGGGGTGTATGGTCATACTGGCTGACGGCACAATAAAGGAATGCTTGGCACAAACCGCAAGCGGAACCCCGATGGAATGCCCACCGCCTAAAACGATGGACACCGTGGGCTTTTTCATGCCCGCGATAAGCTCCGCAATAGCCAGCCCCGCCTCAACATCACCGCCCACGGTATTGAGTATAATCAAAAGCCCTTCAATTTCAGGGTCTTCCTCTATGGCAACAAGCTGGGGAATTACATGTTCATATTTTGTGGTTTTGTTCTGCGGCGGCAGGATATAGTGCCCTTCCACCTGCCCCACGATGGTAAGGCAGTGTATGGTGTGGTCGCCCTTGCTCTGCGTTACCGAACCGGTTTTAGCAATCTGCTCGGTCTGCTCCTCGCCTGTGGTGCTGTGTGCGGATTCGTTTTCGGGCTTATCCTTGTTGTTTTCATCTGCCTGCTGGTTGCTCACAGTATTCCCTCACCTCCAATATCATAAAAGATATTGTTTCCAACGGTAAAGGAATGTATGCGGGCAAACTGTATCACCCAACAAGCATTTAACTGGGTAAACCCCAACGCTGGTAATTGCTATAATCATGCCGCAATAACTACATTATACTACACTTTCATCGCATAATATCAAGCTTACGCAATTGTAAGTTTAATAAACGTAACCAGAATTATTATATCAACTATTCTATTTTTAAACAATAGCAAGATATATAAAACGCCGTCGGAAAAGAACATATTTTCGTTTTAAGGTTATCTTGTCTTCGGTTATTGCAGATGCAATATTCATTCTGATATTCATTCTGATCTCCTTGAAAACATTGAAATTGCTGCCAGAGTATGTTAAAATAATATCATATATTGTAGTTTGATTCACTTTAAACATTATAACAACATTCTGAAAGGTAAGGCTTCAGACCATAATTGACATCATGAAAAAAGAATTCAGCATTGTTTGTATCTCGGTTTTTTTGTTGGTTTTGGGAACCTGTATCTCGGGTACAATTCTTGTACCTTATGCTAAGACCTTGGGCGGCACCGGTTTTATTATTGGGGTAATCTACAGTAGCATGTATGCGGTAAGACTGATAATCGGCACACCGGTAGGCAGACTCTCACAAAAGCGGGGCGCAAAAACTATTCTGCTCTATAGCCTGATATTATACATCTTTATCGCAGCGGCTTATCTTATATCGTGGAATATCCCGTCGCTGCTGGCTGCACGGCTTTTGCACGGCGTAGCCTCCGCTATGATGCTGCCGATGGCAATGGCCTATGTGGGGGAAATAAGCCCCGAAGGGCAAGAAGGACGGTATATGGGAATTTATAATACCATCCTCTTTGTGGCCAGCGGTGTTGGGCCTATCATTGGCGGGGTTATTTACGAGAGCCGGGAAAGCAATGGAAATATACCCGTCTTTCTTACCTTGCTTGGGCTTTCATTTGTTTCGCTTTTTATACTGCTTTGTTTTGGAAATTTTAAAAAAGGTAACCATACCAACCCTAAAGCGTATAAACAGCAAGAACCAGTCTACAGCAAACTGACTGATATATTAAAAAGCAAATCCATGATTGGGCTGGCTTGCCTGAATATCGTTTCTGCTGTGTTGCTTGCGCTGTTTGGCGCAACCTTTACACAATACGCATTGGATAATCGGATGAACATGGGTACCATTGGGGTACTGATTGCCGTATACAATGTGGTGATAGGGGCCATACAGATACCGCTAGGAAGATTCTGTGACAGGCATAATAAAATAAAACTTGTGATGATTTCAGGGGCTATAACCGCCCTTCTGGTTTTGTTTTTTCCCGCATTCAAAGGTTGCTGGCTTATTGGAATCCTGCTGGTTTTCTTAGGCATTTGCACAGCCTTGCATCTTTCGTCGATAACGGCATTAGCGGCCGTTGTGGGAAAAGAGGCCGGGATGGGCGTAACGATGGGGTTTTTAGGTTCCGTAAACAGTGCCGGTACGATTATCGGCTATCTTCTTTTGGGCATTATTACGGATGCTGCCGGAATTCAAAATACATTTTTATTTACCGCCGCCCTATTTCTTGCAGGTAATATTGTATTTCTGATATTATGGCATCTAAATAAAAAAATCAAGTGAAGGAAGATGTTTAAAATGGAGACAATCAGTTTTGAAAAGGTGAGCGACGAAACCTTGCCTGAGGTTTTAGAAATATACACCTATTACGTGCTGAATACCACCGCAACCTTTCACGCACATGCACTGACGAAAGCGGAGATGAAGGAGATTGTTATCTTTGAAAGCCCTAAATATTGTACTTATGTGATTAGGCAAAATAATACCATAGCGGGCTATGTAATCCTTACACAGCATAAAAAGCGTGAGGCGTACGATGCCACCGCTGAAGTTACCATCTATTTAAAGCCCGGCCTTACTGGAAAAGGGATCGGCAGCAAGGCTATTGAGTTTATTCAAGAAAAGGCTAAGGAACAAAAAATGCATGTACTGGTAGCTACTATATGCGGTGAAAACCGGCCAAGTATTCGCTTGTTTGAAAAGAACGGTTTTACCAAATGTGCACATTATAAAGAAGTGGGTATTAAGTTTGGCCAATACCTTGATGTTGTTGCTTACCAAAAGATAATATAATGCCATATGCTACCCTATTACTGGTTTTTACCTGCGTGTTAACTGGAAACCTCTTAGTTAATTGATTGACAATCTTCTCGCATTATTATAAAATTATATAATCTGATAGTCTAAACAGTTCTGTGCTTTAAATCAATAAAGCCCATTTCTGTTCTATTTTATAAATTATATTTTTGTATTTTAAATAAGGGGAGAGCTGTAACGTGGGATTAACGATTGCACAGAAGATTATTAAGAATCATCTGCTTAGCGGCAGCATGATTGTAGGTGAAGAGATTGGTCTGAAAATCGACCAGACACTTACGCAGGACGCTACCGGCACCATGGCCTACCTTGAATTTGAGGCTATGGGAGTACCTAGGGTAAAAACCGAGCGTTCTGTCGCCTATATCGACCATAACACCTTGCAAACAGGCTTTGAGAACGCGGACGACCACCGGTATATTCAAAGTGTTGCAAAAAAGCACGGTATCTATTTTTCCCGCCCGGGTAACGGCATCTGCCACCAGCTGCAGCTGGAGCGTTTCGGTATACCCGGCAAAACATTGATTGGTTCCGACAGCCATACCCCCACGGGCGGCGGCATCGGCATGCTGGCAATGGGTGCCGGCGGTTTGGATGTTGCGGTAGCCATGGGCGGCGGCGCTTACTATATTCCTATGCCCAAGATGGTAAAGGTGAACCTGACCGGCAAGCTTGCTCCATGGGTAAGTGCAAAGGATATTATCCTTGAGGTGCTTCGCCGTTTAACCGTGAAGGGCGGCGTAGGCAAGGTTATCGAGTACGGTGGAGAAGGGATTAAAACCCTTACTGTTCCCGAACGCGCAACTATTACAAATATGGGTGCCGAGCTTGGCGCTACCACCTCGATCTTTCCTTCCGATGAGATTACTCATGCCTTCTTAAAGGCTCAAGGCCGTGAGGCTGATTACATCCCCCTTGCATCTGACCCCGACGCTCAGTATGACGAGGTTGTTGAAATTGACCTTTCTGCTCTGGAGCCCCTCGCAGCCTGTCCGCACAGCCCGGATAACGTAAAATCGGTTTCCGAAATCGGGAAAATGAAGATTGATCAGGTTTGCATCGGCTCCTGCACCAACTCCTCTTACCTTGATTTAATGCGTGTCGCAGCGATTTTAAAGGGTAAAACCGTACATCCTGCCGTAAGCCTTTCGATTGCCCCCGGTTCCAAGCAGGTGTTTAATATGCTTGCGCAAAACGGCGCACTGGCCGACCTGATTGCTTCGGGCGCCAGAATTCTTGAGTGCGCCTGCGGCCCCTGCATCGGCATGGGGCAGTCGCCTAACTCAGCCGGGATCAGCCTGAGAACCTTCAACCGCAACTTTGAGGGGCGCTCCGGCACCGCAGATGCGGGTGTTTATCTGGTTAGCCCCGAAACGGCGGCAGTTTCCGCTCTTACAGGTGTGCTGACTGATGCCAGAATCCTCGGAAGTGCTGTTGATATCAAAATTCCCGAGCAGTTTATCATTAACGATAATATGATCATTCCTCCCGCGAGTGAAGCTGAGGCAAAGGATGTTGAGGTGCTTCGCGGCCCGAATATTAAGGAATTCCCCAAGAGTGACCCGCTTGCCGACACCATTTCGGCGGATATACTGCTTAAGGTTGGCGATAATATCACCACCGACCACATCATGCCCGCGGGCGCTAAGCTGCTGCCCTACCGCTCTAATATCCCGCATCTCTCAAATTACTGCTTTACCCGCTGTGACGAGGAGTTCCCCGCCAGAGCCAAAGCGGCCGGAAAGGGAATTATTATCGGCGGCACCAACTACGGGCAGGGCTCCTCACGTGAGCATGCGGCGCTTGTTCCGCTCTATCTCGGCATCAAGGCCGTTATTGCCAAGAGCTTTGCGCGCATTCACCGCGCGAACCTGATTAACGCCGGTATTCTGCCGCTGGAATTTGAAAACGCTGCGGATTACGACACTGTGGCGCTCGGTGACGCGCTTGTTATTGAGAACGTGCTGAAAGACATTGCTGCAGACAAACCCCTTACCATCCGTACTGCTTCTGGCAAAACGTTTACGGCTACCTGTGCGCTTTCACAGCGTCAGAAGGATATTCTGCTTGCGGGCGGGCTATTAAACTATACCAGAGAACAATCCAAATAAAATAAAAACCTGTCAGTTATTCTGATCGTTTGGGGTACTAAAGAAAGGAATGGTCATTTTAATGGATTACTCGGAAAAGATAACAGCTGCTGCTGAAAAATACGCGAAGCTGATTGAATCGCAGTTAAAGCGCGTGGAGCAGATGAAAGCACAAGGCGATTTTATTGATTACAGCAAGCTGGATAATATCGTAATAGGCGTGTGCGGCGGCGACGGCATCGGCCCCACCATCACCAATGAGGCACACCGCGTGATTGAGTATCTTCTCAAGGATGAGGCTGCAAAGGGCAAGGTATCCTTCCGCGTGATTGACGGTCTCACCATTGAAAACCGCGCGGCAGCGGGTAAGGCTATCCCCGATGATGTGCTTGCCGAGCTTAAAAAGTGCCATGTAATCTTAAAAGGCCCCACCACCACCCCTCGCGCGGGAGACCCATGGCCGAACATCGAGAGCGCCAACGTGGCGATGCGCAAAGAGCTTGATCTGTTTGCCAATGTTCGCCCCGTAAAGGTTCCCGAGAAGGGCATTGACTGGACCTTCTTCCGCGAAAACACCGAGGGTGCTTATGCCATCGGCTCCAGTGGCGTAAATGTGGACGATGATTTGGCCTTTGATTTTACCGTAACCACCACGCAGGGTACCGAGCGCATTGCTCGTCTTGCCTACGAGTATGCGCGCAAGAACCATAAAGACCGCGTTTCGATTATTACCAAGGCCAACGTTGTTAAAACAACCGACGGCAAGTTCCTGAAGCTGTGCCAGAAAATCGGCACAGAATACCCCGAGATCACTACTGACGACTGGTATATCGATATTACCACCGCTAAGCTGATTGACGAGAAGCGCCGCCGTGATTTTAAAGTGTTTGTACTACCAAACCTGTACGGTGACATTATTACCGATGAGGCCGCTGAATTCCAGGGCGGTGTAGGTACCGCAGGCAGTGCCAACATCGGAAAGCGCTATTCGATGTTTGAAGCAATTCACGGCTCCGCTCCCAGAATGGTTCAGGAGGGACGCGCACAATATGCCGACCCTTGCTCGATGCTGCGGGCGGCGGTTCTGTTGCTTTCCCACATCGGATACCAGCAGCAGGCGGATAAGCTGGAGCGTGCTCTGGATATCTGTATGTACGAAGAGAAGAAACTGACCATTACCGGGCGCGATACCGGTGCAACCTGCTCGGATTTCGGCGAATATGTAATGCAGACCATTCAGAAGCTTTAATAGTATACTCGTTATTAATTAATTGAAAATTCAGAAAGCAGGCGATTAATGTGGCAAAAAGTCAATCGGTTTCGCTGTCGGTTATCAGACGGCTGCCCCGCTATTACCGCTTTTTGTCCGACCTGAAAGCCGCGGGAATTCTGCGGATTTCCTCGCGCGAGCTTTCATCCAGAATGGGGCTTACCGCTTCCCAAATACGGCAGGATCTTAACTGCTTCGGCGGCTTCGGGCAGCAGGGCTACGGTTATAATGTAGAGCAGCTTCACGCCGAGATTGGCAATATCCTTGGTGTTGGCAAAAAGCATAAGACCATCCTGCTTGGAGCCGGTAACCTCGGCAAGGCCGTAGCCGCGCATATGGACTTTGAGGCCAAGGGGTTTGACCTAATCGGTGTCTTTGAAACCGATAAGCAGATGATAGGAAAAAATCTGCGCGGATTAAAGATACTATCCTCTGAAATGCTGGTACCGTTTTGTAAAGAGCATCAGCCGTTGGTGGCGATTCTGTGTATTCCCAAAGACAGTGCCCGCAAAGCAAGTGATCTGCTGGTCGAGCTGGGCATTAAAGCCTTCTGGAATTTTACTCATTACGATTTCGCTGTCTCTCACCCCGGGATTGTGGTGGAGAACGTTCATCTTGGCGATAGCCTGATGATACTAAGCTACCGGGTAAACGAAACCCTGGAAGGAAACAGTACAGACAACAAAGAGTAATATTTAATATGAGACGGCTAATCCAAACATACTCACGCAATAATATTTTCGTACTTATCAGATGGTATAATACCACTGGTTACTATTTATGTCATTCACGACAAAGCCTCCTTTTGCTTAGTGCGGTTGGCAAACCGCCACTAGCAAAAGGAGGCTTTCTTATTGCCTAAGTTTCTTGCCCTCACCAGTTAAACAAGCGACTACTTATCACTATACACAAAAAAGAAACAACCCACATAAGTGAATTGTTTCTTATTTCGTGGAGCCGGCACCGACCTATCTTCCCGGGCAGCTTCCCGCCAAGTATTTTCGGCACTGATGAGCTTAACTTCTGTGTTCGGAATGGGAACAGGTGGGACCTCATCGTCATAAGCACCGGCTGAAGAGTGATGAAGAGTAAACTTCTCAACCCAGCCACACTATCTATGATAACCTTTTGTTAAAAGGAAATCAACTGTTGAAGAGAAAAACTAAGAGATTATTGTGGGTATCAAATACGCGACAGCGTATTTTCAATGTTTCGAATAATTCATTATTCGAAA
>NZ_FNID01000046.1 GCF_900103835.1 Acetanaerobacterium elongatum | reverse complement strand
TTTGATAGGCATGCAAATTTGAAGTATAAGTATGGGAACAGGCATTTCTGGTGCAGAGGATATTATGTTGATACAGTAGGAAGAAATGCAAAAGTAATTGAAGAATATATCAAAAACCAATTACAAGAAGACATAGCTTCAGATCAAATATCATTCAAAGAATACATAGACCCGTTCACGGGTAGCAAGGAAACAAAGGCATGAAAAACGAACAGCCGCTTTAGCGGCTGCCCGTAATAGTAATGCGGTTGGCGGAACCATTCAGTGCGTCTTGAGACGCTGTGCCAGTAATATGCCCTTTTAGGGCTGGTGCATACCACCAGTTTAACTGGTGGTTTTGATTTAAGATGAGAGTTAAATAAATGTTGGGATAATACAAGAAAGAACGATTAGAATTATGTTGAAATAAGTATCATAGGTTAATTAAATGTACCGAATTCCTGCACCGCATACAGGGTTTTACCCTGACCGGTGACTGTTCCGTAGAATACGCCGATGCCCACATGGGTGTATTCCGGAGTAACCATGTTGGCGTAATGGCCTGGGCTGTTGATCCACAGGTTCATAATGGCGGTTGCGTCGGGGGAGGAGCCAATCATCTTCACAAGGTTTTCACCTAGGCGAGAGTAGCCTGTCAGCTTGATATCCACCTTGAAAACGGTATCCCAGCTGGCGCCGTCGGGGCGGGAGTGGGCAAAGTAGTTATAATCGTACATCTCTTTGGCGCGGATTCTGGCACCTGCGGCGAGTGCCGAGCTTTTTTTCAGCGGGTTTAAGCCCTTGCTCTGGCGTAAGCTGTTGAGCTGAGAAAGTATATCATCCTCTACTGCCGCAAGGAAGCTGGTGTCCGAGGATTTTGACGGGTCGTCGCTGATGCGGGGACCATAGCCGGAGGTATCAGAAGAAGGGGTACTGCTCACAGGTTCAGAACTGGATGCAGCCTTTGAACTGGAAGGCTTAGAGCTGGCAGCTGCAGAACTTACTCCCTTTGAACTGGCAGCCCGAGAGCTTGTGGCTTTCGAGGACACAACAGAAGAGGTATAGTCCTTTTTGGGGGAGGTTATACCCGAGGAAACAGGGGTTTCTGCCTTAGAGGTTGCGGGTTTTACTAAATTTGAAGAGGGCTGAGCGGTGTCGGAGGAGGGGGTCTCCTGTGAAGAAGGCATCGAGCCGTCAGGCTCGGACTGAATGCTGCTGTCAGCCTGCTGACTAACAACCGCGTCCTCGGAGGATGTGCTTTCAACAGAGGAGTTACTCAAAGATGACTTAACTTCTGCACCTTCGGCACAGGAAAACAGTAAAAGCGAGGTCGCAGCCATCAGACAGGCAATGACAGCGAAGCGTTTTGTAAAACGCAATGGTATCATCCTTTCTGTTTTTAACTACTCCATTTCGGTAGTAGCATTATGGTGCGGCGAGCTCCTTTTGTCGCGTTGCGGAGAGCGCCGATGGAATTATGTTAACCCCATTCTAACACACGGGGTCTGAAACCTCAAAAACAAAAGCTTACCATCCATATCATACATCGCTATACTTCCGTATTTATGAACGAAAACAGGCGAAGAGTACACATTACAGTTATATTAAGGATATATAAAAAGAAAATACCAATAGCACTGATGCATAATACCTAAAAAACAGGACGGAGAGAAACAGATTCTTTCCGTCCGCTTGTTATCCAATGGATAAATGTCAGTTGAAGGTTCCGAATTCCTGCACGGCGTAAAGCAGCTGCCTGCCGTCTTCAAACTCGCCGTAAAACACAGCGATGCCCACATGCGTATAGTCTGCCCGCACCATATTGGCATAATGGGTTGGGCTGTTCAGCCACATCTCCATGATGGCACTGGCATCAGGGTAAATATCCTCATATTCTACAAGATTTTCGCCGATATATTCGCAGTCGGAAAGCGGAACATCAGTATAAAAGAGCGTCTCCCAACTGCTGCCGTCTGGGCGTGTATGGGCGAAGTACTGATAGTCAAACATCTCTTTCGCGCGGATTTTAGCGCCCTTTGTAAGCGAAGAGCTTTTAGTAAGCGGGTTTAGGCCCTGACTGGTGCGCAGATCGTTGAGCTGGTTGAGTATCTCGTCCGCAACATCGCTGTAAAATGAAGAAGAAGGCACCCTGCTTGTATCGTCGCTTAAACGGGGGCCATAATCCTGCGCAGAACCCACAGGCTTTAAGGAGGAAGCGCTTTCGCTGCTGAAAGAGGGGGGCTCAAGGCTCTCCGCCCGCGGCTTGGAGGAAACGGCCTTGCCGGAAGCCTTGGAGGATGCCGCCTGTGACGAAACCACCTTAGAAGAGGCGGCAGATGATACCGAGGATGCCTGCGACGATACAGCTACCTTTTGATGCTCGCTGTTTTTTGCAGCGGAAGCCCCCGGGCTTATTGTCGATGACGAAGCTTTCGAGGCTGCTATAGCCGATGAGCTTTCGCTGGATACCGCAGCTACCGATGCGGTTACATCCTGTGTGTTCCGCTGAGTACAGGAAGACAGCGTTATACAAGCTGCCACAAGCAGCAAAGTAATCGTACTATATTGAAAAGGGTGCTTCATATATTGTAGTCCTTTCTATTTAACCTAGAATAACCTAAGAACGTCATTTTGAAATTACCGGTATTATTAATTTCGTATGAATCTTTCTTTATTTTAATATAACTAAATGAAATTACAATTCTTTTGGAGTTTTTTAAACTTTCTTTATGGTTTATTTTTGTTGACACTGGTGGTAGAATATGATAAGTTTAATTACATATATTGGGGTGGTATAAATGAATCGTCTGTTAACACGAATATATGCACTGCTAGTAATATGTGTCTTTATTTTTACTTCTTGCTATATTACTGAGCACAATTTGGAAAGTGAAAAGGATGGTAACATGGAAAGCAGTGCAGAAAAGAATATCACCAGTACGAACCCGGCCGGTAGCGAAGCTTATGTTGCAGGTGAGTTGCTCTGTCTTACTCAAACCAAACAGCAAGCCGACGAGATTGCACAACTTTATAATATTACATTGAAGAGCTTTGATAATGGTATAGCAGTGTTTACAACCGAAGAAGATTTGCAGACCGTTATTGATAGGGGAAAGAAGAACGGATGGGTGGAGCTATACAAAAATATGGTATATCATGCGCTTTCTGAATGAATGCGTTAAATATTTTTTGGAGGAGAAAAAATGAGAAAAAGTGCATTTTCGAGAATTCTGGCATTGATAACAGCCACCGTGGTTATCTTTTCACAGGGGATGTTATTAACAACATTTGCCCAAGATACTGCAGGCGGAAGTGGTTTTTCACAAGCCCGTACAGCAGGCGAGAGTAACCTGCCTGACGTTGGTACCAGTGGAACACCCGGAGAAAGCAATCAGCCAGCCATTGGTGATAGTGATAAGCCCTCAACAGGCGAAAGCGAAGCTCCTCCAGCGGGTGAAAGCGGTGTACCGTCTGTGGGGAGCAGCGATACAACCGGGCTTTATCCTTTTAAGGGTATGCCCAAGGGTTTTACCCTTTCGGCAGAGCAGCTTACAGAGAAGCGTGAGATGAGTTTAAACGGTACCCTCAGCAACTTTGATATTATGAAGCAGGGGAAGGACTATGTATCCGGAGAGATTATATTCCTAACCGATTCTGAGGATTATGCCAAAAAGGTTGCCGAAGCATATAATGGCAAGCTTTCATCTTTCAGGGAAGGTGTTGCGGTGGTAACACTTTCGGAAGGTATTACCACCTATCAGGCGGTTTGTGCCGCAGCGAACGAAAAAACGTTACTGCCGCCTGTTTATCCGAACCTTATTTATCAGCTTGACCCAAGAGAGAATGAGCAACAGCTTCCTTTAGACGATTCAAAATTCAGCATTAACGCTATGGGAGAAAAGGCTCCCCAGCTGCCTACATGGGCAGACCGCCCCAACGATCCCTTTCTGCAAACACCCAACGATGGCAGTGCTGCACAGCACTTTCAGTGGATGCACGAGGTTGTGGGTACATACGGCGCTTGGGGAACAACAAAAGGCGAAGGCGTTACCGTAGCCGTCGTTGATTCCGGTGTTCTTACTACACATGAGGAATTTGCAGGCAGAATACTATCGCAGATAGATTTCGCTGGTGGATCTACCTCACTGAACCAGCATGGTACCCATGTAGCGGGTATTGTAGCAGCAGCTGCGGGTAACGGCAGGGGCGGAGCAGGTATTGCACCGGCATCTACAATATTACCGGTAAGAGTACTGAATACACAGGGCACCGGCACCTCTGCCAATATATTGGCAGGTGTAAATTATGCTAAATCAAATGGTGCCGCTGTTATCAATATGAGCCTCGGCGGATATTTTTACAGCAAACTTGAAGAAGATACATATAAAGCAGTCTATGATGCCGGTATTCCGATTATTGTTGCGGCCGGTAATGATGGTTCCAACGTTAAGTGCTACCCCGCAGGCTATTCGAGTGTTATTACGGTAGCGGCTACCGATCAGGCCGGCAGGCGTGCAAACTTTTCCAACTGGGGATCTTGGATTTCTGTAGCTGCGCCGGGGTATGACATCTGGTCTACCGGTATCGCTTCAAACAGTTCGTATATATCTTTGAATGGTACATCAATGGCCACCCCGGTAGTTACGGGTGTTGCAGCTCTTTATCTCAGCCAATTCCCTGGTGCCGGCGCGCGTGATGTAAACAAAGACGGAGCCGTGAATGCCAAGGATGTCGAGGCGCTGCGCGCTGTTTTAAAGAAAAATGTAACCCCTGCGGCCTCTTCTCAGATAGGAACCGGCGTAATCAACGCTCAGACTATGTTTAATGTAGCGTCACCCCTGCCAATCTTTACGGTAAAAGCTTCCGATACCGGCGATATTATCACCGATACTAAAAATCCCGTACCAGCCGGTTCTAAGGTGGAGATTAGCGGAGAAGATTTTATCGTCTATACCACCGATAACACCAACCCCTCGGTAGCAAACGGTATTGTTACCAACGGAAAGGTTTATAAAGATGCGATAATTCTTCCAGAAGGCAAAACAACCATAAAAGCATTATCTGTAAACGGCTATGGAAATGTGGGTAAGGTAGTGGCAGTAACCTACTCAACCTACAAGCTTGAAATACCGGTTACCGCTGTTAATGAGATTACTGGCGCAGATTTCATCTATGCGGGTAAAAGCGCACAGTATACAGCCGGTATTCAGCCGCAAAACGCTACCAACAGCAAGGTAATATGGAGCATTACCGACGGTTTACAAAAGGCTACTATGTTAAACGGTAAGCTCACAATTAAGGCAAACCAAACCGGAAGTGTAACTATCCGTGCAACCTCCGTATCCAACCCAAGTAAATTCAAGGAGAAGACCATTCAGATTTCCTCGGTGGCGGTATCAAAGGTTACTCTTTCTGCGGCAACTACAACGTTGGTTCAGGGGGTAACCAACACCGTAGCGCTTTCAACTGGGGTTTTTGATGCAAAGAATAACCCGATGCTTCTGGAATCGGTTTCTCTGGCTTATACCTCTTCCAATCCCTCTGTTGCCACAGTAAGCAATACCGGGGTTGTTACAGCACAGGGCAGCGGAACAGCAAAGATTACCTGTACCGCGCTGGATGGCAACGGTAAGTCCGCCGCTGTAAACATCACCGTAAAGGTGCCTGTAACCGGAATAGAGAACATCGGAACCACCTGCGTGGCTGCCGGAAAATCTGTGCAGCTTGCTGTTTTAGTGTCTCCGGCAGGCGCCACCAATAAAAAGGTTGTTTACAGCCTTGACTCTACATACAAAAGCATTGCAACCGTTACTTCAACAGGTTTGCTTAAGGCAATGCCAAATGCCTCTGGAAAAATTGTAGTGAACGTAAAGGCTGCTGATGAATCCAAATTCGAAAAGAACTTTGAAATACAAGTAACCACTGCCGCAGTTACCTCTGTAACGCTGGATAAGCCAAAGCTGACATTATTCTCAAAGGAAGTGGCTTCAGGAACCATCCCAACATCAGATAAACTCACAGCAACTGCGACTCCTGCTAACATGGTTTTATGGTCTTCGTCGAATGCAAAGGTGGCAACCGTTGACCAAAATGGAAATGTAACGGCAGTTGCCAAGGGAACCGCGGTAATCACAGCACTAGCTTCAGATGGAAGCGGCAAAAAAGCTACATCTAGCGTAACGGTGGTAAACCCTGTTGAGACCGTAACGGTTACAACCACTCAAAGCGGTATTGTTGCAGGTAAAACCCTGCAGCTTGCGGCAAAATGTTCCCCCGCAACGGCAGCCAATAAGGTGGAATGGAGCATAGTGTCCGGCGGCGATTTGGCAACAAGCCTTACAACCGCAGGTAAGCTGACTGTTAAGCCTGGTGCATCGGGTACTATTGTATTGCGTGCAAAGGCAACAGATGGTTCAAACTGCTCTGCAGATTACAGTATATTAGTATATCAAAACACCATAACCAATGTTTCGGTTACTACCGAGAACAATTACCTTACGATGTTTACATCAGCGGTAGAGGGTGCAATCTATTCAACCTCTCTAAAGGCAACAGCTTCTGCAACATCAAAGGACGGTACTGGCTGTTGCGATAAATTTGTATGGTCATCAGGTAATTCAAAGGTTGTAGCCGTTGATCCAACTGGCTTGCTTACCGCCAAGGGCGTGGGTACCGCGGTTATTACCGCAACGGCGCAGGATGGCAGCGGCAAAAAGGGTTCAATCACAATGAAGGTGCTGCAGCCGGTAGAGGGGCTTACGATTTCCGGAAGTGATAACATCCCTGCTGGGAAGAGCTTGAAATACACAGCGGTGTTTACTCCGGCAAAAGCCTCTGTTAAAACGGTGGATTGGTCCATTATTAGCGATACAGGGAATAAGGCAACTATTAAACCGGATGGTACGCTCTCCGTGGCCTCCGGTATAACAACTGATACGATTAAAATTATGGCGAAGACCAAGGACGGGTCAAATTTAACGGTAATAAAAAGTATCTCCGTTAAGCAAAGCCCGATTACCACAATTAAGCTGGACACAGACGACAGTAAGGCTGTTTTTACAAAAAACGGCACATTGTCAAAGGTTACGTTATTTACTGTCAATCTTCCCAATAGTCAGTACGATTTCTACAACACGAATATAGAAACAGCGCTGCAGCTAACGGCGACTGCAAACTATCCCGAGGCGCCGCTAACCTTCACCTCATCCAATACGAAGGTGGCAACGGTTAGTGACAAAGGCTTGATTACAGCAGTTAGTGCGGGTAATGTGGTAATCACCTGTTCCGCCGCGGATGGCGGTGCTGCTAAGGCAACCGTACCCGTTACGGTTATCATCCCGGCATCCTATATTAAAATTAACTCCAAAACGGAGCTTACCACTTGTGCGCAACCGTATGTTGCGAAGGGAACCAGTCGCCAGTTCACCGCCAAAATGGGGGCTACCTATGGTAAGCCCAGCAGTTCAGCGGTAACGTGGGATTTTAAGGCCGGAACCTTTACCAACAACACATTTACTGAAGATACTGCTAAAACGAACGAGTTAAAAGGCAATGGCTATGTAAAAATCTCTTCAGGCGGTTTGCTTTCAACCTCTAAGAAAATAATCGGTGCTCAATACATTATAGTAACAGCCAAAGCCACGGATTATAGCGGTGCTTATTCCCAAATTGTAGTATGCATCTGCCCGCCAACAAGCTACTTGTTTTCTGAAGCTAAGGGGTATACTGGTGCTGTAACAGGAAAAAAATATACAATAATAGTGTATACTAATAACTTTGCAGACGACTATACCGTTACAAGCAGCAACCCGGATATTGTGTCCTATTTGGGCCATGAGTTTTCTGATAATAGCAATACTAAAGGATACTATACGTACTTTTATTTTGCTACCCCTAAAAAAACAGGTACAGCAACCATCAAAATTACTGCAAACGATGGTACGAATAAGAGTACCTCCTTTACGGTAAAGGTGAGTTAAAGCTTTCTGATAAGCCTGTTTGTTAAAGGTGCCTTTAATCTGTCTTTTACGGCAGGTTGAAGGCACCTTTTTCTATAGCTCTTATTACAAAAATTTTCACTGGATATTTCCTTGTACTGTAATTATGCTATAATGATATTCATAAACCAGTTTTGCTAAGTTGTGTTGCAGCTTGTATGCAGCCAAGGGGGGAAGGAACAAAAAATGCTGAAGGATTTGGTGCTTCATAACCGGAGCTATCGCTGCTACGATTCATCGGTAAAAATAAGCAACGAGCTGCTGTTTGAACTAATCTCGCTTGCACGCCTTACCGCCTCTACCGGAAACGTGCAGCCGCTGAAGTATTTTATCAGTGCGTCTGAAGAGACCAACAGCCTCATCTTCCCCTTGCTGCGGTGGGCCAAGCCCGCAGCATCGCCGCTTGATACCGACGAAAACGCGCGCCCTGCCGCATATATCTGTATGTTTGTAGATACTAACCTTGTACCCGCCCTGCACAGCTCCTATATCGACGCGGGGCTTGCCGCGCAAACCATCCTGTTGGGCGCCTCTGAACAAGGGCTCGGCGGCTGCATTATTACGAATTTTGATAAGGTTCGGTTAAAACGCGAGCTGATGGTAACCATCGGCGCCTATGAGCCGCTGATGGTGATTGCACTGGGAAGCCCCAACGAGGATATTGTATTGGAGGAAACGGGCTACGAAACCAAATGCTATTACGACGGCGATGGTGTTCGGCATGTGCCCAAGCGCCAGCTGATGGATATTATCATCGGCATGTAAAGCATAAGAAAACAGCATATTGAGAGAGGATGTGTCGGACTTGTCTGCCTTTGTACCCGAGATTCAGGGGAACCTGCGCAAATTCATGCTAAAGGTACCCGAGGAGATTCAGCGAGCCAGCGGGATTAAAATATTCGGCAAACGTATACGCTCCATTGTGTTTACCACCGATATCTGCATTATCCGAAACGTGAATGCCGACGCAGTGATTGCCGTTTACCCGTTTACGCCCCAGCCTATTATCACACAGGCTATCATGCTTTCCGCCGATATCCCCGTTTTCTGCGGCGTAGGCGGCGGGCTGACACAGGGCAAACGTGTCATCAATCTGGCGCTGCACGCAGAGTTTCAGGGGGCTATCGGAGTGGTGCTCAATGCGCCCACCACCAATAAGTCGGTGAAAAATGTGTTTGAAACCATCGATATCCCGATCGTGATTACCGTCGTTTCCGAAAACGATGATATCCGTGCACGCTTAGAAGCCGGCGCAGCCATACTAAACGTATCCGCCGCTGCGAAAACCCCGCAGTTGGTGGCAAAGATACGCAAGGACTTCCCGCTGGTGCCCATTATCGCCACCGGTGGCCCCACCGCCGAGAGCATCAACGCAACCATCGACGCAGGCGCCAACGCCATTACCTGGACACCGCCCACCAGCGCCGAAATCTTCACTGCGGTAATGAACGAATACCGCGCCGGTAAGCCGCACCCGTGATTTTCGTCAATTCACACAGACTGCAGGCTTAATATTTATAAAAATTGTGTCATGCGACAATAATGTATATTTATGCACAAAACCCTTGTATTTAACGTAAGTTGATGTATAATTATGAATATCACCTCATTACTTTTGCTGTAAGAACTCATTAGAAGCTTAGTATATTAAAACATAAAGCGAGGTTATTGTTTATGAAGAAGTTTAATAAGGTAGTGCTCGCATACTCCGGCGGGCTGGATACCTCCATCATCATTCCGTGGCTGAAAGAGAACTATGGCTGTGAGGTTATTGCCGTAGCCGCCGATGTAGGGCAGGGCGCGGAGCTCAACGGTTTAAACGAAAAGGCCCTTAAAACCGGCGCAAGCAAGCTGTATATCGAGGATTTAACCGAGGAATTCGTAAACGAATATATCTTTGAAACCCTCAAGGCGGGTGCAGTATACGAGAACAAATACCTTCTTGGCACCTCGTTTGCCCGCCCCATCATCGCCAAGCGTATTGTAGAGATTGCCTTAAAGGAGGGTGCCGACGCTATCGCGCACGGCTGCACCGGAAAGGGTAACGATCAGGTTCGTTTTGAGCTCGCCATCAAGGCGTTTGCCCCCAATATGCCTATCATCGCCCCGTGGCGTACCTGGGAGCTTAAGAGCCGCGACGATGAAATCGACTACGCCGAGGCACGCAATATCCCCATTTCCATCACCCGTGAAACCAACTACTCTAAAGATAAGAATATCTGGCACCTCTCGCACGAGGGCTTAGACCTTGAAGACCCGGCCAACGAACCGAACTACGATAAGATTCTTGAGCTCGGCGTTTCCCCCGAAAAGGCACCCGACGCTCCCACCTATGTTACCATCGGGTTTGAAAAGGGCGCTCCTGTTTCGGTAAACGGCGAGAAGCTCAGTGGTGTGGAGATTATTAAAAAGCTCAATAAGCTGGGCGGCGAAAACGGCATCGGTATTGTGGATATGGTGGAAAACCGCCTTGTGGGCATGAAGTCCCGCGGCGTGTACGAAACCCCCGGCGGAACCATCCTGTATCACGCGCATGAGGTGCTCGAGAGCATCTGCCTTGACAGGGATACGCAGCACTACAAGCAGCAGGTTGCCATCAAGTTTTCCGAGCTGGTTTACTACGGCCAGTGGTACACCCCGCTTCGCGAGGCACTCAGCGCGTTTGTAAACCAAACACAGGCCACTGTAACCGGCGAGGTAAAGCTAAAGCTCTATAAGGGCAACATCATCAATGCGGGTGTTACCAGCCCCTATACCCTCTACAGTGAGGATATCGCCACCTTCGGCGCGGATGAGGTATACAATCAGGCCGATTCGGCAGGCTTTATCAACCTGTTCGGTCTGCCCATCAAGGTAAAGGCGATTACCGAGGGCAAGTAGTTTTGGTTTTGGAAACTCAACAGGCACTTTTTGCAGAATGCGCGGCGTAAATAATACGAATCACTCATTAAAACCTTTCTGAATAAATCGAGGAAAAAACCATAAATTCAAGCTTTTTGCTCGATTATTTATTTCGTATGGTTTTCATAATCGTGATAAGTATAAGCGCGCATTCTGCATTATCAATTTAGAGCTTGAACTAGAAAGGACATTTGCCTTATGAAGCTTTGGGCGGGGCGGTTTTCCAAAGAGGTAGACGCCGGTGTGAACGATTTTAACTCATCAATATCCTTCGACCAGCGTATGGTTCGGCAGGATATCCTCGGCAGCATGGCGCATGCCGCAATGCTGGGGAGTACCGGAATCATTGAAAAGGCCGAGGCCGATAAAATCTGTGACGGCCTTCAAAAGCTCTTAGAGGATATCGGGAGCGGGAAGCTTGCCATTGACGGCACAGCGGAGGATATCCACACCTTTATAGAGGCCGAGCTGACCAAGCTGATTGGCGACGCGGGTAAACGCCTGCACACCGCGCGCAGCCGCAACGATCAGGTTGCGCTGGACGTAAGGATGTATTTAAAGGACGAGATTACCGAGATTACCGCTCTGGTTGAAAAGCTTATTAAGGCGCTGCTGGCTCAGGCTATCCAGCATACCGAAACGGTAATGTGCGGCTATACGCATCTGCAAAGGGCGCAGCCCATCACCTTCGCCCACCACCTGATGGCTTATGTGCAGATGCTGCTGCGCGACCTCACCCGCCTGCAGAACGCCTATAAGAGCACGAACGTCCTCCCTCTGGGCAGCGGCGCACTGGCAGGCACCACCTACCCGCTTAACAGGGCATTGGTTGCAGAGCGCTTAGGCTTTGATGATATCAGCCATAACTCGCTGGACGGTGTTTCCGACCGCGATTTTGTGGTAGAGCTGGCAAGCGCAATTTCGATTATCATGATGCACCTTTCGCGCTTTAGCGAGGAAATTATACTCTGGTGCTCGTGGGAGTTTAAATACATCGAGCTGGACGACGCCTTTGCCACCGGTTCAAGCATTATGCCGCAAAAGAAGAACCCCGATATCGCCGAGCTGGTTCGCGGTAAAACCGGGCGCGTTTATGGTGACTTGATGACACTGCTTGCGATGATGAAATCTCTGCCGCTTGCGTACAATAAGGATATGCAGGAGGATAAGGAGGCCATCTTTGACGCATGCGATACCGTAAAGCTTTGCCTGAAGACCTTCACCCCCATGATTGAGACTATGACGGTGCTAAAAGAGAATATGCGCGCGGCGGCGGCGAAGGGCTTCATCAACGCCACTGATTGCGCCGATTACCTTACCAAGAAGGGTATGCCGTTCCGCGACGCCTACAAGGCCGTGGGCTCTCTGGTAGCCTATTGCATCCAGAGCGGTAAAACCCTTGAAACGCTCACCCTTGAGGAGTACAAGGCAATCAGCGGCACATTTGAGGCGGATGTTTACGAGGCGGTTTCACTCGAAACCTGCGTAAAAGGCCGCGCTGTACCGGGCGGCCCCGCACCGGAGCAGGTAAAGGCAGAGATTGAACGCGCAAAGGAAATATTGAAGCAATTCGAGGGATCAACGAAATGAAGAAGGTTTTTATAGACGGAAAAGAGGGCACCACCGGCCTGAAGATCTTTGAACGGTTTGAGGGCCGCAACGACCTTGAGATACTTACCATCGCCGAGGAGAAGCGCAAAGATGTCTCTGAGCGCAAACGGCTCATTAATGAGGCCGATGTGGTGTTCCTATGCCTGCCCGACGAGGCGGCACGGGAATCGGTATCGCTGGTGGAAAATGAAAAAACCATTGTAATAGACGCCAGCACCGCCCACCGCACCTTGGATAACTGGGCGTACGGCCTGCCCGAGCTTTCACCCAAGCACCGTGAAGCGGTTTGCACCGGTAGGCGCATCTCAGTACCCGGCTGCTATGCCACCGGTTTTATTACGATAGCAACACCCCTGGTTGCACTCGGCATCCTGCCAAAGGATTATCCGGTAACCGCTTATGGCATCTCGGGCTACAGCGGCGGCGGCAAAAAGCTGATTGCCGAGTATGAAGCTACTAACCGGGCCGAGAAATACGATAGTCCGCGAATTTATGCGCTGTCGCTTTCGCATAAGCATATACCTGAAATGCATAAACATTCAGGATTAACCTATAAACCGCTCCTTAACCCGATCGTGTGCGATTATTACAACGGCATGGCGGTGAGTATGCCGCTTTGCACCCGCCTGCTGAATAAGAAGCTTTCCCCCAGCGAGCTTGCTCAGCAGTATGCGGAATACTATGCAGGGCAGCAGTTTATCTCGGTTCTGCCTTATGATGAGGTGGCAGAGGGTGTGCTCTACACCAACACGCTGGCAGGCACAAACCGCTTGGAGATTATCGTGTGCGGCAACGATGAACAGCTGACGGTTATCTCACGGTTTGATAACCTTGGTAAGGGTGCATCAGGTGCTGCGGTACAATGTATGAACCTTGCATTGGGTGTAGATGAGGCCACAGGGCTATAATATACAATCTATTTTCTTTGAATAAGTATCTGGTGGAGGCGCTAATCAACATGGATTCAATTACAATAATCGAAGGCGGCGTTACCGCTCCGAAGGGTTTTTTGGCAAACGGGGTTAGCTGCGGAATCAAGCATTGCATGAAAACCGGCGAGGTCCTGCTCAGCGATTCCAGTGGAGAGGGCGTTCCTACAAAAAGGGATGTAGCCGTTATCTTCAGCATGCAGCCCTGTACGGCAGCGGCGGTATATACGCAGAATAAGGTAAAGGGTGCTCCCATTGCCGTAACCAAGCGCCATCTGGCCGACGGAAAGGCGAGGGCGGTAATCGCAAACAGCGGCAACGCCAACACCTGCAATGCCGACGGGGAACAGAAGGCGCTGCAGATGTGCACCATGCTTGCGCGCGAGCTGAATATCAGCGCCGACGAGGTGATTGTGGCTTCCACCGGTGTCATCGGGCAGACCTTACCCATCGAGCCGATTCAGGCGGGTATCGATATGCTGGTTTCCGGCCTTTCGCAGAGCGGCGGCACCTATGCGGCCGAGGCGATTATGACCACCGATACCTTTAAAAAAGAAGTGGCTGTAACCTTTGAAATTGGCGGGGTGCCCTGTGTAATCGGCGGTATGAGCAAGGGCTCGGGGATGATTCACCCCAACATGGCTACCTTGCTGGCCTTTATCACCACCGACGCAAATATTAATGCCTCCCTGCTGCAGCAGGCGCTTTCTGATAGTGTAAAGCTCAGCTACAACATGATTAGTGTGGATGGCGATACCTCCACCAACGATATGGCGTGCATCCTTGCAAACGGTGCCGCCAACAACCCCAAGATTACCGAGAAGGGCGAGGATTATAACACCTTCTGTAAAGCACTCAACGAGGTGAATATCCGCCTTGCCCGCCTGATGGCAAAGGACGGTGAAGGTGCCACAAAGCTGCTGGAATGCCGCGTTTCTGGCGCCCCGAATGAGGATACCGCTAAGAAGGTTGCAAAAAGCGTGGTGTGCTCCAGCCTTTTCAAGGCGGCCATGTTTGGGCAGGACGCCAACTGGGGGCGTATCTTGTGTGCCATCGGCTACACCGACGCACAGTTTAACATTGACAAAACTGAGGTTAGCCTTGCAAGTTCTGTGGGAACTATCAAGGTTTGCGAAAGCGGTGCGGGGGTTGCATTCTCAGAAGAGGAAGCCAAGGGGCTGCTTGCCGAGGATGAGATTATCATTGAGATAAACCTGCACGACGGCAAGGCGAGCGCCACCGCTTGGGGCTGCGATCTGACGTATGATTATGTGAAGATTAACGGGGATTATCGTACCTGACAGATAGTTTATCAGTTTATAGGTAAGATGAAAGGGCTGGGAAGAAGCATGAAGATTTCCAACAGCGATAAGGCGCATGTGCTTATCGAGGCGCTGCCCTATCTGCAGAAGTATTACAATAAGGTTATCGTTATCAAATACGGCGGCAACGCTATGGTAAACGACGAGCTCAAGCAGGCCGTAATGAGCGACCTCGTGCTGCTTTCGCTGGTTGGCGTAAAGGTGGTGCTGGTTCACGGCGGCGGCCCCGAGATTACCGATATGCTCGGCAAGATTGGAAAGGAATCCCGCTTTGTGGGCGGCCTGCGTTATACCGATGCTGAAACCGCCGAGATTGTGCAGATGGTGCTGGCCGGCAAGATCAGCAAGGATCTTGTAGGCCTGCTTACCAGCCATAAGGGCAAGGCGATGGGGCTGTGCGGCATTGACGGCAACATGATTACCGCAAAGAAGATCAACTCTAAAGATGATCTGGGCTTTGTGGGTGAGATTGATAGCATCGATGTAAAGCCGATCTTCGATACCTTGAATAACGGATATATCCCCGTAATAGCCACCGTAGCCTGCGATAGCTACGGGCAGGTGTATAATATCAACGCCGATACCGCAGCCGCCCGTATCGCCGCCGCGGTAGGCGCCGAAAACCTGATTCTGATGACCGATATCCGCGGCCTTCTGCGTGATAAGAACGACGAGGAATCACTTATCCCTGTGGTAAATGTCAGCGAGGTGCCGCACCTTATCAAGCAGGGCATCATCTCGGGCGGCATGATTCCGAAGATTGAATGCTGTGTGGAGGCGGTTCGACGAGGTGTGCATAAAACCTTTATCATCGACGGGCGCATCCCTCATTCCATTCTGATTGAGATGTTCTCCAACGAGGGCATCGGAACCATGTTCATTTAATTAAGGGTACTACATAACAGGGGGGGATTACTTTGACGAAAAAACAGGTACAGGAAAGCTACAATAACTACGTTATGAACACCTACAAGCGCAACGATGTTGCAATTAAAAGCGGCAAGGCATCGCGTGCGCAGGGTGTTGATGGTGAGGGGTATATCGATTTTACCAGCGGCATCGGCGTAAACGCGCTCGGCTTCTGTGATGAGGAATGGGCAAACGCCATTGCCGAACAGGCAAAACTACTCAATCACACCTCCAATCTTTACTATATTGAGCCGTGCGCACAGCTGGCCGAAGGGCTGAGCAAGGTTACGGGTTTAGGCAAAACCTTCTTTTGCAACTCAGGTGCCGAGGCAAACGAGGGCGCTATCAAGGTAGCCCGCAAGCGCAGTTTTGATAAATACGGTAAAGGCAGAGGCCGTATCATCACCCTGCAAAACTCCTTCCACGGCCGTACCATCACCACCTTAGCCGCCACCGGGCAGGAGGTGTTCCACAACTACTTCTTCCCGTTTACCGAGGGCTTCTCCTTCGCCGAGGCGAACAATATCGAGAGCATGAAGTCACTGCTTGGCGACGATGTATGCGGTGTGCTGATAGAGCTTGTACAGGGAGAGGGCGGGGTGGTACCGCTAAACAAGGATTATGTTCAGGCGGTAAAAGCACTCTGCCGCGAACACGACCTTGCATTTATGATTGACGAGGTGCAGACGGGTATCGGGCGTACGGGTAGTTTTTTTGCCTACGAGCAGTTTGATGTAAAGCCCGATGTCGTAACCTTTGCCAAGGGCATTGGCGGTGGGTTGCCGCTGGGCGGTTTTATTGCCAACGAGGAGTATTCCAACGTTCTCGGCCCCAGTGACCATGGCACGACCTTTGGCGCAAACCCCATTGTTTGCGCGGGCGCGGTAGTTGTTTTAAACCGCGTTGCCAAACAGGAGTTTCTTACCGAGGTAAAGCACAAGGGAGAATATATCAAAGAGAGGCTGCTTAAGCTGCCGCATGTAAAAAGCGTTTCCGGTCTTGGGATGATGATCGGCATTGAGCTTGGCTGCAAGGCCACCGCCGCCGAACTTTCTCAAAAGTGCCATGAAAACGGGCTGATGATTCTAACCGCAAAGGCCAAGCTGCGGATGCTTCCGCCGCTTACCATCAGCTATGCAGAGATTGATGAAGGACTGAAGATATTAGAAGCCGTGCTGACGAATGCACAATAATAAGTATGACAAAGGAGTTGTTGAGAATGAATCACCTGCTGAAGATGGCCGACCTTTCCGGCGATGAGATTATTGAGCTTTTAAACCTTGCCGACCAGCTGAAGTATGAGCAGAAGCACGGCATTAAGCACCCCCACCTTGAGGGTAAAACCCTTGGCATGATCTTTCAGAAGGCATCTACCAGAACGCGGGTGTCGTTTGAGGTGGGCATGTACCAGCTTGGCGGTCAGGCGCTGTTTTTGAGCGGCAACGACCTGCAGATCGGCCGCGGCGAGCCGGTGGAGGATACCGCCCGCGTGCTTTCACGTTACCTTGACGGTATTATGATACGCACCTTCAAGCAGCAGGAGGTCGAAGACCTCGCAAACTACGGCTCCATTCCCATCATCAACGGGCTTACCGATTACGCGCACCCCTGCCAGGTGCTGGCAGACTTAATGACCATCCGTGAGTTCAAGGGTGTACTCAAGGGCTTAAAGATGTGCTATATCGGCGACGGCAACAACATGGCAAATTCGCTGATTGTGGGCGGGTTAAAGTGCGGCATGCATGTTTCGGTTGCCACCCCTAAGGGCTATGAGCCTGCCGTTACGGTAATAGACTTCGCCAAGCAGTTTGATTGCTTTACTTTAACCAATAGTATCACCGAGGCTGTGAAGGATGCCGACGTAGTAATTACCGATGTTTGGACCTCAATGGGGCAGGAGCACGAAGCCGCCAAGCGCAGGCAGGACTTCAAGGGCTTTATTATCGATCAGAGTCTGCTTAAGCACGCGAAGCCGGATGCTATTGTGCAGCACTGCCTCCCTGCGCATAAGGGCGAGGAGATTGCCGCCGATGTGTTTGAAGCCCATGCCGCCGAAATCTTTGAGGAAGCCGAAAACCGTATGCACGCACAGAAGGCCGTACTTGTAAAGCTGATGGGTTAAAACCGGATACAAAATATTACCCCGCATACATTCAAGAGTAACAGTGAATGTATGCGGGGTTTTCATTGTAGCTTCAGCGCAAAAAACCACCAGCTCTGCTGGTGGAATTAGAACGCTTATAGCGAAAAGAGGTCCTCCAGTGATAGAATGATGAAGGTTCACCAACCGCATCAAAAAACAAAGGAGGACATGTCAATGGATGACATAAATAGTTTAACACATTCGAAATGGAGATGTAAATATCATATAGTATTTGCACCGAAGTATAGACGACAAGAAATATATGGACAAATCAAGGTGGATATAGGGCAGATACTTAGGAAATTATGCGAACAAAAAGGGGTGGAAATAATAGAGGCACAGGCATGCCGCGACCATATACACATGATGGTAAGCATACCAC
>NZ_FNID01000045.1 GCF_900103835.1 Acetanaerobacterium elongatum | reverse complement strand
ACCATCATGTGTATATGGTCGCGGCATGCCTGTGCCTCTATTATTTCCACCCCTTTTTGTTCGCATAATTTCCTAAGTATCTGCCCTATATCCACCTTGATTTGTCCATATATTTCTTGTCGTCTATACTTCGGTGCAAATACTATATGATATTTACATCTCCATTTCGAATGTGTTAAACTATTTATGTCATCCATTGACATGTCCTCCTTTGTTTTTTGATGCGGTTGGTGAACCTTCATCATTCTATCACTGGAGGACCTCTTTTCGCTATAAGCGTTCTAATTCCACCAGCAGAGCTGGTGGTTTTTTGCGCTGAAGCTACAACCCAAAAAGGTGCTTCGGGAAAACCCGAAGCACCTTTTATTACTCAAGTTTACAAGCCAGTTTACAAAAGGTAAACGGCTTAGCCCTCTTCCTTCATCTTAGCAAAGCACTCGCTGCAATATACAGGACGGTCTTCGCGCGGTCTGAAAGGAACCTTTGCTTCTTTTCCGCAGCTGGCGCAAGTAGCCGTGAACATCTCTTTCTCGGGCTTAGATGCGTTCTTGCGGTTGTCGCGGCAGGCCTTGCATCTCTGGGGCTCGTTTACGAAGCCTTTGGAAGCATAAAACTCCTGCTCACCGGCAGTGAATACAAACTCAGCGCCACACTCTTTGCAGATAAGGGTCTTGTCTTCGAACATGAAATTTACCTCGCTTTTGGATTTTAATATTGCGCCCGCGGACGGATTTGAACCGACACCTTTGAAAACCAACGCTCTTCCTTTGAGCTACTAGGGGCATATTGTAAACCGCAAAACGGTTTAACAACTAAGATTTAAGCGGTAGAGCATATGAAGCTGCTGCCAAATGGTTTAATGCATCACCAAACAAAATTTTCTCCTCACGCGCTGCAAAGCGTTGTCAACCGATTTTACAGTAACGGAAAGCTGTGCAGCCATCTGTTCATATGTGCAACCGTTCAAATAAAGCATCAATATCTCCCGCTCGAAACCAGAAAGAAGAGTGGCGGTATTTCGTTTAATCAGCGCATATTCTTCCTTTTTAATTACGAGGGCCTCAGGCGAACCTGCAGAGTGAGCCGAGAAATTTTCTGTAAACTGATTACTTATGTCATCGCTGTAAAGGGGGACATAGTTGTTGAGCGGCATATGTTTTAAACGTCCCGCTGATCTTACAGCAGATTTAATACTGTTGTCGATACAGATTGCGGCAAAGGCACTAAACGAGGTTCCTTTCTCTTGTGCAAAGGAACGAATCGCTTTCAGCAGGGCAATCATGCCCTCCTGCACAAGGTCATCCTTTTCCAAAAAGGAGTAACCATAACCCCGGGCCTTTGTACTGATAAGAGGAAGGTAGCGTGCTATTAAAGCGGTAAGGCTATCGTCACAGCCGCTGCGCGCTTTTGCCACCAGCACCTCGTCGGCGGTTTCTTGTGAACCTTCATATAAGGCAATAACTCCACCGAGATGTTTTGGCATTGCATTCACACCCCAACAAATACCGCAACCTACTGCTATTTTACTTTCAAACTGGCAAAGTGTCAATAGTTTTTTGCTGTTTTATGTGTTTTTTTATTTACCTTGTCACATTCTTCACCCATTTTGACCCTTTTATTCTTGCAATAGAGGCGATAGCCTTAATGGGCTCGTCAATTTTCAAGCAGAAATACACAATCCAAAAGGGCAGCTTGAGCACCCATCCCGTGAGTATACCCAGAGGAGCAGCCAGCACCCAAATCATGATGGTATCGGCAGCAAAAACGAACTTGGTATCCCCCGCGCCGCGCAGGGTACCTATCAGGTTGATGGCGTTAACCGAAACAAAGAAAACGTTGATTGCGGCTATAATCATAAGCGTTTGCGCCAAGGACTTGGTTGCATCCGGAACATTATAAAAGCTGACAGCTATCCCGCGCAGTGAAAGCAGCATAGCGGCACCGAAGATACCGATCCCCACGCTGAGCAGCATCAGCGTATCGGCGCATTTGCGTACATAATCATTCTGGCCCGAGCCCACTGCTTTTCCCACCACTACGGCGGCAGCGCTGGCAACGCCAAAAATAATAATGGTAGTAAGCTGCATAAAAACACCGGTAATGCTGTTGGCAGCCACAAAATCCGAACCGATGCGCCCGATGATTACCGATTGCATTGATGAACCAACCGACCAAAGCAGTTCGTTAAACAGAACAGGAATACCATAGCTGATATAATCCCTAAATAACAGTCTATCCGGTTTTAACATGTCTGTAAACGAAAAACGTATCTTTTTTTCTACAAAAACTATGTAGACAATAATCATGATAAACTCGACAATACGCGCCGTAAGCGTGCCGATGGCCGCACCCACAACACCCATCTTGGGAAAACCAAGCTTACCAAAAATAAGTAGATAGTTGACAATAACATTAACAACAAAAGATGAACCGAAAACAATCAATGAGATATGTACGTTTTCAATACTGCGCAGCACCGTAAGATAGGTATTGGTGATACCGAAAAAGAAGTACGCAAAGGCCATGATGCGAAGGTACTTTACGCCCTCGGCGATAATCGATGCTTCGGTGGAAAACAGGCACATAATCTCATGCGGAAAGAAGAAGGCGGCCGCCGAAAACAGCAGTGAAAAGAGAACTGCAATATCCAGCGCAATAGCAAAAACACGCCGGATTGCAGCTGTGTCGCCCTTTCCCCAGTACTGCGCCGTTAATACGCACGCACCGCTGGAAATGCCAAAGGTGAGAATATTGAATATGAAAAACACCTGATTGGCAAGTGAAACCGCCGAAAGCTGCGTTTGTCCCAAAGAACCAATCATAATGGTATCTGTCATGTTTACCCCAAAGCCGATCAGGTTTTGCAGTGCGATTGGAAGAGCGATTGCGATGATGTTCTTATAAAAGGCTCTGTCTTTTAAAAGTGGCATAAATGTCCTCCACGCAGGTTAACGCACATGTTTATATTTACATTAAATCCAATATTTAATCGCCTTAATAAGGCGACAGCCCCTCTCCACATCCATCACATTCCACGCAAAGAAGCTTGCGTGTTATGATTAGGGGAAAGGGGCTACCCTGTCTACCCTGCTTTCATTCGTCCTTCCCCGTATGATGATAAGGGAAGACGAATACATGATTATTATATCAGCACTGCCTGTTTGTTGCAACAGATATTTACATTGAAGCCCTTGCAGTCAGAAATGCCCAAAAAGTGGGATGGTTATAATCAAGGCAAGCATTGGCTAAATAAGAATAATTATTAAATTGAATTCAAAAAGATGCCGTGTTAATATATATATAACCACTAGGAATTGGATTTGGTTGACATAACAGAGGTACCTGTTAAAAAACCGTTTACCCTAATCAGCATCATCGGGCTGCAAAAGACAATCTGAATTTTCGTTTTTGGGGTACCCCGCAAATGAAAGAGCGAGGAAAAAGGGATGCGCCGTTTGGCTGAGCCAACCGCGTAATCTCCCGCCTACAAATGAAAGGAAGGTCATACCGCCATGAGAAAATACTTAAGTATTTTACTTTCGACAATGCTGGTGCTTTTAACCCTGCTAAGCAGCTGTGGTAAGGCATCGGAGACTAAGAACAGTAACATTAATAACGACACAAACAGCACCATCAGCTCCGAACAGGCTTCGGATACCGCGCTAACCTCTTCTGCTCTTGGCAGTGAAACTGCCTCCATAATCGGTAACGAATCAACCCCGCAGCAGGAAAGCAATGCCGTTCAGGCCGCGGGCAATACTCAGGAAGCTGCTGCCGGCAACAGCAAGAGTACGGGCAGTACCGCAGCCTCCATAGAAGTAAAAAGCGCATCTTCAGCGGCAAGCTCTGCTTCTAGCAGCACCTCCGGCAAGGGAAATACCTCTTCAGCAACCATTACTAATCCATCCTCCAGTACGACCAGCAGTTCTAAACCGGCAGGCAGCAGCTCTTCCTACGATAAGAGCTCTTCCGCGGGTGATATGGGCACCTTCACCATGACCGATCTTAACGGCAACGCTGTTAACCAGAGCATCTTTAATAACTACACCCTTACTATGGTGAATGTTTGGGCAACCTACTGCAACCCCTGTATTAAAGAGATGCCCGGCATCAAAGATGTATACAATCAGGTAAAGGGCAAGGGTGTGAATATCATTGGTGTGGTATCCGACGGCACCGGCAAGCTTGACACGGTTAAAGAAATCGTGAATAAGACCGGCGCAAGCTATAAGATGTATATTCCCAGCAGCTCCATGCTTCAGAACAGCTTTATGAGCAATATCAGCTTCGTACCCACCACCTTCTTTGTAGACCGTAACGGCAACCGTGTAGGCAGCCCGATCTCCGGCTCAAAAACCGCCGACCAGTGGCTTAAAACCGTTAACGACATGCTGGCGCGCGTATCCTAACGCAGTTTATTACTGCGAACGCACGCCGGTTGCCAGAAAGGGAACCTAAACCAGTATGAAGAAAACAGTTATGCATATATTCTCCTTTGCCGCGGCAGCAGTTGGCATTGCCTTTATTGCCATGGGGGTGCTGCGCGGCGAACATGCCATTGTTCTGGAGAAGGCGATTAATGTTTGCCTGGAGTGTATCGGTATTGGGTAGCATCAAGCACCTCCGGCACTGGGTGCAGTCGGTATGGGCCATTGCAACCAACAGCTACGCGATAGGTTTCTTGCAGGGCAAGATCTATAAAGGCAACCTAAAGCAGCTGTGTGTGCCGGGTTTAAACTGCTACTCCTGCCCGGGGGCTATCGGCTCCTGCCCCATCGGAGCGCTGCAGGCGGTAATCGGCAGCAAGGGACTGAAATTTTCTTACTATATCGTGGGCTTTTTAATGCTTATCGGCGCTGTATGCGGGCGGTTTGCATGCGGCTGGCTTTGCCCGTTCGGGCTGATTCAGGAGCTGCTGCATAAGATCCCCTTCCCCAAAAAGATTAAAACCTTTAAAGGGGATAAGCTGCTGCGCCTGCTGAAATACCTTGTGTTGCTGATATTCGTAATCTTCCTGCCCATGCTGCTGCGCGATATCATCGGGCAGGGTGCGCCATATTTCTGCAAGCTCATTTGTCCCGTTGGCACACTGGAGGGAGGTATACCTCTGGTAGCGCTTAACGAATCCTTAAGCGGCGCGCTGGGCTGGCTGTACACATGGAAGCTCGCATTCCTTGGCGCGGCACTGTTTTTCTCGATAATCATTTACCGCCCGTTCTGCAAATATATCTGCCCGCTTGGAGCCATCTATTCGGTGTTTAACCCCATCGCGTTTTACCGTTATCGAATAGATGCCGATAAATGTACCTCCTGCGGTGCTTGCAGCAGAGCATGCAAAATGAACATTGATGTAATGCGCAGTGCCAACAGCCTCGAGTGCATCCGCTGTGGCAAGTGTAAAACCGCCTGCCCAACAGGAGCAATCTGCTCCGGCGTAAAGATAATACCAAACACTGTGCAGGCAAAAAAACAACTCCAAGACGTATAAAATCTGCCCCGCATTATCTGGAGCTTCAGATAATGCGGGGCAGCATTTTTCGTTGGTAGATACATTATTGATTTTTGCTCGGTTGGTGTGTTTGTATTCAGAGTACAATACAGCAAAAACAGATAAAACCGAGCGGACAAACAAGTTGCGGCGGCTAACAACATATAATCTTAGTACTGGCAAAATACCTCAAGACAGGGTGTGGGAAGATGTATCTGGCGCTGCTACAGTTTGCAATAGAGAATCTGCTATACTTTGCGCTGCATGTTACTTCCGGCGGATCGTTTCCCAAGCCGCTTTCCGCCAAGGAGGAGCGTGAATGCCTTGACCTGATTAAGCAGGGCGACACCGCCGCGCGCAACCGCCTGATTGAACACAACCTACGGCTGGTGGCACACATTATCAAGAAGTATTACTCCAACCAGAAAGAGCAGGATGACCTGATCTCGATAGGCACTATCGGGCTGATTAAGGCGGTTTCCACCTTCGATTGCGAGAAAGGCACGCGGTTTGCCACCTATGCGGCACGGTGCATTGAAAATGAAATCCTCATGCACTTCCGCAATATCAAAAAAACGGCACAGGATATCTACATCAGCGATCCGATAGACACCGATAAGGAGGGCAATGCCTTAACGCTGATGGATATTGTCGCCGAGGACGAGAGTATTTTTGAGAATATTGACCTAAAGCTCAAATCTGAAAGGCTGCATGTGCTTATCAATAAGCACCTGGACGAGCGGGAGCGTACCATTGTCTGCCTGCGATACGGGCTTTCGGGTAACGCGCCGCTCACCCAGCGTGAGGTGGCGTCGGTACTTAAAATCTCACGTTCCTATGTTTCGCGCATAGAAAAAAAGGCGCTGCAAACCTTAAAGCGTCGGTTTGACGGCTAACCTTTTTACAAATAGTAATTTATACTACATTCTATACCCAAAACAGGCTTTTCTGTACAACCGGAAAGCCTGTTACTGTTATGCTGCCTTTTTAGACCGCAAACTTAGCTCAGCAACCCACTTTACCAGTAATATCAGAAGCAGGCAGATAACCCCCACCAGCACGATTGTCGCCCCAGGGCGCAGCCGCGCGTAATAGGAGACAACCAGGCCGACAATGGTAAAGCCCACCGCAAAACAGACGGAATAAAGTACCGTCTGCTTATAGCTTTTGCCAAGCTGCATGGCGCACGCAACGGGTACCACCATCAGTGAGGATACAATCAGCGCACCCACGGTACGGGCGGCTACCGAAACGGTAATTGCGGTAAGTATGGTGAAGATGAAGTTGATTGCCTTTACGGGCACGCCGGCCAGCCTTGCGGCCCGCTCATCGAACGCCACATAAAACAGTTCTTTATACAGCAGCACAAATGCAAGCAGCACCGCGCAGCTGATGCAGATAACCAATACCAACTCAAAATCGCTGATGGCGACGATGCTGCCAAACAGGAAGCTGTTGAAGTTCGCCGCGTTCTTGATAAAGCCGGAGAGCACACCCGCAAGACCGATACCTGCTGACATGACGATGGCGATTGACATCTCTGAAAACTTCGGTATTTTTTTGCGGATGGCTTCAATGCCCAAGGCCGCTGCTATGCAGGTTACCACGGCACCCACAATAGGGTTAATACCCATCACAAGGCCCGCCGCAACACCCGCAAGCGAGCTGTGCGAGAGTGCATCTCCAATCATGGAAAGGCGCTTAAGTACCACAATGATACCGATGCAAGGGATGATTACCGCGAGCAGGATGCCGACGATAAATGCTTTAATCATAAAGTCATATTGGAAGATTTCCATTACTATGACCATTCCTTTCTGGGAGTTTGGTCTTTGACCGAAAAGCACAAAACCCTAGTTTAAAAGGTTTATCTTTCAAACTTGCTCTCGCCCTGACCGTCGGCTGTAAGCTCGTTATGCTGCGGATGCTTGTGCTTGTGCGAAAGCTCATGTGCAATCTGCACGCGGTCAAGCTCCACTACCGAGCCCTGCTCCAAACAGAGCGTGCGGGATACATACCCAGACGCATGTACGATATCGTGCGTTACCATTACAATGGTAAGCCCCTTTTCGCGGTTTAGTTTTGCCAAGAGCTCATAGAGCGACTGCGCGGCTGAGGCATCCACCCCGGTGGTGGGCTCGTCCAACAGCATCAGCTTCGGGCTGTTCACCAGTACCCTTGCCAGCATCACACGCTGCTGTTGCCCGCCCGAGAGGTTGCCAATCATGCTTTTGGCATAGTCCTGCATCCCCACCAAGGCAAGTGCCTGCCTTGCCTGTTCCATGTGCTTTTTTCTGATGGGACACAGAAGCCCGACCTGCGCATACAGGTTGGCGGAGACAATCTCCTCGGCGGTTGCGGGAAAGCCTGCGGCGGTTTGCACGGCGTTCTGCGGAACATAGCCAATCTGAGACCATCCTTTAAAATGGCGGATATCCTCATCCAACAGGCGGATACTGCCAATTTTAGGGATAAGCTCGCCCAGCAAGAGCTTTAACAGCGTGCTTTTACCCGTACCGTTGGAACCGATAATCGCGGCAAAATCGCCCTGACGCACCGAAAAGCCGATATCATACAATATCGGCTCGGCCGTATACCCGAAGGTTAGTTTATCTACTTCTATTATGTTGCTCAAGGTGACAATCATGCCCTTCTATCATAGATGGATCGAACTCAGTGAAATATATGAGTAAAGGCTCACTCCAGCGCCGCCTTGAGTACTTTCAGGTTCTTACGCATCACGGAAAAATAATCTTCCCCTGCCGCAAGCTCTTCGTTGCTTAAACCTTCAAGCGGGTTGAGCACATCGGTAGACGCACCCGTCGCATCAGCTATCGCCTGCGCCACCTTGGGGCTTACCAGTTCTTCAAAGAAGATAACCTTTACCTTATTCTTCTTAACAAAGTCGATAATTTCGGCCATTCTGGCAGGGTCGGGCTCTGAATCGGGAGACAGGCCCTCGATCGCCATCTGGTTAAGACCGTATTCAGTACACAAATAGCCAAATGCCTGGTGAGCTACCACAACATTCTTTTGAGGCAGCGGCGCAAGGGTGTCACGGTATTCTTTATCCAGCTGTTCAAGCTGCAGCAAGGTTTCGTCGCAGTTTTTCTGGTAAAAAGACTTGTTTTCCGGGTCAGCCTGCGCCAATGCATTATTAATGGCAGCCAGCATGATTTTTGCGTTATTGGGGTCCAGCCAAACATGCGGGTCGTAAGACGCTTCATTGGCGTGTGCATCATGCGCTTCTTTATTCTCTCCGTCGTGCTGCTCACCCTCCAGCAGCTTTATTCCCTTAGAGGCCTCCACAACAATGAGGCCTTTATTCTTTAAGGAAGCCAGCAGCTTTTCCGCCCAGCCCTCCATACCTGCCCCGTTGTAGATAAACAGGTCGGCTTTTTCCAGGCCGACAATGTCAGAGGCGGCAGGCTCCCAGTCGTGCGGTTCGGTTCCTGCGGGCACCAAGGTGGTAACCGAGATTTTATCTTTACCGATCTTCTGGGCAAAGTCGGCCATCTGGTAAAAGCTCGCATATACTTTAAGCTGTTTGCCGCCCTGTGCTACCGAAGCCGAACCGTTGGCGGGGCTGTTCTGTGTACAGCCCGAAAGCACCGAAAGCAGAATGATGACAGCCGAAATTGCGGATAGGAATCTTCTCATGTTAGCCTCCATCTTGTTGCAAATGCAAATTATTCGCAACTAAATTATATCGGCAGTCCCTGGGGTTGTCAAGTAAAATTTTAGCAAACTCTCTCTTCAAGCATGGGCATAAAACAGCGCGATATACCAAATCGGGCAAAAAACTGACTGATCCTCCTCTTTATTGCAATTAAATCACCTGTTGGTGTATAATAATCAAGTTAAATTATCCAATCATCTTATCCTGCATAAGACATTTAATTCATCATCAAGGAGTATCGCTTATATGAATAACGAGGTTCGGGAACAGATTTGTGATATCTGCCGTCGTATGTGGCAGATGGGTTGGGTTGCTGCCAACGACGGGAATGTATCGGTTCGTATGGAAGACGGCACCTTCTGGGCAACACCTACCGGGGTTAGCAAAGGCTTTATTAGACCTGAACAGTTGGTTAGAATAAACCGCCTTGGCGAGGTGGTGGAGAGCAGCGAGGGGTTGCTGCCTTCCTCTGAAATTAAGATGCACCTGTGCTGCTATAAGGAGCGTGACGATGTAACAGCAGTGGTGCATGCACACCCGCCTACCGCCACCGGATTTGCAGTGGCACATGTGCATATGGATGATTACAGTATGACCGAGTCTGTTCTTACAATAGGTTCGGTGCCGGTTACACCTTACGGTACACCCTCTACCAACGAGGTGTGTGATGCGATTGCGCCCTATCTGCAAGACCACGATGCACTGCTGTTGGCAAACCACGGCGCGCTGACGATGGGAAGCGACCTGATATCCGCCTATTACCGCATGGAGACACTGGAGCTTTGGGCCAAAACCAGCCTTACCGCCCGTCTGCTGGGAGGAGTTAAGGAGATTCCTCGCCAAAACATTGATCGGCTTTGCACGCTGCGCCACCGTTATAAATTAACGGGCAGGCACCCGGGATACCAGAAATATGCGGCGCTGGATTAAGAACAACGCTCGCTATAAAGGAGTTAAGGTAGTGACATAGGTAATTAGCGATTATCATCCCAAGCCTGAACGAAGCGATTCGCGTTTAAATAGTATAACACTAAAAACGGAGTATCCGGAAAAGGGTACTCCGTTTTGATTTATTTCAACTGCTTGCGTATAACACTGCCCGGCTTTAAGGGAATATCGCACGGGAAAGAGAACGCCATCATCGGGTGTGGGGTACTCTTAAGCTCACTGCCGTCGGCTGAAAAAAGCTTTTCGATCGTCAGCTCAAGCGGCTTTGAGCGCGGCTGCAGCACCTCAACCGTATCCCCTTTCAAAAACTTGTTGCGCTGGGTACAGTAGGCCATGCCGTCTTTCCAGTCGTCCACCACCGCAACCACATCATATTCCCGCACATAGCCGCCGTTTTCATAATACTGTCCGTTCTCAATGGGCCCGTAGAAAAATCCGGTACAATACTGTCGATGGCTGATCTTTTTAACCTCTTCCACAAGCCAGTCCGGCGTAGTATAATCCTGCGGGCTTGCAAGGTAACCGTCTACTGCGCAGCGGTAGGCGTTGGTGATAACCGAAACGTAGTAGACACTCTTGGCACGCCCCTCAATCTTCAGGCTGGTTACCCCCGCCTGCACCAGCTCTTTGATATGCTCTATCATGCACAGGTCCTTGGCGTTGAGAATATAGGTACCCTGCTCGTCCTCAAAGATGGGGTAGTGCTCGTTCGGGCGCTTTTCCTCAGTAAGGCTGTAGCGCCAGCGGCAGGGCTGCGCACACTCGCCGCGGTTGGAATCACGCCCTGTCATGTAGCTGGAAAGCAAACAGCGCCCCGAAAAAGACACACACATTGCGCCGTGTACAAACGTCTCAATTTCAAGCTCCGGCGGGGTATGTGTACGGATATAGCGTATCTCCTCCAGCGAAAGCTCGCGAGCCAGCACCACACGCTTTGCACCCATCGCGTGCAACTCGCAGGCCGCCGCATGGTTGACCACCCCTGCCTGCGTAGAGATGTGTATCTCCATTTCGGGCATCAGCCTTCTGGCTAGAGCCAGCACCCCAAGGTCGCTGATAATCACGGCATCCACGCCCGAGTTCTTTACAAACTCAAAATAGCCGGGAAGATGTTCAAACTCGTTGCAGCGCGGCAGGGTGTTGCAGGTAAGGTATACCCTTGCTCCGTGCTCATGAGCATAGGCAACGCCTTTTAACATCTCTTCATCTGAAAAATTGGCGGTACCGGCTCGCATAGTGAATACCTTGCCCCCGATATAAACCGCATCGGCGCCAAAGTCTACAGCAGCCTTCAGCCTTGTAAAATCACCCGCTGGCGCAAGCACCTCCGGTATTCTTGTTTTCAAGCTCGTACACCCCACTTTGAAAAGCGGGCAGCCCAATACGCTGCCCGCTGATTTATGATTGAAAAAATTTATACGGCAGCGTTTGCTGCCCGCAAGTTAATAGAATTCTAAGTATTACGAACGGCGTTTATCCACCCGCAAAATAATCTCTTTGTTTTACTATTCCTCGTGGGTAGTAACGCCGCCCACCTCGCCGCCGCCTACTGCTTTAGCTTCAGCGATATTCTTTTCGTGCTGAGCAAGGGTAGTTGCAAAGTAGTATTTCATCTTAGAGTCGGTCACAAAATAATAGAAGGACTCTGCATCCGGGTAGATTGCCGTCTTAATAGCGCCTACACCGGGGTTGCCAACCGGCCCGATAGGCAGACCGTCGCATTTATAGGTGTTGTAGGCAGCGGCATAGGCCTGCTGGTCGGCAGTGTTAGTAACGAAGGGGATTATGTTGTTGTTTACATAGTTGATGGTTACATCCGACTGCAGCTTGGGGAATTGACCCTTACTGTTCAAACGGTTGTTAAATACAGAAGAAACCTTATACATATCGTCAAGGGTTCTTCCTTCTTTTTGAATAATGGAGGCCAGGGTAATAGCCTGGTCAAGGGTAAAGCCCATCTTATCGATACGATCAATCAAATCGGCAGTAATCTTCTTGTTAAAGTTACTTAAAAACTTATTGGCTACCGATTTTGGGGGTTCACCGATATAGAACTGGTAGGTATCGGGAAACAGGTAGCCCTCCAACTTGATATATCGATTACCGCCAGTGGGAATAAGCTTCTCAAATTCATAGCCGAAATCGGTGGTTTGCAGTATATTAATGAAATCATCTGCCTTGCAGACATTGTTTTCTTCCAGCTTCTTTGCAATCTCGCGTGCAGACATACCTTCTATAAACGCGATGGTCACCACCTGTTTTTCACTCTTACGAACGCGGATAGTCTGCATAATCTCATCATAAGACATCGCCGCATTCAGGGTAAAGCTCCCGTTAAGGTAGGTTTCATTCGTTTTATATTTATACTTCGTATAAAGCTGGAAGGTAAGCGGCTGTGCGATGACGCCGTTTTGCTTAAGGATATCCGCTACCGTTTTAGTATCCGCACCCTGAGGGATATTGACACTGATTTCTTTCTCGGTTTTAAACATGCCCAGCACATCGCTCATCGACTGCAGAATAAAAACGGAAAGCAGTATGGAAACAGCGAGAACACCCACGGTATAGAGTATGCCGTTGGCAAGCCTTCCCAGACTGCGCATGGTTTTGTTAACCGGACGCGCCGGTGCTCTGCCTGCGGGCTGCGGCGGAATATAGTCAAACTCTTTTAGCTCATCCTTGCCCGCTGCCTTGCCCCGTTTAGGCACAGGCGGCGCCGTTAACGGAGGCGGCGTCGGGCGGCTTTTATTGGCACGGTTATCAAAGTCAGGGATGGCGTTATAATCCTCATCCTCAATCTTCAGCTTAAAAGGCTTGGCAGGGCGGGGCACCATCGTAGGCTGCGGCAAACTGATGTTAGCGTCATTCTTAGTGCCGCCGCCGTAGATTTTCACTCCATCTGCGTCATCCAATGCCCGCTTGGGGATGACGATGGTCGGTTCATTCAACCGCTCCGAGCCGCTCTGAGGCTTGGAGCAGACATCGGGGGGCAGCTCCGTGAAGGAATTCGGCTTGTAAACGTTCCGCTTAGGCCGAATGGGCGGTGCGCTCGGTTCGGTGGGCCGATGTTCGGCCTGCGGGCGCTGATTTTCTCTTACCTCATATGCGTTTTTGCGGGGAAGGTTATAAAACTCGTGTTCCTCGCCCGAGCTGAAAACCGAGTCGGAAGACTGTGCCTTCGGCTGCTGGGTATCAGACAAAAACTCTTCGTCGGATTTTTCTATATCAAAAATCTCAGGTTTTGGCGGTTGGATACGGTTCGGTTGTTCCCTTTTGGGGTAACCTTCGCCAAAACCCTCTTTTCTGTTATCGCCGTTGTTCATAGCTATGACCATACCTTTCCGGCGTTTGCGCCGAAAAGGCACAAAACACCATAGAAGAATTGCGATGCGGCATCGCCGCGGGAGAAACTATACTCCGACAGAAATTTTCAGTTGCTTTCTGTCCTTCATTTAAGAGTGCATGGCACTGTCATTCGCGGCGGGTTTTGCGGCACAGTATGTGCTCGTTTTCGGTAACCACCATATCGCAGGCGATATCATACCGCCCCCGATGAAGAAGATGCGTCATGCAGCTTTTGTAGCAGATACCGATGGTAAAACCGCGGTAGTCCGCCAAAAATCTATCGTAATAGCCCTTACCGTAGCCTAGCCGGTAGCCCTGCCTGTCGAAAGCCAGACCGGGCACAATGCAGATGCTGCCCGAAAAATCCGTTACCAGGTTTTTCGGTTCTGCCACAGGCTCAAGCACGCCAAAGGTTCGTTTCTTCAGCTCATCAATCGAGCTTATATAGTAAAACTCCATATCGCGGGTATTATCCACACAATAGGGCACGGCCACCCGCTTATTATCGGCAAGCGCGCGGGTAATCAGGGCTTTGGTGTCCACCTCAAGCGGGGTGGACACATAAGTTACAACGGTATCGGCCGAATGGTACTGCCATGTATTACATAGCAGACTTAAAATTCGCCTGTCACTTTCAATTCTATCTTCAGGTGCCATCTCCTGACGAATGGCCTTAAACCGGGTGCGAAGCTCCTGCTTATATACTCTTATTTCGAATTTTTGCATTGCATTGCCGCCACAATGGCGTCTGCCCTCTCTTTACCGAGCAATACCTCCACAATTTTAAAACCAAACTGCAGCGCAACCCCGGCCCCAGCAGCAGTAATAATCTTGCCATCCTGCTCAACTCCGGCAGCAGTATACGTTCCGTTTTCCGCCTGTGATTCATAGCCCGGGAAACAGGTAAAACGCTTTTTATCCAGCAAGCCCATATGTCCTAAAATTGAGGGAGCCGCACAGATTGCCGCTATCCATTTATCATGTTGTGCACAAAAATCAATGAAATACTGCACGATTTCGGATTTTTCAAGATTCAACGTTCCAGGCATACCGCCGGGAAGAATAATCATCTTCAGGTTTTCAAACGAGGCATCCTTAAGCTCAATATCGGCTGTAACCGGAATCCCATGGGCACCTTTCATCGTTTTACCGGTAACGCCTACAGTTTTAATCTCAAGCTCTGCGCGCCTTATTATATCTAACGGCACAATGGCCTCTGTTTCTTCAAAACCTTCTGCAAGGAACAGATAAATCATAAAACAGCCACCCTTTCGCTCTTTCCGTCTTTATCTCACATACACGTTTTCTATTATATCAAAACACGGGGTAATGTCCAGTGTTTGGCAGAATTAATCGGTTTGTTACTCAGATTTTTGACATATATCGGCTATACCATACCAATCTATGCTTCTGTGGTAAGGTTTTCTTTCATACGGCTATATTTTTCGCGAACCTCTTTCGCCTTTTGGCAGGACATCTTCCCCTCGGGGCAGGCACCGTTTAAGCAAGGCGGGCCAGCCGCCGCAAACAGATTGGGGGCAACCTTGAGCACCAGCGCCAGCATCTGCTCGGCTACCTCGCGAATCTCCCACTGAGCGCGGTTGCAGCAGCGATGTGCGAAGAAGTTGTGCAGGCTGCGCGCATTCATGGTGACGATCATACGGGTATCGCAGGCATTGGGCAGCACAAAACGGGCATCCTCGATTGCCTGCTTCTCTGCCTGCTTTGAGGCCTTTGAAGGGTCTATACCCTGTTCAATAAGCCGCTTGGTATGAGCATCCTTTAAAGCAGCGGCGAGCTTTTCATAATGCTCCTCGGCAGTCTTCATGGCGGCGAGGAACTCCTCCCGCGCCTCAGGGATGACATCAATCTCGGGCGGCACGATATACTCAAAATTGTTCTTTCTTACATAACGCTGGCTTTGTACAGAATAGGAGGCGATGCGATGACGGGTAATCTGCGCAAGCAGCGCGCGTGAAACACCCTCAATACCGAAGGTAAAGGAGGCATGCTCAATGGGGCTCTCGTGCCCTATCTCGGAAAGCATCGCCACAAAGCTCTGCGTTTTCTCGGGGGTTAAGCCGTCCATCAGTGTTTCGATATCCGCGTTGCTGTAGCACAGCTTGGCGGCAGCAGCGACTGTTTTCTCCGGCTCCGGTGTATAGGTGAGCAGCATTACCTTTGCCATAGTAATCAACCCTTTCCGGCTTACGCCATGAAATTGCGATACGAGTAAGCTTATAGTGTGGCTCCCACCGCAATTGTGAAAATGTAAATTCGGTAATTATAGCTTTTCAAGCTTTGTGAAGTTTGCCATGATCTTTTTTGTACCCTTGGTCTCAAATGCAATCTCCAGCAGGGTATCGTTGCCCATGGGGGTAGCGGAGATAATCATGCCGTTTCCGAAGATTTTATGGTTAACCCGTTCGCCTGCCGCATAAGCAACACCCTGCTGCGCGGGCTTGGAAACTGAGCCAACACTTACCGCAGAGGCAACAGCATTTCTTGGTGTGTATGCAGGCGGCGTATAGGTTGGAACAGTCTGCCTGCTTGCGCGCACCGAAAGGCCGGTTTCCTCTTTATACTCCAGCGGTATCTCGGTAAGAAAACGCGAAGGACGATTGCGCATTGTCTGCCCGAACAGCATACGGCTGGCAGCGTTGGTGATATACAGGCGCTTCTTTGCCCGCGTAATCGCCACATAGGCAAGGCGGCGTTCCTCCTCTACCTCGGTGGGGTCGTACATCACCTGCATACCGGGGAAGATACCTTCCTCCATACCCACCACAAACACAAACGGAAATTCCAGCCCCTTGGCGGAATGCATGGTCATCATCACCGCGGCATCAGCATCGGCATCGTAGTTGTCAATATCGGTAAGCAGCGAAACCTCCTCCAAAAAGCCGGAGAGGGTTGCGTCCTCGTTTTCCAGTACATATTTCAGAATATTTGATTTTAACTCATTTAGATTTTCAATGCGGGTTAACCCCTCGTCGCCCTGTGCTTGCAGCATACGCATATAGCCGGTTTCCTCAACAATACTGTCGAACAAAACCTCAAGGGATGTCTCCGCCGCGGTGTCGATAAACCCGCGGATGAGCGAGGCAAACTCCTTAAGCGGCTGTGCCTTGCGGGAGAGTGCCGCGTAGTTTTCAGATTCACTGAGCACCTGAAACAGCGTGTCGCCCAGCGAAGCAGCAATCTCCTCCGCCGCCGCAACAGTGGCATCGCCGATGCCGCGCTTGGGTTCATTAATAATGCGCTTTAAGCGGACAGAATCGGCGGGGTTGTTGATTACACTGAGGTAGGCGATAATGTCCTTAACCTCCTTGCGCTCGTAGAATCGCAGGCCGCCGATGATGCGGTAAGGGATGGCTGCCTTGGCAAAGTGGCGCTCAATCTGCGCCGATTGCGCGTTCATGCGGTAGAGGATGGCGTGCTCGCTGTACTGATGCCCCAGACGAACGTTCTCCTCGATGGTATCTGCAATAAATGCGGCTTCCTCCATCTCATCAGAGGCACGGTAGACCAGCACCTGTTCACCGGCACCGTTGCTTGTCCACAACTCCTTGCCCTTGCGCTGGGTATTGTGCCCGATTACCGCGTTGGCGGCATTTAGAATAGTCTGGGTGCTGCGGTAGTTTTGCTCCAGGCGGATAACCTCGGCATGCTCGAACTGGTGCTCAAATGAAAGGATATTCTCTATGGTGGCGCCTCGGAAGCGGTAGATGCTCTGATCGTCGTCTCCCACCACGCAGATGCGCTTATGCGAGGCGGAAATCAGGCTTACAAGGCGGTACTGCGCGTGGTTGGTATCCTGATATTCGTCCACCATGACATAGGCAAAACGGTTCTGCCATGCCTTTAATACCTCCGGGAACTGCTCGAACAGCTTAACGGTGCAGCAGATGATATCGTCAAAATCCAGGGCGTTCGCCGATTTGAGCTTTTTGGTGTACTGGGCATATACGTCGGCAATCTTCTGCTGCTTATAGTCCCCGCCAGCCTGCGTTTTCGCAAGCGCCGGGTCGGTCATCTCATCCTTCAGGCGGCTGATGGCACCCAGCATCTGCTTGGGGGGGAACTGCTTATCGCTAAGATTCAGCTCTTTTAGGCAGTCCTTAATTACGCGTACCGAATCGTCGGTATCGTAGATGGTAAAGCTCTTATCATAACCTAGCGCACCGATCTCGCGGCGCAGAATCCTGACACAGATGGAGTGGAAGGTTCCTGCCCAGATATCCAGTGCGGCCTCCCCGAGCACCGATTCCAAGCGGTTTTTCAGTTCCCCCGCAGCCTTGTTGGTGAAGGTGATGGCCAATACGTTCCACGGCTTGGGCGGGTTTACCGCAAGGATGTTGCGAATCTCCTCCGGGTCGCCCTCCCCCTTATCCAGGTATGCCTGCAGCATGGCAATTGTCTGCTCGTTTACCATGGGCGGAACTGCCGCACTGTTATAGGCGTTGCCGTATTTAATGAGGAACGCGATACGGTTTACGATTACGGTGGTTTTACCGCTGCCCGCACCGGCAAGTATCAGCAGCGGGCCCTGATTACTGAAAACCGCGACACGCTGCATATCGTTCATTCTGGAGTATTCTTTTTCTAAGATTCGCTTTTTAAGCTGTATGTAAGAGGTTTTAATGTCCATTCCCTGCTCCGTTTCCTGCACTGGCATTAATCCGTTATTTAAACTATTATATCAAATTACCTATAAAAAGAAAACACGCAAACAATAAATAAGGCCCTGCCCAAGCAGAGCCTTCAGATTACTGACAAAACCCGCCCTTTTCCGGCGGGTTTTGTGTATGTAGGCAAAAATAGCAGGCAACGTTTTACGGATTGCATAATATCCCGGTTTGACAGGATATTTGCAATCTTTTTCATGTTCTGCACAGCAGCAGTGAGCAGGCATTGTTCCGCTGCTTTCGCAAGCCCGCGCATGCGGCAATAGCGAAGCCCATGCAGCTCTTTTGAATCTGCAAAACTTCGCTCGATTGTTTCTTTTCTTCTGGCGTATATCTTCTTGCCATATTCCGTATGGGTGAAAGCGTATGCTCTGTCCTTGTAATCCTCCCATACATGGCG
>NZ_FNID01000001.1 GCF_900103835.1 Acetanaerobacterium elongatum | reverse complement strand
CATTTCACAACAAACTCGAAAAAGCTGGTATGACGCAAAGCATGTCCCGTGTGGCACATTGCATCGACAACGGTCCTATGGAAGGATTCTGGGGCATTTTGAAACGCGAACGCTATTACGGTCGGAGATTCACCAGCAAGCAGAAACTTATTCAGATGATTGAGAGTTACATCAGCTATTACAACACCCGGCGTGTGCAACGCAACTTGGGTGTTCTGACACCGTTAGAGAAATTTAATCTCTACTTCGCTGCATAAAAAGCGACCAGTGGTTTTGTTCACCACTGGTCGGGAAAATTTTATGTTTTTTCGCTGTCCTCTTGACGGGATGCAGTTCAATGCGGGGGCGCTCTTTGATATAAAAAGCCTTCCGCTTTAAACTAAGCAGAAGGCTTAATACATTATTCCAGCAGATGCTCAATCTTAAGTATCCTCAACATCCGCATTACGGTCAAACGGTTTCTTACATAGGGGGATAGGCTTATCAGTTGTTGTGTAAGGCTGCAATCAACACCGATATCCTTAAAATTAGCCTTCCCGCCAAGTTTGACGAGTACATCTGAAAGCTGCTGCGGGGAGGGTATTGCGCGCAGGATGTCCTGAACGCCACCCCAGCTTTTCAGCAGCTGCTCTTGTGAAATCTTTTGCAGACAATCGGCATGATTCTCGTTTAGAATCTCTGGTGCCAGGCGGCCAAAATGCTCCTGAATCCACGGCTCGCTAATCGGCTTGTATGGCACCAGCTTACCACTGATATCGTCTACCTGCGCAATCTTGTGATAAATCTGCGAGCACAGCAGTGTGGCAACGCCAACCTTCTCGCCGTGCATGGCGTCACAGTGCTGCAGCACCCCCATCTCCAGCAGGTGCGAGATATGGTGCTCAGCACCCGAGGCCGGACGGGAGTTCCCCGCAAGCTGCATGGCAATACCGGATAGAATCAGACCGTACATCAGGTTCTCGTATGCATCAACATCCTTTGCTGCCAGCTTATCCGCACCGATTAATACCTGCTCAGCGGCCTTGCGGGTAAGTGAGGCGATATAGCTGCAGTAATACTCGCCTGTCAGCAGATGCCCAACCTCCCAATCGGCAAGGCAGATGAACTTCCCGAGCATATCGCCAACCCCTGCGGGAACCAGATGCCTTGGAGCGGCGGAGATTACCGCTAAATCAGCCAGCACAAGCACGGGCGCCTGAACAATCAGCGTCTTTTTAAACCCATTGAGCGTCATGGCGGCAACACTGGAGGCAAAGCCGTCCACCGTTGCGGCGGTAGGTACGGAAACAAAGGGTATGTTCAGCTGCGAGGCGCAGTACCGAACAATATCATGCAGTGTTCCGCTGCCGATGGCCACCAGCAGCTGCGGCTGATTGAGTTTACCCCTTAACAGCTCCACACCGCGCTCGTCGGCGTGCAGGTTTTCGGCAGGCAGGATGATTTCGCTATCCACCGCGGGGCGCGTCAAGCCTGAGGCAGTATAGGTATTGGTATCGTAAACCGCAGTTACCTTCTGGGTATACCCAAGCTCGCGCAAATGCTTGCCTAAAGCTGTCAGGCAGCCCGATTCTATGACTATTTTTTGTATGGTGGTAAGATGGCTTTTACCGCACGTGCAACCCTGAATGCAAAAATCGTTTTGTGTTAATACCATTGCCTTCACCTTCTTAACGTTTTCAGCTTTACTGTCATTATCATATCATATGGTTGGGTATATTTCCATTCACAGCCCCATTTATTTCATCAGCTGCCGAAAAAGATAGAGTGCAATAAATTTTGTAATTTCAACAATGAGTTTGGGGCAGATATAGTAATTGACCTATGTAAAATATAGTATTACAATCAAAATGGCGGTAGTTAAGTCACTCCACAGTAAAACGCAACAATAATGAGATGATACGAGGCTTCTATTGTGGATGTTGAAAATAAAATAGGTCGATACCTTACATTTTGAAAGGTCAATATGATGCTGCGTTCAAATGCTGGAAAGCGTGATGAATGCACCTGTGGAATTTCCACACAGTTTTTCTGCTGCGCTTTCTCATAATAAGACATGGATAGGGGATAAGCTCATGGAATATACGCGACGGCAGATTCGTGAAAAGTGCAGTTGCGATTTCAAGTCTGTAAAGACATTTTATCAGGCCGATGTGGTCAACTATCTCGGAAACTCATCAGACACTGGGGAATCGTACAACGAAATTGTTGCGGAATTTGTACTGGAGAACCTTGACACTTTTCTACATAGCATACCACAGATCACAAGAGAGGCATCTTATCGGAATAGTAGCCACGACGGAGAGTATTCCGCTTCATCGAATCGGGTAGAGGAGATTACTGCAATCCGGCTATTCAACCATTGCAAGGATGGCACGGAGTATGACTTTATCGGCCGGATTATTGACTACCAAACACCACTAAAATCAAAGCGGTCTGACACCGCAGGTAAAATAGATCTGCTGGCTTATGATGGTGATACGCTGCGCCTGCTAGAATTGAAGAAGCCGGATAGTATGGAGACTATGCTCAGATGTGTACTGGAAGCCTATACCTATTTGAAAACTGTTGATACGGCAAAGCTGCTCTGTGACTATGAATTACCGGCGAGCTCGTCAATTCTGGCTTGCCCCCTTGTGTTCAAGGGGGGTAATCAGTGGGCAGAAATGCAGAAAGACCGGACGCAACTAAAGAAGCTCATGGCCGCGCTCGGCAGCAAGCCGTATTACATAACTGAGAGAGGAAACAGTTTATATATAGAGGAGAAGTGAGGATGGATAAGCTGGATATTAAAGAGAAAATTTGGGGCGGTATTTTTGGCATCATTGCAGTAATTGCTTCCATTGGCGAGATGATCGCAAACGGAATCAGTACAGCAACGGTTCTTGGCGCTGTCAAGGATGTGTCTGGAATATTAGTGGTCATTGTCGTAATGGTTACTGTTGTAAGACTGGTGTCGACGAAAAAACATTCGCAGTCATTTGAGGAACGGCTCACATCGGCCCTTACCAAATGGATTGACGAACATTCAAATATGATCGTTAGAACTTCAAGGATGCCGAAAGGCCATGAAAACGATTTTGGTATGAGTATGACAACGGATATTAATCGATTCTATACTAATGAAATCCTCAAAAGCGACAGTGGCAGTGGTGTTGGGCGATTTATGAGGCTGACTGAAATCGATTCCAGTAAGTATGCAAGAAATGATGTTGTGATTGATTTTTTCCTTAATGCACAAACATATTGTAATGTATCTGATGCTGGGGAAGCAGTAAATGAACTCCTGAATGTCGGGCACAACCTTTCTTCATACATGAAGGGGTCGTTCGGGAACATAACAATCGGCGAGCTTAGAAAATAAGATGATCGAACCGTTATCGTACCGATTCAATTTGTAGATCCAATAATCACGGATCAGAGAGACGATATTGACCTTATCATTAGCGTGATAGACCGAATGTATCAGGCAATGCTTGTATCTGCCCGCAGAAGGTAAAGTATGAATGTACATATTTATCGAGGTCAAAACCAAATAGGCGGCAGTATTATCGAGGTATCTACGGAAACAACAAGAATCCTCCTTGATGTCGGCCTTGAACTGGACAATGAAAAGAATCGAGAACTTCCGAAGATAGAGGGTCTGTTCGATTCGCCTACCGTTGAAGCGGTTTTCATTTCACACTATCACGGGGATCATCTAGGTCTTGCCTATTACATCGACAAGAGAATCCCACTCTATATCGGGAAGGCAAGCTATAAGATTGTTAAGGCTGCAGATGACTACAAAAACACAGAAACGATTTCCCCAGCCGGCTTCATTTACCACAATCATCCGATCACGATCGGAGATATCACTGTCACGGCATTTTTATGCGACCACTCAGCTTTCGACAGCTATATGATCCTCTGTGAATCGGGCGGTGAAAGAATACTATACACTGGAGATTTCCGCTCAAACGGAAGAAAACCTTTTGGATGGCTGTTAAGCCAGCTTCCTCATAAGGTAGACAAGCTTATCTGTGAGGGCACTACACTTACGCGAGACAGCTATGACCCAGTCACAGAATCGGAGCTGGAAGAGGCTGCGGTAAAGGAGTTCCGGAGCACCGATGGCCCGATATTCGTCATGCAGTCCTCTACCAATATCGACCGTATCGTCACGATGTATCGGGCGGCAAAGCTTAGCGGACGCGTTTTTCTGGAGGAACTCTATATGGCGGAGATCACCTCTGCCATCGGCGGCAGCATCCCCAATCCGGCGTTCAGCGATGTCTATGCTTTCATCACCAACGGACGCAGATATGAGACGCTGACCAAGTATAAAAATCGTATTAGTAAGGAGCATATCGGAGCCACGCGCTTTGTCATGTGTGTACGAAGCTCCATGCTGAAGTATATAAAATCACTTGCAGAGCTGATGCCTTTCGAAAAAGGCTTGCTGGTGTATTCAATGTGGGGCGGATATAAAATGCAGCCGGAAATGAAAGCGTTTCTTGATGAGTGCAAGAGGCTCGGCTTGAGGATAGTAGACCTGCATACCAGCGGACACGCCGACCCAGACACCATCAAGCGAGTCATAGAATGGACAAATCCGAAGGAGATTATTCCAATCCATACGGAAAATCCGGCGTGGTTTTCCAAGACGGATTTAATATGAATATCAATGTTCTGTGTATAGGGTAGTAGCATTAAACTCCTCGACAAGATTACTTCTGTTGTGGCGTGCCTAACCCTGAAATACAGAATAGCTGAAAAATGGTGGACTCTTAACAGATACATAGGGTGCAATCTATCATGGCTTAGCCCAAATGACGATAAAACTTGTGACACGAAAGTTGGGGAGAGGCTCATGCTTCCCTAATTATATCTATTTACTAATTCGTTTTTGCCCTTATACGCAAAAGATTCTGTTATTCGTACGATACAACAATGGGTTCATCGGCAGACTGCAAACGCCTCCATCGGAGGCGTTTGGTAAGAAATATAAACTGTATCTTCTGATTATATTTAAGTTGAATGGGAGAATAAACATTTAATGTCTTGAAGCCGAGAGTAATCGCATCAGGTTATCCATGGTTAATGCCAGATCGTATTTGCTGCGGAGTTTTGCCTCACGAAACGGAATAGCCATGTTGTTAATGCTGAAAACGGCAGTTACGCCTTCGCTATAAACATTTTCAACACCCTCGCCGATATCCCCCACCACCGCAATAACAGGAACCCCGCTTTTCTTTGCCCTGTGTGCCACACCGATTACCACCTTGCCGCGCAGAGACTGGGAATCGAGCTTTCCTTCACCGGTAAATACATAATCAACGCCCTGTACAAGACTATCAAAAGAAACCGTATCCAGTACCGTTTCAATTCCCATGCGGAGTGATGCGCCGCAAAAAGCCACCATGCCACAGCCCATACCTCCCGCGGCACCGGCACCTTTTTCATTGGCCAGCGAAAGCTTTAAATCCTTTTGCAGCACCCTATCCAGATTGCGGAGCCCTTCATCCAGCTCCTTAACGGCTGCTTCATCGGCACCCTTCTGTGGCCCGAATACGTAAGCCGCACCGTTCTCGCCGAACAGGGGGTTATCAATATCGCACATTGCAACCATCTCAACCTTCTTTAAAGCGGGTAAAAGGTTGGAAGTATCGATATGTACGATGTCTTTCAAGGTTCCGCCAGCCGGAATAAAGGGGTTGCCGCTTTGGTTTGTAAAGGTAACGCCAAGGGCTGCCGCCGCACCGGTTCCGGCGTCGTTTGTACAGCTTCCGCCAAGCCCGATGATGATCTTTTCGCAGCCGCGCCTAGCGGCATCCTCTATCAGCTGCCCCACGCCGTAGGTGGTTGTTTTCTTAGGGTCGGGGTTGCCTTCCACCAAGGGCAGGCCTGCACAGGCGGCCATTTCAATTATAGCGGTTTTACCGTTGTTGATGATACCGTAAAAGGCATCCATGTCATTAAAGTATGGTCCCTTAACCCGAACAGCGATACGCTCGCCGCCTACAGCCTTTAAAAAGGCATCAACGCTTCCTTCGCCGCCGTCGGCAACGGGTACGGATATGATTTCTGAGTCGGGACAGTGACTTTTAATCGCCTGTTCCATGACTGAGCAGATCTCTTCGGAACTCATCGTACCTTTAAATGAATCCGGTATCAGCAGAAATTTGCTCATAATAATCCTCCTTGCTTTAAAATGGGACGGTATATGTACCGCCCCATTTTCTGTTCATACATCTATTTTAAAACTAAGCTAAGTATGAAGATTTCAATGATTGCGGCCAATCCCATTACTAAAGTTAATAGCGTTTGTGTTTTATAGCCCTTTTCAGGAGTCATTGCGCCAAAATTCGTAACCACCCAGAAATAGCTGTCGTTGGCGTGGGATACTACCATTGAACCTGCGCCGATTGCCATTACGGTAAGCACCTGCAGAATGGGGGTGCCAAGCCCTAATGCCGGCAGCATCGGAGCAAGAATGCCAGCTGTGGTGGTGATTGCAACCGTGGAGGAGCCCTGAGCGGTTTTTAAAATAGCCGCGAGCAGGAACGGGAAGAAGATGCCGATTGCTTGGAACACCGCAGCGTTGTCGGTAATAAAGGCTACAAGCCCTGAAACAGCAATTACCTTACCAAGCACACCGCCAGCAGCGGTTACAAACAGGATGGGACCTACCACCTTCAGGGTGTCGTTGGTAATCTCATAAAAGTCCTTCATGCGCTTCGAGGACGCGAGGGTAATTACACCAAAGATTGTACCCACGGCCAGTGCGATGATCGGAGTGCCGAGGAAGGTAAGTATCTGAGAGGTCAAACCCTTCATTCCGGCCATAGCCGCCACAGAAGAGATGCCCATCAGTAAAATCGGAACCAGAATCGGGGCAAGAGACATAAATCCGCTGGGAAGCTTGCCGTAGCTTTTAACAAGCTCGTCGTAGGACTGAACAACCTCTCCGTTATCCGTTCCCGCTTCGTCATTTACCTTTACCCTTTTGCCGATGAACTTCGCAAAGAAATAGGCTGCTGCCAAGGGAAGGATTGAGCAGAGAACGCCCATTCCGATAACCAACAGCAGGTTGTCGCCCGCGCCAAGCGTGTTAGCTGCCGCAATCGGGCCGGGTGTAGGCGGTATTAGTACATGAGAAACATAAAGACCGCCTGCAAGTGCCAGAGTCATTGCTACGCTAGAGGTCATAGTCTTTTTTACCATTGCTTTGCGGATAGGGTTTAGTATTACAAAGCCACTGTCGCAGAAAACCGGGATGGAAACAATCCAGCCCATAATTAAAACTGCAAGCTCCGGCCGCTTTTTGCCAACCAGCTTTACCGTCATATCGGCGAGCTTTAGTGCGGCTCCGGTTTTTTCAAGAATGGTACCGATTAACGCACCAAGGATAATAACAATACCGATGCTGGTAAAGGTTCCGCTGAAGCCGGCGCCTATTACGGTGGCCAACCCTTGTGTTTTAACAACACCATCTACCTTGATGTCGGTAAGCGGTATTCCTGCGGCCAGCCCCAGCAATAACGATACGCTCATAATTGACAGGAAGGGGTGAATCTTCAGCTTTGATATTGCTAGGATCATAACGATTACGGCGACGATAAACGCAATAATCAATGCTATACCGGACATAACAACAACCTCACTTTTTTATATTTGTACGACGTCGTTAATGTACCTTTATTTTAAATTGTTATCAGCGTAACGTCTATGGTATCGAAAACAAAAAGCTATGATAAATGTTGTTATAGCGTACAGTATAGCGTTTGACATTTGCATTATTTTTATGCAATTTGCTAATACATTCTGGCCTCGTGCAAATCCTGATAAAAATGTATTGCATTATAAAACAGTGAGGAATAACGTATGGATCTAGGGTCATATCCTGTTCTTTCTTTAATCTTATTGAGTTTATACTGCAACGTATTCTTATGGATATAGAGCCTATGCGCCGTGTCGGTAATCGAGCCCTCCTCCTCATAAAAGGTGTTTAGTAGCCCAATCCACTGTTCAACCTCTTCCGGGCTGCAGTCTTTGAATATCCGGTTTATAAACTCTTGCTTAATGTTACTTGGCAGCTCGCTTTGGAATATTTCCATGGATAAGCTGCTATACAACCGAACCCCTTTTTGAGGGGAGCGAAGTGAGGTTTTCATCGCCTTTAATGCCTTAACGGCACTGTTATGAATATTGGTGTAGCCCTCGCAGCCCGCGTCAATACCACCGCATAGCTTCAACGGATGCTTGCCCTCAACCTCCTGCTTGATATCCTCTGCAAGCTTTACCATACTGCTGTCGGGGCAATCGGTTACTACGCAGATTAAGTCCGTTCCGCTTCTGAAAAGAAGATTGTTTTTATCCTGTTGCAGTATGCTCTTCGTTGCTTTTTCCGCGGCATCGAGTACCCTTTGCTCGTTTGCGGCATCCATCTTCTGCGTCAACATAAAGGTTATTGCCATTACTCTTCTGGGTACCATGATATCAATCTGCATAGAGGTGCCCCGTTTTACAAACTGGGGAGTGATATTCTTTGGGGCACCCAATATCCACTCATCCAAGAAACGCTCCTTAATGCGCTTATCAAGATCGCGCTGCTCCTTATAGTACTGGTCAAGGATAAGTATCTCGGTGAGCTTCTTAATAATTTGTCCGTACTTCGCTACCTCCTGATAAGGCCCGGTAATGCCGATAACGCCAACAATCTCCTCTTGAAAATTTACCGCCAGGTTAAGGCCCGGGCGTGCCCCTTCATACTGGCTGTCGCTGTTGACGATTACCTCCTGCAGCTTTTGTTCAACCAGTTCCTTTGCTGCGGCATGCAGGCTGCCGATACGATCCGGGTCGCTGCTAGCGATAATTATCCCATCGGCATTCATCATATTAATCTTCTCACCGATGATTTTACTGATTTCCTGTACGATATACGATGCGTTCCTTTTAGATATATACATGTTGCTTTCTCCTGTTCAACCTATCATTCCAGTTTATAGAGGCCGACACTATACAATATCTAAATATATCACCCATAATATTTTACCATTCTGCCCGTTTGACTGCAAATTACTCCGCAATATCCAAACGAAACTGTTGTTTTACTTGTTAACATAGGCTTGCATCGGCTATGACGATAAACTATTATAAGAGAAGACATAATTGGGAAAGAAGGAAGTATACGCAATGGCTAAAGCGGGCTTGATACTGGAAGGAGGAGGCATGCGCGGCGTATATACCGCCGGTGTGCTGGATTATTTTGACGAGCAGGGGCTGTTCTTCCGCTTTATTGTAGGGGTATCGGCGGGGGCGTGCAACTCGGTTTCATATGTTTCGCACCAGAGGGGGCGGAGCTTTGAAATCAACCACCGCTTCTGCAAGGATAAGCGGTATATTAACCCGCTGGGCCTCGCCCAAAATGGTGAGATCTTCCGCATGGATTTTCTGTTTCACGATATCCCCGACGGCTTGCTTCCCTTTGACTATGATGCTTATAAGAATGCCGGATGTGAGAACTACGCCGTCATCACCAGCCTTGAAACGGGAGAGGCTGAATACCGCAGGGTAGCTGATATGCGTACCGACAGCGACTATGTGCGCGCCTCCAGTTCGCTGCCGATGTTTGCCAAGGTGGTGGAGATTGACGGTAAAGAGTATCTTGATGGCGGGGTGGCAGAATCCATTCCGGGCGAGTTCTCGGTTTTAAGCGGTAATGATGTTCAGGTGTTTGTCCTCACGAGACACAAGGGGTATGTTAAGAAAAAAAGCAGGCTTTCCCCCCTCTGCGCCCGCTACTACAAGGCTTATCCGGAATTTGTAAAGGCTTACGAAACCCGCTATCTGCGCTACAATGAGAGTGTGCGCTACGCCGAGCAGTTGGAAGCTAAGGGCAAGGCGGTTATCATCCGGCCACAGCAGCCCGCAAAGGTAGGCAATTTTGCCCGCAGCCCGGAGCAGCTGGAGGAGCTGTATCGCTGCGGCTACGAGGATGCCCGCGCGGCGTTTGAAAGGGTGACTGCGCTGGTGAAGGACTGTGAAAACGTTAGTTTAAGTGGTGCCGTCCAAGCCCGTTGACTTTGCGTGCAGCTTATCCTATAATAGAATCAAAGAATAATTCTCCCGTTACTGACGGTTGAAAGTGGGAAACCACAAAGGAGCGGGAGAAGCTAACAGCCGACCGTCTGGGCAATTCTAACGCAAGTTAGGGCTGCCCTTTTTATTTTACTTTAAAGGGGTACAGCTCTAAAGCGGTAGGAACATTGTATGTAGAAAGGCAGGAGATGTGCATGTATTTTGATGCATGGAACGGCTTTGCGGCAGGACAGTGGCACAACGAGATTGACGTACGCGGCTTTATTCAGGCAAACTACACCCCGTACTATGGCTCGGAGGATTTTCTGCAGCCCTCAACCGGGCGAACAAACCGCCTGATGGAGCGGTTGCGCTCCCTTTTAAAGCTGGAGCAGGAATACGGAGGTGTGCTGGATATCGACACTACCACCGTTTCATCCCTTACCAGTTACCCGGCGGGGTATCTGGACAAAAATGAGGAATTGATTGTAGGCCTGCAAACCAACCGCCCCTTAAAGCGCGGGGTAAACCCGTTCGGCGGCATCCGCATGGCGCGAGCCGCGTGTGAGGCTTACGGCTACAAGCTTTCGGATAAGATTGAGGATGAGTTTTTATACCGCACCACCCATAACGACGGCGTATACCGTGTATATACCGACGAGATGAAGCGCACAAAGAAATGCGGCATTATCACCGGTCTTCCCGATGCCTACGGGCGCGGGCGGATTATCGGCGACTACCGTCGTGTGGCGCTCTACGGGGTGGATGCCCTGATTGCGCAGAAGCAGAAGGATAAGGCGCGCGTGGGTGAAAGCCTGTACGATGATAAGAACATCAAGCTTTCGGAAGAACTGTTTCAACAGTTAAACTTCCTTGGCATGCTTAAGGAGATGGCGCAGCTTTATGGTTATGATATCTCTAAGCCTGCCGCTACCGCGCGCGAGGCGGTTCAGTGGACATATTTTGCCTACCTGGCCGCCATCAAGGAGCAGAACGGCGCCGCGATGAGCCTTGGGCGGGTAAGCACCTTCTTTGATATTTACATGGAGCGGGATATCCGCAGCGGCACCCTCACGGAGCAGGGCGCGCAGGAACTGTTTGACGAATTCGTGATGAAGCTGCGCATGGCGCGCCACTTAAGAACCCCAGAATACAACGAATTGTTCGGCGGAGACCCGATGTGGATTACCGAGAGCCTCGGCGGTATGGGGGAGGACGGCAGGCCACTGGTTACCAAAAGCAGCTACCGCATGCTGCATACCCTTTACAACCTTGGCGCGGCTCCCGAACCCAATCTCACCGTGTTATGGTCTAACAGCCTGCCTGAACCGTTTAAACGCTACTGTGCCAAGGTGTCGATTGATACCGACTCGATTCAATACGAAAACGACGACCTCATGCGCCCGATTTACGGTGACGATTACGGCATCGCCTGCTGTGTTTCGGCAATGAAGATCGGCAAGCAGATGCAGTTCTTCGGTGCGCGCTGCAACGCGGCTAAGCTGCTGCTGCTCTCATTAAACGGCGGGCGCGACGAGAATACCGGCCTTCAGGTTGGCCCCGAGCTGCCGGTGGTGGAAGCACAGCCGCTTAACTACGATGCGGTGCTTAAACGGCTGGAGGTTTATAAGGCTTGGCTGTGCAAACTATATGTAAGCACCATGAATGTGATACACTATATGCATGATAAATATGCCTACGAAAAGCTTCAAATGGCCCTGCATGATACCGAGGTGGAACGCTTCATGGCCTTTGGTGTGGCGGGGCTTTCGGTGCTTGCCGATTCGCTCAGTGCTATTAAATATGCCAAGGTAACCCCTGTTAAGGATGAGCGCGGGCTGATCACCGGCTTTACCACCGAGGGTGACTACCCGCAGTACGGCAACGACGATAACCGTGTTGACAGCATCGCGGTGGAGTTTGTAAAAGGCTTTCATCAGGAGCTTACAAAGACGCCCGCCTACCGCGGCGCCATACACACCCTTTCGGTGCTTACCATCACCTCCAACGTAGTATATGGTAAAAAAACAGGTGCTACCCCCGACGGGCGCAAAAAGGGCGAACCGTTTGCGCCGGGTGCCAACCCCATGCACAACCGCGATAAAAACGGCGCACTGGCATCCTTAAACTCGGTTGCGAAGCTCCCCTACGAGAGCTGCCGCGACGGGATCTCCTGCACCTTCTCGGTTACCCCTGCCACCTTGGGCCACAGCCGGGAGGAGCAGGTAGCCAACCTTACCGCCGTGCTGGGGGGCTACTTTGCACAGAACGCGCATCACATCAATGTCAACGTGCTGGATAAATCCAAGCTGATGGAGGCCTACGAGCACCCCGAGCGCTACCCCAACCTGACCATCCGCGTTTCGGGGTATGCGGTAAACTTCCACAAGCTCAGCCGAGAACAGCAGCGCGAGGTGATCAGCCGCACCTTCCATGAATCACTTTAACAATCCTGATGAAAGGGGAGCCTTGCATGACCGGACAGGTGCATTCCTTCCAGAGCATGGGCACGCTTGACGGCCCGGGGGTACGCTTTGTGGTATTTTTGCAGGGCTGCCCCTTACGCTGCGCCTACTGCCACAACCCGGACACATGGGAGCCCGGTGGAGGAATGGCTATAACAACCGACGAGGTGCTTGCGCGCATCAGCCGTTTTATCCCCTATATCCAGCCGGGCGGCGGGGTTACCCTTTCGGGCGGCGAGCCGCTTGTACAGGCGGGGTTTACGGCGGAAATACTGCGTGGGTGTAAGGCACTGAACCTTCACACAGCACTCGATACCTCGGGCAGCGTGTTGACCGCCGAGGTGATAGAAACAGCCGCTCTTGCCGACTTAATCCTGCTGGATATCAAGTTTACCACCGAGGAGGATTACCGTCACTACACCGGCGGCAGCCTGCAAACGGTTCTTAAGTTCATGCAGGCCATGCGGGAACGGAGAAAGCCCTTGTGGGTGCGGCAGGTAATCGTGCCGGGAATCAATGATGCCGAAGAGCATATTCGGCAATTGTATGAGCTTATAAAAGACTATCCGTTTGTTCAGAAGGTGGAACTGTTGCCCTTCCATAAGCTCTGCCTTGAAAAGTATCAGGCGCTTAAGCTGCCGTTTCCGCTTGAACAGGTTCCTGCGGCGAGGCCGGAGCGGGTAAAATATCTGGAGAGCTTGTTGAAACACATGCTGGGATAAAAATATATAGAAACAGGTGATGTCAGTCCAAATATGGCATCACCTGTTTTATTTTTACATAAAATCCTTTACAAACTATATATATATATATACAATAAAAACAGAATTAGAAATAAATAGTATAAACGGGTGAATAATTGATGAAAAAAGCATGGATTCTATTATTATTTATATGCTTAATTACAACAGCTTGTAACAATCAAGATAAAGAAACAACAATTTCTCAGGCACAGATTTCGGGGCTGGCACAGGAATCAAGTACCCTATCCGATACTTCACCCTTGCAGGAGGATGTTGTAATTAACAGCCTGTTGGAATCGCGCTACTTGGGGCAAGGCATGGAGGTCGTTCCGATTCCAGATATCAAGGATTACAGCGAGATTAACGCCGCATGGATAGATGAGAAAACCCTTCTGTTCGGCGCGTATAATGAGCCAAAGCTTGACGACCCCAGCCTCTATTCTAATAAGGAAGCTGTAGAGAGGTTGGAAAAGGAAGCCGATTGGAGCAAATACCCAATATCCTTTTATCGCAGTGACCTAACAACAGGTGATTTTACGAAAGTGTTTGAATATCCATTAAGCGGGAGGATGCCGTTTTTGTACTTGAATGTGTTGGATAACGGTGACTTTGCATTCAAAACGAGCAAAGAGCTTGTTGTTATATCGGGTGAAAATTATACGGTAAGAATGAAATATGATATTCCTACTTATGCGGGAATCGTAAATGTGGCTATCTCACCTAATGGAAAGAATATTGCTGTAGTTGACAATGAAAAGCATGCATGCAAAATAATATCCACCAAGGACTATTCTGAAGTGTATAGTTATAAACTTGACAGTTCGTTGGTTTATATGGCACCGCAGTGGGAGGACGACAGTCAACGCCTTTTTTGCTATTCCACCCAATATGAATTTTTAGATTCCGTTGCAATTCTGAATTTAAATGACAAGAGTACATTAACCTATGACTATTCGGCTGATATAAAAAGTATGAACAGCCGGGTTTATTGGAGCGGAGACCCCTCTGTTATGCAGCGATTTGATGAACAGGAGAGCGAAGAGAGTGTTACTAATATTCTGGAACTATACAGTATAAAGGATAAAAGCCGTAAGGTTAAAACGTATCCCTTAAGTAATGCGCTAAACTCCGTTAGTGTAAGCAAATATGGATCAGTTATCGGCAATCAATTTGACGGCGCATTTAGTACAAAGATTATTAATACTTTAACCAATACCATTTTTTCAACAGAAAGAGCAGCAGACGGAGGCTCGATGATTCCCGCAGTTTGGTCACAGGATGGGCAAAGGGTGATAGCCTTTTATACCGCAATCACAAACGAAAAAGGTGAATACAGCAGGTGGACGGCAATACTGTACGATACCGTTCAGCTGTTTAAAAAATGAAAGGGTGTTAAACATGAAAAGAGGTCATTTATTACGAAAACTGGTTGTTTCACATCCTAATAACACTAACAGAATCATTTATGCCCACGCTTCTGATTACGCCGATAATGTAGTAGCTGGGCAGAGTATTGATGGCGATTCTTTTCTATGCTATCAGGGGAGTACACGTGCAGGTTTCGCTCATGTTCATGTTGAAGCTGGCGGGTCAACGACTACCGGCTTAGCACAAGATAGAGATGATTCATTAGCTAGGGTATCTCCTTATAATTTGCTCTATGATTACGTGTCTTCAAGCTACAAGTAAGCAGTAGTATTTAAAACCCCTGATATGCCCAAGCATATCAGGGGTTTTAAAGTGTTTTGAAGCTTTATTCAGCCGTTTCCTGTGCCTTCGGGTTTTTGGTGGCGATTTGAATTCCCGCCTGCTCCTGAAACTGCTTTACCGAGATCATAGCCTTGTTGATGGGCAGGATGGTTCCCGCGCCGCCCACGCAGCCGCCGGGGCAGGCCATGCCCTCCAGCAGGTAGCCGTTGCGCTTGCCCGCCTTGGCAAGAGTGAGCATCTTTTTACAGTTTGCAAGGCCTTCGGCACGGTCTACGTTTACCTCGCGGCCGGGGTAGAGGTCGTGAATGCAGCTTACAATCGCGTCGGCAACACCGCCTGCAACGGCGTATCCGCGTCCGGAGGCGCTTGCGTCCTCGGGCGCTTCGCCCGCAAGCTCGGCAAACTCCACGCCTCGGGCGGCAAACATGCCCATCAGCTCTTCAAAGGTGATAACAAAGTCCACATCGCTGCGCACCGTGCGGCGCGAGGCCTCCAGCTTCTTGGAGGAGCAGGGGCCGATGAACACCACGCGGGCGGTTGGATGCTCTTTTTTGATAATGCGCGCGGTCGCCACCATCGGCGTTAAGGCGGTGGATACACAGCCCGCAAGCTCGGGGAAATGCTGCTTCGCCAGCACCGACCATGAGGGGCAGCAGGAGGTAGCTAAAAACGCCTGCTTTTCGGGTACGGAATCGATAAAGTGGTGTGCCTCCTCCACCGCGCCGATATCAGCACCAAGGGCAACCTCCACCATATCGGCAAAGCCCAGCTGCTTTAAAGCGGCCTTCACCTTGGCGGGAGTGGCCGACGGGCCGAACTGCCCAACGAACGCGGGGGCGATTGCGGCAATAACCTCCTGCCCGGACTTGATGGCCTTAATCAGCTGAAAGATCTGCGATTTATCGGCAATCGCTGAGAACGGGCACGCGACAATACACTGCCCGCAGGAAACGCATTTATCGTAGTTGATTTTCGCCCGGCCTAAGTGGTCACTTTCAATTGCATTAACACCGCAGGCCTCGGCGCAGGGGCGGTCGTATTTTACAATGGCATTGTAGGGGCAGGCCTCGGCACAGCGCCCGCATTTTACGCATTTGGACTTATCAATTACCGAGCGCCCGTTTACCATCGATACCGCCTTTACAGGGCAGACGGCGATACAGGGGTGCGCGAAGCAGCCGCGGCAGTTATCGGTGACAAAATACGATTTTTCCTCACAGGCGTTGCACGCAAAGGGAATGACATTCACCAGCGGCGGTTCATAGTATTTCTCGGGCTTGGCACATTCCTCTACGCCCTTGGAAATCGGCACGGGTTTATCCATCTCGCGCAGGCCCAGCCCACAAGCTAGGCGCACACGCTCGCCCACAATGGCACGCTCTTTGAATACACTGTCGCGGTAAAGGGGTACCTCACCTGTGATAATACGGTAGGGAATCTCCTCGATAGCTGCGGGGTCTTCATCGCTATAGGCCAGGCGTGCCACTTCGGCAAACACCTGCCTGCGTATATAGGTTACGGGTGTAAATACACCTCTCATCAGCATTTCACATCCTTTGTGGTTAAGGCAACGATCTTTGACATGACGGTTTCGCTGTCGGCATGCTCAATAATCTCTCCGTTAATCGCCACAACAGGGGCAGCGCAGGTGTGCTTTCCCTCGCCGAGTGTTGTGGTGGTAACAACCTGTATCTGTGCGTTTAACCGCAGCTGAACCTTAAGCTTCTGCAGGCTTTCAATCGATTCTATAATGTCCATTGCGCCGTTAAGCACGCACTGTGTGCAAACGCAAACCTCTACAATAAGCTTTTTCATCTTCTGTGACCATCCCTTTCCAAGGTTTGAAGCTCTCAAACTTATGGCTGCACTTCGGTTCTTCCGGGTAGATAACATGCTAAGATTGATAATAATTTAACAACTTAAGTATTATACCCTATGCCTTATGCGTAGTCAAGTAATAGAAAAATTCTACTACTATATCTTATCAGTATATCACACCGAGTACTCTTTTAACATTAAAGCAATGTCATTATTCTTATCACAAGTTTATTACCTATAAAAAGTCGAGCAAAAAGCTTTGGTTTATGGTTTTGCGTAAATTTGCGTTTGACAAGCTTCAAAAACTACGGTACAATAGCAGTCGAAGATTGATAAATATTTAACAATATTTTGGTTAGTTAGGAGCACTTGTATGGTGGATATCTGCGTTTGCGTGGGAAGCTCGTGCCATATGCGCGGGTCGTATCAGGTGATAAAAACCTTCACCGAGCTTATCAAGGCCGAGGGGCTGGAGGGTGAGGTGGCACTCAAGGCCTCGTTCTGTATGGGCCGGTGTATGTCGGGCATTTCGGTTTCGGTAGGGGATGAGCCGATTGAGCATGTGGGCTTTGTAAACGCACAGGAGGTGTTTTATACACAGGTTCTGCCGATCGTAAAGCGGCTTTCGTCCGGCGCACAGCCCGATTGCCTCGCGGAGTGATTGAGAGGGATATAAAACGATGGGAAGTATTATCGAGCTGAATACCGCCAACTGCAAGAACTGTTACCGTTGTATCCGCGAATGCCCCGCAAAGGCCATCCGCTTTAAGAACGACCGCGCTTCGATTATCGAAAGCGAGTGTATCGAATGCGGCGTCTGTGTAGAGGTGTGCCCGCAGACCACCCGCAGGCTGAAAAATGAAACCGAGGCCGTCAAGAGCCTGCTTTCGGAAGGCAAGCCGGTTTATATTTCGGTTGCGCCCTCGTGGGTGAGCTGGTATGAAGGGGTGTCTTTTGCCCAGCTTTCCGCCGCACTCAAGGGGTTAGGCTTCGCGGGGGTGGAAGAAACCGCCATCGGCGCTTGTGAAAGCTCGCGGGAATATACACGGCTGATTGAAACCGGCGGGATGAAAAATATAATCGTAACAGCCTGCACCTCGGTAGTTATGCTGATTGAGCGCCATTACCCCGAGCTTTTGGGCATGCTGGCGCCCGTTTCTTCCCCCATGATGGCGCACGCGCGGATGATGCGCGAAACCTACGGGGATATCCGCGTGGTGTTCGTGGGGCCATGTATCTCCAAGATGAACGAGACCACCGACGCACTGGCGGGCGGCCTTGTCAACCATGCCATTACCTTTGCAAACCTAGACGATTGGCTGCATAAGGCTCAGATTGGTTTTTCACAGGAGGACAATGAGGCAGTGGGGGTTACCAACCCCATTGCTCGTTTATACCCCAAGGCAGGCGGCATTCTTGCTACCATACCGGTGGATACCGGCAGCTACACCCGCATTGCGGTAGACGGCCTTTACCGCTGTATCGAGCTGTTTAACGCCATCCGCGATGAAGGCAGGGAGGGCCTGTTTATCGAGGCTAATCTCTGCCCCGGCGGCTGCGTGGGCGGGCCGGTTTTCAGCATAGCCGGGAAAAACCCGCTGTTTACTCAGCTGAGAATAAGCGGTAAACCCATGCCGCAGGATGCCCGCCCTGCGCCAGATACCGCCGCAAGCCTCACCCACCCGCGCGTTTTTATGAACCGCAGCCCCAAGCATACCGCACCCACCGACGAGGATATCCGGCGTATTCTGGCGCGCATAGGCAAATACTCCGCCGAGCAGGAGCTTAACTGCGGCGGATGCGGGTATAAAACCTGCAGAGAGAAGGCCGAGGCAGTGTTCTACGGCAAGGCTGATATCAACATGTGCCTGCCCTATTTCCGCGAGCGGGCCGAGAACATGTCAAACATCGTGCTCGAGCATTCCCCAAACGCGATAATCGTATTGGATAAGACGCTGCAGGTGCAGGAGCTCAACCCCAAGGCCGAGGAGGTGCTTTGCCTGCACCGCACCGAGGTAATCGGCAGCCCGGTGCCGCTTTTTTACGGAGATCTGGCTTTTGAACAGGCCAAAGCTGAAAAGACCGTTTCTAAAAAGCTGGCGGTGCAGGAGGTTTCTAAAACGTTTGAACAAACCATTACCTACATCGCCGAGCACCAGAGTTATATTGTACTGCTTAAGGATATTACCAAGGAGGAGCAGCGCAAGCAAGACCTTGAGGTTACCCGCAGCCGCACTGTGGATATCGCGCAGGAGGTTATCAACAAGCAGATGCGCGTGGCCCAGGAGATTGCAAGCTTATTGGGTGAAACCACCGCAGAAACCAAGGTGGCGCTTACAAACCTTAAAAAGTCGATGGCTACTCTTACCGAGGAGAACCGCCAGCCATAGAATATTCAAACCGATTGTTTTATACTTATCTCGATTATAGAACCTCAAAAAAATCGAGCAAAAAGCGTGAATTTATGGGTTTTTGCGAAGATTTTATAGAAAGGTTTTAATGAGAGATTAGTATTACCACAGGATGGGGGAAGGATTCAACCATGCGAAAGCAGCAGCTGTTTATAGATGCGGCCTACGAGAGCTTAAACCATTACGGGGAGGAGCTTTGCGGCGATAAGGTGGAGTTCATCCGCGGCGAGGGGTTCTTTCTGGCGGTGCTGGCCGACGGTCTGGGCAGCGGGGTAAAGGCGAACATTCTTGCCACCCTCACCAGCAAGATTATCGCCACCATGCTTGCGCAGGGAGCCGGCATCCACGAGGCGGTGGAAACCATCGCAAGCACTCTGCCCGTGTGCAGTGAGCGTGGAATTGCCTACTCCACCTTTACTATTGTAAATATCAGCGACGACGGCAGGGTTTACATTGCCGAGTTCGATAACCCCAGCATGGTTTACTGCCGCGGCGGCAGGCTGGAGCCGATTGCACGCAGCGAGCTGGATGTGAGCGGAAAACGCGTTTATGTCAGTAAGTTCTATGCCGAGCAGGACGATATGCTCATCCTGTTCTCCGACGGTGTGGTGCATGCGGGGGTAGGGCGGCTGCTAGACCTCGGCTGGCAGTACGATAATATTGTCAAGTACATCAGAGAGAACCTTAAACCGGGCATAGCTCCGCGCGAGTTGGTGCGGCGGCTGCTTTCGGCGGTAAACACGTTGTATATGGATAAGCCGGGCGATGATTCCACCGTGTGCGCCATGCTGTTAAGGCCCAAAAAGATTGCCACCGTGATGGTGGGCCCGCCGATGAGCCGAGAACAGGATACCTCGGTGGTAAACAAGCTGATGTATTCGCAGGGGCTTCGCGTGGTATGCGGCGGAACCACCTCTCAGATTGTCAGCCGTGTAACCGGTAAGGAGCTAAAGGTAAGCATCGACTACGAAAACCCCGCTGTTCCGCCCACCGCAAGCCTTTCGGGCGTAGACCTTGTCACCGAAGGGGTGCTTACCATCGGCAAGTGCATCGATATTCTGCGTGGCCTCAACGATACCGGCCCTGACCATTGGGATCAGATTGCGCTCAATAAACAGGACGGTGCAACGCAGCTTACCAAGATTCTGCTCGAAAGCTCCACCGAAGTGCATTTTCTGGTGGGGCGTGCCATCAACCCTGCTCACCAGAACCCGGGAATGCCCGTTTCACTGGGGCTGAAATTAAACCTGATTAAGGAACTTTCGGAGGAGCTTAAAAAAACAGGCAAGAGTGTCAGCATAGAATATTATTAAGGGGAAACGCCGGTACTGCTTCTGCAATACCGGCGTTTCGTGTTAGTTGATGATTAATAAGCCTTCGCGTAATAAGACAGCAGGAATACAAGCGGGGAGTTCCAGTAGATATCCACCTCGTTGGTGGAGTAGCTCTGGCTGTTGTCAGCATAGCATTTTGCGGGGGGCAGGTCCTTCAGCACCGCTTTGGCGTAGGGGTCTTCCAAAGCGCTGTTCGGGCCGCCCACCAGCATACCGGGTATGGTTTTCCCTGTAGCCAGTGAAGGGCGGTGGTGCGGGTTGGTGGGGTATTGGGTACCCAGGCCCGTTACAAAGCAGTAGGAAACCGAGTTGCGGCCCAGCAGATAGTGCAGATGGTTCTCGGCAGTCTCACGGTACCCTGAGTTGGGAGAAAGCTTATCGGTTATAAGCAGCTGAATGGCGTTGTTGGCCACCAGCATATTGCTGCCCCAAACATAATCCGTGGCTATTGAAATACCATAGCCGTCGGCCTTTGCCCGCGTCAGGAGCGCATCAGAGCTCTTTACCAGCGCGGCCTTGATGGTGTTTGCAATATCCTTATCCGCCTTCTCTGCGGTAAGATAGGCGTAGCTGCCGTAGGTGCCTACGCTCTGCCAGCCTAAGCCTTCGGGAACGGCTGACTTGCACGCCTCTTTCACATAATCGTTGTATTCGGCCTTGCCGGTTGCCTTAAACAGCTCGCAGGCAGCCCAGTAAAGTTCATCGGCGGTGTTGGTGTCACCGTATTCGCCGGTTACAATCCCCTCGGGGTTTTTAAAGTACTGCTGCGGGTTTGCCTTTACATATTTCCATGCCTTTTCCGCAGCGGCAAGACATTTTGAAGCGAACTTGGCGTCATAGGGCTTATAAATACCAGACGCCATTGCCATCACGGCGGCAAAATCACCGGTAGCAGATGAGGAAATGGGTGAAACAATCAGCGCGTCGGTAACCTTATCGGGCATAACCTCTTTTTCAAACACCGCGTTGGTCACCTTGTGGTAAACGCCGCCCGAAGCGGTATCCTGCATCTTGAGCATCCACTCAAGATTATATCGAACCTCGTCAATTACACCCGGGATAGAGGAGGCGGCAGGGTTAGCCATCGAGGCGGGGTTGAGCTGCCAGGCCAGCATCAAGTCTGCGGCGGCCTTGGCGCTTGCCACCGTATAGCGGCCGTAGTCGCCTGCGTCGTGCCAACCGCCCGATACATCCAGCTTTTTATCGGTGCCAAAGATGGTAGCGGCTTGGGTGTGACACGCCTCATGGGCCCACGCGCCCGCCTTATCTCCCGAAAGCTTAGTGCCGCACCGCTGGCAATAGAACATGTTCAGTGCTTCCTTCAGTGCCGTGTCGTACACCTTATCGTCTACCGTAAACGGGAAGGATTCCCCTAGCTTTGCGGTTTTGATCAGGTAGGTACCGGAGGTAGTTATTGATGAAAAATCACCGTAGCGGTTGGTTTCACCGGTTGTGCTGTTTTCAACGGCGCCGGTAATATCCCCTGTAAACACCGATTTGTTGGTTTTGGTGTCTATCACCTCAAATTTGGTATCCTCACCGCTGAACACCGCCACCTTTTTATCATTTGCACGGTAACCCAGCTGGTTTACGTTTATGAGCATTGTTTTCACCTTTGATACTCCCGAACTGGTTTTACCGGAGCTATCCACCAGCTTTAGTGAGATATTATCAAAATAAACCTTGTGCGCGCCAAGCTCTGCGTCCTTCTCGAATTTTCCCAGGTTTATGGCAAAGCGCGGCGCCGGATCGCTTGGGTCGGCCATGGTCAACTCAAGATCATAATGCTTCTTTTCGGTGGTAATCGTAACCTCTTGGTCAAGATAGCCCTTATAATCTCCGCCATTCATCTGAATACGGATATCAGCGGTACGCGCGGCTGTGGCGTGAGCATCAAAGCTCAGGGAGTATTTGCAGCCCTGATCCACCGCAGGAATGTCCTGGTATATCTGAACGCCATGCTCGACGGTTCCAACCGATTTAATGCTAACCTCCAGCTCGCCGTCGGCGAGTGCGCTGTCGGAGGAGCCGTCCATCTCATAGGTAAACCAATCCCGCAGCTTACCGAAATCACCGTTTTTAATCATGTTGCCGTCAGCAACGGCTTGTTCCGCAGGCTGAGAGGATGAGGATACCGCAGTCTCTTGCGAAGAAACGGCAGAAGAAACCGGAAGCGAAGAGCTTACATCCTTCTGCACCGGTGCGGTTGCACAACCGCTTGTTGCGAGCAAAGTCAGCACAAGCAATACCGAAAACAGCTTTTTCATAGATGTCCCTCCCGATGATGTGTTTTTGTTGTTTACGTTAGAAAAGTGCCGCCTCTACATCTTACAAATACATAGAAACGGCACTTATCTAAATAGAATATATGGATTGGCACAAACGCCAGAAATCGCCCTTTTCCGCTGCGCGAAGCAACACAGCGGAGGAGATTGCTTTGATTAGAACCGGCTAGATACATGTTACCTAAACAAGTGCCATGCAGTCCAATACTAATCTCCTCATAAAGTGTAGATAAAAATCCACGTCAAAACCCATATTTAAAAGTTTTAACTTGATTTTTATACACTTCATTGTCGGATATTAGTACCGCCGAAACCTGATTTTGAAGAAGCTTCGCAGTATGCCTTACAGCCCAACAGGCCATAAGCTGCTGCTTTACAACAGCATAAGAAACGATACGGGTTACATTTCTCGCCTGTGTTTTCATCTTCGAACATCGGGGTTCTTTCCCAAAGCGTTTCGGAACTTCTCGCGGGAGTTTAAGAACTTTTACTTCGGTCAAGCCCTTAAACGAAGCTCCATTAGGCATTCGCTATATAACAACCCTTTTGGCAAGGGCGGTTACCAAGTTTATGAGCGGCCTATCAATACGGCCTTTTTACGGGAGCAACTACTTCTCGTTGAGGTTTTTTACCGAAGCCCCTTCAAGGAATTTACCGTAAACTACAATGCGTTCGGTGAGGGAGGTGAGGGGCTGTTCAATCAGGTGTGCCAGCTGCACAGCAGCCTCCTTGCCAAGCCGTTTGGTATCCTGCTTAAAGGTGGTGAGCCTTGGCTTTAAAATCTGCGAAAGATAGATGCCGTCATACCCCATAACCGAGATATCGTTGGGCACACTCAAGCCGAACTCTTCAATTACATTCAAGCCGCCAATCGCGGCGAAATCATCGGGGAACAGGATGCAGGTGGGGCGGTCGGGAAGCTCGAGCAGCCTCTTGGTGGCAGCGCCCGTTGCGGGGGGCTCATGGAAGGCGCCTTCCTGAATATATTCAGAGGGAACCCGCAGACCAAGGTCAGCCATAGTTTTATAAAAGCTGCCCAAACGGCTTTCGGTAACGGCACTCTTTTTACCGTGAACATAGGCTATCTTCCTATGCCCCATGTTGTAGGCGTATTCAATCAGCTCACGAACGCCGTTGCGGTTTGCCGAAACAATCGAGGTACGGTTGTTAAACACATGGTCGATGGTAACAACGGGAATATCACTGTTCACCAGTTCAATAACCGCCGGGTGAGAAAAATCCACACAGGCAATCACAACACCGTCTACCTTGCGGTAAAGACAGTGTTCAAGGTACGACATTGACTTATTGCCGATATTGTGGCTGATAAACGTAATATCATAGCCGCGCCTTTCAGCTTCGGTTTTAAAGCTGTCAAGCACCTGCGAGAAGTAATCATGCGTTAAACCGCTTTGAGCGTCGTCAACAAACAGAACACCCAAGTTATATGTACGGTTGGTTTTCAGTGCACGCGCCTGTGAATTCGGAAAGTACCCCATCTGTTCAGCGGCTTTGCACACAAGGTCTTTGGTAGCCTTGCTTACATCGTTGTAACCATTTAGCGCCTTGCTTACGGTTGCAACCGATACGCCGCATGCAGCTGAGATGTCTTTAATCGTAACCATTTTTGCGTGCCCCTATACAATTTACTGTTCAATGTCACAGAGTTATTTAAAACGTTTTCGTAAACACATTATATATCATTATTGTCAGAAAAGCAATAGGAATCAGTGAAAAATTAGAACATATACACATAACTTATGAAGAAATCGTTTACAAGTTCATAATTAGGCCATTTTTTTCGCACAAATTTCACTTCGCTGTTTTTAACTTTCGAATACGGTTTCGTAATATCAAAACATAATTTTGTATTGATGTATAATTAAAACAGCATCCTGCACCATAATATGGGCAATTCTTTTTTGTTGGTTGCCGGCATGAAAGTGAAGTGACAGCTCATAATACCCGAAAACGGTTTCGACAAATTACCTTTTTATTGCTATGGAAAGTCATATCGCAAAGAATGTATACCAATTCAGAGCCGAATATGGTATATTGACCATAATTCCCTTGCTTTATCTTAGCTTATTAATCTAAGGATGTAAACAGCATGAAACGAGTTGTACGGGTAAATCAGACCGAGATAGAATATGAACTGCAGCGTAAACGGGTGAAAAACATGAACCTTCGTGTTACCCGTGAGGGCGGCGTTTCGGTTTCGGCAGCAAAGCGGGTACCCGAGAGGGTAATTGATGAGTTTGTAGCCTCTAAAGCAGACTGGATAGCAAAAACGCAGAATCGGCTTGCATCGGTTGAACGGCGTCGGTATTTTGACGGAGAAACGCTGCTGCTTCTTGGTAAAGCCGTTCCTGTTCGGCGTTTGCAGGGGCAAAGGCAAACGGTGGTGCTGCGTGACGGGGTATTGGAGCTTGCGCTGCCACACCCGGAGGACGACAAAAAGGTAAAAAAGCTGGTGGATACTTATCTTGCAAATCTCTGCGAACAGCTTTTTGCAAGTGCATGCAATGATTGCTATTCAGTCTTTGCACGCTTGGGAGCAGAAAAGCCGCAGCTGAAGATTCGAAGTATGAAATCTCGCTGGGGAAGCTGCAATACCAAAACAAAGGTGGTTACCCTGAACAAACGCCTTGTGCTGGTGCCGCCCGCCTGTATAGACTATGTGGTGTTCCATGAGTTTACGCACCTCATTCATCCCAACCATTCCGCAGGCTTTTACCAGCTGCTTGGCAGAGTAATGCCCGATTACGAAGACCGCCGCCGTCAGCTGCGCAGCTTTGAAAACATTGACATGTGATGCGATTAAAACCAAGGCCGATGGGTAATACCGTCGGCCTCGATAGTTTATTCTAAAGATTTAAGCGATTCCACCATACTCACCTTTTTAAGCCTAAAGTGCAGTACGAGGTTTACCAGCAGGGTGAATACAAGCGTAAGTGCCGCAGCCAGCAGGTAGGAAAGCCACCCAATCTCGCGCCCGAACATCACCATGTCGATTTCGGCCTCCACCACCACGAATTGGTGCAGAAGAATGCCGCCACCAAGCCCCAGAACAATACCTAGAAGCGTTAGCACCATATTTTCGCGGTAGATGTAAGCGGAAACCTCCTTATCAAAGAAGCCCAGTACCTTGATGGTTGCAATCTCACGGATTCGTTCGGTAACGTTAATATTCGTGAGGTTATACAGCACGATAAAGGCCAGCGCGCCCGCCGAAACAATCAGCACCAGCACAACGGCATTCATGCTTTTTAAGATATCCTGAAAATTCTTCTTAATCGAGGAGCAGTAGTTGATGTACAGCACGCTCTTGTTCTGCAGCAGCCGCTCAGAAAAGGCATCCTGCGCCGCCTCGGAATCATCTGAGAGCGTACAGAAACGGGTGTTGGGGGAAAGCGGGCTGTTAAAGAGCGACTCGAAAAGCCCCTGCTTCATGTAGACGTAGTGGAAGGCGTAGTTTTCGGTAATGGCCGTAATGTTCGCCTTGGCAGTACGGTTATCGGAATCACGCAGGGTGATGCTGTCACCCACATGAACCCCCAACAGCAGTGAAAGCTTTTCGGTAATCACAACGCCGTCATCGCCAAGAGTAATCGGTGCATGGGTTTTGCGGTCACGCAGCACAATAAAATCCTCCACCGGCTTTCCCGCTTCGGGCACAAACAGTGTTGCGTCTCGGTCACGCTTGGCTCCGCTCGCAGATACCGTGATGTTTTCCTGCCGAGCCTTAATCTGACAGATTACATTTTCAGCCGAATCCATCAGCTTATTAAAATCGTCCTGTTCGGTTTGCTTCGCCTTTGTATCCAGCAGGATAGTCGCGTCATAGCGGTAAAGCTCGCCAAACTGCTTTGCTACAATATCCGAGATGGAATTCTTCAGCCCGAAGCCGGTAAGCATCAGCGCGGTACAGCCCCCGATGCCCAGTACGGTCATGAGCATACGGCGCCTATATCTCAACAGGTTGCGCACCGTTACCTTGGTGGTAAAGCTCAGCCGACGCCACACGGGGGTGATGCGCTCGAGCAATACCCGTTTACCCGCCTTGGGTGCCTTCGGGCGCATTAGTGCGACGGGCTGCTCGGCAAGCTCCTTGTAGCAGGCCAGCAACGCCGCAAGCCCGGTGCACAGCACGGCAATCAGCATGGTGGGGAGGGCATAAGACCATATAAACGGGGTTTGTACGGCTGGGGTATCGTATAAAATAGCATACGCCGAGGTGATAACCCACGGGAACAGCTTAAACCCGAGCGCCAGCCCCGCAATACTGCCCAGCAAGCTTGCGGTTACAGCGTAGAGTAAAAACTTGGAGGCAATGGCCCACTTACCGTAGCCCAGGGCCTTGATGGTACCAATCTGGGTGCGCTGTTCCTCCACCATGCGCGTCATGGTGGTTAAGCATACCAGTGCAGCCACAAGGAAGAAGAATACGGGAAAGATTTTAGAGATTGCGTCGATGCGCTGAGTGTCGTCGTAATACCCTGAGTTGCCCGGAATGCCGTCGCGGTCGAGAATATACCACTTAGGCGGTTTCAGTTCCTTGAGCTTGCTTTCGCCGTCCTGAAGCTCCTGATAGGCGTCGGCAAGCTTTTTATCGGCTTTCGATTTTTCTTCACTGAAGGTTTTCTCGCCGTCGGCAAGCTCCTTTTCACCGTCAGTAAGCTTTTTTAACGCGTTGCTGAGCTTTTGGTCTCCTTCGGCTTTAGCGGTTTTAAGCTCCTTGCTCTTGGCGTCAAGCTCCTTTTTAGTGCTTTCCAATACATTTTTAGAGGCATTTAGCTGAGCCTCGGCGTCCATCAGCTGGCTGTAGCCCTGTGAAATCTGCGCACGGGCACTGTCCAGCTCGTTTTTCGCAGCCTGCAGCTTTTTATAGTTCGCATCCAGTGTTTGCTTAAACTGTGCCACTGCGGCATCAGCAATGGCCTTGTTGATGGCATTGGGGTCACCTGCGTAGGCAGCGAGAACAGCACCAAGCTGTGCGGTAGAGGGGTTAGCCTGCAGCTGGTTCGCAACCTCGGCGATGATGCCCAGCGCCACAGGGTCGTTTCCCTTTGCAAGCGCATCATATAACTTGGTATACAGGTCCTTGGCACTGTTATATTCCGCAAGCCCCTTCTCATACTCGGCCTGCCCCGCCGCAACCTGTGCCTCGGCTTCCTTCAACTTTTTCAAGCCTTCGAGAGAGGCTGTTTCAAACTCACTTTCGGCGATGGTAAACTCCGATAATCCCTTACCATACTTCTTGTAGCCGTCGTCCAGCTTTTGCTGTGCTTCGGCCATCTTTTCATCAAATTCTGCCTTGCCGCTGTTGTAGTCGGCCCAGCCATCGGCAAGCTTATCCTTTGCGTCATTCAGCTTTTTGCGGGCGACGGCCAGTTCATCCTCTGCCTTCTTTTTGCCGTCCGCATACTCCTCTTTTGCCTTGTTCAGCTTATCGGTTCCTTCCGCAACAAGGCTGTCATAACGCTCCTGCTCGCGTTTAGCGGCGACCTGCTCAAAACGTTTCGTTTCGTCTTCAATTATCCGATTGTAGTCATCGGAATAGCTTAATGCCTCTCTGGCCCCGTTTACCGTAACATAAACGTCGGTATATACAGGCAGGTTAAAATCCTCCTCGGGGATAATCAGGTAGGAATTTACCTTGCCGTTGCCGATGGTGGTGGTGCCGCGATCGTAGGCGATATAGTAAGGTGACATTACCGCGCCCACCACCTTAAAGCTGGTAACCTTCAGCGAGTCGCTAATCGGCTTATCGGTGCCCGAGTAGATCGAAACGGTGCTGCCGATGGAAAACGCGCCGCCCTTGGTGCTGCTGTAGGCAGAGCCGTACTTTATTTCGGTTACGCATTCGCCCGAATGCTCCGGCAGCCTGCCCTCCAGCACCACCGGCTTATTGAGCAGATTTTCGTCATCCTTCGCCCCCACAGGGTAGGAGTGCAGCCGCAGCACCTGTGATTTCTCTCCGGCTTGTACCAGCGCGTCGGCAGTATAGGCGGGCATCAGCCCCTGAACCCCCTGCGTTTGGCGGATGGATGCAATGTCGTCTTCGTCAAACCCCAGTGTGGAGACAAGCCGGATATCCTCCAGGCGGGTATCGTCATAATAGCGGTCCGCAGTGTGCCACATATCGGGCGAGGTAGCCTTTACCCCTGCAAAGAAGCCGGTGCCCAGCGCCACAATGGCAAAGATGGAAAGAAAACGGTTTAGGGTACGCCGCAGTTCCCGAAAGGAATCCTTTAACAGTGCGTTTTTCATCGCTACCATTCAATCCTTTCCACAGGAACAGGGTTCTCGTTGCGTTTTATTTCCTCCACACGGCTGTTTTTCACCTTGATAATCCGGTCGGCCATGGGGGCGATGGCGAGGTTATGGGTAATTACAATCACCGTCATGCCAAGGCTTCTGCAGGTATCCTGCAAAAGCTTTAGGATGGTTTTGCCGGTGTTGTAGTCCAGCGCGCCGGTGGGCTCGTCGCACAGCAACAGCTTGGGGCGCTTGGCCAGAGCCCTTGCTATTGCTACGCGCTGCTGCTCGCCGCCAGAAAGCTGTGCGGGAAAGTTCTGCATACGCTCGCCCAAGCCAACCTCACGCAGCATCTCCTCGGCATACATGGGGTTTTTGCAGATCTGCGCCGCAAGCTCCACGTTTTCCCTTGCGGTAAGGTTCTGTACCAGATTATAAAACTGGAATACAAATCCGATATCATATCGGCGGTAGGCAATCAGCTGTTTGCGGCTGTAAGCGGCGATATCCTCTCCATCCACCACAATCTGTCCCGAATCGCAGGTATCCATGCCGCCCAGCATATTCAGCACCGTTGTTTTGCCCGCACCGCTCGGGCCTACAATAACGGCGAATTCGCCCTTTTCAATCTCAAAGCTGATGCCGTTTGCAGCATGGATAGTAACCTCACCCATCCTGTAACTTTTACATACATCCTTCAGTGTTACAAAGCTGCCCATGCAAGCACCCCCACCATTACTGCCATAAATTATAAGTATTATACGCCTAATAAAGACGGTTTTCTTAATGAAATTATGAACAAAGGGGCTCAACAGAACGGAAACTGTGTTTTTTGTTTAAAGCTGTGCTATAATAGCTATGGAAGAAAAGCGCAACACCCTAAGAAAGGACAGATTCAGATCATGGAGTTTATTCAGGGTACACGCTCGGAAGAGGATATTGCCTTTGTGGGTGTGGGAGAGTATATTACCGCATATATCGCCGATGAAAGCGGCGTGATTCATACCCCGGAGGAGATTGACGATTACCTTTGGGCGTATTATAAATACCTGATTGCAGACGGTGAAAGCCTAAACGATCTGGCCCTGCTGGACAAGGTGCTCGATCGCTGCAAAACAGGGGAGGTTTCGCTCATTATTGTCAATAACGCGCACCCGGAGGTGATTAAGGCTTTGCGCCCTAAGTTCTCCTACGCGCTGCCGATAGACGGCGAGGATGCCTTAGAGAAGATTAGGAGCCTGAAGGAGATACTGCTTCATATCCAAACCGACGCGCGGATGCTGGAGCTGGACGATGCGGAGCTGCGTCAGCTTTTTGACGGGGAGCGCACCATCAGCCGCCACAGCCTTGCCTACAGCGAATGGCCCTCCGGCGAGGCGGTGAAGGAGGATATCAAGCGTCTTACCGGCAAGCATGCAGCCGGAACGCTGGTTTGCATATTTGTACCCGAGGAGGCGACAGGGGAGAACAACATCCACACCCTCTACGAACTGGTAGAGCAACTGCTGGGGGCGCTGCCCGACGCCACGCACCGCGCGGTTTTATGGAATGTCTACTGCCACACCGGATTGAACGAAGGAGAAGTCAGGGTGGAGATTATCCGTGTGCGCCAGAAAACAGGTACCATGGAAACGTTGCGCGCCCAGAATGAACTGCTCAATTAAGTTCTACTAAAGTTCATATTTCGACGCAGAAATACAATGAGTAATTCGCCGTAAAACGAAGCAGTTTTGCGGCGAATTTTTTATCGAATCGCACAAAGGCGGAAAAAGGAGTTTGGCACGCTTATACTAAAAATGTCTATAGCATAATAGTATAAGAAAAAGATACATAGATGCGAGTTTTTATACGGAACTGTAAATGTTGCCTTCTGATTATAAATAAAGCTTGATTAATCACTAAAATAGATGTAAACTTTATTAAATAAAAGCTTTAAACCTTTAAAGCGACACAGCAATAACACGATATATGAGGAAAGAGGGAACAGTATGAAGAAGTTTTTATCTGTGGCTTTTGCATTAGCATTAACCGTTTCGCTTTTTGCCGGTTGTGCCTCTTCTAATTCTAACAAGGTAGTTAAAATCGGCGTTATCCAGCTCCTTGAGCATCCCGCGCTGGATGATGCTTACAAGGGCTTTGTAGACGGCTTAAAGGAAGCAGGCTACGAAGACGGCAAGAATATCAAGATAGACTATCAGAATGCGCAGAATGAACAGGCTAACTGCCAAACCATCGCCACCAAATTTGTAAACGATAAAGAGGATTTAATCTTAGCCATTGCTACCCCTGCCGCACAGGCAGTTGCCAATGCTACCAAGGATATCCCCATTTTGGTTACAGCTGTAACCGACCCTGCTTCCGCAAAGCTGGTACAGTCCAACGAAAAGCCCGGCACCAACGTTTCCGGCACCTCTGATCTCAACCCGATTAAAGAGCAGATAGCGCTGTTAAAGCAGGTTGTTCCGAATGCAAAAACGGTTGCTCTGATGTACTGCTCCAACGAAGCTAACTCCAAGTTCCAAATCGACCTTGCTAAGGCCGAATGTGAGAAGCTTGGCATACAGACCTTTGAGGCTACCATTTCCAACTCCAACGAGCTCCAGCAGGTTACCCAGTCGGTTGTTGGAAAATGCGACGCTGTTTATATCCCCACCGACAACACCATTGCGGGCGCAATGGCTACGGTTGGCATGGTTGCCGAGCCCGCGAAGCTGCCTGTTATCGTTGGTGAAGCCAATATGGTCAAGAACGGCGGTATTGCCACCTATGGCATTAACTACTACAACCTTGGCAAGCAGACGGCTGCAATGGCTGTTAAGATAATGAAGGATGGCGCTAAGCCTGCCGATATGCCTATCGAATACCTCACCAACCTTGACCTTACCCTTAACACCGAACTTGCAGCAAAAATTGGCGTTACCTTCCCGCAGGAACTTTTAGATAAAGCCAAGAAATAATGGGTTTTCTTTAGCGCTGTAACGTGCTATAATAAATGGCGGTGGGTTTAATTCCTGCCGCCACTTTTATTTTACGGCTGTATTTACACGGGATACGAGATATTATGCCTCAATAACCTTAAATACATAGGGGAGTTATAGTAATGGATTTGATGAGTTTGGTTTCCGCCGTAGGCGCTTCCATTCCGCAGGGGGTTCTGTGGGGGATAATGTGCCTGGGGGTTTACATCACCTTTAAGGTACTGGATTTTGCCGACATGACGGTAGACGGCAGCTTTGCACTGGGCGGTTCGGTGAGTGCGGTTTTGATTGTAAACGGAGCACCGCCGCTGTTTACCGTATTGGTTGCAACGCTTGCGGGCATGCTTGCGGGGGTTATAACCGGCGTATTGAACACCAAGCTGAAGATTCCGGCTATCCTTGCCGGCATCCTGCCTATGATTGCCTTGTATTCCATCAACATTCGTATTATGGATAAATCCAATATTCCGCTGCTGGGTGAGGATACCGTAATGACACAATTAAGCAAGCTGCTGCCGCTTTCGCAGAATATAAGCTCACTGGTGGTGGGCGTGGTGTTCTGTGTTGGTTTGATGGCGTTTTTATACTGGTTTTTCGGCACCGAGTTGGGCAGCGCCATCCGTGCTACCGGCAACAACGAGCAGATGGTGCGCGCGCTGGGCGCAAATACCGATATGATGAAGATTTTCGGCCTGCTTATCGGCAACGGATTAGTTGCTATGTCCGGCGCTCTGGTTTCGCAAAGTCAGGGCTTTGCCGATGTAAGCATGGGTGTTGGTACCATCGTTATCGGCCTTGCTTCGGTAATCATCGGCGAGGTAATCTTCGGCAGGCGCTTCTCCTTCCTGTACAAGCTGTTCTCGGTGGTAATGGGCTCTATTATCTACCGTATGGTTATTGCCGTTGTGCTGTGGCTTGGCATGAAGTCTACCGACCTGAAGCTGCTTACCGCTGTTATTGTGGCGGCGGCGCTTTCCATACCCGTTATAAAAGACAGCCTGCTTAAGCCCAACAAAATTAAGAAGGCAGCATAACACCGCCTTGAATTATGTAAACCAAGAAAAGAGGAAACACCATGCTTCAGATAACCGGTGTAAGCAAAACCTTTAATGCCGGCACCATCAACGAAAAGAAAGCCTTGATTGATATAAACCTCACCCTCCTGCCCGGCGACTTTGTAACCGTTATCGGCGGTAACGGCGCGGGCAAGTCTACCCTGCTGAACATGGTATCGGGGGTATATACCTGCGATACAGGCTCGATTGTATTGGACGGTGAGAACATCACCTTTCAGCCGGAGCACAAGCGCGCCAAGATGCTCGGGCGTGTGTTCCAAGACCCGATGCGCGGCACCGCTGCGGATATGGAGATCATCGAAAACCTTGCGCTGGCCTACCGCCGGGGCAAACGCCGGGGGTTAAGCTGGGGTATCACCAAGCCCGAACGTGAAATTTATCACGAGCGTTTAAAGCTGCTGGAGCTGGGGCTGGAAACCCGCATGAACTCTAAGGTTGGCCTGCTTTCGGGCGGCCAGCGTCAGGCGCTTACGCTGCTGATGGCTACCCTGCAAAAGCCGAAGCTGCTGCTTTTAGACGAGCACACCGCGGCGCTTGACCCGAAAACCGCCAAGCAGGTACTGCACCTCACCCGCGATTTTATTGAAAAGGACGGCCTCACCACCCTGATGGTAACCCACAACATGAAGGACGCCATCAAGTACGGCAACCGCCTGATTATGATGCACGAGGGCCGCATTGTGTACGAGGTTTCGGGCGAGGAGAAAAAAAGCCTGCAGGTGGAAGACCTGCTTAAGAAGTTTGGAACGGTAAGCGGTAACGAGTTTGCCAACGACCGTATGCTGCTTTCATAACGGGATTAAACAAACCGCCGCAGGAGCGATTGCCCCTGCGGCGGTTTTATGATAAAGTATTGTTATAAGCTAGAAAAAGGTAAAAGGAGTGTTGCTCTATGGCAGTAGATATGAATAAAGCAAAGGAAACCATTAAAAAGAACGGCAGGATTGTGGGCGAGTTTAAGGAGTTTATCTCCCGCGGCAATGTGGTGGATATGGCCGTCGGCATTATCGTCGGCAGCGCGTTCACCGCCATTGTGAATTCACTGGTGAACGACATCCTCATGCCGGTGATCGGCTATTTTATCAGCGGGATTAAATTCTCCGATATGTCCTACGCGCTGCCCGTCATCAACGGCGGTAAAGCTGTGCTGATTAACTACGGCATGTTCCTGCAAAAGATTGTGGACTTTTTGCTCATTGCGCTGGTGGTGTTCTTCATGGTGAAGCTGTTAAACCGCCTGCGCCGCAAGAAGGAGGAAAAGCCCGCCGAGCCGCCGAAGCCCGTTTTAACCAAAGAGGCGGAGCTGCTCACCGAAATTCGCGACCTGCTGAAAAAGGGATAAAATGTTGTCGCTAAACGGATGATTATATAACATACTGTAGATTTATAAGAAATAAGTCCTTTGCGTATGGATAAATCCCTGCCGCATAGTGACGTTTTATTACAGGATTATGTCCTCAAATTTGGCCCCGATAAAGCCGCAAAGGGCCTCGGGGTTCAGCTCCATCTGCATGCCGATCTTCCCGCCGCTTAACGTAAAGGTATCTAGCAGGATTGCGTCCTCATGGATGACGGTGGGGTATAGCTTTTTCATGCCCACAGGGCTGCACCCGCCTCGGATATAGCCGGTCACCTTGTTAATATCCTTTACGGGTATCATCTCCACCGCCTTTTCACCCGCGGCACGGGCGGCCTTTTTCAGGTCAAGCTCCTCGTTTACCGGCAGCACAAATACAAAATAGCCGCCGCCCTTCCCCTGCGTAACAAGGGTTTTATACACCTGCGATGCATCCTTGCCCAGCTTGTGGGCCACCGAAACGCCGTCGATGGCATCGCCGGGCTCGTAGGTATGTATTTGGTATTCAATGCCCGCGCTGTCAAGCATGCGCATGGCGTTTGTTTTTGCAATGTCACTCATCTTATCTCATTCTCCTTACCTGCACTGCTATTCTACACCAACAGGCGCGGGTAATGCAACCGGGAGCAGTGAGACCTTTCGTAAGGTTTTTGTGGTGTTGAAGACGGTAGTATGTTATAATATGGTCAGTGCCCTGCCAGAACTGAGCGGCAGGGCAGTTTTTATATATCTTATCAAACAGACATTTTGTTCGTATACAGTTAGCAAAGAAAGGGCATGGCGCTATTATGTCTTACAAACAGGAGTTTTTCGATATCTATACCCAGAATATCACCCGCGAGGGCTCGGCAGAGCTGTTAAAGTGGCTGGAAACCACCGACTTTTTTACCGCCCCCGCCAGCACCAAATACCACTGTGCCTGTGAGAACGGGCTGGTTCAGCACAGTGTAAGCGTGTATAAGGTGATGATGGAAAAGCATTTTTGCGAGGAGACCGACAACCGCGAAAGCTTTGCCCTCTGCGGTCTTTTGCACGACCTGTGCAAGGCGCAGTTTTATAAAACCGCCACCCGCAACGTTAAGAACGAAAAAGGGCAGTGGGAGCCGGTGAATTACTACACCATCGAGGATATCTTCCCCTACGGTCACGGCGAGAAATCGGTGTTCTTAATCGAACGCTTTGTGCGTTTAAAGCCCGCCGAGGCGATGGCAATCCGCTGGCATATGGGCGGCTTTGACGAATCGGTAAAGGGCGGCAGCTTTGGCGTAAGCGGCGCGTATGAAAAATACCCGCTGGCGGTAAAGCTTCATCTGGCCGACCTTGAATCCACCTACCTGCGGGAGCAGGGCACCTCGACTGTGCGCAGATAATAAGCGTGCACAGAAAAGGCTGCTGGCGCTTACTAGGTTTTTCTTTTGACGGCAAGAGTTACGACTTTAAAGAATCCGAAAGGCTGGAAGTTATCTGATGAGAGGTATCACACTACCGGAGGATGTCATCACCATTGAACAGACCTGTTCTATGCTGATGATATCGCAGGCCACCGCGCGCAACTGGGTAAAAAACGGCAAGCTCAAGCCAGTAAAAACCCCGGTTCGCAAGCTCTGCTTTGCCAAAAAGGATGTCGAACGCCTGCTGCTGAGCATTCAAAGCGGCGAGAGCGAGAGCCTAACGCGGCGACGCAACAAAACCAAGCATACCGGAAATGTTGTTCCGGCGGGGTATGTGGCGCAGAAGGAGTATACCGATGCCGCCAAGCGTATTGTTGCAAGCATTGATACATTGGGCGGCGGCGAGCGGCTGATGCGGTTGATATTAGCCGAATACTCGATGAAGCTGCTGGCGGGCAGAGGGCTTATCAAGGGCGGGGTACCGGTGTATCTTGAGGAATACCTGAAGAATAGAGAATTCCTTGCACAGTACCGCTGCCTGATTACCGATATGCTGCCGGAGGATTGTACTGCTTCAGACATTAAGCATGCGCTGCCCGCATTGACGGAAGAGATTGAATACATAAAGGATGAGGACTTTCTCGGCCTTTTATATATGTCTATCAGCAGTATCGCCAAGCGCAAAACCGAAGGGGTGTATTACACCCCCAAGCGTATAGCCGAGGACTGCGCAGCCTATCTGTTAAAAACCGGCACGCTAGAGGGCAGGCGTATTTTAGATCCCTGCTGCGGTACAGGAAATTTTATTGTAAATATCTTTCATATGCTGCACGCGCGGAACAAGGCGGTAAACAGTGAGCAACTGATTGCCGCAAACCTGTTTGCGGCGGATATAGACCCTATCAGCATCTGCCTTGCGCGCGTCAACCTTACCCTTGCGGCGCGGCTGGGGGATTCAAAGGTTTTATACACAAACCTAAAGGTGACAGACAGCCTGTTTGATTTTGAGGATGATTCCTTCGACGTGATTATCTCCAACCCCCCGTGGGGCAGCGCCTACGAGAAGGAATATGAAAACAAGGTACGAGAGCGGTATGCCCATGCGAACCTGTGCTATGTGGAATCGTTTGCAGTTTTTCTGCTCAAGGCTATTCAAACCTGCAAAGCGGGCGGTACGGTGTGTTATGTGCTGCCGCAGTCGTTCTTGAACGTAATGGCGCACGACCGCCTGCGCGGCTTTGTGGTAAAAAACTGTGACATCATAAAGGTGAAGTATTGGCGCAATATCTTTGATAAGGTTTATGCCCCTACCATCACCATTACGCTGCGCAAGGGCAAGGCCGACAGCCCTCAGGCCATCGAGGTGGAAAACGGCGGTGCGCCCTATACCGTATCGCCCCTGCGCCTGCAGCATTCAAGCATCTTCAACTTTTCGGTGGAGGATGAGGCTAACAACCTGATTGTGAAGCTGGATAAAAAGCAGGATGTGGTGCGGCTGCTCAACCATGCCGACTTCGCCCTTGGTATCGTTACAGGCGATAACCGCTCCTTTTTAAAAGACCGCCGCTATAAAGAGATGGAGCCGGTGCTGCGCGGTACCGACATCTACGCCTATACCTACAGCAAGCCCGAAAAATATCTGCGGTTTGACCCGAAGCGCTTTCAGCAGGTTGCGCCCGAGCATTTTTACCGTGCCCCTGAAAAGCTTATCTATAAGTTTGTATCGTCCTCACTCTGCTTTGCCTACGACGATAAGCAGACATTATCGCTTAACAGCTGCAATATTCTGATACCGCGGTTTGAGAACATCCCCATCAAGTATGTTCTGGCGGTACTTAACAGCTCGGCGGCGCACTTCTACTTCACCAACAAATTTCAGTCGGTGAAGGTGCTGCGCAGCCATATCGAGGATATCCCCATCCCGCTGGCGGCGGAAGCGACCTACCGCAAGGCCTGCCAGCTGGTAGACGAGGTAATCGCCGCCCCCAACGCCGAGCTGCGGTTATTGCTGATCGAGCAGATCGACACCCTGATCATGGACGCGTTTGAGCTTACCCCCGCCGAGCGCCGCCTTGTAAAAGCACACGCGCAGAGGCTGCCGGAACCGGTGGAAGGGAAATGCTAAAAAGCTTTGGATAATCCATAAATTAACAAGAGCCTGCAAAAGCAGGCTCAATTCATTTTAAGACGAGCGATAAAGGTTTAGAAAGCTTCCTGATTATATCGACTGGAAAGTGATATAATGAATCTGTAAATAGCAGGCCTGTAAAGTGTAGTCTTTGTTTGAAGGGGGATTGCTCTTATGCCGATAGCAGGCGCCTTTATCGTGCCGCACCCGCCGATTATCCTGCCTGAGGTGGGGCGCGGCGAAGAGGGAAAGATTCAAAAAACCGTTGATGCCTACCGCGAGGTCGCGCGCAGAATTTCACAGTTAAAGCCGGATACGATTGTACTAACCTCGCCGCATATCGCCATGTATGCCGATTATTTTCACATCTCGCCCGGGGAGAAGGCAAAGGGCGACCTGCGCCAGTTCGGCGTTTCGGGTGTGAGCGCAGAAGCTCAGTACGACAGCGAATTTGTACGGGTATTGGCGCAAGCGGCGGAAGAGACGGGGCTTGCGGCCGGAACGCTCGGCGAGCGGGAAAAGCACCTCGACCATGGCACCGTCATCCCTTTAAGGTTCATTGACGAGGTGCTGGATGGTTATAAGCTGGTTCGCATCGGCCTTTCGGGGTTGCCGGTTACCGACCATTATCGCCTTGGCAGGTTGATTGCGCAGACAGCCGAGCGGCTGAACCGCCGGGTGGTGTTTGTTGCGAGCGGCGACCTTTCCCATAAGCTGAAGGAGGACGGCCCCTATGGCTTTGCGGTGGAAGGCCCCGAGTTTGACCGTCAGATCACAGACATGATGGTAAACGGTGACTTTCTGCGCATGATGAATCTTCCCCCCAATTTTTGTGATGCTGCCGCCGAGTGCGGGCTGCGCTCCTTCATTATTATGGCGGGGGCGCTCGATGGCAAAGCGGTAACGCCAAAGCTGCTCTCGTATGAGGGGCCGTTCGGGGTTGGGTATGCGGTATGCGCCTTTTCGGTAACGGGGCAGGATGACAGCCGCCGCTTTGACAAAATCTATGAAGAGGAACTTCTGCAAAGGCTGGGCGATATAAAGGGTAAAGAAGACCCGTATGTGCGGCTGGCCCGGTTATCACTTGAAACCTATATTAAAACCGGCAGGCGCGCCGTGCTGCCCGAGAATCTGCCGGACGAAATGCTCAACCACAGGGCCGGAACCTTTGTTTCACTGAAAAAGTACGGTGAGCTGCGCGGATGCATCGGTACCATCGAGCCGACGACGGAAAGTGTGGCAGAGGAGATTCTGCAAAACGCCGTAAGCGCCGGTACGCAGGACCCACGTTTTTCTCCGGTAACCGAAGCGGAGCTGCCCTACCTTGTTTACAGCGTGGATGTTCTGGCAGAGCCCGAGCCGATTGAGTCCATTGCGCAGCTGGATGTGAAGCGTTACGGCGTGATTGTGCTAAGCGGGCACAAAAGCGGCCTGCTGCTGCCGAACCTTGAAGGGGTGGATACCCCCGGGCAGCAGGTAGATATCGCCATGCGGAAGGCGGGTATACGAAGCGGAGAAGCGGTTACGCTCCAGCGGTTTGAGGTGGTGCGGCACCTATGAAGGTACAGTGTGAAATCTGCCCCCATTATTGCACGATTGAGGAGGGTCACACAGGGCTTTGCCGTGCGCGCAAAAATGAGGGCGGCAGAATCATCTGCAAAAACTACGGGCAGATTACAAGCATTTCTCTAGACCCTATTGAAAAGAAGCCGCTCATGCGGTTTTACCCGGGCAGTAAAATCCTTTCGGTAGGAAGCTACGGCTGCAACCTGCGCTGCCCGTTTTGCCAGAACTATCAGATTTCCATGGCGGGCGGGGAAGAGGTTGATACCTTAAAAGCCTCCCCACAGATGCTTGTTGAAAAAGCGCTAAAGCTTATCCCAAACGGAAATATCGGTTTAGCCTACACTTACAACGAGCCTATGGTGGGCTATGAGTTCGTGCTGGATTGTTCCAAGCTGGCGCGAAAGCATAATCTAAAAAACGTTATCGTGACAAACGGCTTTATCAATGCAGAACCGCTAAAAGAACTTCTGCCTTTCACAGACGCGATGAACATCGACCTCAAGGGCTTCTCGGAACGTTTTTACAAGCTGGTGGGCGGCAAGCTGGAAACGGTAAAACAAACAATTGAAGTTGCGGCGAGCCGGTGCCATGTAGAGGTGACCACCCTGATTATCCCCAATGAAAACGACAGTGAGCGGGAGATGACGGCGCTTTCACGGTGGCTGGCCTCAATCAGCCCCGATATACCGCTGCATGTCTCACGCTTTTTCCCGCGCTACAAAATGGCCGACCGCGGCCCCACACCGGTTGAAACGGTTTACCGGCTGGCCGAAACGGCACATAACAACCTGAAGTATGTTTATGTGGGAAACTGTTAATCAGAATAAAACTAACAAAACCTGCGGGATGAAACAGTAATATGCTGCTTAATCCCGCAGGTTTTGTTTAAGGGCTTTATAATAACCCTGATGCAGTTATTCTGTTTCTTTTCAAAGATTCCGTTTGCGTGTATGCCCTCTTTCGGAGAAAGTCTGTAAATAGATATGACACAGTTGCTTTAACGAGTCCTTTCCTGATATTTGCCCAAAAATTAAAAAAATATTGTTTTATATGTAGAATTTGGTATAATTGTTTTGAATCTATATATGTTTGAACTTTCAACTTATATCAATATTCTACCAATCCGACAAAAATCTTTCTAAGCAGCAACGTTTTTTATGTGATGAAATGGACGATTATCTTTTGGGGAGGTAAATGTATGAAAAATTCCGTACATACTAACAAACTTCTGGCGTTGGTTATTTCATTGGCTATGCTGCTTACAACAATTTCACCTGTGTACGCGTTGGATCCACCCGAAGCACCCGACGGGGGCACGGGTATCATTTCTGTTATACAGGGCAGCAGTGAGTCGGGTATTGGTATATCCGGCGATTTAACCGGAAAAAGTGTTATCTGGGCGGTAACCCAAGGAGCAAGTGATTTTTATTCTCAATCAGCGGCTAACGATAAAATCAGCCTAGAGTTATCTGAAACGCCAATTACTTCCACCACAACCATCACCGTTGTGGTTGGCAGCGCAGTACCCGTTGGCATATATGATATTACAGCTGCGGCCACTGATATGAATAACAATATGCCTATGATCGTTGCGCAAATAAAAGTTGTGGCTCCTGCTATAAACACATTCGCTGTTATAGAAGGAATTAGGCTAACTTATGTTTTAGGCCAGAAGCTTGGAAATTTCGGCGTTAATGTTTCTGCAGCTTCAGGCTCTGTTGTACCCAGCGGTTCAGTCATTGTAACCTATACAAAACCGGGTGAATCGGCAGCCACTTTGGGCCCAAATGAAGTCGGTTCAAACAGTTATGCGGATTTCGCCACAGACCAGATAACCTTTGACAAAACAGGCGAATACACTTTCTGTGCAAGCTTTACGCCTGCAGATCCCACTAAATTCAACGCCAGCATAAGCGCAGTTGTTAAAACCACGGTAAGCGCACCAGCTATAACCAGCGCAAGTGTTACCGAGATTAGCCCTGATAGAATAAGCTTCAGCGATAAAGCGAAGTTCAACCAGGCCAATGTAACTGTTTCCGGAACATTTAAAGACAACTTACTTACAACCACTATTAGAGCCAATGCCCCGCTCGAGAAGTTTACATTAGCAGACAGCAAAATGAGTGGTCTTGGAGACCAGCAGTGGATTGGTCTGTTGGTTATTACCGATGCAGATGTGAACAAGCTCTATTATGGTGAATCCGAGCTTAGCATGCAGCCTCTTGGTGAATCGGATATTTCTGAGGCCCAGAGGCTTGGCTTACCGGGGTTAAAAACTTTTGTGTTCTGGACAAAGGCTTCCGATTATACCAAAGACAACAACTATACCATTTCTCGCTTCATCAAGAATCGAGCAAATGGTACGCCAGTAGAGTTGAAATTTACTTTTATACCCTTTGACGCGCCGAAGATTGGTAGCGTTTCAGTCGCCGTGTCTGGTTGGATCAGCGAAAACAAGAAAAGTGAAAATAATCAAACTCGTGTAACCATTAAATCCTCTAATTTTGAAGCCAACACGGCCTCAATCGCTATTACCAGCTTCGGCCCACTCGAGACGTTTACGCTCACTGACAGCAAACAGAAGGATTTTGGAGATCAACAGTGGGTCGGCCTGCTGGTTACCACTAATGTGTATGTAAAACAGCTCTATTATGGCGATTCCGTGAGCACCATGCAGCCGCTCGGGGCATCGGACATTACAGAGGCTATGAGTTTGGGTGCAACCGATACCAAAACCTTTGTGTTCTGGACAAAGGCTGCTGATTACGAAGGCGGCAAAACCGTTACCCGTTACATTAGTAACAGCAAGGACGGCGAGCTAGTAACACTGAATTTCACCTATGAGTTTGTTGCATACAAGGTTACCAACGTAAAGGCTACAAATGCAGATCCGAGTGTTAGTACAGCGGACTATCAGTTTAATCAAAAGGCCATCAGCATTCAGACCTCCGAAGTTGTAAACAGAGAAGCAAGTATCAGCATTGCCGCAATAAAGCCCTTGAAAGAATATTTTGCTTCCCGGACTAGCAGCAGAGGCAGATGGTTTGGAATATTGCTCAGTACCGCTTCCAATAAAGCTGATTATACGATAACCGACCTGCTTTATGATGAGAAACAGTTTACGACTAATGAAATCGTCACCGCTCGTGTTTTCGGTGCGGCAGATGACGACAGCAGGACTGTCCTTCTGTGGCTGAAAGCCGAGGATTTCAAGAATGGAGCCATCACCAATACAATCAAGGTTGGCGAGTTTGGCGAAGAATTGAAGCTACACTTCAGCTTTACCGACTTTGTTCCCGGTGTAGTCGGCCCGGTAAGCGTTATGAAGGCGAATCCAGATGCCGTGGCGGGTGAATCGCAGCAAAGTTATAAGAATAATCAGGATGCGGTTACCATATCCTGCTCCTCTGTATCGGAGAATAGCATAGATATCAAGATAAAAACCAATTCCAATAAGCGCTTACTGGATTACAATTTCTTCGATGAAAGTCAAGGTACCGGCAAATGGGTTGGTATTCTTGTTACAACCAGTGTCCCCCTTACCGACCTTTACTATGGTAAATCTGAAACTTCAATGGACGTTCTTGGAGCATCAAACATTACTAAAGCCAGAGCTTTCGGCGCAAAGGATGACAACACCTTCATTCTTTGGGTGAAGGCAAGAGACCTTTTAGACGGCCAGACCCACTACATCAAGAACGGAGAATTCGGCACTGTAGTTGCGTTGAACCTGCTATACAATTCGCCGGTGCTAAGCAATGTATCGGTTGCCGTTGCTCCTGCCGAAAGAATGAACAAGGCTGAGAGCAGGCACAACCAGTCGATACTTTCTGTTTGGAATACCGCAATGAGTGCCGACAACGGTGTGAACACCTATATTACCGCTAACGGCGATTTACAGAAGTTCGATTGTGGTAATAATCAGGGAACAAAAAAGTGGATTGGTCTGCTTATTACCACTGATGCCGATGTTACCGACCTGTATTACAGCACTGAAAATAGCACCGGGTATATGGCCAGGCTGGGGCAGTCTGATATTATAAACGCCCAAAACGCCGGTGCAACAGGCAATAAAACCTTTCTATTATGGCTGAATGACAGCTATTCGGCTGTTTGTTATATCCGTGACGGCAAATACGGCGAAACCCTGAAGCTTAGCTTTGAACTTACAAACAACACCATCTCCGTCAGCTACTTAAATAAGGTGTATGTTGGCGGTAAAGAAACCATAACAGTAAAAACCCATGCCAATGACTTCGGTTCAAAGGTAAGGTTTACCGCCACGGCTGGCAGCAATAAAATCGGTGATTACATTGCTATGCCGGCCACCACCACTATACCTTTAGTAAGCGTATACGACACAGTCTCGCTGGCCTATACCGCCAAGAAGGTTGGGGACATTACCATTACCGCCGAGATTGTGGATGCGGATGGAAAGTCCCTGTCGCCCGCGGTCAAGGAAGAGATGAAGGTTACTATCCAGGAGGCCGACGTTGTTACCGGCATAACCCTTAACGGTGGCGACTTTACGCTTGAAAAAGGCGCAGATAAAAAAGGCAATGCGGTTATTGGTTCCAGCGAAATCAGAGCAACGGTTGCAACCAGTAACGACAATCCCGATTTCAAGGCCGTAACCTGGAAATCCAGCAACGAGAAGGTTGCAAAGGTAGAAAAAGGCGTTGTAACAGCGGTTGGTGCAGGCAATGCAACCATTACCGCTACCACCGTCACCAAGGATGCCAGCGGAAAGCAGCGTTCAGCGTCTGTAAAGGTTACTGTAAAGCAGTATCTTACCGGTGCATCCCTCTCAATTGCTGCCGCAACCGTGGGCGAGAGCTATATTCTTGTAAACGGCAGCCCGAAGCTTGGCGCATTTGCACCAGTTTTAAAGGCTGAAAACGCCCCGGCAAGCAGCCTTGTTATCAGCTATAGTTCCGATAATGAAGGTATAGCTAAATACGACGAGAATACCCGTAAGATTACTGCCATAGGTCATGGTGATGCCACAATCACCGCGACAGTAAAAATGGTTGAAGGCAAAGACAAGCATGCTGTTAAACCCGCGAACCCAAACATAGCAACAGAATTCGGAGCTCCGATTAATGTCAGTGTATATGGCAGCGGGGTAACGGATATCAAACTTATCAACGCAGACTCACCCACCTTCAGAAATAGACCGCTCAATAATAGCACTATTGCGCTCAATAACAATCAAGCAAATACCTTCACAATTGGTGCAGCAGTTAACAAGGGTGCTTTCCAAAAGGTTGCGTTCTCCTACAGCGGCTCAAACAGCATCTTTGTAAAGGATAACGGCTACAATACCGCTACCGTAACGGTGCTTGATTCTGCCAGCGGAACCGGTACCATTACCGCAACCGCACTTGATGGCAGCGGCGCAAAAGCCAGTGTGAAGGTATCCCTTGGTGAAACGGTATCGGGAATTGAAATAATTGCTAACGGTGGGGTGAAAAAAGAAATACAGCTGGCTGCAGGTAAAACGGCAAAGCTTTCCGCTATTGTTACCCCTCAAAATGCCGCCAATAAGGCGCTGAAATGGGTTTCCTCCAACGAGAAATACGTTACTGTAGATCAAAAGGGTGTAATCACAGCCAAACAGACTACAATAGGCGCTAGTGGGGAACTTGGCGGAGACGAATATGCCTTAATAGAAGCTTACGCTACAGACGGCAGTAACCGATCTGCTAAATTTATTGTTAAAGTGTTTGAACCCGCTGCCGATGTGACTATTTCTGCGGTACCTGCCGCAGGCAAGAATGACACTGTAGCCGTCCAACTGGGTGATTCCGCTATAATTGAATTAACTCCGATGGTTTCACCAAAAACTGCTTCGCCAATAGTAACATGGAAATCTTCTAACGAGAAGATTGCAATAGTCAATCCTATTGATGGCAGCCCCAAAGGCAAAGTAACGGTAAAGGCTGCAGGAACAGTAACCATTACAGCTGCCACAATCGACGGCACCAACAAGACCGACACCATCAAGATCAATGTAACCCAGATGGCATATGATATTAAGATTGCTCCGCAGGCAGGCGCGGAATTTGACGGGAAAACTGTACTTGCCAAGGTTGGTACAACCATAAAGCCGGCTGTAATCTTCAATGATGGTGACAGAGCAAAGGCTCCGAAGGATTCAAGCTATGAACTTGTGCTGGGCGATTCACAAAAGGCTGAAAAAGCTCCGACTGGTATCTCGCTGAGCAAAGACAAGAAATCCATTACGGTTGAAACCGAAACGCCTGACCCCTATTTTACCGTTTGGGCAAAGGGCAGCGGCATAGATTGCAAAGAGAGCGCACTCACCTATAAGGTTGTAGGCAAACAGGGTGAGTTGACCGCAGTTAAAATCGTTGTTCCAGAATCCGTGAAAGCATATGACAATAAAACGTTCATCCTTCTCTCCGGCAAGTCCGTTCCGCTTTCAACAAAGCTCAATGAAGGCGACTCCAAGCCGAGCGGTGTAACCTATTCTTGGAAAGCTTACGAGGCAGATGAAGAAGGCAATTACGTTATCGGAACATCCGAGATTCAAGGAGTTGTTGATGCTGCTAAGGGCGTTGTGAAGAGCGCAAATGTAAGCAAAGGTGGCAAGTGCATCGCAGTAGTGGTTACTGCTACCCAAGGCAAGGACAACAAAAAAACGGGTGCTGTTTTGTTCAAGGTATATAACCCCATCAGGAATATGTCGATTTCCAAGCCCGATAAGAACACGACGCTGGCCATCGGTGCGAGTGTTGTTGCAACTTGGGGCCCCAAAGATCTAGGTGCATTCAACAAAGTCGAATGGACATCCTCTAACCCGATGGTAGCTTCTATTAAAGAAGATGGGGAAACCATTTTTATTAAGGCTCATAGCGCCGGCACCACGACAATCAAGTTAACCGCACTCGATGGCAGCGGCGTTGTAGCAAAAACGGATGTGAAGGTTAGCAAGAAGACCAATGCACCGGTGGCAAAGCTTAAGCTGAACTACTCAAAGATTGCTCTCAAGCCCGGAGAGTCGTTGGATGTTACTGCCGAACTCTCTGCCAAAAGGGCCGGAGACAAAATCGATGATAACGGCGTGGTTTGGACACTTTCCTCTGTTAAGAGTAAGGATATTGCATACTTCCTTGATGAAGACAAAAACCCGACATTGCAGACCGTAATGGAGAACGGTAAAACCCCCTGTGCGATTAAGGTTTACGCTGGTAAAGACAGCGGCACAGTAAAGCTGACCGCCCTTGCCAGAGACGGCAGCGGGGTAAAAGATACGCTGGATGTTGTGGTGGGCAATGACGCAAAGGTTACATCGATTAATCTCAGCGTTCCGATGTATACCCCTACCATTAGTTCGATGGATGATTTTGAAAATGGTAAAGCAATTCTTCTAGCCGGCAGAAGCTTAAAGATTAACGTACAGATTAATCCCGCAAACGCCGCCAATAAAACGTTGGATTATAGCGTTGAAGGTGTAGACGGCGTTACCATTGACAAAAATGGTGTCTTAAAAGCGGATGCGAAAAAGGTTACTGCCGCAGAATTCGTTACTGTAACGGCCAAGGCTACTGATGGTTTTAATGTGGTTAGCCGCATATTTGTATACGTTAAGCCGTTGCGTGCGCTTCACTTTAACCCCGCACAGCTTACCGCAAAACCCGGTAGTTCTTATCTGATTAATACTGATAACTTCGGGCTTACTGAGGTGAAGTGGATATCCTCCAACCCGGCAGTTGCCTCTCTTGAATTACCTATTACCGTTGGCAATCAATCAAATAAATTGTTTATTTCCCCCAACATTGGCAATGCAAAGTCGGTAACCATTAAAGGCTATGCCACCGACGGCAGCGGCAATGTTGCCACGTTGGTTGTACTGCTCGGTACGCCTGTAAACAAAATCATCCTAAGTGATACCAGCAAGAATCCAACAGTATTGGAACACATTAAAGAATATGGAACCCCCAAAATCTTGCTGCAGGGAAAGAGTATGCAGTTCACCGCAAAGGTTGAACCGGCAGAGGCGTGCAACAAGACGGTCAAGTATTTATTATATAGTACCGAATATGATTGTGAGCTAGAGGGCGTTACCATCAATGAGAAGACTGGCCTGCTTACGGCAGACGTGCCAACCGCCAAGAACCCGGATGTCTTCAGCGGTGTTGTTAAGGTCGTTGCAGTGTCAACCGACGGTAGTAGTATTGAGAGCAATCCTGCCTATGTGTATATCGCGCCGGCAACCACTTCCGTATCAGTCACCCCTGCTACACTAACTGCCCAGCCGAATAATTTCTACACGCTGACTGCTAAAGCTATTGGTGCCGGTAAATACTCGGGAATTATCCTGTGGAAGTCTTCCAACCCCGCAGTTGCGAGGCTGAACAATACTTTGACAATGCATGAGGATGATCAGGTAGAGCTTGCGATTGTCAAGGATCCGGGTAACGTGAAGAGTGTTACCATTACGGCTACCGCAATGGTCGGTACGAACAAGCCTGCAATTATTACCGTAAATATTGGCACAAAGGTTGTTACGAAGGTTACCATTAATAAGCCTGAAAAGACTGTGCTTTACAATGGCCAAAACCTTAAGCTTACCGCGGTAACCACACCCGATAAGCCTGATACTGATGGCGTTTACTGGAGAATTGTAAAGAGCGACGATCCGAACATTACCGTTAACGCCTCCGGTATACTTACTGTTCCTAAGTGTGTCAAAAACGGGTTGGTTACTGTAAAAGCAGAAGCTAAGGACGGCAACGGTGCATCTGATGAGCTCACATTTGAAGTTAAGCAATACGCCACCGGCATTACGATTCAAAACGGTGGTGTCAATGTTACTAATTCTATACCAATTCAGAATGTAGAAGGCTCTAAAATTCAGATAACTGCAAATGTAACCGGCCCTAGCGGCTTTGAACCCGATAATAAGAACGTTACCTGGTCAATCAGCAAGGCTGATGCTAAGTATGCGACGGTTACGGATGGTTTAGTAGAATTAACCGAAGCCGGCGCTAAAGCGAAGCCAGGGACAACCTTTAAAGTTATTGCGACAACGATAGACGGCTCTAATAAGAGCGCTGCCGTAAAGTTCACCATTGTAAAACAACCCGAGTAAGCTCAAATCTACGTTTCTTATATCTTTTAGAACCCAATACAGAAGGCCGACATCATTTGCAAATGTCGGCCTTCTGTATTGGGTATATTCTAATTTAGTGGGATTAATACTGATGCTCTTTCGGATGCTATTATGCCCGGAGAAGTTCCTATAGTAAGGTTTATCCTCACCATCAATGCCGTTAACCCCTTAAGAGGCACCGAAAGCTTATAAATCCACGCCGGCCGGGCAGTGGTTCTTTTTCGCCCTAAAAAACAAAAAAAGCCTAATTTCTTAGGCTTTTTTAAATATTGGTCTGAGTGGCGGGATTTGAACCCACGGCCTCTACCACCCCAAGGTAGCGCGCTACCATCTGCGCCACACCCAGTCAACGAAGTATATTCTAGCATAATGGGCAGAAAAAAGCAAGTGTTAATTTTACCGTAAGCGAGTGCGTGAACCGGGTGCGTCAACAAGCCGGTACTCTTGAGCACGATTGATATAGTACCACGTTAAACGGAGAAAAATCATCCGAATAGTTCATTCAGTCTGTATCAAATCGGGAGCCCTTATACCGATATCAGCTGTTTAAGATTGATTCGCATGAATTGTGTTCTTGCTAGTATTCGTGAGAATTTAAGAGCGAAAAAGAGGATTTAAGAGTATTTCATATAAATCAAGCAATAAAAACGGATAAACAATGAATTTTACAAAAAAATATAAAGATTTTAGGAAGAAAGCGTTGACATTTCTTGAAATTGTGTATATATTTTAGATGTTGTTTTTTGCATCTGAAATCAGCCATGTATAAGCGCAGCCCCGCTTGTGCAGACGATGTAGTTCCGTAGGAGATACCCTTCAGCGGAACAAAATTACAACGTAATCTGACGGCTCCCGAAACCTCGGGGGTCGCAATTGTGCCCGGCGGTTTTCGGGCGGCAAGTGCAGCCGAAAGCAGTAATGCTTTTGGCCAGCCAAGGTTATGTTTAAGGATACGATGATTTAGTCGCAAGAAAGCTTTCATCAGCGTTTCCTTGGTGTGGGTAAGCCCGCACGAGTAATTTTTACTGCTGAGGGTTAGAATCTTTACTTGCCTTCGGCAAAAAACGGTGTCGTATGTTCCGCTAAAAGTCCGGGCAAGTGTCCGGCATAAAGCCTTTTGCGGGGTAGCGGTTTCAAAAGACACTGTGGGCACGCCGGGCGGATCTTTACTGCCCGCGGCCTCAATCCGCAAAGGGGGATGCAATAATGGATAGTAATGTTGTAGTCAGGCTCAAGGATATCGTTGTGGAGTTTGACGGGGAAAAGGTGCTTAAGGGAATAAACCTTGATATCCACGACAAGGAATTTGTCACACTGCTGGGGCCTTCGGGCTGCGGCAAAACCACCACCCTTCGTATTATCGGCGGGTTTGTGCAGCAGAGCTCGGGCGATTTATATTTCGACGAGCAGATTATCAACGGGCTGCCGGCCTACAAGCGTCATGTAAACACCGTATTCCAGCGCTATGCTTTGTTTCCGCACTTAAACGTTTACGAAAACGTGGCGTTCGGGCTAAAGATACAGCGCCTGCCGCAGAAGGAGATTCGCAGCCGCGTATATGAGATGTTGGAGCTTGTAAACCTTAAAGGCTTTGAGCTTCGTAACGTGAAGAACCTCTCGGGCGGTCAGCAGCAGCGCGTGGCCATTGCGCGCGCCCTGGTAAACCACCCGCGTGTGCTGCTCCTGGACGAGCCGCTCGGTGCGCTGGATTTAAAGCTGCGCAAGGAGATGCAGATAGAGCTTAAGCGTATTCAAAAAAGCCTGAATATTACCTTTATATATGTAACGCACGATCAGGAAGAGGCGCTTACCATGTCTGATACCGTTGTGGTAATGAACAACGGCGTGATTCAGCAGATCGGTACGCCTCAGGATATCTACAATGAACCGAGAAACGCCTTCGTGGCCGACTTTATCGGCGAAAGCAACATCCTCGACGGTATTATGGATAAAGATTTTCTGGTGGAGTTTGCGGGCAACAGCTTTACCTGCGTAGACCGCGGCTTTGCCCATAACGAACGTGTAGAGGTGGTTATCCGCCCCGAGGATATTAAGGTAGTGCCGCAGGTAGCGGGCCAGCTTTCGGGTATTGTGGAATCGGTAATCTTTAAGGGCGTGCACTACGAGATGATTGTGAGCGCCTGCGGCTACAAATGGATGATACATTCCACCCAGTGCGAGCAGCCGGGCAGCGTCATCGGTATGAATATTATGCCGGAGGATATTCACATCATGAAAAAGATGGAGGCGGCGCAATGAAATCAAAGCTCCCCTCCGTGCCATACCTGGTGTGGGCGGTGCTGTTTATCATTATCCCGCTCGGGCTGGTGGTATTGTTTGCGTTTACCACCGCCGACGGCAAATTCACGCTTGAAAACCTTATGCGCGTAGGCGATTATACAGCGGTGCTGATGCGCTCGCTTTGGCTTTCGGCTATCGCTACGGTTATTTGCTTTGTAATCGGCTACCCCCTTTCGTTTATCATCTCACGCGCCGAAACCGGCGGGCAGAACCTGATGATTATGCTTATCATGCTGCCTATGTGGATGAACTTTCTGCTGCGCACCTATGCGTGGATGACCATCCTTGAAAAGAATGGGCTAATTAACCGTTTCTTTGGCTTGTTTGGCATCGGGCCGTTCGAGCTCATCAACACGCCCGGCGCGGTGGTGCTGGGCATGGTATACAACTATCTGCCGTTTATGATTCTGCCCCTCTATTCGGTAATGACCAAGATCGACAAGCGCGTTATCGAGGCGGCGCAGGACCTTGGCGCCAACACCATGGGCGTATTCTCGCGCGTGGTGATTCCGCTGAGCGTACCCGGCATTACCACCGGTATCACGATGGTTTTTGTGCCCTCGGTGAGCACCTTTATTATCTCCCGCATGCTGGGCGGCGGCGGCAACCTGCTAATCGGCGACCTGATCGACCTTCAGTTTCTGGGCAATGCCTACAATCCGCACCTCGGCTCGGCGATTTCGCTGGTGCTGATGGTGATTATCCTGCTGTGCATCAGTATTATGAACCAGTTTGATACCAGCGAAGAGGATATGGAGAGCATGATACTGTAACTGTGCAAGCTAAGGCTGCACAACCCGGAAAGGAAGAGTGATAATAATGTCAAAAGCCTTGTCCCGAATCTATGTGGGGCTTGTTTATCTGTTTCTGTACGCGCCCATTGCGGTGCTGATTATATTCTCGTTTAACTCCTCTAAAAGCCGTAATGTATGGACGGGCTTCACCTTTGATTGGTATTTGAAGCTATTCAACAACGAAACCATCATCTCATCGCTTTTTAATACCCTGCTGGTGGCGGCTGTCTCCTCGGTGGTTGCTACCGTAATCGGTACGGCGGCGGCGGTGGGTATCCACGCTATGAATAAGAACCTGCGCGCCGCGGTGGTGAACGTTACCTATCTGCCGGTTATCAACCCCGAGATTGTCACCGGTGTTTCGCTGATGCTGCTGTTTGTGTTCGTGGGTGTCAAGCTCGGTTTTACCACGCTGATTATCGCGCACATTACCTTCAATGTACCGTATGTCATTCTAAATGTTATCCCCAAGCTGCGTCAGATGGACAGCCACCTCTACGAGGCCGCGCAGGACTTGGGGTGCGACCCAGCCAAGGCGTTCTTCCGCGTGGTGATTCCAGAGATTATGCCGGGTATTATCACAGGCTTTTTGATGGCGTTTACCTATTCGATTGATGATTTTGTTATAAGCTACTTTACGAGCGGGCCCTCTTCGCAGACGCTGCCCATTACCATATTCTCGATGACCCGCAAGAAGGTAAGCCCCGAGATTAACGCCCTTTCGGCAATTATCTTTGTGATTGTGCTTGTGATTCTGATACTCATGAACATCAAGGATTCCAACATCTACCGCAAGCGCATCAAAAAGGAGGCGGAAAGGATATGAAAAGGCTTTTGGCCTTTGCCGCCGCCCTGTTGATGGTTTCCCTCGTGTGCGTTACGCCGCTTGCCGCCGAGGATAAACAGATCGGTGAGGATGCCATCTACGACCGCTTTCAGGATAAGGACATCACCATCAACGTTTACAACTGGGGCGAGTATATCTCCGACGGCGCAGACGATTCGATGGATGTGAACGCCGAGTTTACAAAGCGTACCGGCATTAAGGTGCAATATTCTACCTTTGCCTCCAACGAGGAGCTGTATGCCAAGCTGAAAAGCGGCGGCTCAAGCTATGACGTTATCATTCCGTCTGATTATATGGTAAGCCGTATGATTAAGGAAGACATGCTGCAGCCGCTGGACTACAATAATATCCCGAACTTCTCCAAGATTATGGAGCGGTTTAAAAAACCAAGCTATGATCCCGAGAACCGCTATTCCGTACCCTATATGTGGGGCACCGTGGGAATCATCTACAATACCACCATGGTGGACGAAACCGTTAACAGCTGGGATATCCTATGGGACGCGCGCTATCTGGGGCAGATTTTAATGTTCTCCAACTCGCGCGACGCATTTGGCATCTCGCTGTTGCGGCTGGGCTACTCGCTGAATACCGAGGACCCTGAGCAGCTGCGCGAGGCGTGCGAGGAATTAAAGAAGCAGAAGCCGCTGGTGCAGGCCTATGTAATGGACGAGGTGTTTGACAAGATGCAGGGCGGCGAGGCGGCCCTGGCCCCCTACTACGCGGGCGATGCCATTACAATGATCAAAACCAACCCCGATCTCGCATTCGCGGTACCGGAGGAGGGCACCAACTGCTTTGGGGATGCCATGTGTATCCCGAAGGGTGCACAGAATAAGGAAGCTGCGGAGCTCTACATCAACTTTATGTGTGAAACCGATGTTGCCGCAGCAAACAGTGAATATATCGGTTATTCTACCCCTCAGCAGGAGGCCTACGACAGCTTGGACGACGAGTTAAAAAATAACCCCATCGCCTACCCGTCTGAGGAGGTTTTACAAAAGACAGAACGATTTGTAAATCTTTCAGAAGAAACAAATGCAAAAATAGACAGCATGTGGACCGAGATTTTAAGCACCAACACCTCCTCCAACCGCTGGTTTATCCCAGTACTGGTAGCGGCGGCGATTATCTTCTCCATCGGCCTGAACGTTTACCGCCGTATAAAAAAGAATCGGCAGAGTATTTGATATCTTTAAGGACGGGTAGCACTGCCCGTCCTTTGTGCAGTCAGGCAGTATTTGACACTTGATATAGAGAAAAGTATAATTAGATTAACTTTTGACTAGAGTTAGTATTATCCGGTAATCTGAATAATCGAGAGTGGTTATGGATAAACAACAGTTTTTACAGGCCTGCAAGACGGTAATAAACGCCTCTCCGGTACCGGGCAGGGGTATCGGCACCTTAGGCGAGAAAACCTTGCATGCCATACTAAAGCATTATATGGAGCCGGATACCGCAAAGCACGAAATCAAGCTGGGTGGTTATGTTGCGGATATAGCCAGTGAAACCGGCGTAATCGAGGTACAGACGCGGAATTTTAACAGCCTGCGCAGTAAGCTTGCCTGTTTTCTGGAGCATAATGAGGTCACGGTGGTTTACCCCATTGCCTCCACCAAATGGCTTGTTTGGGTCGACCCCGAAACGGGTGAAACTACCGCAAAACGACGTTCCCCCAAGCGCGGAAATTACTGCGAGGTATTCTACGAACTGTACAAGATTAAACCGCTGCTACTGCACCCGCGGCTGAAGCTTTGCCTGATGCTGATTGATATGGAAGAATACCGTTTCTTGGACGGTTGGAGCGAGAATAAAAAGCGCGGTTCCTCCCGCTATAACCGTATTCCCACCGAACTGATTGATGAACTTACCATCAATACCCCAGCCGATTATGGCAGACTTATTCCAAACTCACTTCCCGAAGCCTTCACCGCCAAGGATTTTGCCAAGGCAGCGAAGCTTTCACCCAAGTCGGCCCAAACGGCGCTCAATGTGCTGCATTCTGTTGGGGCTGTTATAAATATCGGGAAGCGGGGCAGGAGCTACCTATATCAGCGCTTGGATAATTTATAGCAAGAAAAAGTATAAATAATATTGTAGGAGCTATATGACACAATCAGATAAGGATATGAATATACAGCACCTCAAACCCGATTGCTCCGCCTGCTTCGGGTTGTGCTGCGTTGCCTTGTATTTCTCCAAGCAGGATGGCTTCCCTGCCGATAAAAGTGCAGGAACGCCCTGCGAGCAGTTGAACAGGCAGTTCCGTTGTGCGGTGCACGAAAGGCTCGGCGCGCTGGGGTTGAAGGGCTGCAGGGCGTATGAATGCTTTGGCGCAGGACAGCAGGTTTCGCAGGTTACCTTTCACGGGGTAAGCTGGCGGCAGCAGCCGGAAAAGGCCGAGGTTATGTTTAAGGCGTTCCTCATCATGCGGCAGCTGTATGAGAGCTGCTGGTATTTAAATGAGGCGCTCTCCTTTCACGCTGCTGCACCTGTTTTAAAGGAGCTGCAAGAGGCGCTCAGTCAGTCTGAAGCAGCTGCCAATCTGCCCTTGCAGGATTTGCTGCGGTTTGACCTGGATGGCTATCATCAACATATCAGCGGTTTGCTTAGAAAGGTAAGCCTGCTGGTGCGCACCGAGAAGAGCCGCACGATGAAGATAAAGCTTGCACCTCAAAGTAACGGAGCACCGAAAGATTACCTTGGCAAAGACCTGCGCAAACAAAACCTTCGCTGTGCCTGCCTGCGAGGTTCCTGCCTGATTGCCGCAAACCTGCAGGGTGCCGATTTAACCGGTACCGACCTGCTTGGCGCCGACATGCGCGATGCGGATATCCGCGGCGCAAACCTTTCCGAAAGCCTGTTTTTAACGCAGTTTCAGGTGAATACCGCAAGGGGTGACGGCAACACTAAGCTTCCACCCTCGCTCAGCCACCCCAAGCATTGGGCTTAACACGAAACAGGGCATAGCCCGTCAAGCGTGCAACGCTGTTTCCATGGTATCCTAACGGTAAGAGGGGAGTGTTCATAAAGAATATCCCCTATAAAACCATAAGGAGGGGTTACAACCATGTACGCATGGGAGCAGATTCAAAAAACAGTGGATTATATTGAAGACCATCTCTCGGAGGAGATTGAGGCTGAGATGCTGGCCAAGACTGCGGCGCTGTCGCAGTTTTACTATCAGCGGCTGTTCAGCCGTCTGGTGAAAAGGCCGGTGCAGGAGTATATCAAGCTGCGCCGCTTGGCCAAGGCTTCGGAGGCATTACTGCAGTCGGGCAGGCGAATACTTGATATCGCCTTGGACTGCGGTTTCTCTTCTCACGAAACCTTTACCCGAGCCTTCAAGGTCGCGTTCGGATTAACACCGGAGGAGTACCGCGCAAACCCCGTTCGCCTCAACAACTTTGTAAAACCTCAGCTGCTGCTGAATTATGTGCTGGTGGATGAAGGGGTGCCGCTTATCACCGACGGCATTGTACTTGAGATTACACGAAAAAGGCTTGCAACTGCGCAGCGGTTTATCGGCCTTACCGCCCAAGAGCCGATAGCGCAGATGCCGGGCGGCGGCGAAACAGGGGTAGATTCTCTTGGCGCGCTGTGGGATTCCTTCCACAAGATGAAGCCCTCTCTGCCCGTAAAGCCTGATGGCGACGAGATCGGTATCACCTTTGAGGGAACCAAGTCGGGGTATTACCGTTACTTTGCGGGCGCGGAAACCTTGGAGGCGGCTTCGGTTCAGGGCTGCGATTGTCGTGAACTGGGGGCGGGCGAATATATTGTATGCACCTTTGAAGCCGAGGATTTCGAGCATCTGGTGATGGATGCGGTATATAAGGCGCACCGGTATTTGTATGAAACATGGCTGCCCAACCACGGGCTTACCGGTAAACCGTTTGCCGCTGAACGCTACGCAAGCCACGACGCGGCGACAACCGCCATGGAGATATGGATTATGCCCGAACCAAAGGCACTATAAATAGCAGCGACGAAGGATGTGTTCAGCATGGAGTGGAGCAGCCTGTACGGCCCGGAGTACACACCGACCTTTGAAGAGATACGCAGCTATATCAATAACCCGCTTTGGCAGGAACTGAACGACTATCTGCAAGCGGCTTATATAGTACAGCCCAAGCTGAGCTACAGCAAATGTTCAATGCAGCGCGGCTGGAATGTGAAATACCAGAAAAGCGGCAGGGCGCTGTGCACGCTTTACCCCACGGAGGGGTTCTTTATCGCGCTGGTGGTTATCGGCGAGCGGGAGCAGACACAGGCGGAGTTGTTGCTGCCCCTATGCTGCGCGTACACGCAGGGGCTGTATAACCAAGCCGCCTGCACCATGGGGCAGCGCTGGCTGATGCTCGCGGTTACAGATTCAAAGGTGCTGCAGGATGTAAAACAGTTGCTACAACTCCGTGTGGCACCCAAGGTGCCACACAAATACTAAAGCTTTTAGTCTATACAGAAAAATAGGGCTTGCAAAAGTGATGCTGGCCTGTTATAAAGATAATGTTGCCTCCGGTAAAACCATCCTCCGCTGCGGGGGTGTGCCGGAGCGGGAATTTGTTTACACCGACGGGAAAACGGTGCAGATGTATTGGATAGATATAAAATAACCGGAAAGGTATGAAGATAGCATGAACTACCGCACCGAACGCGATTCCATGGGCGAGATACAGGTGCCCGCCGACCGCTACTGGGGCGCGCAAACCCAACGAAGCCTTGAAAACTTTAAAATAGGCACCGAGAAGATGCCCGTCGAAATCATTAAGGCGTTCGCCGTTTTAAAAAAGGCGGCGGCGCTTGCAAACCTTCACTTAGGTAAGCTGGATGATGAACGCTGTGCGCTGATTACACAGGTGTGCGACGAGATTGCCGAGGGCAGGCTGGAGGGGCATTTTCCGCTTGCGGTGTGGCAGACGGGCAGCGGTACTCAATCCAACATGAATGTAAACGAGGTAATCGCAAACCGCGGCAACGAGCTGTGCGGTAAAAAGCTGCTGCACCCCAATGACGACGTAAACCGCTCGCAGAGCAGTAACGATACCTTTCCCACCGCCATGCACATCGCGGCAGTGGTTGAGATAGAGGAGTTGCTGCTGCCCTCGATCGAACGACTCACCGCGGAGTTTAAGCGGCTGGAGGAGGAAAACAAGGGCGTGGTAAAGAGCGGCAGAACCCATCTGCAGGACGCCACCCCCATCACCTTTTCGCAGGAAATCAGCGGCTGGCGCGGGATGCTGGAGAACGCACAGACCATGATTACGGCCTCCCTCAGCCCACTTCGTGAACTCGCCTTGGGCGGCACGGCAGTGGGTACGGGGTTAAACGCCCCCAAGGGGTTTGCGGAGGAATCGGCGCGGCAGGTATCGCTGCTAACCGGCAAGGCTTTTGTGACGGCCCCCAACAAGTTTCATGCCCTCACCTCCAAGGACGCGCTTGCATTCTCGCACGGCGCGCTTAAGGCGCTAGCCGCAAACCTGATGAAGATCGCCAACGATATCCGCTGGCTGGCCAGCGGCCCGCGCTGCGGCTTGGGGGAGATATTCATCCCCGAAAACGAGCCGGGCAGCTCCATTATGCCGGGCAAGGTGAACCCCACCCAGTGCGAGGCCGTTACCATGGTGGCGGTGCAGGTGATGGCAAACGACGTGGCGGTGGGAATGAGCGCTTCGCAGGGCAACTTTCAGCTCAATGTGTTTATGCCGGTATGTATCACAAACTTTTTGCAGTCGGTGCGCCTGCTTGCGGATGGCATGGAGTCCTTCCGTGTGCACTGCGTAAGTGGCATTACCGCCAACCGCGAAAGGATGGCGCACAATCTGCACAACTCATTGATGCTGGTAACGGCAATCAGCCCGATTATCGGCTACGATAACGCCGCCAAAACCGCAAAAACCGCCTACAACGAGAACATCTCGCTTAAGGAAGCCGCCGTGAAGCTCGGCTTTATCACACCGGAGCGGTTTGACGAGGTATTCCACCCCGAAGAGATGGTGTAATAACCGTTTTGCTATAATACCGTAGGGGCGCGCATTGCACGTTCGCAGAATTACCATTCATTCACTATACAGTAAAGGATGTTTGCTTTGGATATTAACAAGGAGTCTTTAGACCTGCACTACCAGCTGCGTGGAAAGATCGAGGTTGTTTCCCGCAAACCGATTAAAACCCGCGAGGACCTCTCCCTCTGCTATACCCCCGGCGTGGCCGAGCCCTGCCGTGTGATAGCGGCGGATTACGAGAAGTCGTTTGAGCTTACCCGCCGCAGCAACCTTGTGGCGGTGATTACCGACGGCACCGCGGTGCTGGGCTTGGGTGATATCGGCCCCGCAGCGGGCATGCCCGTTATGGAGGGTAAATGCGCCCTGTTCAAAGAGTTTGGCGGGGTGGACGCGTTTCCTCTGTGCGTGGATACCAAGGATGTGGATAAGCTGGTGGAAACCATCTACCTCATCTCCAAGAGCTTCGGTGGCATCAACTTAGAGGATATTGCCGCACCTCGCTGCTTCGAGGTGGAGCGCAGGCTCAAGGAGCTGTGCGATATCCCCGTTTTCCACGACGACCAGCACGGCACCGCCATTGTGGTGGCGGCGGCACTGCTCAATGCCATTAAGGTGACGGGCAAGACGATGGGCAAGGTGAAGATTGTCATCAACGGCGCAGGTGCGGCAGGCCTCGCCATCGGCAGCCTGCTCATCAGTATGGGCTTCGGTAATATTGTAATGTGCGATATTAACGGTATCATCTGCGAGGGGGATGAGAACCTCAATCCGTGGCAGCAGGAGATTTCCAAGGTAAGCAACCTGAACCATGAGAAGGGCAAACTGGCCGATGCGCTGAAGGGTGCAGATATATTCATAGGGGTTTCGCGCCCCGGGCTGGTAACCGCCGAGATGGTGTCTGCCATGAACAGCGGTATCGTGCTGGCCATGGCAAACCCCACCCCCGAGATCATGCCCGATGAGGCCAAAAAGGGCGGTGCCGTGGTGGTGGGCACCGGCAGAAGCGACTTCCCCAACCAGATTAACAACGTGCTGGTGTTCCCCGGTATCTTTAAGGGAGCGCTGGCGGTTCGTGCCAAGGGTATTACCGAGGGCATGAAGCGCCGCGCAGCCTACGCGCTGGCTGCACTGGTGCCGGAGGATCAGCTCAGCGCCGAGAATATCATCCCGAGTGCATTGGATAAGAGCGTTGCCGAGGCGGTAGCCAAGGCTGTGGCAGACGAAGCGATTGAGACAGGATACGCTCGTATAAAATAACGCCGAATATTAAAAAAGCCTAAAAACCTTTACGCTACACCAGATAGGTGTCTGCGTAAGGGTTTATTTTTTTGTATAAAATTTGTTCATAAATTGTGTAAAGAAATAATAAAACCTTTTCACGTTGCCAACACATTACCCGGTAAAATAGTAAACAGAAAGGATGGTAAACCTCATGAAGCGTAAAATCACAAATAAGTCATTCAACATCAAAAAGGCCGTTCTGCCTTTGATTATATCGGCGATGGTGCTTTCCGCCTGTACTGCCCCGGGTGCAAGCGGCAGTGCTGCCGTAAGCAGTGTCTCCGGTGCAGGCACGGCTTCTGCGGTCAGCACCACCACCGTTTCGGTAGTAAGCTCGGCTGATACCTTTACAGCCGAGGATGAGGATGCAAGCTGGAGCAGCACCAACGCAACCGCCATCGCGTTCAGCGGCACCTCCGCTACGGTAACCGGCAGCGGGGCCACCGCAAAGGGCGGGGTGGTAACCATATCAGCAGCGGGTACCTATGTGGTAAGCGGTACGGTAACAAACGGGCAGGTTGTTGTTGATACAAAAAACGATAAGACGGTCAGGCTCGTTTTAAACGGCGCGGATATTACCAATACCGCAGGTTCAGCCATCTATGTAAAGAATGCCTCCAAGGCGGTGCTGATACTGGCCGATGGCACGAAGAACCATGTGGCGGACGGCAGCAGCTACACCTTTGACGATACCGAGGCCGAAGAGCCCGATGCCGCCATATTCAGCAAGAGCGACCTTTCCATCACCGGCAACGGCACGCTCACCGTAGATGCGGTGTTCCGTGACGGCATCAAATGCAAGGATATGCTTCGTGTCGCGGGCGGAATCATCACAGTAAACGCAGCGGATTGCGGCATCAAGGGGCGTGACGGCATTGCCGTAAAGGCTGCCGATATTACGATTAACGCCAAGGGCGACGGTTTAAAAACCACAAACGATAAGGATGCAAAGAAAGGTACCATTAATGTTTTAAGCGGCACCCTTAAAATCACCTCGGGCGACGACGGCATAGACGCTCAAACAACCCTTCTGGTAAGCGACGGTACCATCAACATCCTCTCCGGCGGCGGTAACACCCAAAGCACCAAGACGCATACACAGGAAAACGGAGGCGGGGGTATGTTCGGTGGGGGTGGGCCTATGGATGGTAATGCTCCCGCACCCGGCAATATGCCTACCACAGACGGTACTGCCAAGGATTTGACGGCAGCCTCGGCAACCATTATCAATACCGCAACCGATGCATCCACTGCAACAACTGATACAGCTATCAGTGCCAACGGCATAAAGGCCGGTACAGCGGTGCAGATTGACGGCGGCACCCTTACCATCGATTCCGCGGGTGATTCTATCAATTCCGGCAACAGCGCCGTAATCAAGGGCGGAACCCTCAACCTTACCTCCGGTGACGACGGTATCCATGCCGATACGGTACTGCAGATAAGCGGCGGTGCATTAACCATCAGTAAATCCTATGAAGGTATAGAGAGCTCCAATATTACGGTGGATAACGGTAATATCCGCATTACGTCAAGTGACGACGGCGTGAATATCTCGGGCGGCAGCGACGGTTCCTCCGTAAACGGCAGGCCGGGGCAGGGCGACTTTTCCGCCGTAGAGAACGGCGCACTCACCATCAGCGGCGGCTACATGGTTATTGACGCAGATGGCGACGGGCTGGATTCCAACGGCTCCATCAGCATGACGGGCGGCACAGTGCTGGTAAACGGCCCCACCAATGCCGGCAACGGTGCGCTGGATTGTAACGGCACCTTTAAGATGACAGGCGGTGTGCTGGTTGCGGCAGGCAGCTTGGGTATGGCTCAGGCACCCGACAACACCTCCACCCAAAATGCCGTAATGGTTGGGCTTACCACGGTGCAGCAGGCCGGTACACTGGTGCATATTCAAGACGCAAGCGGTAAGGATGTACTAACCTTCGCACCCTCAAAAACCTTCCAGTCGCTGGTGCTGTGTTCCCCTGCACTGGTAAAGGGCACCACCTATACAGTTTACACGGGGGGCAGCTCAACAGGCACCGCGCAGGATGGGCTATATACCGGCGGCAGCTATACAGCAGGAACCCAAGCAGACAGCTTTACGGTTTCGGATGTAATCAGCTCTGTGGGCTCGGTGCAGGCCGGTAACCAGATGGGCGGCGGAATGGGCCATGGCGGCGGCAGAACAAAGCCGCAGGGCGGTTGACAGATGAAATCAAAAGGACGGTGTTCTTATGGCGATAGCAACCTTTAAACGGTACGAACTGAAGTTTCTTTTAACCAAAACACAGTTCTGTGCCATGACGGCGGCCCTGCCGGAGTATATGAACATTGACGGTTACTGTGAAAACGGCAGCTGGTACGGCATACACAACCTGTATTACGATACCCCAAACAGCGACTATATTAGGGAATCTCTGTCTAAGCCCTATTATAAGGAGAAGCTACGCCTCCGCTGCTATAACCCCACGCCATCGCCCGAGGAGAAGGTGTTTCTTGAGGTAAAAAAGAAAACCGGCGGCATCGTGTACAAACGCCGCGCGGTTATGACACTGAAAGAGGCCTATGCGTTCACCGGCAAGGGTATACTGCCCGCCGTAACGGATTACATGAACACACAGGTGATAAACGAGCTTGCCTATCTTCTAAGCTGCGCTCCGGTCGCACCGGCGGCCTACATCAGCTACCGGCGCTTGGCCTACTTCGGCAAGGAGGATAATGAGCTGCGTGTCACCTTCGATAAAGATATTACCACCAGAAGAAACGAGCTGAACCTTGAAAGCGGCAGCTACGGCACCCCGCTGCTGCAAAAGGGCCGATACCTGATGGAGATTAAAACCGAAGGGAATCTGCCCTACTGGCTTGCCGAGCTTTTGTCGGAGCTTGAGATCTATAAAACCAGCTTTTCAAAATACGGTGCCGAGTATAGGCGGCTTTGCCAAAGCAGAGCGGCTCAGCACCCCCTGGCGCCCGCCGCAATCTCCGTTGTAAGCTACCCAAATATCTTTACCCCCAGCGGTGTTTCGTGCCTAGGGCTTGAAACGAACCGATAAAATCCATAGGTTTTATAATCATCAGAAAGGATTGAACATTACATGTTTGAGAGCATATTTGCTGCCTCCGCCACCGAATCGCTATCCTTTTCGGGAATGCTTGCCGCCCTGGGCACATCCCTGATCCTCGGCCTGGTAATAAGCCTGGTTTATCTGAATACCCACAGGCAGGAGGGCTATTCAACAAGCTTTTTAATCACGCTTATCATGCTTCCGGCTATTATCTGCATCATCATCCTGCTTATCGGCAACAATGTCGCCCGAGCCTTCAGCCTGGCGGGAGCCTTCAGCCTAATACGGTTCCGCAGCGCCGCGGGCGACCCCAAGGATATCGCCTATATATTCTTTACCCTCGCGATTGGCCTTGCGTGCGGAATGGGCTTCCTTGCCTACGGCATCATCTTTGCGTTAATCATCTGCCTTGTAATGATTGTGCTGCACTACACCGGCTTCGGGAAGATGAAGTCCGACGCCATGCAGCTGAAGATTACCATCCCCGAAAACCTGAACTTTCAGGGGCTGTATGACGATATCTTAAGCAAATACGCCGAAACATGGAAACAGACGCAGGTGAAGACAACCGATTTCGGAACGCTGTTTCAGGTGGTTTACTATATTACATTAAAAAGCGGCGTCAACCAGAAGCAGTTTTTAGATGAGCTCCGCTGCCGCAACGGCAACCAGAATATCTCGCTCACCCTTCGCGAGAATGAGATGCAGAACCAATAGCGGAGCCAATACAAGCAGTCCCCATGTAAAACACATAGTATAAACTCTTAAACAGGGTGGCATTCTGCATGAGATTTTAAAGAGATTTCTGAGTAATGAATTGAGCAGGCTCCTGCTGCTTCCAGCTTTTATAAAGTGAGGCGATAACATCCTCTATCGGTGCCTTGATAATTTCAACATTCTGCACCTCTTCACTGCCGGAAAGCTGGGTCAGAATTTCCTGTATGGGTGTAACGTCGCTGTCGTAGGCGTATTCGTGTACATTTCCCTGCGACGAAAGAAATGCAAGCGACAAGAAGTTTGGCGGCATATCGGAGCGGGCGGTTACACGAATACGGCCAAGGCTGCCCTGAACGGTGCGCAGAGCCTCAAAGCTGCCGTCAAAAGCTACCTTACCGTGTGAAAGCAGCACAATCCGACGCGCCATCGCCTCCAAATCGTCCATATCATGGCTGGTAACAATTACGGTAGTGCCCCGTTCGGCGTTGATGCGCCGCAAAAAAGCTATCATCTGCTGCTTTGCCAGAACATCCAGCCCAAGGGTTGGCTCGTCAAGGAACACCACCTCAGGGTCGTGCAAAAGCATCATGCCAAGGTCGGCACGCATTCGCTGCCCAAGGCTGAGCTCGCGCGAGAAGGTATGCAGAATGTCCGAGAGGTCAAGCAGCTCTGTTACCGCCTGCAGATTTCTGTTGTATACCTCGTCGGGAATACCCCACACCACCTTCTTCCATTCATAGCTGGTAATAACGGGGTGGTCCCACCACAGCTCGGTACGCTGCCCGAACACGATACCGATACGGCGCATCAGGGCAATACGATCCTTTGCGGGGTTAAGCCCCAGCACCGAAACCTCGCCGTCGGAGGGCTGCAAGATGCCGCATAAAATCTTGATCGTGGTGCTTTTACCGGCGCCATTGGCACCGGCATATGCCACAAAATCGCCCTTTTCAACGCGCAGCGAAACACCGTTTAGTGCTGTAAGCTTACGCTTCTGCGGCTTAAATAGATTTTTCAGCGTATCAGAAAGCTTGCCGGTACGTTGCCATTGAGAATAGTACTTATAGATATTATCGAGCACCAAAGCCGGAGTATCGGTTTGAACCGTTCTTTTCATAAAAGTGAATTCCTTTCTTAAATAGAATATTAGCGATAATAAGCATAACCGCCGCCACAATCAGCAAGAGTATTGCAGGCAGGCCCGCCGGAGCTTGCCCAAGCAGCACGTTAGCTGGGAACCATGCGGCAAGACCAACGGGAAGAACAGTGCATAAGGCGGTAATGCCTGCAGACGGAAGCCCGCCCAGAGAAAAGTATTTGGTCTCGCCAAACAAGTCAAGTGCTTTGCCTGAAATCTCTTCCGCCGCCACCGGGGCAAAGAAAGCGCTGCAGGAGATAATATAGGTAAAGGCTAAAATCACAGTGGATGAGCAGACCAGGCTAGATAAAAGCCGCAGCACCCAAACAGGGGTTACTGTAAGCTGCAGCCGGGAAACGGCAACGCAAAGCAGGGGAATACCGAGCAGCACCTTACCGTTGCCCGAAACAGGGCTAAACCCCTGCGTAAGCAGCTGCATCCAGATGGGTACCGGCTGTATCAGCATGTGGTCAAGCTGGCCTCGACCTATGATACGGCTGATATGAAGGATGTTATAGCCACCAAAGAAAGCTACAATAATGCCATCGCTTACCATAGCGTAGCTGCACATAAAAAGCATCTGGTCAAAGCTCATACCGCCTATCCCGCCAAACCGCACGCAGAGCAGAAGCGTGGTGCTGATGGCGGTAAGGGTGGCTACAAGCTCCGAAGCAACCCACATCAAGCAATAGCGCATATCACGCAAAAACCATAATAAGTCCATTTTGGCATATTGGCGCCAAAGCCGGAACAAAAATAAAACATTCATCGATTACTGACACCTCTTTTTTAAGTACATACTTTTACTAAACCTGTTACCCCCCGTAGGATACCATGTGTTCCTGTGACTTATTGAAAAACAGGATGCACAGCGGCCAAAGTGTAACGTTCCAGAATAACGACAGCAATAATAGCCGTGGGGCATCGCCGTTTCCTACATAGATGGAAAGCGGAGCCCCTGCCATAAAGGCAAACGGCAGCGCAGTAAACACGTCGCCGGCCCAGCTTGGCAGCAGTGCAAAGGGAATAAGCGAGCCGGACAAAAGCGCCGTTATGCCCTCGCGAATGAACAGAGCCGCCCAGCAGCCATTTTTCAGGTGCATAGCAACGCCGGAAAACACAAAATCTACGCAAAATCCCAGTGATACCCCCAATACCAAGCTGCAGGCAAACAACAGGCCATCTGCCGCACTGCTTGGCGTTACCGAGATGCCAAGCAGCGGAGAGAGCAGGTAAACGGGCAGAGTGTAGAATAAGAGAGACGGCACCCATCGGCCTACGGTTTCGGCAATTAAATCTCCGATTACAGGCAACGGGCGGGTAAAACGGTTGATAATAGAGCCCTCCCACAAAGCTGTGGTGGCAGGGGTATATACACAAAGCTGCTCGGAAAACGCCGAGGAGACAACTGCGTAGGTTAGCATCTGCTGCTTGCTCATCGGTGCACTATCGGGCAGCGAGGAGAAGACGGCTGTTATCACCAGCAGCCGTACAAGACGCACGGCATACCCCGCAAAAACGAACAGAAAGTTGCCGTCAAATGCTTGGCTTGCACATAGCTGTATAGTTTTAAGATACTTTTTTACTAATGCGATCATAGACTACTTTAACCCTCCTAAAAAAGAGCATAAAAATACCCGAAAAGCGGCTAAGCCACCCTTCGGGTTTTCAATTACTGAATGAAACAGGCAACACTAAATCGCCGGTTTTAGTCTTTGAAAAGTGAAAGATGAGCACACTGCCGCAAGGCGCAAAAGGGCAGACCTATACACGGACAGTGCGATTTCACCTGAAACAATCGAAACTTCACCGATATTCATCCACAATATACTGTGCTTAAACTCAGTGCGGCTCATGCTTTCACCTCCTTAAAAAACTAATAGCATCTTAGCAGAATATTGGCCGGATGTCAATAGCTGGCATCAAGCCATACAGAATTTGTGCCGTACATAATTAAACAACCCCCACTGAAAAATGGGGGTTGCAACCGTATTATGGTATAACTAGCCTTCAATCATCTGCAGGATTGCCGATTTGCTTCTGGCGCCTACGGCACTGTTTACAACCTTGCCGTCCTTCATCACCACCAGCGTGGGGATACTCATAACGCCGAACTGCTGTGCAAGCTCGGGCTGTTCGTCTACATTGATCTTGCCGACCTTTACCTTAGCACTTGCTTCGTCGCTGATTTCCTCAACAATCGGCGAAACCATGCGGCAGGGCCCGCACCAGGGTGCCCAGAAATCTATCAGCACCGGCTGAGAGGAGTTTATAACCTCGTTTTGAAAGTTATCTTTTGTAAAAGTTAATGCTGCCATCTAAATTCATCCTTTCGGTTTTATGTTATCATCACTATACCATAAGCATTTCCGTTTTTCGGTGACTTTATCACACTTAGATTATTGTAAATCCTAACACCCAACCTGTCAATATTAGCCGGAAGTGATATCTTAATTGCTTTTAAAATTCTTTGCGCCTTGTTGATTTTTTTAAAAAAGCATGACATAGTAAAACCAAAAGTGTATGGCAGAACATTGACACAATGCTTGATATAACTGCATTCAGCCCTATTTTACCTGCCGCAATTGTTACCTGGTGTTTCCCCGTAAAGAATTTTTTAAACACACAAATACTGCAGGGATATGCCGCTGCCATAAAATGAGACAAACATCACACAAGATATTGTATTGATTCTAATTTATTATTGACTTTTTCAACTAGATAATGTATCATAAAAGTATACCGATTGAGTGCACTTGTGTACTTGGCCAGTATACTTTTTCATTCTAAAGCGCGAATTATTATTTTGCTATTTATCCCGCTCATGGCTGTGAGCGGGTAAATCTATCATAAGAGAGATGGGGAGACAAAATGATCAGAACATTAACCGACACCATCAAGAAACGCAGTGGTGAGGTTGTGCCGTTTAACAGCATTAAAATCCGCACTGCCATCAGCAAGGCCAACCAGAGTGTGGACGGCGAGCTGATGAGCGATGCAGCACTCGATGCCCTTACCGCGCAGGTGGTTGCCGCACTGCCGGATGGGCAGGTGCCTACGGTTGAACAGATTCAGGATAGGGTAGAGGAGGTACTTATTTCCTCCGGCTTTGCCAAAACCGCGAAGTCCTATATCCTGTACCGAGCCGCGCATGCGAAGATTCGCCAGACCGAGGCGGATTTGATGGATATCTACAAGGAGCTTACCTTTGCCTATGCGAAGGATGCCGATATCAAGCGCGAGAATGCCAATATTGATGCCGATACCGCCATGGGCACCATGCTTAAGTATGGTTCGGAGGGCGCCAAGTATTTTATCGATAACTACATCCTGCCCAAGGAGATTGCCGCCGCGCATATCAACGGCGACATTCATATCCACGACAAGGATTTCTATATGCTCACCGAAACCTGCTGCCAGATTGATCTCATCAAGCTGTTCCGCGGCGGTTTTTCCACCGGCCACGGCAACCTGCGTGAGCCGAACGACATCCAGAGCTACTCGGCGCTTGCCTGTATTGCCATTCAGGCAAACCAGAACGAGATGCACGGCGGGCAGAGCGTGCCCAACTTTGACTATGCCATGGCAATGGGCGTGGCCAAAACCTTTAAACGAAACTACTATAAAGCCGTGCGTGATTATGCAAAGGTTCGCTTTGGCATCTCGGGCGAAGAGGGCGATGCACTGGTACAGGGCCTGAAGGAGAATATCAGCGAAACGGTTACCCTGCACTCAGACGAGGCCTGCGGTAAGGCGCTTGCCGAATACCTTATGGGCAGCCCGTTTAAGTCGCTGATGGAGGGGCTTGATGCCGCCGAAGCCGAGAAGCTTCACCGCTATGCCTTTGATACGGCACAAAATGAAACCCAGCGCACCACCTATCAGGCGATGGAGGCATTTGTTCACAATCTCAACACCATGAACTCCCGTGCGGGCGCTCAGGTGCCGTTTAGCTCGGTAAACTACGGTACCGACACCTCTCCCGAGGGGCGCATGGTAATCATGAACCTTTTGCTGGCTACCGAAGCGGGGCTTGGCGAGGGTGAGACCCCCATCTTCCCTGTACAGATATTCAAGGTAAAAGAGGGCGTCAACTATAACGAGGGCGACCCGAACTACGATCTGTTTAAGCTGGCCATCCACTGCTCGGCCAAACGCCTGTTCCCCAACTTCAGCTTTTTAGACGCGCCGTTTAACCTGCCCTACTATAAAGAGGGCGATTACAACAGCGAGGTGGCCTATATGGGCTGCCGTACCCGTGTGCTTGGCAACAGCCACGATAAATCACGCGAGGTAACCTGCGGCAGAGGCAACCTGAGCTTTACCTCTATCAACCTGCCGCGCATCGGCATCGAGGCTCACGGCGACATGACACGCTTCTATGAGATTCTTGACCGCCGTATCGACCTTGTCATCCAGCAGCTATTGCACCGCTTTAAGATACAGTGCACCAAGAAGGGCAGAAACTACCCCTTCTTAATGGGGCAGGGGGTATGGATCGACTCTGAGAAGCTCGGGCCGGACGACAGTGTAGAAGAGGTGCTCAAGCACGGCACACTGAGTATGGGCTTTATCGGGCTTGCCGAAACCCTTGTGGCACTTACGGGTAAGCATCACGGCGAGAGCAAGGAGAGCCAGAAGCTCGGGCTTGAGATTATCGGGTATATGCGCAAGCGTATGGATGAGGAGAGCGAGAAAACCGGCTTGAACTTCACCCTGCTCGCCACCCCGGCGGAGGGTTTGAGCGGTCGCTTCCTGCGTATTGACCGCCAGCAGTACGGCGTACTTCCCGGCATTACCGATAGGGATTACTACACCAACTCGTTCCATGTGCCGGTATATTATCCCATTCGTGCGTTTGATAAGATCCGCATTGAGGCGCCCTATCATGCCCTTACCAATGCGGGGCACATCAGCTATGTAGAGATGGACGGCGATACCTCCAAGAACCTTGAGGCGTTTGAAACGGTTATCCGCTTTATGAAGGAGCAGGGCATTGGCTACGGCTCGGTAAACCACCCCGTAGACCGCGATCCGGTATGCGGCTACAACGGCATTATTGATAACGAATGCCCTAAGTGCCACCGTAAAGAGGGTGACGGCGCACCGGATTTCGAGCGCATCCGCCGCATCACCGGCTATCTGGTGGGTACCATCGACCGCTGGAACAACGCCAAGCGTGCCGAGGAGAAGGACAGGGTAAAGCATGGAATCTAAGCTGAATCTGGCGGGCGTGGTAGAGGAGTCGGTTACCGATGGCCCCGGTATACGTTATGTGATTTTTGTGCAGGGCTGCCCCCACGCCTGTGAGGGCTGCCACAACCCCCAAACCCACCCGTTTGAGGGCGGTACGGTGAGGGATACAGACGAGCTGTTTGAACAGATTGTTCAAAACCCGCTGCTCAAAGGGGTTACCTTCAGCGGCGGCGAGCCGTTCTGCCAGCCCGCTCCGCTTGCACTGCTTGCTAAACGACTGCATGATGAAACGCGTCTAAACGTCATCACCTATACCGGCTATACCTTCGAGGAGCTATTGCAAAGCAGTAATGCTGCAATTCACAGCCTGCTTGGGCAAACCGATATCCTCATGGACGGCCGGTTTGAGCTTGGCAAGCGCGATATCTCCCTGCGTTTTCGCGGAAGCACAAACCAACGCGTAATTGACGTGAAAAAGAGCCTCTTGGAAGGCAAGACGGTTTTGCTTAATTTTGATGCTTAAATGAAAACGGGCTGCGGTGAATTTTCTGCCGCAGCCCGTTTATTTAATGTTTTTCTTCTATATTTTTAACAAGTTCAGTTAACGCTATTGTTAAAGCAGTTTGCATCATATCCGGTAAGGCTTTTTCAATAGCCCGGCAGCGGGCAATAGCGGCATCTTGTGCATCAAGTCCTGTAGTTGAGCGAATGAATTCCGCGTCAACCTTATTTTGAAAAGTAACGATAGCTTGGACACAGGCATTTTCAACTATACTGTCGATGCTCATTGTACGCACTTCCATTAATAATTCTGTGCACGCTTCTCAAAGTAAGCCTTCGGGTGGTCGCAGATTGGGCATTTCTCCGGCGCATTCTTGCCGTAGTAAACATGGCCGCAGTTTAAGCAAATCCAGCATACTTCCTCATCCTTGGCAAATACGGTGGAATTCTCTACGTTGCTTAGCAGGGCAAGGTAACGGGCCTCGTGCTCCTTCTCAATCTTCGCTACGCCCTCAAACAGATAGGCGATACGGTCAAAGCCCTCCTCGCGGGCCTCCTTGGCAAAGTTAGCGTACATATCGGTCCACTCGTAGTTCTCACCGGCGGCGGCATCCTTCAGGTTGGTGGCAGTGTCGGCAACGCCGTTGTGCAGCAGCTTAAACCAGATCTTCGCGTGCTCCTTCTCGTTGTTGGCGGTTTCGGTAAACAGCGCAGCAATCTGCTCGTAGCCTTCCTTTTTTGCCTGAGATGCGAAGTATGTATATTTGTTTCTGGCCTGCGACTCTCCGGCAAACGCGGTCATCAGATTTTTTTCGGTTTTTGTACCCTTCAGTTCTTTCATGTTGATACCTCTTTCGTTATATATTTTAGATAAAGGAATTATGTAAACCTCCTGTTGAAGAAGGCTTATTACTGTTAGGCTTAACTGTTATTTTCTTTAACTTCGGCGCAGCTTTGGCAGGTTCCGTAGATAACCAGATTGTAAGAGGAAACGGTAAACCCACTTTGTGTGTAAACCTCTTCCGCCAGATGATCCAGCTGACTTAAATCAATATCCAAAACCTCGCCGCACTGCTCGCATACCATGTGAAAATGCGGGCGCAGGGTGCCGTCGAATCGGTCACTGCCGTTTGGCATGCCAATTTTTATAATACGCCCCTCATTGGCAAAGGTGTTCAGGTTGCGGTATACGGTTGCAAGGCTTAAGCCGGGATTTTCGGGCTTGAGCAGGTGGTAGATATAGTCTGCTGTGGGGTGGCAGCGGTTCTGCATCACGGCGTTATATATCAGGGCTTTCTGTTTGGTATTCTTCATCTTTGCACCAACTAATAATAATTATTATTATCATTATTCACATTATAGCTGGCTTAAAAGTCTTTGTCAATAAGTTGTTATAATAAATTTTATCATTTGCATATGGATAGTAGAATGAATTATAATGGGTGAAGCGCACTATATATATAATTTACCGCTATAATCGGGTTCACCGATTACAGCAAACCCCGTATTAAGATTCATACGCGGCCTCGTTATTTCTGGCACCGTATGAGCATATGATTTTAAAGGATTGGAAGTTATAAACATGAGGCATATTAAAATGATTGTTGTTACTGTTGCAGTACTGTTGCTGCTCACATCCTGTACCTATGGTCTTACAGACGGTTCAAGCAGTACTCAGCCGGATGTATCGCAGGAGGTCTCATCATCGGTGAGCAGTGCGCTTCCAGAAACCAGTGCGGCAGAAAGTGCGGCAGTATCATCCCAAACAGACAGCAAGCCTGCCGAAAGCAAGGCAGGCAGCAGTTCAGAGGAGGCTGTGCCCGTGAATGCAGGGGATAAGTGGAACCTGATACTGGTCAATCGCGCACACCCACTGCCGGAAAGCTTTAAGGTAGACCTTTCAGAGATTAAGGGCAGCGCCTATGATGTTGATTCCCGGGTGGTAGAGAATCTTGATGATATGCTGGCGGCGGCGAAGAAGGACGGCATGAAGTTACAGGTAATCTCGGCTTATCGCAGTGTTGCGAAGCAAAAAACCTTGTACAGCCAAAAGGTATCTGAATATGTCAAGCTGGGTTATAGCCAGAAGGATGCAGAGGCTGAGGCCGCAAGGTGGGTGGCTGTTCCCAACACCAGCGAGCACCATACCGGGCTTGCAAGCGATATTGTTGGTGTAGAGTGGTACCAGAAGCATGGCGACCTGGACGATACCTTTGACCAGACCGAGGAGTTTAAGTGGTTGATAAGTCATTGCACCGAGTATGGCTTTGTACTGCGTTATCCAAAGGATAAGCAGGATATTACCGGCATTACCTACGAGCCGTGGCATTACCGTTATGTGGGTAAAGAAACTGCCGAGTATATGACCAAAAACAACCTCTGCCTTGAAGAATACTGGGAGAAACAATAAACCAAACCGAAGCCGCGGCTAACCCCGCGGCTTCGGTTTGCCTTTACTTGGTTTTACTTTTTTCCCTCTTGCTTATTTTATAAAGTGTACTATAATACTACTATCACACTCATTTTGATATTTATTAATGCAGATAAGCCCCTTTTAGCTTGGAGCTTTTTGATTTAGGCTGATTACGGAAAGGATATAGATTCTATGAATATATTGATTGTCGGCTGCCGTAAGGTTGGTTCCCGTCTTGCGAGTACGCTTTCCGCCGAAGGACACACCGTTTCGGTTGTGGACAGGGACCCCCGCAGCTTTGATGCGCTTGACAATGATTTTGACGGATACACCGTTTCGGGTATTCCGATTGACGAGGATGTGCTTAAAAACGCGGGAATCGAAGCCTGCGACGCGATAGCGGCAGTTACGCCGGACGATAACATCAACATTATGGTGTGCCAGATTGCCAAGGAGCTGTTTCATGTTCCCACTGTGCTCACCCGCATCTACGACCCTGCCCGGCAGGAGATTTTCGCCAGCTTCGGTATCAGCACCGTATGCTCCACCAACCTTACGGTAAATGCGGTAAAGTCTGCGCTGGTGGGAAGTGCCGACAGCCAGCATCAAACCATCGGGTCTTCTACGATTAGCTATTCCACCATCCCGGTTCCGAAAAGCTATGTGGGAAAAACGCTCGAATCACTTGAAAATGATTCAGAGGAGATGCTGTTTGCGGTAATGCATGAGAACCGCTCGCTGAACCTTGCAGCAAACGGAAAATATGTGCTGCAAGCCACCGATAAGCTTGTTTACGCCAAGATAATCGATTAGCGTATAGGGTTATAGAATCGTAAACCTCTAAGCCGGTTTTCGAACGGTACAACGTGCCCCGGCGATTTGTAAAGAAAGGTATGGACTTGAAATATGATCGTAATTGTAGTAGGCGGAGGAAAGGTTGGTTATTACCTTTCCAAAACCCTGTTGGAACACGGCCATGAGCCTAGAATTATAGAAATTAACCGAGATCTCTGCCAAAAATGTGCCAACGACCTGGATATTCCCGTAATTATTGGCGACGGCACCACCATCAAGTCTTTGGGTGAGGCGGGTGCCGACGAGGCGGATGCGCTTATCTGCGTAACCGGTAAGGATGAGGATAACCTGGTGGCCTGCGAGCTGGGCAAGCGGGTATATAATATCAAGCGTACCGTTGCACGTGTTAACAACCCCAAGAATGCGTCTATTATGAAGCGTTTGGGCGTAGATATCCCCATCAGCAGCACCGATAATATCGCACGTCTGCTTGAGCGTGAGGTGGATTCCGCCGCCATTAAGAACCTGATGTCGCTCAACCGCGGCGAAACCTCTCTCTCAGAGATTGCGCTGCCCGCCGATTTTAAGTACAGCGGTAAAACCCTTGCCGAGATTCATCTGCCCGAAGATTCAGTGATTGTATCCATCTCGCGCAACGACCAGATCATTATCCCCCGCGGCAGTACCGTTCTGCAGGCGGGCGATCACATCATCACGATCACCAAGGATAACACACTACACGAATTAAGCCGCCAGCTGGGGCTGTAATTGCCCGGTTAAGGATTGGCTGCATGGATATTGTCATCAGAGAAGCCATAAAGGTTGACCTTGCCGGGGTTCTTGCAGCTGTATGCACAGCCGGATATGGACAGCGGCAGGGTCAGCGCCACGGCGTCAGCTTCGTGGTTGAGCCGCATTAACAACAAAAAACACTTGACAATTCTGCGAGTAAGTAGGATAATATTTTGTGCGACGCGACAATGTTTTGAATACTTTATTGACATATGCAGGTGTAGTTTAGTGGTAAAACATCAGCTTCCCAAGCTGAGGTTGTGGGTTCGATTCCCATCACCTGCTCCAAAACATACAACATGAAAAAGCCATCCGCTGAAATCAGCGGTGGCTTTTTCATTGCCCAAATGTAATCTTATTTCCCCAAATCCCCCCTAAGATAAGGACACAATGCTATTGAACAATTCATCCTTTCATCTTGGCAAACAATGGTTAAATAATGTAAAAATGTTGGAAAGAAGGCGCTTGTTATGTTTTGTCCCAAATGTGGTACGGCCAATCCTGATGACGCACAATTTTGTCAAAAATGCGGTCAATCGTTTGCTAAAGGAGCGGTAGTTGTTCCGGATCAACCTACTCCCATTAAAACCAGATGGTATAAAAAGAGTTGGTTAACGATACTGCTACTGATTTTATTCTATCCAGTCGGTCTTATACTGATGTGGTTATTCCAAAAGAAATGGAATATCGTTGTTAAGATTATTATTTCTTGTATATGCGGACTATTGTTAATAAGTACATTTTTAGGTAGTCTTCAACATAATGACAATCCTACGGTTGCAAGTTCAAAGGCCCCGGCTGAGGTTAGTTCTGTAGCGAATGAAAGTTCTTCTTCGGCTGCACAAGCCAGCAGCAAAGTATCCTCTGCTGCTTCAGAGCAAAGCAGTAAGGCCTCTTCTTCCGCTCCGAAATCAAGCAGTGTAGCATCCTCAAAGCCTGAATCGTCAAAAGCGGTTGCACCTGTTCGATATGAAGCGAAGTTAAGCAATGGTCATTATACCGCAGGTATCGATTTTCCTGCCGGCGTATATAATATAAAAGCAGTATCCGGCGGCGGCAACGTGTCATCCAGCAACATGTATGACGGTGGTTTAAACGCCGTTATGGGGGTGGCTGAAAAGGGTGACATGTACCAGCAGGAATATTCCAACATAGAGTTACCCGAAAACACGGTATTATCCATTTCCGGTGTGGTTATTAACATAGTCAGCGAGAACCCCTCTACTGCTCCATTAAAAAAGAGGGAACAGCCCAATACAAAGGAAATCTCACTTGGTAACGGCAATTTTACAGCAGGGAAGGACTTTCCGGCTGGTGTTTATGATGTTATTGCTGTATCCGGTGCAGGAAATGTATCCTCCGATAATATGTACGAAGGCGGTCTGAACGCTGTAATGGGTACCTCAAGCGACGAGCTATATCAAAAGCAATTTAAAAACATTGAATTGAACACAGGCGTAAGATTGACAATTTCAGGCGTAAAGATTAAGCTCGTCCCCAGCAAGTAATGTAATTCTGCCGTGCTTCTTCACAAAATAAGACATAATAAATTGAATTTCTGCATATCAACCGCTCTTGAAAAATCAAGGGCGGTTAATCTTTTGTAATAGTATTTAAGTTTTCGGGTATCTTAATAGGAAAAGAACCCCGATTTACGGGTAGAATCATGTCTGGAAAGGCTGGTTGAAACTGATGACCTATATTAACCCGCGTGTGGAAGACCAATTCAACTCGCTGCCCTCAGAGCTGAAAAGCTATATTCTGCAGCGCGATGAGAAGATTAACACCATGGCTGACCTGTTAAGAATTCTGGAACAGATTTCAGAGGATGATGACGAACGGTTTATGAACTTTGATACCGTAGCCTCTGCCACCGACTGTACGGGGCTTATCCCCACACCGCCGATCTCGGAGGATGAGTGCGACTCCTATGTAGAGCTGTACAGGATCCACCAGCCGGATAATGACGTGAATAACGGCTTTCAGCAGGTTCATAAAGGCCCGGGAATATCCCAATAGCATTTTGCAAAAGAAAAAGGGGCACGGAGGAGAATCAACTCCCGTGCCCCTTGTCATTAATCTTTAATATTCGTATGAATTTTGACCGGAAGGGGAATATTCCTCATCGTCGCTATTATTAAAGTCAGAACCGCTGCTGTCCCTTAGCTTGAATTTTGCAATCATGGAATGCAGCGTTGCAGCCTGGCTGGAAAGCTCCTCGCTTGCTGCCGCACTTTCCTCTGCGGTTGCCGAGTTGTTTTGAACAACAGCCGAAACCTGCTCCAACCCCTGCGTGATCTGCGCAATCGCGGTAGCCTGTGCCGATGAAGCCTCATCAATTTTGTGTATGGCTTGTTCAACGAGCGCTGCCTTTTCCTGAACCGTGGTTAGATCCTCTGCGGTGCTCTGTGCGAGCTTTGATCCCTTAACCACGGCATGCCCGGATTGCTCAATAAGTGCGGTGGTCTGCTTGGCGGCCTCAGCTGATTTTGAGGCAAGGTTGCGTACCTCGTCTGCCACCACTGCAAAGCCCTTGCCGGCAGCACCCGCACGGGCGGCCTCAACCGCGGCATTGAGCGCGAGGATATTGGTTTGGAACGCGATGTCATTGATCATCTTGATAATCTTGCTGATTTCACGGGAGGATGCGTCAATCTCATCCATCGCCTCGAGCATTTCCTGCATGTGATCGGAGCTTTGCTGTACGCCTGCACCTGCATTAGCAACAAATTCGCTCGCATGTCTTACATTTGCAGCGTTCTCGCGTACCTGATTCAGCACATCGGCAATGGTTGCTGAAAGCTCCTGCAGCGAGCTGGCCTGCTCGGTGGCACCCTCAGAAAGCGCCTGCGCACCGCTCGATACCTGCCCGGAACCTGCACTCACCTGCTCGGCGGAGGTATTTATCTTACCCAGAATCAGGTTAAGGGAGTTTAAAATGGTCTCCATCGCATCCTTGATCGGTGTAAAATCGCCGACATATTCCTGTGTAATCTCCGCAGAGATATCGCCGGAAGCAATCCTTTTTAGCTGGGCTGTGATATCATCCACATACAGGTCAAGTGTTGCAACGGTTGACTGCAGCGCACGGGATAGTTCACCTACCTCATCCTGTGAGGAATAAGTAATACTCTCCACCTTCAGGTTGCCCCGCGAAAGCTCTTTTGCAAGCTTAGACATCCGCTGCAGCGGAACGGTAACTGTCTTGCGGGTAGTAAGTATATTGAAAAAGATCAGCAGTGCCGTGATTACGGAAACGGAAATAAAGATAATCAACGTAATGAGCAGCTCGGTATTTTTTACATCAGCGATAGGCTTTCCCGCAAAGAAGATACCGAAGACCTCGCCCTTGGAATTCATCATCGGTTCATATCCTGCATAATAGGGTAACCCCAGCACCTTGGCCTCTTTATAGTAAGAATGTTTTTGGTTTATTACCACATTGGCAATCTTAGGGTCAAGCTTTGTGCCGGTTTGACGTTTACCGTCGACCTGTATGGTGGTGTTCAGGCGCTCATCGTTTAAAAACAGGGTAAAGTCAGTTCCGGTAATATTTTTCAGGTTGTCTACAAATTCAGGCTTTGTGAGGTCGTATCCGGTGGAGATTACCGCAATAATCGCACCGCTTGGGTCGATTACCGGGGCAGCCGCACGTACAGAGAGCTTGATCTCGGTGCCCTTTTCCAGATACGCGGCAGACTTACCGCCTAAAGCATCCGCAATGTTCTGCTGGTTGGCGACCGAATCGCCAATTTTATCGCTGTGGGTTCTGGCCAGTACGGTCCCCTTTCCATCGGTTATTGTTACAAAATCGGTGTTGCCGCCAAATTCACGCATTGCGGAGGTCATCACGTTTACAATAGAGGTTCGGTTACCGCTCTGTATAGCCGTTTTCACATTGTCGGCTTGTGCAAGTTCGTCAACCAATTTTAAGGCGCTGCTTTTATATTCATCGGTTTTCGCAGTTAACGCCTTCAGGGCATTTTGCGTCTCCCCTTGAAGAACATCGTCTAAAATAATGTTGAGACCTATGTACATACCGGCAACGGAAAAAACAGCAGTCGCCAGAATGCTGATAAGTGCGAGAATTGCCAGCTTAGCTGAGATGCTTTTCATTTTCATAAGGCGTACCTCCGGATAAAACTACAGGTGTTATTGCATAGTTTTACTATAGAATTGTATATTTTAATAGCTTTTTATGTAATAACCACATTATATCATATAATTCGAGAAATGTTTACACAAAATTGGGTAAATGTTCTACAATATTTAAGTCGATTCGTGCCGAAAATAGAGAAAGCAATTCATAGAGAATGATGTATGTAATACGCGCGCAACCACGCCATTTCTGGCTTTTCTCTCTCTGCGACAGCTCATGCATTTTCATAAACTACACTTACAAAAAGCAAACCGATAATAAAAAATTCCGCTGAACTTTTTATTATCGGCGTATATAATAGGCAATTTTAGGTGTTTGTTCCGCTACAAAGAAATATCAACTCTTGTATAGCCTTGCTCCTTTAATTTTGATAGGCTTAAAATATACGGCTTCTCTGCGAAAGCTTCCGGTTTCTGCTCGGGCAGCTCGGCATAGGGAACACCGGTAAAGCTGCAACAGCCTTTTACAATACACCGGCAGATTGCGTCCAGCTTCTCGTCAAAGAGCTTGTTATCCTGTGCGTTGGTGAGAAAACCAATCTCGAGCAGCATACTGGGCATGTCGGTGTCGCGGTTTACGGCGTAATCCGCGGAAGTATTGTTGCGGTAGCCCAGCTTAACACCGCGGTTTTTCAGCCCCAGAGGTTCAATCTGCTCCAGAATATTCCCTGCCCACTGAATATAGCGGAGCGGGGCCTTGGAATGCAGCCATATTTCACAGCCGTTCGCACTCGTATCTACGGCACCGTTGCGATGGCAGGAGAGGTAGATGCTGCAATGCTCTTTGTTTGCCAGCGCTGTGCGGTTTGCAAGGATGATGGAGCTGTCATCCTTGCGTGTTAGAACCGTCTCCCAACCCTGAGCAAGAAACTGGCTGTTCAGCAGAAGTGCCAGCTTAAGGTTATCGCTTTTCTCGGTGCGGGCACCGCTAACCGAGCCGGGATCGTTGCCGCCGTGCCCCGGGTCGATGCAAACCTTCGGCAAAGGCTATTCCTCCTTTTTAGGCTGCTTGATGGCGGCTTCGTTAAAGTAAACGCTGCCTGCGGCGCAGAGCACCCCCTGTGTAAGGCCGGTAAACACTGCGAGCAGTACATCCTGAAACCCTGCTACGGCGGTCGTAGCCAGCACCCAGATGATTGCAAGCACAATTCCGATGCCGCCAAGGCTGATGGGAATGTATTTGTCTTTAATGTTTTCCGACTTTTTTAACCCCAACCCTATAAAATACAAAACGGGAATGAGTATCAGCAGTTCCGGTTTAATAAACGAGGTGTAATCACTCATCTGCAGTCCTCCTTCAGTTCGTCAATTCGGCTGTGCGCCGATTTCGTACTTTCCTCTAACTTATATAATCGTTCTATGACATTATTATGCTTATCAAGCTTTTGCTCAAGGTACTTTATTTTTGCTTGGAATTGGCCGAAAACTACCCCGAACGATACGGCGTAGATGATAATTTGTATCCAGAATTCTACACTAAGCTGCGTCATAATTTTTACAACCTTGCCTTTCCTGTGAAGTGTGATGATTTTAACGGTTTGATCTGCCGGACCTTAGCTTTCAAATTTCGTCTCTTACTAACAAGATATTCACTCAACCGCCTTTTTGTTATGAAGTTATTCCGTCATTTTTGCTCATCCCCCTCATTGTCTGCAGCCTCTTATTTCTAGAGTGAAAAGGCAGCCTAGTTGCATAATTTTCAGCTGCCGATGCTAAAAATATTTATTAAAAAACCGAGATGTTTTTGTGATATAATAAGTACCATGAAGTCATAATAAAGGCAGGGAAAAGCATGAAGGAGTCTAAAAGGGTCTGTGAATCAAAGACCGAACAGATACAAATCTTGATGCCGGAGCACATCAACGGCTACAACCGTTTGTTTGGCGGTAAGCTGGTGGAATGGATTGACGTAGTAGCCGCAGTGGTAGCACGCAGACATTCCAACTGTAATGTAACTACCGTAACCATCGACAATCTGCAATTCAAGGCACCTGCCTATGTAAACAGCACGGTGGTACTGATTGGCAAAATCACCTATGTGGGCAATACCTCAATGGAGGTTCGGGTAGATACCTACACCGAATACCTTTCAGGTGAAAAGAAGCTGGTGAACACCGCCTACCTTGTGATGGTGGCACTGGATGAAAATGAGCATCCGGTTCAGGTTCCGGGGTTAATAATTGAAACCGATGAGGAAAGGCAGGAGTGGGAGGCGGGCAAAAAACGCTGTGAGCTTCGCAAGCAGCGCAGGATAGAATTGTTTTAGGGAATGCTGTTTTAGAAGATAACTTAAAAAGCAGAGAGCCTCGGGTCGCCCCGAGGCTCTCTGCTTAAGTGGCAGTGCTTTTATGATTAGAGAATAGGAAGATGTTAGCGGTTTAAATCAAGCGGCCAATGAAGCGGTGCTTGAAGTTGGTGGGGTGCTGCTTGTAGTGGAGGTTGTTGAGGAGGTATTACTCACTGTGTTACTGCTCGCCGAAGCGGAGGATACCTCGGAGGAAGCGTTTTCCTGCTCGTTTGAGGTGACATCCACAAGGGGCTCCAGCTCCTTCGCCGTCATGGCGAGCTGATAGCGACCCTCCAGATGCAGATCGTAACGGATTTTACCGTTTGTGGTAAAGGCGACACCGTCAAACGGTACGCGGGTTGAGGTTAATTCGTTCAAAAGTTTGCGGCAGGCGGCGGTGAATGCCTCGGTGGAAGGGTATTCATTATATAAGGTAACATTGATATTTACAAGATCCTCGCCGGTAAGCTGCCTGTAGGTCATATCCTTCTCCAGCTCCGGACGTTCGAGGTTAATGTGAATATCAACATCCGAAATCTTTTCAACGGCGCTCAGCTTATCGTAGCATAGGTCGTAAACCTCGTTTTGCAGTCGTTTTTCAGTATATTCCCGGTTTGGACCCCAATTCTTAAAAATAGTAGGAATCCCCGCAAGCGACAGAGAGAATACGATTAAAATAAAGCACACAAACATGCTTAAAAAGTCGTACTGCAGGTGGCTGTTTTTCTGAAAGATGGCATAGACGAGAATTTCAATGCCCAGCAGGATGAGAATTGCGGGGGTATAGCGGATAATCTGGTAGATATCGAGCCCAGGGTTGATGATTGCATAGATGGTCAGTGCGCCTGCACCAATCAGGCTGGCGCCCATGGTAAATACCCCTACACGGCGCACAGGCTTCTGTACGGGTGCGTTATAAACCGGGGGCGGCGGTGCAACAGGCGGCTGATAGCCGGGGGTTTCATTACTCATTGCTGTTTGCCTCCAAATTCGGTGATGTCATCGTCAGGGGTTGCGGCGGGAATAGCAGCATCCTTTTTACCCTTAATCAGCACAACGCCAAGCAGGATAACCGCAATTGCCACAATCAGTGTGGGCAGGTTGCGCACAAAGACATACAGTGAGGGAATCGTATCCTGAATCGTCTGAATATATGGCTTCACAAACGCCTCAAACAACATTGCAAACCCAATAAATATACAAACTCCGCCCACAATGGCATGACGCTTTTCAAAAACTCGTGGCCACTGGCCCTGTAGAGCGTCGCTGAAGTTCATAAAGGTCTTGTCGTCCATTTGCTTGAGTGTTTCGGGGTAGAGCATCTTTACATTGTGAACATGGAAGAAGGAATAAAACCATATAACGGGCAGAACAAACATTAAAACATCTATGTTCAGCCAGTTTGCAAAGAAAGCAATGCCGAAAAAGGCACTCATCAGTGCGATACCTGTCTTCATCATGCCAAGGTACATTTCGCCTGCGCCGGGCAGCAGGGAGCAGATAAAAATTAAAAAGCTATTCTTTCTCACTGGAGGAAGCTCCTTTCGTTTGGGGTTTTGCGGTATCTATATTTTTAAAAAAGGATGAAAAACCTTTTGAAATACTTTCTTTCCACTCATCCATCTTCACCGTAACCGAAGCGGAGGTGGAGGCTACAGAGGAAACAAGCTGATTGTTGGCGTTAATGTAATCAAAGCTGAACGCGCCGCATCCCCAAAGGGTGATTGCCAGGCACGCGGCTACGGCCACGCGTGCATAGCGGTTAAAGAATATGGTGCGCGCCTTATGCTTGATTCGGCCCATAATCTGATGCACCTGCGATTGCGGCGGAGAAACCAGTGTGCTGTCGGTAAGAAGAAGGGTATAGTCTGAAAGACATTTGTCACAGAACGAAAGATGTTCAGAGATTTCAAGGCGGGTAAGCTCATCCAGCGGCTCCAGTTTGGCGGTTGCCTTCAGCGCTTGTGGGGTAAGGTGGCCGTCTTCGTTAAAAAAGTCACACATCACATAGTTCTCCTTTCAGCATAGTTTGCAGGGCAAGCTTGGCTCGGTAAAGCTGCGTTTGCACCGTTTTTTTGGGGCGCCCCAATAAAACGGCTATCTCGTCAGGGCTTTTTTCCTCAAGAAAGAACATTACCGAAACCTTTAAGTAGGGCTCCTTCAGGGTATAAATCTTATCCCGGATATACTGTTCCTGCTCTTTGGAAAGCGTAATGTCGTCGGGTGAACGTTCAATCGAGACGACATCCTCGCCTACGGGCTCGTCACTCAGCGCGGTGTGCCGGTAGTAGGCACTTTTCAGATAATCCTTCGCCTTATTGGTGGCGATACGTGCCAGCCACGGCTTCAGGTTTGCCTGATCACAGTTGTCGATGTGGTTGTAAGCCGAGATGAAGGTTTCTTGTGTCAGGTTTTGGGCCTCGTGATAATCCCGCACAAGCTGGTAGCAAACGGTGAAGACGAGCTTCTCGTACTGCACAACCACTGCATTAAAGTTTTCGTTTGTCATGAGTGCCCGCATTCACCTGCCTTAAAAGCTTTCAGTCATATAACGATAACAAACTGAAAGCGACTTCAAAAATGAATTAAAAAAATAAAAGATGTTTTGAAACGGTATATTTTGCCAATAATAGAGCGTATTGGCCTTTCGCCTTCGACGTTTCAAAATTTAATTCTGAACTTTTCGTAAATAAAAAATCTCCCGCTGCGGCAGGAGAAGATACTATTTTAATCTATTAACGTGTTTTTTGGGCAACCTCAACAGAATATTGTGCTCAAAAGGCATAAAAAAATACTTTATTTTTATTGACACTCGCGCTTGTTGGTGTTACAATAATATACTGTATCATCATGCCTTACTATGCTTTTATGATATTTAATTATAGCATATGGGCCTAAATATTTCAATACAAATATGCAAAAACACTTGTTTACAGTTTTAGCCTGATAGTGTTTTGCGTGGCGATAAATGGTTAAAAAGATGAATGGAGTGAGCATATGGTAAATGTCAAAGAAGTGCACCTGGGCAAAAATGTCCGTATGAGCTTTGCCCATATTAATGAGGTACTGGATATGCCAAACCTCATCGAGGTGCAGAAGAACTCTTACAAGTGGTTTCTTGAGGAGGGATTAAAGGAGGTTTTTAATGACGTTTCATCCATCACCGATTATACCGGAAATCTGGTTTTAACCTTTGTTGACTATCGCTTAGAAGAGACGCCTAAATATAATGTAGAGGAATGCAAGGAGCGAGACGTTACCTTTGCGGCTCCCCTGCGTGTTACGGCGCGTCTGTTAAATAAAGAAACGGGCGAGGTTAAAGAGCAGGAGATCTTCATGGGCGATTTTCCGCTTATGACCGACAGCGGCACCTTTGTAATCAACGGTGCGGAGCGTGTTATTGTATCTCAGCTTGTTCGTTCGCCGGGTGTTTACTACGGCATGCAGTTTGATAAAACGGGCAAGAAGCTGTTCTCCTCCACCATGAACCCCAACCGCGGTGCATGGCTGGAGTATGAAACCGACCCGAATGATGTTTTTTATGTAAGAATTGATAAAAACCGCAAGATGCCCATCACTGTTTTCTTGCGTGCACTCGGCCTTGGCACCGATATGGAGATTATCAATCTCTTCGGGGAGGACGAGCGGATTCTCGCTACCATTCAAAAGGACAACACCAAGAACACCGAGGAGGCTCTGCTTGAGGTTTACCGCAAGCTGCGCCCGGGTGAGCCGCCTACGGTTGAAAGCGCGGTTTCCCATATCGACGGATTGTTCTTTGACCCCAGAAGATACGACCTTTCCCGTGTAGGCCGTTACAAATATAATAAGAAGCTGGCAATCAGCCGCCGTATCGCGGGCAAAAAGCTGTCTCAGCCGGTGGTAAACCCCCTTACCGGAGAGCTTTTGGCCGAGGCCGGCGAAACCCTTACCCGTGAAAAGTCTTGGGAGATCGAGGCCGCGGGCGTTAATACCGTATTTCTTGATATCGACGGCAAAGAGGTTAAGGTTATCAGCAACGGCATGGTAAACCTTAAAGACTTTGTTACCATCGATGCCGCTGCGCTCGGCATTTCCGAGAAGGTACGTTTTTCTGTGCTGCGCGAGATTCTGGATGCCGCGGCAAACGAAACCGTGCTGGCCGACATGATTAAGGAACGCATTGATGATCTTATCCCCAAAACCATCATCAAAGATGATATCTACGCGTCTGTAAACTATATTAATAACCTTGCCTATGAAATCGGCAACGTTGATGATATCGACCACCTAGGCAACCGCCGTATCCGTTCGGTTGGCGAGCTTTTGCAGAACCAGTTCCGCATCGGCTTTTCAAGAATGGAGCGTGTAATCCGTGAGCGCATGACACTGCAAGCGCAGGACATGGAGGTTGTTACCCCGCAGGCGCTTATCAACATCCGCCCCGTGGTAGCCGCTATCAAGGAGTTCTTCGGCTCCTCGCCTCTTTCGCAGTTCATGGATCAGACAAACCCCCTTGCCGAGCTTACGCATAAGCGCCGCCTTTCCGCACTCGGGCCGGGCGGTCTTTCCCGTGACCGCGCAGGATTCGAGGTTCGTGACGTACACTACAGCCACTATGGCCGCATGTGCCCGATTGAGACGCCTGAAGGCCCGAACATCGGCCTTATTTCCTACCTTGCAACCTTTGCCCGCATCAACGAGTATGGCTTTATCGAGGCACCCTACCGCCGCGTGGATAAAAAGACCGGGGTTGTTTTAGACGATGTTGTATATATGACCGCCGACGTCGAGGACGAGTATGTGGTGGCGCAGGCCAACGAGCCGCTAGACGAGATGCACCGTTTTGCGCGCGAGCAGGTTAATGCCCGCTACCGTGACCAGATTCTTGAGGTGGAGAAGAGCCGTGTAGATTACATGGACGTTTCGCCGAAGATGGTTGTGTCGGTTGCGACGGCCATGATCCCCTTCCTTGAGAACGATGATGCCAACCGTGCGCTGATGGGCTCGAACATGCAGCGCCAGGCAGTACCGCTGTTAAAAACCGAATCGCCGATCGTAGGTACCGGTATGGAATACAAGGCGGCGGTGGATTCCGGCGTTGCCGTGGTTTCGCGCCACGACGGCGTAGTGGAGCGTGTTTCGGCCAACGAGGTGTGTATCCGTACCTCCAACGGTTCGCTTGAAACCTATAAGCTCATCAAGTTCCTGCGCTCCAATCAGGGCACCTGCACCAACCAGCGCCCGATTGTCAACCGCGGTGAGCAGATTAAAAAGGGCCAGGTTATCGCCGACGGCCCCGCTACCAGCAACGGTGAAATCTCCCTCGGCAAGAATGCCCTCATCGGCTTTATGACGTGGGAAGGCTACAACTACGAAGACGCCGTGCTCATCAACGAAAAGATGGTGCGCGACGATGTATACACCTCCCTGCATATCGAGGAATACGAAACCGAGGCGCGTGATACCAAGCTTGGCGCCGAGGAGATTACCCGCGATATCCCCAACGTGGGCGACGAATCGCTCAAAGACCTTGACGACCGCGGCATCATCCGCATCGGCGCCGAGGTTCATGCCGGTGATATTCTGGTAGGTAAGGTTACCCCCAAGGGTGAAACCGAGCTTACCGCAGAAGAGCGGCTTTTACGCGCTATCTTCGGTGAGAAGGCGCGCGAGGTGCGCGATACCTCCCTGCGTGTTCCGCACGGCGAGTACGGCATCGTGGTAGACGTAAAGGTATTTACCAGAGATAATTGTGACGAATTAAGCCCCGGCGTAAACATGGTGGTTCGTGCCTACATCGCCCAGAAGCGTAAGATTTCCGTGGGCGATAAGATGGCGGGACGCCATGGTAACAAGGGTGTTGTTTCGCGTATTCTGCCGCAGGAGGATATGCCGTTCTTAGCCGACGGTACGCCGCTGGATATCGTGCTCAATCCCCTGGGCGTTCCTTCGCGTATGAATATCGGTCAGGTGCTGGAGGTTCACCTCGGCTATGCCGCCAAGGCGCTTGGCTGGAAGGTGATGACGCCGGTATTTGACGGTGCGCACGAGGCCGATATCCGCGATTGCTTAAAGGAGGCCGGTTACCGCGAGGACGGCAAGAGCATCCTTTACGACGGAAGAACGGGCGAGCCGTTCGATAACCCCGTTACGGTGGGTTATATGTACTTCTTAAAGCTGCACCATCTGGTTGACGATAAGATTCATGCCCGTTCCACCGGCCCGTACTCGCTGGTTACTCAGCAGCCGCTCGGCGGTAAAGCCCAGTTCGGCGGCCAGCGTTTCGGAGAGATGGAGGTTTGGGCGCTTGAGGCTTACGGCGCTGCCTATACGCTGCAGGAAATCCTCACCGTGAAGTCGGATGACGTGGTTGGCCGTGTAAAGACCTACGAAGCCATCGTGAAGGGGCAGAACGTGCCCAAGCCCGGCATCCCCGAATCCTTTAAGGTGCTTATCAAAGAGCTTCAGTCACTGGCACTTGATGTAAAGGTGCTGGATAAAGACGATAAAGAAATCGACCTCAAGCAGACCTTTGACGATGACGACGATGTCGGTTTAACCCCCATCGCGGATGTGCTGCCGGATGAGATGATGAACGAAGGCGGCGACCTGCCCGAAGGCTTTACGGAAGAAGAGCTGGACGACGACGATCTGCTTATGCCCGATGAGGAAGAGCCTGACGATATTCTGAGCGACTTCGGTCTGGATGATATCGGCTTGTCTGACGACAATGATTAAATAAGAAGAGGGGTCGCACATGGAATTTAATGTTTTCGAATCGATAAAGATCGGTCTGGCCTCACCGGATATCATCCGCGAGTGGTCCTACGGAGAGGTAAAAAAGCCCGAAACCATTAACTACCGCACGCTGAAGCCCGAACGTGACGGCCTTTTCTGCGAGCGTATCTTTGGCCCAACCAAGGACTGGGAGTGCCATTGCGGCAAGTATAAGCGCTTGCGTTACAAGGGTAAGATATGCGACCGCTGCGGCGTTGAGGTAACACGCGCAAAGGTAAGGCGTGAGCGCATGGGCCACATTGAGCTGGCGGCGCCCGTTTCGCATATCTGGTACTTCAAGGGTAATAAATCCCGCATGGGGCAGATACTCGACATCTCCTCCCGTTTACTCGAAAAGGTGCTGTATTTCGCTTCCTATATTGTAATAGACCCCGGCTTTACCCCGCTTGAGAAGGGGCAGCTGTTAAACGAAAAAGAATACCGCGACATGAAGGAGAAGTACGAGGACGAGTTCCGTGCCGGAATGGGTGCGGAGGCCATCAAGGAGTTACTGGCCGAAATCGACCTTGAAAAGCTTGCCGCGCAGCTGAAAGAGGAGCTGGAGACCACCGGCGGGCAGAAGAAGATTCATCTGCTTAAGCGCATTGAGGTGGTAGAGGCCTTCCGTCTTTCCGGCAACCGCCCCGAGTGGATGATCCTTGACGTGGTTCCGGTTATCCCGCCCGATATCCGCCCGATGGTTCAGCTCGACGGCGGACGTTTTGCCACCAGTGACTTAAACGATCTTTACCGCAGGGTAATCAACCGCAACAACCGTCTTGCAAGGCTGCTCGAGCTCGGTGCGCCCGATATCATCGTGCGCAACGAGAAGCGTATGCTGCAGGAGGCGGTAGACGCCCTGATTGATAACGGACGCCGCGGCAGGCCGGTAACCGGCCCCAACAACCGTCCGCTCAAATCCCTTTCCGATATGCTCAAAGGTAAGCAGGGCCGCTTCCGTCAGAACCTTCTGGGTAAGCGCGTTGACTACTCGGGCCGTTCGGTTATCGTAGTAGGGCCGGAGCTTAAGATGTTCCAGTGCGGCCTGCCCAAGGAGATGGCGCTGGAGCTGTTCAAGCCGTTTGTAATGAAGCGGCTGGTAGAGACGGGCGATGCCTCCAACATCAAAAACGCAAGAAAAACCGTAGAACGTGCAAACCCGCAGGTATGGGATGCACTGGAAACGGTAATTAAAGACCATCCGGTGCTGTTAAATCGTGCGCCGACACTTCACCGTCTGGGCATTCAGGCGTTCGAGCCGGTACTGGTAGAGGGCAGAGCGCTTAAGCTGCACCCGCTGGTATGTACCGCTTACAACGCCGACTTCGACGGCGACCAGATGGCTGTACACGTACCCCTTTCCGCCGAGGCGCAGGCTGAGGCCCGCTTCTTAATGCTTGCAGCCAACAACTTGTTAAAGCCCTCCGACGGCCGCCCCGTTGCGGTGCCTACGCAGGACATGGTGCTCGGTTCCTACTACCTCACCATGCTCAAGCCCGGCGAACCGGGTGAGGGCAAGGCATTCAGGAACGTAGCCGAAGCGCTGATGGCTTATTCCGAAAAAGCAATCGGTCTGCATGCGCAGATTAAGATTATGATGGAGAAAGAGATTGACGGCAAGCTGGTTCGCAAGCTGGTTGAAACCACCATCGGCCGTGTTATCTTCAATGAACCCATTCCGCAGGATCTTGGCTTTGTAGACCGTTCCAAGCCGGAAAACGCCTTTGAGCTTGAGGTATCCTTTAAGGTTGGCAAGAAGCAGCTTGGTAAGATCATAGAAAAGTGCATCAAGGTGCACGGTACGGCAAAGACCGCCGAGGTGCTTGATAAGATTAAGGCTCAGGGCTTTAAATACTCCACCCGCGGTGCTATCACTGTAGCGGTATCCGACGCCGTAATCCCGCCGCAGAAGAAGCAGCTGCTTGCAGACGCCGAGGCCGGTATCGCAACCATAACCCGCCGCTACCGCAGAGGTGAGCTTTCCAACAGCGAGCGTTACGAGCAGGTAATTAAAATCTGGAACGAAACCACCGAGAAGGTTTCTCAGGCGCTGCAGGATAACCTTGATGAGTTCAACCCCATCTTTATGATGGCCGACTCGGGCGCGCGTGGTTCAATCAACCAGATTCGTCAGCTCGCGGGTATGCGCGGCCTTATCGCCAACACCTCCGGTACCACCATCGAGATTCCGATTCGCGCAAACTACCGCGAAGGCTTAAACATTCTGGAATACTTCATCTCCTCGCGTGGTGCGCGTAAGGGCCTTGCCGATACCGCACTCCGTACCGCAGACTCCGGTTACCTTACCCGCCGCCTGGTAGATGTTTCGCAGGATGTTATCATCCGTCAGGAAGACTGCGGAACCCACGAGGGCATAGAGGTTTATGATATTAAAGAGGGCAACGGCCTGATTGAGGGCCTTGCCGAGCGCCTTAGCGGACGTTATCTTTCCGATGACTTTGTTGACCCGAAAACCGGTGCCGTTCTGGTAACCCGTGACAAGATGATGGACGACAAGGACGCCGAGAAGATTATTGCTACCGGCATCAAGCGTGTAAAGATACGCACCACCCTTACCTGTGAATCCAAGCACGGCGTATGCGCGCGCTGCTACGGCTCCAACCTCGCTAACGGCAAACCCGTTGCGGTGGGCGAGGCGGTAGGCATTATCGCGGCGCAGTCCATCGGTGAGCCGGGTACCCAGCTTACCATGCGTACCTTCCATACCGGCGGTATCGCGAGTGCCGAGGATATCACACAAGGTCTTCCCCGTGTAGAAGAGCTCTTCGAGGGCAGAAAGCCGAAGTACCTTGCCATCATCAGCGAGATTGCCGGCGAGGTAAGAATGGCTGAAATCAAGAAGAACAAGCATGTGGTTGTGTTTAACAGCGAAACGGGCGAAGAAAAGAGCTATCTTATCCCCTACGGCTCCAGAACCTGTGTGGAGGAGGGCGACATCGTGCGCGCGGGCGACCGCTTAACCGAAGGCTCGGTGAACCCGCATGATATCCTTGCCGTACAGGGTGCCGACGCGGTGCAGGATTACCTGATTGCCGAGGTGCAGAAGGTTTACCGTATGCAGGGCGTTGATATCAACGACAAGCATATCGAGGTTATCGTACGCCAGATGATGAAGAAGGTGCGCGTGGTAGACAGCGGCGACACCACCATGCTCCCCGGTACCCTGGTGGATAAGGCCGATGTTATAGCTGAGCAGCGGGCGCTTGAAGAGCGTGCCGCAAACGGCGAAACCTTCAAGGCACCTACCTACGAGCCGGTGCTCTTAGGTATCACCAAGGCCTCGCTCGCAACCGATTCGTTCCTTTCCGCCGCGTCGTTCCAGGAAACCACCCGCGTGCTTACCGAGGCTGCCATCAAGGGCAAGGTAGACCCGCTGCTTGGTTTGAAGGAGAACGTAATCATCGGCAAGCTAATCCCCGCAGGCACCGGCATGAACTGCTACGGAAACGTAGAGATCGTTCCCGGGGCCGAGGCATAAAGTATTGTTTAACACTGCGGGGGGCGCTCTGCGCGCCCCCCGCATATTTTACAAAGTTTATATTGTTTTCTTGTTGACAAACAAAGCTTTTGGGTGATAAAATGTATAGTCGGTACTGGTGCTGTACTTATACAAAATTGCTGTTGAAAATTCATTATTATCGCTAAAAACGGCACGATAAAGTTCATCAGTCTTGTAATTTTCAATGAGAAATTGCAGATACTACCACTTAACGTTGCTTATAAGGGTGCTCAAAGCGCCTTTATAATAAATATTTTAAGTTCAAGGAGGTGCAATATGCCAACCTTTAACCAGCTGGTACGCAAAGGTAGGGAAGTTTCTGAAAAGAAGTCGACCGCTCCTGCTCTTCTGAAGGGTTTTAACTCTAAAAAGAGAGTAGCCATCGACCAAAACTCCCCCCAAAAACGCGGTGTTTGTACTGCTATCAGAACCATGACACCGAAAAAGCCGAACTCTGCTCTGCGTAAGGTAGCGAGGGTAAGGCTCACCAACCAGATCGAAGCATCGGCCTACATCCCCGGTATCGGACACAACCTGCAGGAGCACAGCGTGGTACTCATCCGTGGCGGTCGTGTAAAGGACCTGCCTGGTGTGCGTTACCACATCATCCGCGGTACTTTGGATGCTCAGGGTGTTGCCAAGAGAAACCAGAGCCGTTCCAAGTACGGTGCAAAACGTCCGAAGGCTGGTGCTGCGAAGAAGTGATCAAAGCCCCAATGTTTGCGCTCAATTAGCGGCTATGCCGCAGGAGCAGGCAGATGTGAAGGGATAACTATATATAATATGTGTGAAAGCACGTTTGTATTGGTTTAAACCTTGCATTTGGCCAAACGGGAGTTTTGCGCTTTCGAGTACCGATGAATTCATTATGTGAAGGAGGGAAGCGAAGTGCCAAGAAGAGGTCAAACCGCAAAACGTGATGTTTTGCCGGATCCGCTTTATAATTCAAAGCTTGTCACACGTTTAATCAACAGTATTATGTATGACGGCAAAAAGGGTGTTGCCCAGAAGATTGTTTACGGTGCATTCGACATTGTGAAGACCAAAACAGGCAAGGATCCCCTGGAGGCTTTCGAGCTGGCCATGGAGAATATCATGCCCGTGCTTGAGGTTAAGGCCCGCCGTGTAGGCGGTTCCACCTATCAGGTTCCAATGCCGGTTCGTCCCGAGAGAAGACAAACCCTCGGTCTGCGCTGGTTGACAACCTATTCCAGAAGTCGTTCTGAAAAGACGATGAAGGAAAGGCTTGCGGGCGAGATTGTCGATGCCACCAACAATTTGGGCGGCGCCGTGAAGAAGCGCGAAGACACTCATAAAATGGCTGATGCCAACAAGGCGTTTGCCAACTATAGGTGGTAGTTCGTTATCCGTAATAATTTTTTGTCTAACCAATTGTGATTTATGTGCCTTTGTTTTTCAGTGGTGCTATGCACGCTGCAAAGGCTGCATAGTTTCTATTTCTTGAAGGAGGACTATATGCCAAGAGAGGTTTCGCTTGAATTAACTCGAAACATAGGCATAATGGCTCACATCGACGCTGGCAAAACCACTACTACAGAGCGCATACTGTTTTATACAGGTAAAACTCACAAGATCGGCGAGGTTCATGATGGCGCTGCAACGATGGACTGGATGGAGCAGGAGCAGGAGAGAGGTATTACCATTACCTCGGCTGCAACCACTGCCTTCTGGAAGGGCCACCGTGTCAATATTATCGATACCCCCGGACACGTAGACTTTACAGTGGAAGTTGAGCGTTCGCTTCGTGTACTTGACGGTTCTGTTACCGTTTTCTGCGCGAAGGGCGGCGTTGAGCCGCAGTCTGAAACCGTATGGCGTCAGGCTGACAAGTACAAAGTGCCGCGTATGGCCTATGTTAATAAAATGGACATCATGGGTGCGGATTTCTACCGCGTTGTAAACATGATGCACCAGCGCTTAAAGTGCAATGCCGTTCCCATTCAGCTGCCTATCGGCTCTGAACAGTTCTTTAAGGGTATTATCGACCTGCTCGAGATGAAGGCGTATGTATATTACGATGATCTGGGCAAGGATATCCGCGTGGAAGAGATTCCTGAGGATATGAAGGAGCTGGCTGAGGAATATCACCACAAGCTCATTGAGGCTGCTGCCGAGGTGGACGAAGAGGTGATGATGAAGTACCTGGAGGGTGAAGAGCTTTCTATTGATGAGATTAAAGCCTGCATCCGCAAGGGCACCATCCAGAACCTGCTTGTACCCGTTGTTTGCGGTACATCCTACCGTAACAAGGGCGTTCAGAAGCTGCTTGACGCAGTAGTAGACTATATGCCTTCACCTGTTGATATCGACCATATCACCGGTGTTAACCCCGAAACCGGCGAGACCGAGGTTCGTCCGTCTGACGACAGCCACCCCTTCGCCGCGCTCGCATTCAAGATTGCAACCGACCCGTACGTTGGTAAGCTCTGCTTCTTCCGCGTATACTCCGGTTCGGTAAAAACGGGCACCACCGTTTATAACGCAAACAAGGATAACAACGAGCGTATCGGTCGTATTCTGCAGATGCACGCCAACCACCGTCAGGATATCGACGAGTGCTTTGCGGGTGATATTGCTGCAGCTGTTGGCCTTAAAAACACCACCACAGGTGATACCCTGTGCGATGAAAAACACCCGATTATCCTTGAGTCGATGGAATTCCCCGAGCCTGTTATCCGCGTAGCGATTGAGCCGAAGACCAAAGCCGGCCAGGAGAAGATGGGTATTGCGCTTTCAAAGCTTGCTGAGGAAGACCCCACCTTTAAAACCTACACCGACGAGGAAACCGGCCAAACCATCATCGCGGGCATGGGCGAGCTGCATCTTGAGATTATCGTAGACAGAATGCTGCGCGAGTTCCGCGTAGAGGCCAATGTCGGCAAGCCTCAGGTTGCCTACAAGGAAACCATCCGCAAGCTGGCGGATGTTGACCACAAGTATGCACGCCAGTCGGGCGGACGCGGCCAGTACGGTCACGTTAAGATCAAGGTTGAGCCCAACGTATCCGGCAAGGGCTACGAGTTTAGAAATGCCGTAGTGGGCGGTGCTATTCCCAAGGAATACATCGAGCCGGTTAACCAGGGTATTCAGGGAGCCATGCAGGCAGGCGTTTTAGCGGGTTATCCCGTTGTAGACGTAATCGTAACCCTGTATGACGGTTCTTACCACGAGGTAGACTCCTCTGAAATGGCGTTTAAGATTGCAGGCTCCATGGCCTTTAAAGAGGCAATGAAGAAGGCTGATCCGGTAATCCTCGAGCCTATTATGAAGGTTGCGGTTACCGTTCCCGAGGAGTACATGGGCGACGTTATCGGCGACCTGAACTCCCGCCGTGGTCAGATTCAGGGCATGGAGGCACAGTTCGGCGCTCAGCAGATCAATGCCTTCGTTCCGCTTTCCGAGATGTTCGGCTACTCCACCGACCTGCGTTCCAAAACACAGGGCCGCGGCAACTACGCCATGGAGCCCAGCCACTACATTGAGGTACCCAAGTCGATTGCAGAGGGTATTATGAATACCCGTGCAAAGCAGGAATAATGGCAGTAGATAGGGGCTTATCAAATTTTTGAAAGCTCTTGATATTTGCCTTTAGAATTGCTACAATGTTCCTATATGCTCTTCGTAACTAAAATTTAAAATGTGTTTATAAAAGGAGGATATCCCAATGGCAAAAGCCAAATTTGAACGTAACAAACCCCACGTTAACATTGGCACCATCGGCCACGTTGACCACGGCAAGACCACTTTAACGGCTGCTATCACCAAGGTGCTCGGCATGAACGGCCAGGCTGCTTTCATGGCCTACGACATGATCGATAAGGCTCCTGAGGAGAGAGAGCGCGGCATTACCATTAACACCGCACACGTTGAGTACGAGACCGATACTCGTCACTATGCTCACGTTGACTGCCCCGGACATGCTGACTATGTTAAGAACATGATTACCGGTGCTGCTCAGATGGACGGTGCTATCCTCGTTGTATCCGCTGCAGACGGCCCCATGCCCCAGACTCGTGAGCACATCCTGCTCGCCAGCCGTGTAGGCGTTCAGTATATCGTAGTATTCATGAACAAGGCTGATCAGGTAGACGACGATGAGCTGCTTGAGCTCGTTGAGATGGAAATCCGTGAGCTGCTTTCTGCTTACGAGTTCCCCGGCGACGAGATTCCGATCGTTAAGGGCTCTGCGCTGAAGGCTCTTGAGAGCACCTCTACCGACAAAAACGCTCCTGAATACAAGTGCATCCATGACCTCATGGCTGCAGTAGACAGCTATATTCCTACCCCTGAGCGTAAGACCGACCTGCCCTTCTTAATGCCTGTTGAAGACGTGTTCACCATCACCGGCCGTGGCACCGTTGCTACCGGTAGAGTAGAGCGCGGCCAGCTTAAGACCGGCGACGAAGTTGAGATCATCGGCCTTACCGAAGAGAGAAAGAAGACCGTTGTTACCGGCGTTGAGATGTTCAGAAAGATCCTCGACTTCGCTGAGGCAGGCGACAACATCGGCGCTCTGCTCCGCGGCGTTCAGAGAACCGATATCGAGCGCGGCCAGGTTCTTTGTAAACCCGGCACGATTCACCCCCACACCAAGTTCAAGGGCCAGGTATATATCTTAAAGAAGGAAGAGGGCGGCCGTCATACTCCTTTCTTTGATAATTACCGTCCCCAGTTCTACTTCCGTACCACCGACGTTACCGGCGTAATCAAGCTGCCTGAGGGCACCGAGATGTGCATGCCTGGTGATAACGTTGATATGAGCGTTGAGCTGATTACTCCGATCGCTATCGAGGCCGGTCTGCGCTTCGCTATCCGCGAAGGTGGCCGTACCGTTGGTTCCGGCGTAGTTTCTGCTATCAATGAATAATTAAAACCTGAATAGGGTTTATAAGAGGGAAACCGAAAGAGGTTTCCCTCTTTTTTGTGCAATCGTAAGAAGTTGACTGCTGTACTGCTTTAATCATCACCATCCCCGTCCTATAAACGTATAATGGGTTAGGAACAATAACGCCGCGGAAAAAATGCGCCGAAATTGGATGGGTAATGAATACCTTAAGCATAGGGTTCACCGTTCCAAGGAAAGGGTTGGTCGTGCAATGCGCAGACGGTGCGGGGGCAGGCGCGGCGGTTGCTTCGGGGGATGGTTCCCGCTTGTTGCGTTTGCAATGGGCCTCGGAATGTTTCTTTCATGGTTTTGCTCCGTTAGATTTACCATTCTCCTCTGTTCACTGATTATTGTCATCTTAGCCTGCCGGTGTTTCCGAAACTTCTGGTGGTAGCAGGGTGATACAATGCTTTGCACGGTAATGCTTTAGCAATAAAGCAATTCACATCAAAGGGGTGAAAGCATGAAGGTAATCGTCGTAAAAAGCCCCAAATTCTTATCGGGAATCCTTCGGATGATCTTCCGAATAAAAAAGAAAGACTGCTGATATACATAAGACATAAAAAATCCCAAAGCCCTCTGTTTTAACAGAGGGCTTTCTTGCATATATTGGACATGGGGTGAATATCTATTTCTTAGAAAACTGATAAAGGAGAGGAATCTTTATGGAGCTTATGGTCAATAAACAGGCTGTTACCATAAATGAAACAGTATACGACGGATGTGTACAGCAGCCGGTAGAGGCCGACCTGATCTTGCCCGATTACTGTCCCGATATCCTGAGGGTGCTGAAGTGTGATATCCGCGCTGCGGTTACAACAAGGCAGTTGATTGGCGAAAAGGTCACGATAGACGGCACCGCAACGCTCACTGTAATCTATCTTGACGACAGCCGCCGCCTGCGCAGCTACGAGCACAAGCTGCCCTTTACCACCGTGATTGATATCAGAACCACCGCCGAGAACGCTATGGTGGAAACCGGCGTAAGCACCGATTACGTCAACTGTCGTCCCGTTTCATCGCGTCGGCTGGATGTGAAGGGCTCGCTGAGTGTATGTGCCAAGGTAACCGCCCAGAAAAGCGAGCAGATTGTCAGCGAGGCCGCGGGCATGAATGTAGAGCTAAAACGCAAGATGCTGCAGAACAGCCGTATGATCGCCAATGTAAGCCGCAGCTTCACGGTAAAGGAAGAGCTGGAGGTACCGAACAGCAAGCCGCCGATAGCAAGTATTATCCGCAGCAACGGCGTATGTGTGGTATCAGATTACAAGGTGATTGCCAACAAGATTATTCTCAAAGGTGAGCTTACCGAGCATATCGTATACACCACCGATGAAAGAAACGGCGGGGTAGATACCATGGAGTATACCCTTCCGGTTAGCCAGATCATTGATGTGGACGGTGTAGACGAAAACTCGCAGTGCGCCGTCACCCTTTCGGTAAACAGCGTTACCGCCGAGCCGAAGGCCAACGGCGAGGGGGAAGCCAGAACCGTAGCGCTGAACGCCGATATCAACTACGGCGTAAAGGCCTATAATAACGCCGAGGTGCCCGCGGTGGTGGATATGTACTCCACAAAGTATGAATCCGACTACCAAACCAAGCCCATTGCCGTAGAGAGGCTCAACGGCATCGTCAGTGATGAGTACACGGTTAAGAGTGTGCTTGATATGCCTGACGATAACATCAACCGTGTGCTGGATGTTTGGAGCGAGGTGAATGTTAAGAGCGCCGGGATTGAAAATAACGAGCTTACACTTGCCGGAACCCTCAAAACCGGAATGCTGGTAGAACATGCAAACGGTGAAAACGGCTATTACGAGCGAACCTCCGATATGGAGTATCGCAGCCCGCTGCAAAATCCCGCCGAGAACATGACCGCAAGCGCAGGCGCACAGGTAAAGGATACCAAGTTTACCCCGGTCAACGGTAAGATAGAGGTGCAAAATACCATTGCCGTAAACGCTTCGATACTTAGTGCCGACAAGCAGAATGTGCTTACCGATATCAAGGTAAACGAAGCGGCACCCAAGAAGGCGGAGGAAGCCGCCGCGCTGACCATCTATTTCGCCGAGAAGGATGAATCGGTTTGGGACATTGCCAAGCGCTACAATACCTCGGCACAGCGGATTGCCAGCCACAACGACCTAGCCGACGAAACCCTTAGAGACCGCTGTATGCTGTTGATACCAACCTTCGCCGTATCTGACGAGCAATAAAGTAAAGGGGGATTACAGGTGGATAGCCGTAACATCTATGCAGATATTGCGAAGCGTACCGACGGAAACATCTACATAGGCGTGGTTGGCCCGGTTCGAACCGGAAAGTCGACCTTTATCAAGCGCTTTATGGAGTCGCTGGTGCTGCCCAATATCGGCAATGAATTCAAGCGTGAGCGCGCAAACGATGAGCTGCCGCAGTCGGCGGCAGGGCGAACCATTATGACAACCGAGCCGAAGTTCGTGCCCGAAGAGGCGGTGGAGATTACACTTGACGGCAACGTGAACCTGCGCGTTCGCATGATCGACTGCGTGGGCTATATCGTGCCGAGCGCTATCGGATATATTGAAAACGACAACCCGCGCATGGTGCAAACCCCGTGGTTTGAAAGCGAGATACCCTTCAACATGGCGGCGGAAATCGGCACGCAGAAGGTTATCCGCGAGCACTCCACCATCGGCCTGGTGGTAACCACCGACGGCTCCATCAGCGAGATTCCGCGCGCGGAATACGAAGAGGCCGAAGAGCGGGTAATCGGCGAGCTGAAGGAGATCAACAAGCCGTTTGTGGTGCTGCTCAACTGCCGCAACCCCGAAAACCCCGAAACGCAGGAACTGCGTGAGCGGCTGGAGGCAAAGCATCAGGTACCGGTATTGGCGGCCAACTGTCTGCGGCTGGAGGAGGCCGATATCCGCGAGATTATCGCAACCGTACTCAACGAGTTCCCGATTAAGGAGATTCTGGTCGATATCCCGAAGTGGATTATGACCTTAAAGAACGATCACTGGCTCAAAGCTGCCGTATGCGATGCCATTAAGGAAGCCGCCTCCGGCATACGCCACGCAAGCGACGTGGAGCAGAAGCTCAACATGGTGTGCGACTGCGAGTATGTCAACTCCATGGCGGTGAAGGGCATCGACATGGGTAAGGGAAGCGCAAAGGTTGAGGTAGGGGTAGCGGGGGATTTATTCTATAAAATACTAGGCGAGGCAACGGGGCTGGAGATTAAGTCCGAGGCGGAGCTCATGCCCGTGATGATTCACCTTGCCAACATGAAGAAGGACTACGACAAGGTAAAGAACGCCATCGACGAGGTGGCCGCCACCGGCTACGGCATCGTACGCCCGAGCATTGAGGAGCTTTCACTGGAGGAGCCGGAGATTGTCAAGCAGAACGGCAAGTTCGGTGTAAGGCTCAAGGCCTCGGCGCCCTCCATCCACATGATGAAGGCGAATATCACCACCGAGGTTTCGCCCATCGTGGGCTCCGAGAAACAGTCGGAGGAGCTGGTGATGTACCTGCTTAAGGAGTTTGAAGAGAACCCGCGCAAGATCTGGAGCTCCAATATCTTTGGCAAGTCGCTGCACGAGCTGGTGAACGAGGGCCTCAACAACAAGCTCTACCGTATGCCCGCCGACGCCAGACAAAAGCTGCAGGAGACGATTGAACGCATCATCAACGAGGGCTGCGGCGGTCTGATCTGTATCATTCTCTAACCTCACGCCGCGCATATTTGCACACCGCAACCGCTGTGGGATATAACCACGGCGGTTGCGGTATTTTATGGGCAAAACAGGGAACAATTTAACAGGGTGATATCATGCTGAACAACCTATTCAAGAAAAAGCCTAAAGACAGCCCAACGGGCAAAGAAGCAAATACTGCCGAATACTTAGGCCTAAGTAAGACGCTTGAAAAAAATATCGCTCTGTTTAAGAGCATTTTTGAAAACGACGAAACTCTGGTGATAAGAGAGTTCCAAAATAAGAACCTTAAAGCTGCCCGGTGCTGTATTCTGTATATCGATGGTATGGTGAACTCCGAGATTATTAACCAAAATATTATCCTGCCGGTGCTCCGAAACGATTTGTCGGTGAATATTGAAAGCGATAATCTGTTAAATGAACTAATGTGCAAGGTTATTGTATCCAATGATGTAAAAGAGAAAGCGGATATTAACGAAATCGTCGGCTCGATAATCTACGGCGACACTCTTTTTCTGCTCGATGGCTACGACAAAGCCCTGATTATTAGCACAAAGGGTTGGCAGATACGCTCAGTAACCGAGCCCGATTCTGCAAAGGTTGTGCGTGGACCAAGAGAGGGTTTTACGGAATCGATACTGGTGAACCTCTCGCTCCTGCGGCGCAAGATAAAGAACCCGCAGTTGAAATTCAGGTTTAAGGAAATTGGGGAAAGAACACACACCAGAACCTGCATCTGCTATATTGGAAATTTGGCTTCAATGGACGTATTAAGCCAATTGGAACAGCGGCTGGAAAAGATAAAGATTGACGGAATTATCGATTCCGGTTACATCCAGGAACTGATTAAGGATGCCCCCTATTCACCTTTTGAAACAGTCGGTTCCACCGAACGCCCGGATGTAATTGCGGCCAAGCTGCTCGAAGGCAGAATAGCCCTGTTTGTTGACGGCAGCCCCTTCGTGCTAACGGTACCCTATGTAGTGGTAGAAAACTTTCAGGCAAATGAGGATTACTACAACAACTATATCTTTGCAACCATGAACCGGCTGATTCGTGGCTTTACCGCGGTAACATCCATTACCATTCCGGCTATCTTTCTGTCTCTTGTAACCTATCATCAGGAAATGCTGCCTACTCCCATGCTGCTGAGTATCTCTTCATCCAGACAGAATGTGCCCATACCAACGGTTGCTTCGTTGTTTATTATGCTGTTCATCTTCGATGTTTTGCGTGAGGTAGGTGTCCGTATGCCCACGCCCATCGGCCAGACCGTAAGCATTGTGGGGTCACTTGTTCTGGGGCAGGCGGCTGTAGAAGCGAAACTGGTAAGTGCACCGGTGATTATTGTAACCGCCATTACAGGTATTACGACACTAATTAACATGAACTTCATCAGTGCGACAATCATCTTTCGTACGTTACTGCTGTTAGGTGCGGCGTTTCTCGGTATCTACGGCTTTTTGCTGTGCTTTATTATTCTTTATCTGCACTTGATGAGCATACGCTCTTTCGGTGTACCCTACATGATGAATGTTACAAAGGCTCAGAACCATGATGGACAGGATGCATGGATTCGCGCCCCATGGTGGATGATGACCACAAGACCTAAGATTATAGGGGGCAGAGACTTACCCAGACAGCCTCAGAGCAAAAACGAAAAGGGGTAAGGTTTAGGATTTTAGCACATGCTTTGAAATCACGTTTCATACTAAAGCATGAGAATTGGGAAAGGCTTGGCTCTTCTATGAAAAGAATCAAAGCAACACTGCTTACATTAATGCTGCTAATCAGTTGTATATTCTTTGCCGGTTGCCTAAATTACAGGGAGGTTGATGAATTCTCGATTGTTGCAGGCGTGGCGGTTGATAAGGAGCAAAGCGGGCAGTATAAGCTTACGGCAGAGGTCGTCAAGATTGGAGGAGGGAAAGATACCAAAACAACATCCGAGTTAATTACGGGTGAAGGGAAGACGATGTTTGATGCGGCTAGGAATATGATATCGGTTTCGGGTAAAAAGCTTTATTGGAGCCATGCAAAAGTGCTTATCCTAAGCGAGACCGTAGCCCGTGAAGGGGTAGGCAAAATTCTGGACTGGTATGGCCGCGATCCAGAAACCCGTGAAGAAACCTTGATACTTGTTTCGCAGGCAGAAACGGCAAGGGAGATTTTTGATATTCCGGAAAACACAGAAGACATCAAATCGTTTCAATTAGGCCAAATTATCACTAACGAGAAGAGTTTAAGCAAAGCTCCTAAAACCGACATACTGCAATTTGCTATCGATTCACAGTCCGGCAAAGCGGCGACCGTTATTCCAACAATTGGCCTAAAGCAAGCGGAGAAAAAAACAGTTGCTCAGATTATGGGCGTAGCAATCATCAAGGACGATAAGCTTGCAGGCATGCTGGACGGGGAAGAAACCAAGTATCTGAGCTTTATCAAGGATGAGATAAAGGGCGGAATATTAACGGAAGAGGTGCAGGTCAGGGGAACCCCCACCCGAATAGCCCTTGAGATTTTTGGCAGCAAAACAAAAACCTCACCGGTTATACAGGGCAACGATATTCAGATGAATATAGACATTGAAACTACGGTTTCCATTGGTGAAATTAGCGGTAACGGTAACTTTATTGAAGAAGAGGGCCGGGTACAGCTTGAAAAGCTGGCAGGAGCTGTATTAAAGCAAAGGGTCGAAGCTCTGATTGAAAAGATTAAGATGCAGTATGGTGCAGACATTTTCGGGTTTGGAGGAAAGCTCAGGGAAGACAGAGTGAAGGTGTGGAATAGTGTGAGCAGTAATTGGAATGATGTCTTTAAAAGTCTGAAGATAAACGTGACAGCTACGGTGCACATTAAAAACAGTGCAGGTTACACGCGTAATCTGCAGGAGTCAGAAAGCAGCTAATCCTTGCATATCTTGAAACACGGGCTGTTTCATTGGCCGTCAGAGAAAAAATTTATTCAGTTATAAAACCGGAAAGGCATGGTTACAGAGATGCTTGCGCTTACGGTTCTACTATACTTTTTATTATTCATATTTGATATTAAACCTTTATATAAGAAAAAGCTGTGGGCAGATTTTTGGGTAAATGTCACTTTAACAGGGATATCATTTACTGTTGCCGTATTGCTATGCCTTAAAGTGAAAATACCTAGCCCAGAACTTCCTATATGCGAGCTGATAACCTCAATCTTTGGAAAGTAAAAGAATATTGAATAAAGGGTAGGAAACCAAATGCGGAAGGAACAAATCATCGATAAAGAGGCCATATGTCTGCTGATCTCTTTTATAATCGGCAGCACACTTATTGTGGGGGTGAGCGGCAGTTCTAAGAATGATGCATGGCTTTCTTCAATTACAGGTTTTGTAATGGCTGTTCCCGTACTGTTAATCTACTCAAGAATCCTCACACTGTACCCTCAAAAGGATTTATTCGACATCTTAACGCTCGTCATTGGTAAGATAGCAGGCAAATTCGTTACGGTGGTATATACTTTATATGCCTTTCACCTTGGTTCTCTGGTGCTTCGAAACTTTGGAGAATTCATGAATTCATTTGCCATGCCGGAAACACCAATGATTATACCGCTTGTTGCAATGGGTATGGTATGCATTATAGCTGCCCGGCTGGGCGTAGAGGTGTTGGGAAGAACTACTACATATTTTCTTCCGGGCATCTTTCTCATTTTGTTAATAGTACAGCTGCTTGCATTACCACAGCTGCATATTAATTATCTTAAGCCTGTGCTCGGAAACGGTATTACACCCGTGTTGAAAGACGGTTATTCGGCTTTTGCGTTCCCTTTTGCCGAGACCGTAGTTTTTATGGGGGTTTTCGATGCATTAAAAACTCCGAAGTCACCCAAAAAGGTTTATTTTTTAGGGGTGGTTATTGCTGCTGCAATTATAACCATTACAACAGTGCGAAATATTGCAGTGCTCGGTAATATGCTCGGCAGTTTCTACTTCCCCTCCTACGAGGCGGTTAGCCGTATCAGCATTGGAAATGTAATTGAAAGAATAGAGATAACCGTATCTTTCGTCTTTGTATTCGGCGTGTTTGTTAAAACGTCTGTTTGTATGATGGTTGCGGGCAAAGGGATTGAAAAGCTATTGAACCTTAAAAGCTATCGGTCGATTATCATACAAATTGGAGTACTGATGATTCTATTTGCACAGATTATATACGATAACATTATGCAGATGCGGCTTTGGGCATTTAAGGTGTACCCTTACTATGCCTTCCCCATGCAGGTGATTCTGCCCGTTATTATCTGGATAATTGCAGAGATAAAAAACAGAAAGATCAGGAAGATGTACAGTAATGCGGATCAAAAAGCCGAAGATCAACAGTAGTTACCTGATTTATAGGATTGATTAGGTGCAGAAAAGGGGAAATCACACTAATAACTATCTTACAAATCCACCGAAAACCACCCGGTAAAATTGTCTATCCTTTCATCGAAAAATGTTTGCTTTTGGACGCCGGTTCATTTATAATAACAATTGTAAACGCGCGTTTATGAAATGGTTTGCGGCAAACGCGAAAACGATTTCGAATGCCTCTGCGTTTCAGCTTACAAGGGGTTAATTAAAACCCGGAAAGGCAAACTACCGGCAATGAAAAGCGAAGATATCGCCCGCCTGGCGGGTGTTTCACGCAGTACCGTTTCAAGGGTGATTAACAACTACCCCAATGTCCCGCCCGAAACCCGTGAAAAGGTCATGCGCATTATTACCGAGATGGGCTACGAGCCGAATAACTCGGCACAGATACTGGCAGGGAAGGCAAACAACACCCTCGGCCTGTTTGTGGTGAGTATCTACAGGCGCGAGAACATCTACCAGAACAGCTACTACTCCTCTATTGTCAACGCCGCCGTAGATGCTGCCAACAGTTGCGGCTACTATGTGCTGATACATACCATTTACTCCGAGGCCGATTACTGCCGCATCTTCCAGACCATCTCGCAAAAACGCATCAGCGGCGGGATTATCGTGGGTAACGAAAAGGATACCGAGCAGATTAAAAAGCTCATTCAAACACAGGTTCCCGTAGGGATTGTAGACTTTGACCCGAACCGGCTGCCGGAAAACGATTTAGCAAAATCCAACCTTGTGGTAGTCAATTCCTCTGATTATGAGAGTGCTATACAAGCAGTAAACTATCTGTACAAGCTGGGGCACCGGGAGATTGGCATCATCACCGGACGTCCGGAGACCTATACGGGGCTCAGGCGGTATCAGGGGTATCTTTCGGCAATGAACTCGCTGGGGCTAAAGGTGAACGAAAGCTTTGTCCTGCGCGGCAGCTTTCAGCATGACATCGCCTACCAGCAAACACTCCGGCTGATTGACGGGCACAAGCTGCCCACCGCGCTGGTTTCGTGCAGTGACGATATGGCCATTGCCGCGATTAAGGCGTTTAAAGAGCGCGGTATAAAGGTACCGCAGGAGCTTTCCATCGTCAGCTTTGATAACAGCCCAATGGCAGCGCAGTTTTCCCCGCAGCTTACCACCTTTGAGGTGCCGCTTTACGATATGGTAACGCGTGCCGCGGAGCTTGTTATAGGCAAGATAGAGGGAAGCGGCGAGGGCTTTGAAAGCGAAAGCTTCCCGTTGCGGTTTATCGAGCGTCAGAGCTGCGCACCCAAGGGTATGTAAGTATTATTTAGCGCGTAAATCCCAAACAGGGGTTGAATAGATTAAAATCATTAGGGGGTACCTTCATTGAAATTCGGCTTTTTTGATGACGCACGCAAGGAATATGTTATTCAATCACCCAAAACACCTTACCCATGGATTAACTACCTCGGCACGCAGGACTTTTTTTCACTGATATCCAACACGGCAGGCGGCTACAGCTTTTATAAGGATGCCCGTCTGCGCCGTATAACACGCTACCGTTACAACAACGTACCGGTAGATATGGGCGGACGCTACTTCTACCTTTACGATAACGGCGATTTCTGGTCGCCCGGCTGGTCTCCTGTAAAGCGCGATTTAGAAGCCTACGAATGCCGTCATGGCATGGGCTATACCGTTATCAAGGGTAAGCGCGGCGGTATCTCCACCGAGATAACCTTCTTCGTTCCGCAAAACTATGCGGGCGAGGTGCAGAAGGTGGTTGTAAAAAACGAGTCCGGCGAGAAAAAGTCGGTAAAGCTCTTCTCCTTCCTGGAGTGGTGCCTGTGGGAAGCCTACGACGATATGACCAACTTCCAGCGTAACTTCAACACCGGCGAGGTAGAGCTCGAGGGCTCTACCATCTACCACAAAACCGAATATAAGGAGCGCCGCGACCATTACGCGTTCTACACCGTAAACGCGCCTATTTCGGGCTTTGATACTGACCGTGAAAGCTTCATGGGCCTTTACAACGGCTTTGAAAACCCGCAGGCGGTTGCTGCCGGAAAGTCCAACAATTCGGTGGCCGACGGCTGGTCGCCCATCGCATCCCACTGCATCGACATCACCTTAGCCCCCGGCGAAAGCAAGGAGCTGGTGTTCATCCTCGGCTATGTTGAAAACAAAGAGGAGGAAAAGTGGGAGAGCAAGGGCGTTATCAACAAGACAAAGGCGCATGAGATGATTAAGCGCTTCTCCACCGCAAAGCAGGTGGACGAGGCTCTGGCCGAGCTTGCGGATTACTGGAACAAGCTGCTCTCGGTATACAACGTAAACACACCGGAAGAGAAGCTCAACCGCATGGTGAACATCTGGAACCAGTACCAGTGCATGGTTACCTTCAACCTTTCCAGAAGCGCCTCCTACTTCGAGTCGGGCATCGGCCGCGGCATGGGCTTTAGAGATTCCAACCAAGACCTGCTGGGCTTTGTGCACCAGATTCCCGAGCGCGCCAAAGAAAGGCTGCTCGACCTTGCCGCTACGCAGCTTGAAAACGGCGGTGCTTACCACCAGTATCAGCCCCTCACCAAGAAGGGCAACGACGCAGTGGGCGGCAACTTCAACGACGACCCGCTGTGGTTGATCTTAGCCTGCGCAGCCTACATAAAGGAAACCGGCGACATCGATGTGCTGAACACCATGGTTCCCTATGAAAACGACGACAGTAAGGCACAGCCGCTGCTAGACCATATGAAGCGCGCGTTCTACCATGTAGTGAATAAGCGCGGGCCGCACAACCTGCCGCTCATTGGCCGTGCCGACTGGAACGACTGCCTTAACCTCAACTGCTTCTCTAAAACCCCGGGCGAATCGTTCCAAACCACTACCAGCAAGGACGGTCAGGTGGCCGAGTCTATCCTGATTGCCGGTATGTTCTGCTACATCGGGCCGGAATACGTTGCGATGTGCGAGAAGATGGGTAAGCTGGAAGAAGCCCGTAAGGCCCAGGGCCACATCGAGGATATGAAGAAAGCGATTCTTGAAAGCGGCTACGATGGCGAGTGGTTCCTGCGTGCCTACGACGACTTCGGGCGTAAGCTCGGCAGCAAAGAGAATGAAGAGGGCAAGATTTTCATCGAGCCGCAGGGCTTCTGCGTAATGGCGGGTATCGGCGCCGAGGACGGCAAGGATATCAAGACGCTTGATTCCGTGAAGAAGTACCTCGACAGCAAGTACGGCTTGGTACTCAACAACCCGGCATTTACCCGTTATTTCATCGAGTACGGTGAAATTTCCACCTATCCAGCGGGATACAAGGAAAACGCCAGCATCTTCTGCCACAACAATGCTTGGATTATCTGCGCCGAGGCGTTCGTTGGCCGCGGTGACCGCGCATTTGAATACTACTCCAAGATTGCTCCCGCCTACACCGAGGAGTACAGCGATATCCACCGCACTGAACCCTATGTGTACGCGCAAACCATTGCGGGCAAGGACGCAAAGCGCCACGGTGAGGCCAAGAACTCCTGGCTCACCGGTACTGCTGCATGGAATTTCGTGGCGGTTTCGCAGTATATCCTCGGTATCAAGCCCGCCTATGACGGCTTAGAGATTAACCCCGGCATCCCGCACGAGTGGAGCGGATTTAAGGCTACTCGCCAGTTCCGCGGTGCCACCTACGAGATTGAGGTGTCTAACCCCAACAAGGTTTCCAAGGGTATCAGGCAGCTCACAGTAGACGGCAAGGAGATTAACGGCAATATCCTGCCCGTATTCTCCGACGGAAAAACGCATGCCGTTAAGGTTGTTATGGGCTAACTGTTTTTTTCAAAAATGCACAGGCTTTGTCCTGTGCATTTCATTTTAAAGGTCATTTCTGTCGCTTTTAAACGTTTATCCATATTAATAGTATAAGAATGTAAAATTTTATGGCGCTTTTTAGCTAAATATGTTATTATAATCAATATATGAGCTATAAGTTTTACTCTATACTTACTCTAAATTCAGTACAATCTATGAAAGGAATGGACGGGATGGTTTTTTCTACCGACTTCACAGGTTCAGCAGGGGATGAAATTGGCGCGTGACCTGCGTTTGTTTGATGCTTCTTATGGTCATTCCGTTTTATTAAGAAAAGGCCAGACTATTACCGAAACGGCGATTATTCGTATCATTTCTCTGGGCTTTTCCGGGCTTTATATCGACGACGGGGCCGAAGATGACGTAACGGTGGAATCCGGTGTAAACGAAGAGCTGCGTGTGGAATTTATTACCGGTGTCAAATCACTCTTTTTAAGCTTTAAGGGCTCTTTTGACAAGGATGTTATTAAGCAGATTGAAAAGATATCGGTAACGGTAGGCAGGTTGATTGATGAGATTAAGAACAACGAAGACTTTATGGTAAACATCGTTGACCTGAAGATGTATGACGATTATACCTATCATCATTCGCTCAGTGTTGCGGTGATATCGCTTACCATAGGTATAGCACTTGGCCTTAATAATGTTGAACTGCACCAGCTGGGCCTCAGTGCGGTGCTGCATGATATCGGCAAGCTGATGATTCCCGCCAGTATTATTCAAAAACCCGGCCGCCTTACCTGTGATGAGTTTGAACTGATTAAGAACCACCCGATGTATGGTACCAAGATACTGCCTCATCGCCATGATATCCCCGAATCAATCTTTGATGGCATACTGTCTCATCACGAGCGTATGGATGGCTCGGGGTACCCCAAAGGCCTTAGAGATAAAGAAATCCCGCTTTCCGGCAGGATTTTGGCGGTGGCCGATGTTTACGACGCACTTACCTCCAACCGCCCCTACCGTTTACCCAGCCTTCCGTCTGAGGCCAGCGAGTATATCATGGGTGGCACCGGTTCGTATTTTGATGAGGATGTCGTATCGGCATTTATCCGCAAGGTTGCCCCGTATCCGGTAGGTACCTGTGTACGCCTGAGCAACGGCATTACCGCGGTAGTGGTGAAAAACCGCGAAGAGGCACCTTTGCGCCCCTTGGTTCGCATATTAAGCGGCAATATGCTCATCGACCTTACCGATAAACGGCATCTGAACATCGTAATCAACGGGTTAGGATATTCCTGAGCCGAATTTTGAAGTCGTTGACTACTATACATCGTATAATAGCTAAGAAGTGATAGAAGCGTTATATATCGTATATGGTATATAACTGTTAAGAAGGGAAATTGATTTATTATGTGGGAACGTTCATTCCTCAAGCAAAATGCGAAGCTGGTTTTAAAAACAAACTACTGGATGGCTCTGGCAGTATGTCTTGTTGCGGGTATTTTAACTGGCAGTAGCGGCGGCAGCGCAGTCACCAGAATAACGAATTCGTTTAATCGTACCTACAGCGGCAGCTATAGTGATTACTACCGTGATTTTTCCAATACAATAGACAGCATGATTTCTTCTATCGGTGTTACGGTATTAATCTTCAGCATCACACTTGTTTCACTCATTGGCATTGCGTACGCAGTTTTTGTAGCTAACCCAATTACGGTTGGCAAGAGCAGATACTTTGTGCAGAGTCGCAGACAGGTTTCAAAGTTTTCGCTGCTGTTTTCCAGCTTTAAGAGCGAAGCCTATCTTGGTGCTGTAAAGACTATGTTTTTAAGGGATATCTTCCTTTTCCTATGGACCTTGCTGCTCATTATCCCCGGTATTATCAAGGGCTACGCCTACCGTATGGTTCCGTACATACTGGCCGACAACCCCAACATCGGCGCAGGCCGTGCAATCGAGCTGAGCGAGCAGATGACCAAGGGCGAAAAGTTTGACATGTTTGTGCTTGACCTCTCGTTCTTAGGTTGGGTGTTGCTTTCAGCGCTAACCTGCGGTATCGGTATGATCTTCTTAAAGCCCTATATGGAGGCGACCTTTACGGAGCTTTATGCCGTACTCAAGGATAAGGCCTATCGCGGCGGGCTGTGTACCCCCGCAGAGCTGAATGAGTACTACCCGCAGGCACCTAATGAGAATAGTGAATTTTAAAGAGTATTATTAAGCAAAACGCCCGAGGCCGAACGGCCTCGGGCGTTTTATGCTAATTGCTAAAATTCTTTTGAATACTTAGCGATGTAATAAATCTGCACAACATAAACCAGCAGATATGCACCGACAATCAATAGAACGGTGCAGATGTTGGCATTCGTTAGTACTAAGCATAGCATCGCGACACCAAATATTATACCCATGGCGTCAAACCCTTTCGCTTTTGCTTTAACACGAATCTGTATATTACGCTCGTCGCGTTCTTCAATACTTTGACGCCGGAAGTATTCAGGGTTTTTACGCATCATAACGGCGGTTACAATCTGTGCGATAGCCATACCAAACGCACCGGCGCCTACGCCGATGCAGATGCCCGAAATACCCTTTAAGCTTTCATCGGTAATCACAAAAATGCCTGCTAACGCCAGTGCCAAACCCGCCGGCAGTACAATTACATAGGGCCAAATCTTTTTATTCATTATAGTCTGCCTCCTCATAGATAAAAATGTCCTCAATGTTCTTGTTAAAAAAACGAGCGATTTTAAACGCCAGCAAGATAGACGGGTTATACCGCCCGTTTTCAAGCGAGCCGATGGTTTGCCGTGATACCTCCAATATATCGGCGAGTTCCTCTTGTCTAAGCCCGCGTTCCTTTCGCAGTTCCTCAAGCCTGTTGTTCATATTATACTCCATTCCGCCACCGCAGTGGCGGCACAAATTATGATGAAAATGGCATGTGCCACGCAGCGGATGCCGGACACATTTTCCGGCCGGCAAGCGCCTTTTCCCCAAGCGTAAAAGTTCTTTCACGCTGCTCCTCCAGCGCCATGCCACGGGGGCAGCACGGCATATACCAATCATTTTCATCGTATCCCTCAATTAAATGTAAAGCTTGCTTTCCATAGAAAGAATACCATAGCACGAGTATAATGTCAAGCATACTTTCCATTCAAAATTAAAACCCGGAGGATAATAAAATCCTTCGGGTTTTTATGAATAGTAGAATTGAGTTATGTATTACAAAGAGGCCAAGATGCCCTGCGCAATACCATAGCCGGTTTTATCAATGATTTTGCCGTTTAGCATCTGCTCATACTCATTGGGGTTGGTAATGAACCCAAGCTCACAAAGTACAGCGGGCGCATTGTAGATGCGCGTTACCACATAGGTGGAACGATAGGATTTTCTGGTTTCGCGCCCAGCTGAAGAGGCGATATTGTTGAGCAGGTTACCCGCAAGTCTGCCGGACTGATCGGTATAATAGTACGTTTCCACACCCTTGGTTTTATTGGCGTTAGTGTTTTCGGCGGTGCTGTTGGTATGTACCGATACAAAGAAATCGGGTTTTACCTTCTCATCAAAACCCGTACGGTTGGTAAGGGTGACACCGGTATCGCTCTGACGTGTCATATATACCGTAGCGCCAAGGCTCTGCAGGTAATCGCGCGCCTTCTGGCTAACGGCAAGGTTGAGCATCTCCTCGGTGGCGCCGTCCGCACCGGTAGGCCCGATAGCGCCGGGGTCGGTGCCGCCATGCCCGGGGTCAAGCACTATGGTAACGCCGCTCAGCGGTTTCTCACCAAAGGCACGCTTGGGTGCATATTTAAAGAACAGTACGGCGTCGTCACCGCGGTATTCCAGTGAATACCCCCATACTTTCGCGCCGCTTTTAGTGGTAAAGGTCGCGCACAGGCCATTGCCTTCGGTTTTCACCGAGGCACCTGAAAAGAGTGCACTGCTTGAAACATCAAAGCCCTTTACACCGCTAAGGTTATAAAGGTAAACCCGTACGGAACCGTCACCGTCGGCAAACATAAACGGCGCCTTCGCAGCCCCCTTGATTACATAGCTTTCGCCGTCGGTGCCCTTTTTAAAACTAATGCCGCTCACAGAATGATTTGCAAGAGCAGCGCCCTCCACCAGAGTTACATCCGACTTCTTAATGTAACCGCCCATTCCAAGCTTAAACATAGTATCCGTAATATCGGTTATATAATCATTGGTTCCCTTCCTCAGGTTGGTAATGGAACCTTCGTTGGTGTCTTCACCCTTATAAACAAGGGTTACATCATTGGTAACCTCCACCGAAGCAGTGGTGTTTGAACCGATATAATAAAGGCTGCCGGTAGATTTAAAGCTGGTGGTCTTGCCGTTGTATTGTAAAGTATACTCCACCGGCCCCAGCTTAGTGGTTTTAGATTCGCTGTAATCGCCGCTTACGGTAAGGGCTCCCTTGTAGGTGGCAGGTACCCCGTTTTCGGCGGTGGCGGCGGCTTGTGATAGAGTGGTGGTGCTGTTGCCCAGTTTGGCAGTAACGGTAGCTCCAGAGGGGGCAGTGCACTTTACCGTATATTGAAAGCCGCTTTTAACAGCATCTGTTTTCGAGGGCAGCATAGAGCTTTGGGTAATCTTTGTAATCTTGCTCACCCCACCGGAAGAGGGGCGTTTCAGGGTGCGAGTAATGGTTTTAGAGCCCTGCGTTACCGTAACCTCTGTGGTAGAGGGGGTATCAATCAATACTCCGAAGGTGCCGCCGGGGCCGCGGGTGGTTACCTCCTCGCCGTTTACATAGAGCGGCTGGTTGGGGTTGGAGGTACCCATAATAAAGTAATCGTCGGTGGATACGGTAATATCCTCGCTTGGGCGGGTTACCGAAAGCTTGGTGCTAAGGTCAAACGCGCTTGTCTTATCGTTGACCGTGCCGCTCAGGTATAACCTGCTGATGTCCGAAAAGATATTAAGCGGGTTTTTCAGCAGGGCGGAGCTTGCACTGTAAACATGCCCGTTACAATAACTGCTGCGCGAAAGCAAAATCTCATATAAGAGCTCGGAAGGGTCTGTGTAGCTGCCGCCGTCTGCCGATTTATCCCCCACGGCAGAAACATTCAGCGCGGGCATAATCAACACATCAGTGCCGTAGGCGGCCTTCTGCCAGCCTGCCATCAGGGCTTTAAAGTCGTCGGTATCGGCACCGATAGCATGGTAACACTGGGGTACAATATAGTCAACCAGCTTATCGGCAATCCACTTTTGGGTATCGAAGTCATTGTCAAGGCTGTAGGCGGTTCCCGCAGCCGAAACCCCAAAGAACACCGAACCATTCGCGGAGTTGACACGCTGCTTTACCTCTTTAATAAGATTAGTGATATTATCCCGCCTGAATTCCTCTATCGAACGGGTACCGCCATACTGCGTGTAAGACTTGGCGTCATTCAGCCCCGCAGGGTAGATGTCGGTATCCATATGAATGCCGTCCACCTCGTAGTTTGACGCAATCTCGGCGGCTGCGTCGGCAATCATGGTGCGCACGGCGGGGTTGGCGATATCAAAATACTTGGCACCGTCCTTGGCACCCAGCAGATACTCAGGATGCTTGGAAGCGGGGCTGTCGGTACTTGCGGCATTTTGCGGCTTGCTGTTTTGCTTAGCTACGGCAAGCGGCGGTGGGGTATAGCCTTGGGTGGAGTCTACATACTTGGCCATCTCTTTAACACTGTCTAAGGAGGCTGTACCCAATGTCGCGCGCACAGGGTCTATCCACGCAAACACCTGAATCCCCTTTTTATGAGCGGAGGATATAAAGTAAGAAAGCGGGTCAAATGTCAGGGTGCCGCCCTGCTTGCCGGTAAGGTAGTACGAAGCAGGGAAGAGCTTTGATTTGTAAAGCGCGTCACCCGAGGGCAGCACCTTTACAAATACTGCATTTAATCCGTTTGCGGCTTCAAAGTTCAGAATAGCGTCAATCTCTTTTTTCAGCTTGTCGCTGCCCAAGCCGGGTGCGGAGGGGAAGTCTTTGTTGTTTAACGAGTCTACAAACACACCCCGCAACTCGCTGCCCTTCAGAGTTTTGGAATTTGTCGCCGCATGCACTGTCGGCAGGCAGGCAAGCAGCAGGCTGAATGCAACCACAACGGCAGCAAAACGAAAGGTGTTTTTCATAAAGCGTCAGTCCCTTTTGCAAGAATTATAGTATGCAGTGCTCTACATTAGATTTGTGTAGCTTTTTCGTGCTTTTCCTGCTTGGTTAACATAAATATTTTATGATAACAGTTATTTCACAGAAAATGCACTAAATATTACACCTAGTTATTATAATAGCACAATTAGAACCCAATGAACAGGAAAAATAAGTAGAAATTCATGATACTGTTGTAAAATAATTGGTTATAATCTAATTAATTGTAAAAACGTTGACGTATCCTTGGAGCGAGGGTATAATGAAAATAATTATAGTGTTCTTTTAGTGTATTCCGCCCAATAACCTGTTAATGATATCCTTAACTTTATACTACCTGTTAAGGCAGAATATAAAAGCTCAAAAAAGAAAGGCATGGTCTTTATATGAACAGCCAGCTGGAACAAATCTCAAGCCGCATTAAGGAACTGCGCGAGATTCTTGAACTCTCCGCCGAAGAGGTTGCACAGAAGGTCGGCATCCCGGCCGATACCTACCTTGAATATGAGAACGCCAAGGCCGATATTCCTATCGGCGTGTTATACGACTGCGCCGCGGTGCTGAAGGTAGACCCTGCCGAGCTGTTAACCGGTGAGGCTCCGCGCATGACGGAGTATACCATCGTGCGCAACGGCAAGGGTGTGGCGGTAGAACGTTACGCTGGCTATGCCTTTCATTCACTGGCATTAAACTTCATCGGCCGCAAGATGGACCCGATGATCGTTACCCTTACCCCCAAGGATCAGCCGCCCGAGCTTGTATCCCACGCAGGGCAGGAGTTTAACTACGTCCTGGAGGGCACCATTGTCGTCACCACGCAGGGGCATGAGTTTGTGCTGCACGAAGGCGACAGCATCTACTTTAACCCCAAGCCGCTTCACGGCCAGCGGGCCGTAGGCGGTACCGCACGCTTTCTGACGATTATTTGCGATTAAAACTAATTCAAAAAGAAATAGTATTAAAAAATCTTCACAAAAGCGCATGAATCCAACCTTTTCGCTCGATTTTATGCTATTTCTAATCGAAATAAGTTAGGGTGGAAATTATACAATGAGTTTAGTTGAACGTTATTTAGAGAGAACCGAGTTTTCAAGCTATGAAGACTTTAAACAGAACTATAAGCTGAATATCCCCGAGGATTTTAACTTTGCTTATGATATTGTAGACGAGTGGGCACGCCTGGAACCCAACAAGCCCGCGTTGGTTTGGTGCGATGAGAAGGATAACGAGGAACGCCTTACCTTTACCGATATTAAGGAGCGCAGCGAGCAGGCAGCCAATGCCTATCGTGCATTGGGTATCAAGAAGGGCGACACCGTTATGCTCATGCTGCGCCAGCGCATTGAGGTATGGGTGTGCATGGTGGCGCTGCACCGTATCGGTGCGGTGGTAATTCCCGCTACCTACCAGCTTACCCCCAAGGATATCGACTACCGCTGCAACGCCGCGGATGTAAAGATTATTACGGCGGTGGATGACGATGAGATACTAAAGCATATTACCCTTGCACTGCCTTCCTGCCCTACCGTAAACCATGTGTGCATTGTGGGCAGCAATATCCCCGAGGGCTTTATTGATTTTCGCAAGATGCTTGACCAGTCCCCCACGGGTTTTGAACGCCCGACCGGTAAGGATGCCATCAAGGTGACCGACCGGATGCTGATGTACTTTTCCTCCGGCACCACCGGTATGCCCAAGATGATCTGGCACGATTTTTCCTACCCGCTCGGGCATATTGTTACCGCGAAGTATTGGCAGAATGTTGAGGAGGGTGGCCTGCACCTTACTATGGCTGATTCCGGCTGGGCAAAGTTCGGCTGGGGTAAAAGCTACGGCCAATGGATTTGCGGTGCCGTGAATGTGGCGTATGACGATATCAAGTTTAACGCCCATCATCTGCTGGAGACGATCTCGCGCCTGAAGCTTACCACCTTCTGCGCACCACCCACCGTTTACCGTTTTCTGATAAAAGAGGATCTCTCCAAGGCCGATTTCTCCACCATCAAGCATGCGGGCATAGCGGGCGAGCCGTTAAACCCCGAGGTTTTCTACCAGTTTAAAAAGGCTACGGGTCTGGAGGTTACCGAGGGCTTCGGCCAATCGGAAACCAGCGTGCTGCTCGCAAACTTCCCGTGGTTTCCCATCAAGCCCGGCTCTACCGGAAAGCCTTCTCCGTTATACGACATCGATATTGTGGATGAAAACGGCGAGTCTTGCGAGGATGGTGTTACAGGGCTGATTGTAATTAAAAACACCTCCATGGCTTACCCCGCGGGTCTGTTCCGCGGCTACTACAATGATGAGGAAGCCAATGCGCGCGCGTGGACAGGCGATACCTACTCCACCGGCGATACCGCGTGGCGCGACAGCGACGGCTACTTCTGGTTTGTAGGCCGTAAGGACGATGTAATCAAATGCTCCGGCTACCGTATCGGCCCGTTTGAGGTGGAAAGCGCGCTTCTTACCCACCCCTCGGTACTGGAATGTGCGATTACCGCGGTGCCTGACCCCATCCGCGGGCAGGTAGTAAAGGCAACCATCGTGCTGGCCAAAGGCTATACCGCCAGCGACGAGCTGAAGAAAACCCTGCAGAACCATGTAAAGCAGGTAACCGCACCTTATAAATACCCGCGCGTGATTGAGTTTGTGGACGAGCTGCCCAAAACCCTCAGCGGCAAGATTCGCCGCGTAGATATCCGCAATGCTGATGCAAGTACTGAACATAAGTAATGACTTACTAAAGGAGTGACGACGGTATGAAGCTGCTGAAAAGGGCGATGCGCTTAATTCTTCCGCCGGTAATTGCCATTGTTCTTTCTGCCTGCTCACTGCTGCCCTCTTTGGCACAGAATTCCTCGGCTGCCTCGGCGTTGCCCGAGCATGACAAGAATGCCGTCAGTTTCCCCGCGGCGGGGTATTCGCTTAGGTTCACCAAGGTGTTTTCCGACTATGCCTCCGAGGGGGTTTTCAGCTACTCCGAGGCACAAAACGGCAAGGAGCAGAACGGTACACCGTATGTTCACAAGTTATACGCAGACTTCATGCCCTATGAAACGCTTGAAATCATCAACGAGATGGAGCAGAACGCCGATGCCCTTACCAAGGAGCAGAAGGATGAGAATCTAAAGAAGATTTACGCCTCCCTGAAAAATGTATTCTTCGTTACGGTTTATAATAAAGAAACGCTGCAAGCGGCATTAGCGGGAGGCAAGGACATCTCGGAGGTTACAGGCTGCACGGATAACCGATTGGTTGGCGAACAGGAAGGGCTTGTATATTATTTTTCGGTAACCAATGCACCGTTAGACGAACTTTCGGCACAGTCCCAAAAGGCATACAAGGCATTGCAGGATGGAATACCCGATATCTTACAGGGAGTAACCTTATTTAAGCCACAGAAAGAATAGGGATGAATCCCACTTCATAAAAGCAGCGGCAGATCGGTACTTAAGTGTACGGTCTGCCGCTTTTATTATGTGGAAGCCCGTGGGATACCGGCCGTCTGGGCAAGAATGCTTAACCCGGCAGGGTTAAGGTAATCCAGCTCCTTCACCGAACGCAGCACCTGCTCCCGCGCCATACCCGGGTAACCGTTATCCAGATACACCTGCGCAAGCTCAATCAGTACCGCCTTGCTGTCTACCCAATTAAGCAGGTAGAGCAGCCGCTCAAACAGGTCAAACTCGCCGGTTCGTAGCACACGATCAAACAGCCTCCCAACCTCAGTGAGTACCGATGGCCAGCTTTCATCGGGGGAGAAGACGGATTCATCCCGGTCGTTTAAAACATTCCGCACCTGCGTATAAACCCTGTAGGTCAGCCGGTCACAGTACCGCTCAACAAGTGCAAGGTCACTGTCCAGTACGGTCTTTCCCTCTATAAGGCTGATAACAAACAGGTATTGAGCGCTTTGGCAGGTAATATTCTGAAGCACATTGGTTGATGCCGCCTCCTGACTTACCAGTTCCTCAAACAGCCTGCGTGCCTCACCGAATTTGCGGCTGTAAAAATACAGGTTCGCCTTTAAAAAGTCGGTATCCTGTTTATAGGAAAGATCCTCCGCCGCCTTTTCACAACAGCTTGCCGCTTGCGAGTAAAGCCGCTCCTGAATAAGAATGTCGGTAAGCAATATCAGATTAGGTGTATAATCCGGGCTTAAGAAGAAGCCTATCAGCTTTTTAACTACCGTAGCCTTATCGGCATAGATGTGGTTCAGAACCTTGCCAATCTGGTAAAGTACCGAGCAGCAGTTGATGTCTTTCTTAATAACAGCTGCGTATGCATCATACGCCCGCGAGTAATCTCCAAGGCGTAAATACAGGTTTCCCAGTGCCATCAAGGGGCGCAGGGTGGTGCTGCCCTGCATAAAGCGCAGAGAGTCGGGTGGTTTTGGCATGCTCATGCATCGGTTAAAGCTGTCTATGGCAAGGGTGTACCGCCCCCATTCGCTGAAAACGGTGCCCAGCAGATATTCAAGGTCTGCGCACGCTGGGTAGATATTAAGCCCATCCTGTGCGGCTTTGGCGGCAAGGTCGTATCGCCCCAGATTATAGAGTGTAACGGCGCGGCGATAAACCAGGTGGGGGGCATAGGCCTGCGTCGTGTCCATCTTGTGGTAGGCCCGGTCAAACAGCTTCAGGGCCTTCTCGTGTTCCCCGCAGGCGAGATAGTCGTTGGCAAGGTTGAACATTAAAAATGGGTTCTGCGGGTCGGCATTCAGCTCCTTGAGCAGCAGCGGCAGGTTACGCTTGCGCTTTTGCTTGCGCCGCACCACATCATCCAGATAGCCGTAATGGTAAAGCCGGATGGAACTCGTTTCAATGGCGCCTGCGGGGATAGGCTTTCCGTCCCTGCGGATGATCTGCTCATGGATGGCACCCTCAAATCGGTAAAGCCCATTGTTTCGCAGCAGCCGAAAGGCGTTGTGCATGGTGTGCAGCCCGCCTGCAGTGCGGCCGATGTAGTTGATAATGGTAAAGTTGCAGCCATCACAGGAGGTAGTGTTCATAAACTCCCGCAGCAGGGGGATATCCGTCTCCTCCAGTACCTCATCGGCGTCCAGTAGCAGTATCCAATCGCCGCTTGCCTTGGAGATCGAGAGGTTGCGCGCTGCACTGAAGCTGTTGCGCCACTTGATGGGGTATACCGTTGCCCCGTGCTTCTTGGCAATCTGTACGGTATCATCGGTGGAACCCGTATCCGCTATAATAATCTCATCGGCCACTGCCGAAACGCTTGACAGGCAGCGGTCAAGAAATTCCTCTTCATTTTTAGTAATCATACACACGCTTAAGCGTACCGGCATAGGGCAGGCGCTCCTTTCAATGCGGGTAAAAAGTTATCTTGTATTACTACGGAATGCCCCGGCTTAAGCAGAGGCACTGCACAAACCGGGACATAAGAAGGTTCTATTCTTATATGAGCACGTTACGCCTGAGCAACGTAGTAGCCGTTGACGGTTACCGTATCGGAGGCGCTGGTTGCTAAAAGCCGAACATTCTTGCCTACTACGCTAACGGGGATATACAGCTTTCCGTTTGCGGCAAGGGTTACCGTGCCGAGCGTAGTGTCGGTGATATAATCTGTGGTGGTATCGGTGGGGCTCACCTGCAGATTCAGCGTAACAAGAGTTGCGGTACTTTCGTTGTACAGCATAAACGCTGCGTTTTTATACTGAGAAATATCGCTGTTGTCTAAGAGAATGGTGTTGGAGGTAACGGCAGAGCTGGAAAGGGTAATGGTGGTCAGGCGGCTGCCGTTTACAAAGGTGGTGATGGTAGCGTTGTTTACCGTTACCGAGCCCGCGACGGTAAGAGATGTGTTGGTGATGGTTACATCGCCCGCAACACTAAGATCGGTATTATTGATGGTTACGGAACCGGCAACGGTGAGGGAAGTGTTGGTGATAGTTACGTCACCTGCAATACTGAGATCGGTATTGTTGATGGTAACCGAGCCTGCAACGGTTAATGAGGTATTGCTTACATTTACATAAAGGTTGCCGCTGTTATCGATTTGTATGGCGGCAAAGGAATCATCAGATTTTTGTGCGTACACACTGGTTTTCAGCTCGGCAGCGGTAGTATTGAATACAAGATTATTCATTGAGAGTAGTAATCCTTTCTTTTAATTTCTTTTCAGCCTAAAAAGGCTACTATATTTTATTCAGGCTACTTTAGCTTTGATAATTGAAACTGAAATTTAAGTTTTGGGTTTGTATCCAGATGGTGGAGTTTACATTGATGTGTGCGCTGTTATCAATCATCAGGCGGACATACCGTGCAAAACGGTACGGGCACAGCATTACAACCGTTGAAGGCTGTACGATAAGGCGCTGTTCATCATTTAAGAATATCAGCTTATCGGGGCTTAGCTGTAATAGGGCAGTAAACGGCTGGCTGCCGAGGTTTTGAATGATAAAGGAGCAGTTCAGCGTAGCGGAAAGATCCACTGACGTCGTAAAAAGTTGAGCAGAGGTGCCGATGAGTTGATACCGCTTGCTGTCGGTGAACGGAACGGCAGTACCCTTGTATTGGGGAATATCCTGATAGATTAGCGTCAGCAGCGGCGGGTGGGTACTGTTTGCCGAATCTGCAAGAATGGGGTTGTTTGCGGTCTGTTCGGGGGTATCGAGCGTAATACCGTAGTTGCTGGTGCCGCTGAACCATGCCTTAGCCAGATCAGTGATATCGCAAGCAATATACTGCCCCACCGAAGATGCGCAAAGTTCAACGCTGTCAACCGCCGAGGCTTCGGTGGAAGGACGGGTGCTCCACGTTACGGTGTCGGCACTAAAATCGGCAAGGTTGTTGTATACAAGGATAGCGCGTCCATTACAGGGAAGGCTGATTCCCGTTTGGGTTACATACAGGCTTAGCGTTGCCTGCAGCAGAATCATGCCCACCGGAGCGGCTGGCAGGGCAAACTTTATGAGACTTGAATATCTGCTATTCACTAACGGACGATTATCTATGGTAAGGTTTGTCTCACTGCAATAGTTCTGATTAGGCTGTGCGAGAGACAAATAGGTAGTTTCGCAGGTATGAACAATAGTACTAACCATTTTCACTTACTCCTAGTTATTTAACTTGTGTCAAGACAGTTTTAATTCATTATATGTACCGGTTCGAATTTTGTAACAATAATGAATTATGGTGTATAGAATTAGAAATTGAACAAATTACTTGCATTCTTTGCTTTTGGGTGATATACTGTTCATTGAACACAAAATCAATGAATTTACGTTCAATAAATCAGTTAGGAGAGTTGACAATGGCAAAAAAGGTGATTATAATCGGGGCAGGGCTTGCAGGTTTGAGTGCGGGTATACACTTGCAAAACAACGGCATTGAAAGCGAGATCTTTGAAATTTCCGGCCAGGTAGGTGGTATGTGCATCGCATGGGAGCGTCAGGGTTACCGCTTTGATGGCTGTATCCACTGGATGGTAGGAACCAAGAAGGGTGACAACTTCTATAACCTTTACCGTGAGGTGGATGCACTTGCGGAGGATACCGAGATCTATAACTCCGATAGCATTACTGCCGAAATTGACGGTGTTTTATACGAGATTCCGCTGAGGTTCGAGCAATTTAAAGCCTTTTTGCTCCAGCTTGCACCGCAGGATGAAAAATCCATAGAACAGTTTTGCACGGAGGTTGCGGTATTCGCAAACTCCTCTATGCCCACGGGTGCGCCTGCTAACCCTGCGGAGTTTTTCAGCTTCTTAAAAAACAACAGCGGCTTTATGTCGCTTGCAGGCAAATACATGAATACAAGCGTTCAGGAGTATACCGAGCGCTTTGAAAGTCCGCTGTTAAAGAAACTGGTGTTTCACCTGATGCCCCCGGAATTTTCCTACTTCGGGCTTATCATGATGCTGGGTACGCGCATGAGCGGCAATGCGGGCTACCCAATGGGCGGCGCGCTGGGTGTAGCAAACCGCATGAAGGCAAAGTACATTTCGCTTGGCGGTAAGCTCAACATGAGCACACGGGTGGAACGTATTGTGGTGGAAAACGGCAGGGTTACAGGTATAGTCGCCAAAGGAAAGACCTATCACTGCGATGCCGTAGTAGCTGCCTGCGACGCGTACGATACGCTTAATAACATGCTTGAGGGCAAGTTTAGGCACAAGCAGCTCGATGAGATGCTGAAAACCAGCCCGCTGTTTGACCCGTTGGTGCTGATTTCCTTTGGCCTGAACAAGCGCTTTAACCTGCCGTATGCAACCGATTACGAATGCCCGGAAGGCTTGGAAACCGCCCCCGGCTTTACGGTAAACGGCTATAATTTAAGAACGTTTGAGTTTGACCTTTCGGCTGCCCCAGAGGGCTGCAGCAGTATTATGGTAATGACAGGCGCGCCGCTGGAGTATTGGGAGAGCCTTCGCAAAACAGACATTGAAAAGTACCGCGCCGAAAAGGCAGCCCTTGCGCAGCGCGTAGCCGAGCTGCTGGATAAGCGTATTCCCGGCATACGCGAAAGCATTGTGGTAACCGATGTAGCTACCCCTGCCACCTATATGCGGTACGCCAACCTGTATAAGGGATCATGGGAAGGCTTTGTCCCCATTCCAAAGGCATTAAGAACCAATATCAAAACCTCGGTAGAGGGTGTAAAAGGGCTGGTGCTCGCCGGGCAGTGGGTAAACGCGGGCGGCGGGTTGTGCACCGCAGTACAGTCAGGTAAAAGTGCAGCGTTAAAGATAGTTAAGAATAAATTATAAGGATTATTTGCATGAACAAGCGTGAAGAGCAGAGAAATAAAAGACGAGAGCAGATATTAAGCTGCAGCTTAGACCTGTTCACCAGCCGCGGCTACGAGGCCACCAAGATACGGGATATCGCCGAGCGGCTGAATATCAGCACCGGGCTGTTTTTCAACTACTTTGAATCGAAGGAAAAGGTGTACGAAGAGCTGGTGCAGATTGGTACTCAGGCCCCCAAGAGCCTGCTTATGCAAAGCATAGGCATTTCCTCACCCATTGTGGTGTTTGAGCAGATGGCAGGGTACATTCTTGATGCACTCAGGCAGGATTTGTTTACCTCCAGGATGTTTCTGCTGATGGCACAGGCCATGAAATCCGAGGGGACTCCCGAAGGGGTAAGGCGCATTGTATCAGACTTTGATATGGTTGGCCCTGCTGCTGAGCTGATTAAAAAAGGCCAGGAGCTGGGGGAAATTCGCGAGGGAGACCCTGTTGCACTTTCAGCCACCTTTTGGGGGGCTGTTCAGGGGACTGCGGAAAATCTGGCAATCTACCCGGAGCTACCACTGCCAAAGGCTGAGTGGCTTGTGGATATTCTAAGAGCAAAAAAGTAGTCGCCTTTAATGAGCGTAAAGAGTGCCAAGATTCAGGTTTAGTCACAAAAAAACGGCGAATGAGTTTTATCACTCATTCGCCGTTTGCTATGCACAAAGATTATATTCTGGCCAAGCTCTGCTCAATATCCTCAAGAATATCCTCGACATTCTCAAGCCCAACCGAGAAGCGGATCATACCGGGGTTGATTCCCGCCGCAACCAGCTGCTCTTCGGTAAGCTGGCGGTGGGTTTCACTGGCCGGATGCAGTACGCAGGTGCGGATATCTGCAACGTGCACCTCGTTGGAGGCGAGCTTCAGCCCATCCATAAACTTGATGGCATTGGGCTTGCCGCCCTTGATGACAATCGAAACTACGCCACTGGCACCCTTCAGGTATTTTTGTGCAAGAGGGTAGTATTGGTCGCCCACAAGCCCGGGGTAGCTTACCGATTCAATCTTATTGGAGCTTTTAAAATAGGTGGCAACTTTCATGGCATTGCTGCAGTACCTGTCCATACGGATAGCCAGTGTTTCTAGCCCGAGGTTGAGCAGAAACGCGGAATTTGCGGAAGGGTACACGCCGTAATCACGCATCAGCTGCATACGAGCCTTGATGATGTAGGCCGATTTTCCGTAGGTATCGGTATAGGCTATGCCGTGATAGGATTCATCCGGCTGGGTAAAATCGGGGAAGTTGCCGTTTGTCCAGTCGAATTTGCCGCTGTCTACAATCACGCCGCCAACCTGTACCGCATGGCCGTCCATATACTTAGAGGTGGAATGTACCACGATATCGGCACCGAAATCGATTGGTTTACATAAAATCGGCGTCGCAAAGGTGTTGTCTATAATCAGGGGAACACCGTGTGCGTGAGCAACCTTTGCAAACTTTTCAATATCCAATACGCTCAGGGCAGGGTTGGCAAGCGTTTCGCCGAATACCGCCTTGGTATTGGGCTTAAACGCGGCATGTAGCGTCTGTTCATCTGCATCTGCATCCACGAAGATACATTCGATGCCCAACTTTTTAAACGTAAAGCCAAAAAGGTTAATGGTGCCCCCGTAGATTTGCGAGGTGCTGATAAAGCTGTCACCCGTTTTACAGAGGTTTAAAATAGAAAGCAGCGACGCCGCCTGCCCCGATGTCGTGCAAAGCGCGCCGATACCACCCTCAAGGTCGGCAATCTTCGCCTCTACCGCCATGACGGTAGGGTTGGCAAAGCGTGAGTAAATCAGCGCCTTGGTGGGCTCGTCGAATACATCGCCCACATCCTCGGTGGAATCAAAAACATAGGTTGTGCTTTGGTAAATCGGAATTACCCTGGGTTCGGTATTCTTTGGTGTATAGCCTGAATGCAGGCATTTGGTTTCATCTCTCATGCCGGTTCTCCCCCTAAAAATATATAATAATAATACTAATGGCTTAATTGCTTATTATTATACAACGATTTGTTGTTATATTGTAACGCTAAAAAACTATAATCCGGTATAGCTTATTACTATACCGGATTAATTTATAGCATGATTCCAAACCTGTGTCAATCATTAGAATTGAAGTCCGTCCGCTATCCGCTTTAAGGCCTGCAGATAGTTTTCGCCAAGCCGCGACAGCGTTACATCCTTGTGCAGAATGGTTCCAACATGAATCGTCTCCTCCGCCTCCAACGGAACAGCAATAATGTCCTCCCCATGCAGGTATTCGGGGAATATTCCGGTAGAAATCGTGTAGCCGTTCACGCCGATCATCATATTCACCATTGCCGCACGATCACTCACCTTAATGCTCTTGTTCACATTGCGCGTACTGAGTATCTCTTCAGAGAAATAAAAAGAGTTATGCTCGCCCTGTTCAAAAGTAACACAGGGGTAGTCGTCCAAATCCTCCAGTACCACACTCTTTTTGCTGGCTAGCGGGTTCTTCTTATAGATAAAGATATGCGGCCTTGCGGTAAACAGCTCGGTAAAAATCAGGTTGCTTTCCTTAAGCAGCTTCAGGATAACGGGGGTATTAAAGTCGCTTAGATAGATGAGCCCCAACTCGCTGCGCAGGTTTTTTACATCGTCGATGACCTCGTAGGTTTTGGTTTCCCTGAAGGAGAATTCATACTCTTCGCCGCCAAATTCCTTAATTAAATCCACAAACGCATTGGCCGCAAACAGGTAGTGGTGTGTAGATACCGAAAAACGTTGCTTGGATGGCGCAGCGCTCAGGTATTTCTCTTCCAGCAGATCAGATTGCTGCACCACCTGCCGCGCATACCCTAAGAATTCGGCACCTTCGGTGGAGATGCAGATGCCGCGGTTGGTGCGTACAAATATCGTAATCTTCAGCTCAGCCTCCAGCTCCTTAATAGCATTGGAAAGGCTGGGTTGAGAGATGAACAGGCTTTTTGCCGCTTCGTTGATGGAACCCTTATCGGCGACCGCCAACACATATTTCAGCTGCTGCAGCGTCATTGCACCTTCCTCATTTCCGTTGGTTTTTCAGGGCATCTTCAACCGCTTTTTCTATCACCTTGCTGGAGTTTGTAGCCCCCGTAACCGCGTCCACATCCACGCGTTGCTCATTAATAATTTCCGGTATTACAGCTTCGGCGGAAGCACCGCGCTCATTCTTATGTTCTGTAAGTTGAATATCGATAATTTTGCCGTCTTTCACCGTTACAGCAACCTTCGCACCGATAATATCCGCGTCATATTGCCCCTTGTAACTGCCGTCCGGAACATCTGCAAGATTTATCTGCTCAAATTGGATGCTTTTAATCTTATCTTGATACAGCCTTACACGAACAAGGTATATACATACTAACACAATCCCAACAACAGCCAAAGCAACGACCGTTGTTATAACCCATCTGCCTTTACTTTTCACATGCAAACACTCCTTTCAATATTACTTAAACACACGCTCAATTCGGCGTTTCACCTTTGAAGGCAGTTTATTCAGGTTTCGTGTACCGGCGCAAGCGATCTTGCCCGCGCAGCTCATGCCGCCGGCGCTAAAGAATTCATTCATTGCCCGCAGGCAGCCGCTGCTCTGCCCGGCTAACCGGTCAAACGGCGCGGGGGTGGTGCAGGCGGTAAGCAGCAGATAGCGCTGGCTCCTTTTCAGCCGCGGTTTAGGGATGAGACCATTGTTATCGTCCATCACGGCACCGGATAAACGGTCAAACAAGTTTTTTACCGTAGCGGGTACGTTGGCAAAGTAGGTAGGGGCCGCAAGCACTGCCATATCACAGGAAAGCAGCTTTTCACGCAGCTCGGGGAGATCGTCGTTGATTCTGCAAATGCCATCCCTGCGGCAGGCCATACAGCCGGTGCAGTAGCCTATGTTTTTGTTGTAAAGATCATAAGTCTCGGTTATGTAGCCCGCCTTTTCTGCAGCCGATACTGCGGATTGCAGCATCTCTGCAATCCGACCGTGCCTTCTTGGGCTGCCCAAAATGGCTAGGAGGTGCTTTTGCATATTCCTATCACGCCTTCCATACCTTTAATAACAATTAGTGCTCAGCTAAGCCTTGCCTCTTTGAATACTCATCTAAATTGATATCAGTTTTCAGAATTGCTCCCAGCAGCAGATTAAAGCTGTAGTTTAAAAAATTCTCCCCCGTAATCCCCATGGCCTTTTCAATATAAATTTCCTTTTGCTGTACCAGGTGAATAAGCGCGGTGAGGCTCGACCAGTAGACAAAGATCGCCTCTTTAATACGTATATCCGGCCGCAATACCCCCTGACGCTGCCAGTTTTTAAAGGCCTGCTCCAGCAGGGCGTTGGTTTCCTCACCCTTGTTGTAGATGTCTATCACTACCTGCGGGGGGTGTTCTTCCTTCAGCGGTGATGTTTGAAACTGTATCACCGCGTCAAAATAGAAGGGATGGTCACTGTAAAACTGCAAAAGCTTTGTACAAATACCGTAATACTGCCCTAAGAATTCATCCGAAGCGTTTGCGCCCTGTTCGATATACTCCTTAAGCAAGGTGATTCCTTGCAGTACTATTCGGCAATGAATCTCGTACTTACTTTCGAAATAGCTGTATACTGTTCGCTTACTGTACTCGGCGGCATGGGAGATATCGTCCATGGTGGTGTTGTTATAACCCTTTTCTATAAAAAGTCGTTCAGCGGCGGAGAGGATGTTTTGCCGATGTAACGCTGCGATATTCTGCTTTCTGTTTTCACGGTTCATAAGCTACTCCTCCATAATACACCGCTAGTTCATAAAGTATACCAATAGTTTACATTTAGAATAGCATATCACCGCTCTTATGTCAATAAAATGCAAGATATATTATTAGAAAATCCCAATTATAGATTGCTTATTGCCTCTTAATATGATATATTCAAATAGGAAAAGTTACCATTCACACAAGAATTAAAATAGAATATCTTGCTTATGATTTTAGTGATTATTGCTTTACCAGATATTTATAGCGTTCTTCGGGTGTGATTACTAAAGTAGAACTAATGATAGCTTGTGAATAAAAAATCATACTTATGAATATAAATGGCGTAACTATACCAAAAAAGCGCAACTAATTATAACTAATGAGTATCGTTTTGCGGCCCACCATACAAACTAATGAATAGACGGGTGGGTTGTTGCTGCCTTATTATTTTGAAAAAGGGAAAATTAAGGAGGGGGTTTTATGGGGTTACTGAAGCAACTGAGAAATACATTGTCGCCGGCGTCTGAACTTCCCGCAGAGCAGCAGGAAACTGCCGGTAAGGGGAAAAATGTAAAGACTCTGCCCAATAGCGCTGAGAGGCGCAGCCGTTTTGCAACTCTTACAAAGCGTGAAAGGGAAACATGCCTGCTATTACTGGAAGGGTACACCATGAAGGATTCAGCAGAGATGCTGGGCATAAAATATTCTACGGTTAACACGCATATGACCGAGCTTTATAAAAAGCTTGGTGTTGGCAGCCGTGCGGAGCTGATTATCCGTTATAAGGATATTGCGGCAAAAAGTAAAGTAAAATAGTCCTTGCTCCTACCTGTTTTGTGACTATGCACCTTTGGTGCTTAGCTTTAAACAAATTTTATGAGGAGGTCATTAACATGACTGAGGAACAAAAGACAACTGAAGCGACCATACCCGAGTTTGATCCTGCGGATATTGAGAAGAACAAGGCTATTGCCGGAATAGCATACCTTGGCATCCTATTCTTCCTGCCTCTGGTTATTTGCCCGGATTCTAAGTATGGCAAATTTCATGCGAATCAGGGTCTGGTATTGCTGATTTTTGGGATTGTTGCCAGCATCGTTGGAACAATTCTGGCTTTCATTCCGTATATTGGTTGGTTATTCCAGCTGCTTCTTAGCCTTGGCGTTCTTGCACTGGCTATTATGGGGCTAATTAACGGTTTTACAGGTAAGGCTAAGGAACTGCCTATCATCGGTAAGATCAGAATATTAAAGTAAGAAATAGTAAGAACAGAGAGTCAATTATGAGGAGAGAGTACATTTTGAAACGTATTGTGGCAATTGTCTTGGTAACCTTGCTGTTACTGTCCCTTGCGGGCTGCGGCATAAAAGAGAAGATTGAACAGAAGGTTGGCGAAGCCATTACCGAAGGTGTTATCAATGGTGCGGCAGGCGGAGATGGTAAGGTTGACATTAACGGCAGCCAGGTTACCATTACCGGTTCCGACGGCGCAACAGCTGTAATTGGCGGCACCGAATGGCCTTCCAATCAGGCTGGCAAAATACTGCCGAAGTTTGGAAAAGGTAAGATTGAATCGGTTATAAACTCTGATGAATCCTGCTGGATTCAGATTGAAGAGGTTGAAGCCGGTGACTACGACAGCTACCGTAAGGACTTGGAAGCTGCCGGCTTTACGCAGAATACCTTTGAATCCGCTGATGAGACCAGCAAAATGTATACAGCAAGCAAGGATGAAAAGACCTCTGTATCCATTACCTATTCTATAACCGATAAAACCATGATTGTCATGGCCGGCATAAAGAAGGATGCAGAGTAAAAGCCTTACTTACTTGACAGTGCTCAGATAAACAAGTACAATAGGGTTAGCAAAGGCGCTCGAAAAGAGCGCCTTTTTTCTATGCCTTCAGGGGCAACTTTCATTTTATAAAGCCATATGGGGGAAAAGATTATGTTAATGAATGTTGTTTCGGTGGGCTTGCCCGTCGATGAGCAGCTTACCATACAAAAGAACCGGTTACAGCCGGTAGATAATCAGAAAAAGTGCAAGCGGGTATGTATTGTTACCGGCACACATGGGGATGAGCTGGACGGCCAGTTTATCTGCTATGAGCTTGCACGAAGGCTTAGCAAAGTACCACAGCAGCTTAAGGGTATAGTAGATATCTACCCGGCGCTGAACCCCCTGGGGCTTGATTCCATTCACCGCGGCATCCCGATGTTTGATCTGGACATGAACCGCATCTTCCCGGGCTCAGAAAACGGCAGCGCGGTGGAGTATGTGGCGGCGAAGATTATCGAAGACATCGCAGGTGCCGACCTGTGCATAGATATCCATTCCAGCGATATCTTTTTAAACGAACTGCCGCAGGTGCGTCTTAGCAGGGAAAACGCTCCCCGGCTTATGCCGTATGCGCGGTTGTTAAATACCGATCTCATCTGGGTTTATGAATCCTCTACCGTATTGGAAGCCACCCTTGCTCAGAGCCTGAATGCCATCGGTGTACCTACGCTGGTGGCCGAAATAGGCGCAGGGATGCGTATTAACACAGAATATGGCCTGCGGCTGACCGACGGCATAGTCAGGCTGCTGCATGAAATCGATATTTTGCAGGGTGAAGTGCCCGCGGTTTGTACTCCCGGCCTTTTAAGCGAGGGGGAGCTTTGCCTTGTGAGCGCTGAAGCTTCCGGTGTATTTGTGCCTGCCGTTTGCCTTGGAGCTACGGTTTCAAAAGGCGAACACCTCGGCGATATTGTAAGCCCGGCGCTTGGTCAGTTGCAGCAGCGGGTTACAGCTCCCTGTGCGGGGAGGATATTCACCCTGCGGGAATATCCCGTTGCATACAAGGGTACGCTGCTGGCACGCATTTTTAAGGATACCGTGCCTGCATAGCATTCGCAGCATACCGGAATACCTTCGAATAACAGAATACATACCCGGAAAGGAGCAAATATCTGTGAAGAACGAAATAATCTACTCGCTGCAGTCGCCCTATCGCGGTGAGTTTAAAATACACGGTTACCGGTTCGGCAGTGGCGAAAAAACAGCCTGCATCGTGGGTGCTATCAGGGGCAACGAGATTCAACAGCTTTACATCTGCTCACAGCTGGTTAATACCTTAAAACGCTTAGAGCAGAATGGGGCAATTGCCTCAGGCCGCGAGATACTGGTTATCCCCTCGGTCAACCACTTTTCCATGAATATCGGCAAGCGGTTTTGGGCGGTGGATGACTCCGATATCAACCGTAGATTTCCCGGCAGGGCAGACGGCGAGATTACCGAGCGCATCGCGGCAAGTGTGTTTGAGGAGGTACAGCAATACCAATACGGTATTCAGTTCGCCTCGTTTTATATGCCCGGAGATTTCATTCCCCATGTGCGCATGATGGAAACCGGCTTTCAAACCTCCAGCCTTGCCGCACTGTTTGGGCTGCCCTATGTGGTTATGCGCAAACCACGTCCGGTGGATACCTCCACCCTTAACTATAACCTTCAAAAGTGGAAGACCAACGCCTTCTCGGTATATACCAACGAAACCGACAATATTGACGAAAAGTCGGCAGCGTTGGGTTTAGGTGCGGTACTGCGCTTCTTAATGCGCATGGGCATTATTAAGTATTCCGGCCACGGGGGCTACATCTCAAGTGTTGTGCAGGAGGATAATCTGATTTCGGTTAAAACCGAAAGTGCGGGTATCTTCCGCGGTTTAAAAAGCCCGAATGATGAGGTAATCCACGGTGAAACGGTAGCCGAGATCATTCACCCATACGAGGGAAATGTTATCTCAAGGATAACTGCCCCTACCGACGGCATCGTCTTCTTTACGAACAACCGCCCCTTAGTTATGGAGAATACCGTGGTATACAAGATCATTCGCAGGCTGCACATATAAGGCCGCATACGTTAAATACAGGTTAGTATAAATGTTTTTAGGCATCTGTAGGGGGAACTCGAACAGATGCCTAAAATTTTTTTAAGTAACCTATTGACAGCGTAACTGTATTACTGTATTATTGTATTAAGCTCTTAATACAATAATACAAGAGGAGATGATCACTTGACATGGGAACTTGATTCCGATCGTCCGATATACAAGCAGCTCATCGAGCATTTTCAGCTGAGTATTGTATCCGGTTGTTACAAACCGGGCGACAAGCTGCCTTCGGTGCGCGATCTTGCAGCGGAAGCGGCGGTAAACCCCAATACCATGCAGAAGGCGCTGGCTGATCTAGAGCAGGCCGGGCTTGTCTATACACAGCGCACCAGCGGGCGCTATATTACGGAGGATAAGAGTATGGTGGAGCAGCTTAAAAATAATCTGGCGATCGAACAGATTAAAGAGTTTTTAGAGAAGATGAGCAGGCTGGGCTTTACCAAGCAGGAGACAGTAGCGCTCATGACATCGGTGAAGGAGGAGAACGTGCAATGAACCCTATCTTGGAGTGCCGGGCCCTGGGTAAAAGCTATTCCGGCAAGGATGCACTGTGTGATGTAAACCTCACGGTAAACCGCGGGCGCATTGTGGGGCTGCTCGGGCCAAACGGCAGTGGTAAAAGCACCCTGATTAAGCTTGCAAACGGGCTGATTACCCCCACCAAGGGTGAGATTCTTATTAACGGCCAACAGCCGGGTACCGAGACGAAAAAGATCGTCTCCTATCTGCCGGAGCGAACCTATCTTAGCGATTGGATGCGCGTAAAGGATATCATTGAACTCTTTACGGATTTTTATGAGAACTTTAACCCCAAAAAGGCCTATGATATGCTTCAGAAGCTGAATATCAACGCAGATGACCGCTTAAAAACGATGTCCAAGGGCACCAAGGAGAAGGTTCAGCTGATACTGGTAATGAGCCGCGAGGCGGATCTCTACCTGCTCGATGAGCCCATCGGCGGCGTAGATCCCGCTGCACGCGACTATATCATCAATACCATCATTACCAACTACAACGAGAACGCCACGGTGTTGATCTCAACCCACCTGATTGCCGACGTTGAGCAGGTACTCGATGATGTAATTATCATCTCCAACGGCTGCATTACCATGAAGGGCAGCGTGGATGAACTCCGTACGCAGTATGGCAAATCGATTGACGCAATCTTCAGGGAGGTGTTCAGATGTTAGGCAAGCTGTTAAAATACGAATGGAAGGCTACCTCACGAGTGTTTTTACCGTTTTATGGTGCTATTCTGCTATTTGCAATAGTAAACCGATTCTTTTTTATGTTAAATCAGGGTAACACCGAAAAGGGAGGCCTGCTGGCCATTCCTTCAGGACTGGCAATGATGGTGTATGTGCTAGCCATTGCGGCTACCTTTATACTAACCTTTGTTGTAATGATACAGCGTTATTATAAAAACCTGCTGGGCGACGAGGGCTACCTGATGTTTACTCTTCCGGTAACGCCGCAGCAGAATATCGTTGCAAAGCTTTTGATGTCGGTGGCTTGGGAGGTAATCAGCTTTCTTGTTGTTATTCTATCGCTGTTTGCTATGCTCGCACAGGCGGATTTCTTCGAGAAGTTTAATCAACTGATAACTGCTTTTTATAACTGGAGTGTACCCTTTGATAAGAATGTATTTATTGCATGGATGGTGGCTTCGGTTTTCGTATCACTCTTTAGCAGTATTCTGTATATCTATGCGTCCATCTCTATCGGTCAGTTGTTTACCCGTCACAAGCTAATAGCTTCCTTTGGTGCGTTTATCGCACTTAATTTTGTAAGCCAGCTAGTTTCCAGCATCATTGTGGCAATCATTTATGTAATAAATCCGAACGGTATTAATATTGATGAATCTCAGCTGACTACCGGGCTAATGTCGTTATTCTTTGGCTCGATTCTTTTGCTGAACATTCTTTTTGGTATAGGGTATTATATCATCTCAAATGTTATTCTCAACAAAAAACTGAATCTTGAATAATATTTAACGGCACCCCGACAGTCGCCAGAAGTAACGGCAGTGGCGAAGCCTTTAATAGATGCTGCTGCAGTCAAAGGCAGACGGCTTTTGGCTGCACAGCCCTTTATAATATCTGCAGGAAGGAATGATAGATGTGATTAAACGAATCTTCCGGTTGGCGCCGGTGCTGTTGCCGGTATTGCTGCTTACCACTGCCTGTACCAGCGGCAGTTACACCACTATAGGGTCCATAGAGAATAACACCTCCACCGGTATGTCGATGAGCTACCAATACTTTAACGGTTATAAGGCAAATACCTTCCATCTTGATTCCGGCGAAACCGCCGAGGCGGATGTTGACATTAAAACAGAGGAAGGAAAGCTAAGCCTTTCCATCACCGATCAGGAAGGTAGCTCCTGTTATCAGGGTACCGATCTTCCCACCTCCAGCTTCAGCGTAAAGCTTGAAAAGAGCGGCGACTACACGGTTCGATTTGATGCGGTAAAGCACAAGGGAAGCTACAAGTTAGAGTGGAAGATAGGTAAGGAATAGTTGCTTTTCGTTGTAAAGAGGCTTATGAATAAAAGTATTTATCGGAAAAGTGGTAGTCCTTTTGGGGGAAGACGCAATGAAACAACAATTCAAACCGGTGATAGAGATGGCTGTAGTATATATCCTACTGATGACAGTTGTTGCGTTTTCATCGGATATTGTAAAGCTTGGCAACACAGTGGGTGCAAAAATGGCACTTACAGTTTTGGTGTATGTTATATTAACCGCGATTCCGCTGGCAGTAATAAAGCTTGAGAAAATACCGTTCTCATCACTAGGCTTTTCGAAGGAGAAGGCTGGAAAGCAGCTGCTGGCCGCGGCTGCAATTTTGGCTGTTACAATAGGTGTTTGTGTTATAATTCCATTGTTAATTGGAATAAACAAAACCGAAGTATTAGGTTTTAAGTGCAGATCACTGCCTATTCTGATTTTTTATGTTTTTTACGATATCATCTGCGTCGGTTTTGGAGAAGAAGTTGCTTTTCGTGGGTATTTTTACAGCAGAATAAAGGCCCTCTCGCAAAAGGAATGGATGCCCGTAATATTTTCGGCGCTCTTGTTTGGCCTATGGCATTTTCCCAATACGCTTAATATTATGAATGTTGTTATGACCTCGATACTGGGGCTGGGTTACGCTTTTTGCAGGTGGAAAATAAAGAATTGCTCGCTGCTCTCCCTTGCTCTTGCGCACGGATTGCATGATGCTGTTATTACAGTATTATCTTATATCCTCTTATAATGACTAATCCTCATATACATACAAAACCCGATGAATCATAAACTGGTTCATCGGGTTTTCTGCGGTTATTCAGCGCTTTCGTCGCCTTTGCTCTCCCCGGAGAGTTTCTTCTTTAAAAACCTCTTATAGATATAAAGTGCGGCCAGAATAACAACAATGCCGCCTATCACGGCGATGGTAATGGCTGTGTAAAGGTCGGTGTACTGAATAATAAGTTCCCACGAGGCACCTGCGGCAACTCCCAGCATAACCAGCACCGTGTTCCAAACCAGCGATCCGGCGGTGGTTAATACCAAAAACAGCGGAATATTCATCTTTGCCATCCCTGCGGGAACCGAGATGAGGCTGCGGATAATCGGCACACAGCGGCCAAAGAACACCGCAGATTTGCCTCGCTTTTCAAACCACGCGCAGGCTTTGGTAACATCCCCCTGCTTAAGGTGAAGAATACGTCCCACTCTGCCGCTAAGCCACGATTCCAATCGCTCGGGTTTAAAGATTCTGCCGATAGCATAGAGCAAAATCGCACCGACTAAAGAACCGACAGTAGCAGCCAGTATAACACCCCAACTGGTCAGGCGGCTGTAGGTAGTCATAAACCCGCCGAACGTCAGGATAATCTCCGATGGTATTGGCGGGAAGATGTTCTCAAGCGCAATCAAAAACGCTACCCCGGGGTAGCCAAACTGGTTCATAATGCCCAAAATCCATTCCTGCAAATTTATCTCTCCTTATGCTTCTGCAAAAATCATCTTTTTCACTCATTTTCTATTTTACCACAGATCAGCTATAAAAATTGAACAAAAGGTAAATTCCTAATGTGTTAGGTGAAGAACTTAAAACTTTAATTATAAAAAGCTAATATATGGTTTGCCGATGGTGCATATTAATCATTAATCACTCTTATAAACGATATCAATAAACTCTATTCTTCAAAACGGCGTTGCGAAAAAAGGTGGCTGATGGTATGGATGAGAATATAGCTTTTTCACCCCCTGATATCTCTGAAAAGGAGATAGACGCGGTTACTGAGGTGCTGCGCAGCGGCTGGATTACAACCGGTTCAAAAACCAAGGAATTTGAACACCTTATAGCGGAGTACTGCGGCACCGAGCGGGCGGTATGCCTGAATTCTGCCACCTCTGCACTCGGCCTGACACTGAGGATTCTCGGCATTGGCCGCGGCGATGAGGTGATTACCACAGCCTATACCTATTCGGCTTCCGCCAGTGTTATCTGTCACGTTGGTGCAAAGCCCGTGCTGGTGGATACCGCACCCGGTTCGTTTCTTCTTGATTATAATGCCGTGGAACGCGCCGTTACCGAAAAAACCAAGGCTATTATAGCGGTAGATGTGGCGGGCATGATGTGTGATTACAACCGCCTTGTGCAGATTACACAGGCAAAAATGGGGCTGTTCCGGCCCAAAAGCGGTTTGCAGCAGGCGATGGGCAGGCTAGCGGTTATAGCCGATGCCGCACATTCCTTTGGGGCGGAATATAACGGGCAGGTAAGCGGCAGCGCCGCCGATTTCAGCTGCTTCTCCTTCCACGCCGTCAAGAACCTTACCACCTCCGAAGGGGGAGCGGTAACATGGAAAACCATTGAAGGTGTCTCAAACGAAGAGCTTTATCACCTGTATATGCTGTTTTCCCTGCATGGGCAGAGCAAGGACGCTTTTGAGAAAACCCTGCTTGGCAACTGGGAATACGATATTGTGGCACTGGGGTTTAAATGCAATATGCCCGATATTCTTGCCGCCGTGGGCCTAGCACAGTTCGAGCGTTTTCCTTCCTTTCTGCAGCGGCGCTTGGAGATTGTAAAGGGTTACGAAGCAGCACTAGGCGGCAGCCGGTTCATACTGCCTCAGCATTTTGCCGAGGGGATGCGTTCCAGCCTTCACCTCTACCCGGTAAGGCTGAAAGACGCGGATGAAAAGCAGCGCAATCAGGTTATTAATCGTATGGCAGAGGGCGGAGTATCCACTAACGTGCATTACAAGCCGCTGCCAATGTTTACTGCCTATAAACGGCTGGGTTTTAAAATACAAGATTTCCCTAACGCCTTTGCGCAGTACCAGAATGAGCTTACGTTGCCGCTGCACACCCTGCTTTCAGACGATGATGTGGCTTATGTGGCAGACACCTTAAAAAAGGTAAGCGGTTAAATCTAACCAATAATACTTGAATAATGTGTGCCCAGTGCAAATAGTACTATAAAAACAATACTGCCTGTATACTTCAATGTTAAACTCTTAATATTCCAAAATGAATGGGCGGCTCCTCATGAACAACATTTACAGCATATTGCAGATACTGCTACGGCATGATAGCATTCAATAAACGGTGCGGAATATGAGTACATTCACCGCCCAAGTTTCTTTATTTTGAACGGCTTTATGCCGTTCCCAGACCGCTGACAAAGTCCAAGTCAGCGGTCTATTTTTATGCAAAAAAGGGAGAAAATATATGAAAAATATGGTATAATAGAAGGGAAGAAAACCGCATGAAATGAGGAAAAATCAATGCTTAATACAGGGACAAACCGACAAGAAAAAATGGAACTGGTAATCATAGAAAATCTGGTGCCGAAGGATCATCTGCTCAGAAAGATAGATAGATACATTGATTTTTCTTTCATCAATGAAATTTGCAGACCGTATTACTGCGAAAACATCGGAAGGCCGGCAATTGAACCGGAAATCATGTTTCGCATGCTGTTCATCGGCTATCTGTATGGA
>NZ_FNID01000041.1 GCF_900103835.1 Acetanaerobacterium elongatum | reverse complement strand
GGTATGCTTACCATCATGTGTATATGGTCGCGGCATGCCTGTGCCTCTATTATTTCCACCCCTTTTTGTTCGCATAATTTCCTAAGTATCTGCCCTATATCCACCTTGATTTGTCCATATATTTCTTGTCGTCTATACTTCGGTGCAAATACTATATGATATTTACATCTCCATTTCGAATGTGTTAAACTATTTATGTCATCCATTGACATGTCCTCCTTTGTTTTTTGATGCGGTTGGTGAACCTTCATCATTCTATCACTGGAGGACCTCTTTTCGCTATAAGCGTTCTAATTCCACCAGCAGAGCTGGTGGTTTTTTGCGCTGAAGCTACAATAAAGAGGCATATGGAGAGCATTGCGCTTTCCATATGCCTTTTTTGCGTGGTTTGAAGTTATTTGAATGATTAAAACGTTTGATTATTGAGCAAAAGCCTTATCGTAATTTAAGTATTTCCATTCGATTTTATCACCCGCAGCTATCGGCTGCTCGTTTGCCCCAAGCTGCGCCAATTTATCATTAATAAGCATTAACCATCCATCTGTTTGAGTACTGTCAACCCCTGCGATAGAGGTAATAATGCCTTTGTCACTTTTATACTCTATTTTTCCGTCCTTTAGTGCCGCTTCGGTTGCATGAATTGCATAGGCCGGGTTTGCTGTTACCTGCACATCCTTATCATATAAAACTGCGTCGTCCTGCCCTGTCAGTTTCACGTGTACGGTTATGCCCTTTGAGCCACACCCGGCAAGCAATAGAACCGAAACAACCAAGGCTGTTAAAAACATCAATACTTTTTTCATTCAATTATTTACCTCTCTTCTCCCAAGATTAAACTATAACAATAATACAGGTTACTTTTTAAACTGTCAACATATCAGATGGATTAAATATATATTGCTGCCAAAATCCGTGTAAGGATTATTCACAGAAACTTAATTGAATTGACCATAAAAATACAGTAAAATCATATGTATGAAGTTAATACTTATCATTCATTAAAACTTTTATTTAGAATCCGCGCAAAAACCATAAACTTAAGTTTTGGGGTTGGTTTTTAGAGGTTTTATAATCGTGATAAGTATAACACCTAAATCGCAATATGTCGGTATTTGAAAAGGTGATGCATTGTTTGGTTACATCAGGCCATTAAAGCCGGAACTTAGAATTAAAGATTATGAGCTTTACCGTTCTGTATACTGCGGCCTATGCAAAGAACTTGGCCGTACCTATGGCCCGCTGGCAAGGCTTACACTCAACTATGATTTTACCTTTTTGGCCATACTGGAGCTTTCACTGCAGCAAAACCCACCATGCGCCAAAAAGCAGCACTGTATGATTCACCCTTTTACCAAAAGGCTATGCTGCCAAAGTTGTAGCGGGCTTAAACTTACCGCCGCCGCAGCTTTGATTATGGTTTACTATAAAAACCTTGATAACCTTTACGACAGCGGCATTGGCGGCAAAATCGCGGCGCTTGCGTTATACCCATTTGCTGCACTATCTAAACGAAAAGCAGCAAAGCTTTACCCTCAATTGGATATAATAATCGGTGAAGCCATCGAACGGCAGACTAAATTGGAGCGGGAGCACTGTACAAGCATTGATGAAGCAGCAGACCCTACCGCGACTGTTCTGGCGAAAATTTGCGAATTGTTTTCAGATAACCCAAAGGAACAACGTGTTCTTTCCCGCTTTGGCTATCTAACCGGCCGTTGGGTATACCTGATTGACGCCCTGGATGATTTGGAACAGGACGCCGCAAACAACGGATATAATGTTTTTCTGCTGTCCGGTGCTTGCAATTGCGCAAAGCCGCAAGACTACTTTAATATAAAAAAATCTGCTGCCGAAACAATAAATCTTACACATGGTGAAATGACCAAAGCTTTTCAGCTTTTGAATTTGAAGCAGTACGCGTCTATTTTAGAGAACATTCTTTTTTTAGGATTGCCAAATACACAAGCCTTAGTGATAAGCCCTAGAAGGAGCAAAAAACATGACAGATCCCTATAAGATTCTTGGCGTATCAGAAGCCGCTACCGATTCTGAAATCAAAGAAGCCTACCGTGAGCTTGCCAAGAAATATCATCCTGACGCCTATGTAAACAACCCTCTTTCTGATCTCGCGGAAGAGAAAATGAAAGAGATTAATGAGGCTTATGATACCATTATGAATATCCGCCGCAATGGCGGAGGCTACAACAACGGAGCGTCGGGCTACAATGGTTCAACCCGCAGCGATTATGGTGCCTCTTCGCAATTTGCCGATATCCGAAGGATGATAAACAACAATCGAACAATTGAAGCTGAAGAACTATTAGACGGTATTCCTATAGCCAATCGAGACGCCGAGTGGCATTTTCTAAAGGGCAGCATTCAGTATAAAAAGGGATATCTGGATGATGCCTATGCTCATTTCAGCACCGCTTGTCGTTTAAACCCCAATAACGCGGAATATGCCTCGGCTTTAAACACCTTAAACTATCAAAGAAGGGGCGGAACCTATACCGGCCCCAACGGCGGTTATCGTACCCGCACACAGCCTATGGTGGGCTGCTCCCCGTGTGATATGTGCTGCGGGCTAATGTACGCTGACTGTTGCTGCGAATGTATGGGTGGTGACTTGATTGACTGCTGCTAAAAAGAATAAAACCAGCTTTAAGGTAGCATTTGGCGGTATTATTACCGCGTTTGCTTTGATATGCATGCTTGCTACCGGTGTGATTCCTATCGGCACCTATACCTTTCCTGCGCTTGCGGGCATTATGCTTATTGCTGTTGTAATAGAATTGGATCTAAGATGGGCTTGGGCAGTATTTACGGCTACGGCTGTACTGTCATTACTGATTGCGCCTGACCGTGAAGCGGCATTGCTCTACCTTTTCTTTTTTGGCCATTACCCTATCGTCAAGTCTTATCTGGAGCGGTTAAACCGTAAACCGCTAGAATGGCTGCTTAAATTAATAATCTTTAACGCCTGTATTCTGATATGCTACGGGTTAATTTTTTATGTGTTTCAGATGCAATATGTAATAGAAAGCTTTCAAGAATTAGGGCGTTACAGCTTAATTATCTTTTTAGCTGTCGGCAATATTGCCTTTTTTATCTATGATATAGCGCTTACGAATTTAATTACTTTTTATATTAAATGGGTACGTGTAAAAATATTAAAACGGTTATAAGTTTGTACATTATTTCTTCTGTTACCCGACCAACACGAAAGGACAATATTATTAATGAGAATCAGGCTAACAAGGTTTATATCAATATCATTAACAATGCTTATGCTTCTTCAAGTTCCACTATTTGCTTTATCAGAGGGACAAGCGAAGCCGAAAGAGATTACAAATGCACTTTCTTATTTAGCTGGAACTGTTGATGGCCGTTGGACGTCTGTTGCCGAGAATGCCGCCGGAAATATTCCTGAGAAGACGGTTGCTATTAATGCACTTCAGCAGGCTAAGAATAACTTAAAAGCGTACACCAATGTAACCGATATCGCACATGATGTACTCACCCTTTCGGCGTGCGGATATGATGTTAATAGTTTAGAAGGTACCGACTTAATCGCAAAACTTTGCGGCTACGAGGGTATGCTTCTTCAGGGAGCCAATGGCCCAATTTTTTCTTTAATAGCCATTGACAGCCGCAACTATGCAATCCCGCAGAATGCAAAATGGAGCCGGGAAGCTCTGTGTAATTCAATTCTTTCCTTTCAAAAAGGCGACGGCGGTTTTTCTTTAAACGGAAATATGGATTCAGATGTTGATATTACTGCCTATGCCTTGATTGCATTGTCGCCCTACTCCAATGATTCTAATATTTCAAATGTGATTAACAAGGCGGTGCAGTGGCTAAGCAATCATCAAAATAACGATGGAAGTTTTTCTTCCATGGGAGTAAGCTGCTGTGAAAGTACCGCTGCGGTTATTACTGCATTAATATGCCTTGGCATACCGGTAAACAACGAATTGTTTACCAAAGAAGGGATTTCTGCTTATCAGGCCTTACTTACCTTTCAAAACGGTGACGGCGGCTTTAAGCATATACAGGATGGCTCAAGCGATACACTTGCTACCGAACAAGCCGTTATGGCATTAAGTGCTGTATGCTTTGGAAAATCGCCCTTTAAGCTGGCAACCGTTGCTCCACCTGCCCAGAAATTGAGTAATCCTGTGTTAATCGTCCTGATAAGTGTAGCATGCCTGGCACTGATAGGGTTGGCTGTAATTCTAATTTATACTATCGTGAGAAGAAACAGACTTAAAAAAGCAGGATTTCAGGTGTAACATGCAGAAGACGTTTCATTTTATAATAGGTCTATTACTGGTTATTACCCTGTTGACTGCTTGTACTAATCAAAAGCTGCCTTGCGAGCCGCAGAACGCCGCCATGTCAGTTACCATATCCATAACTGGTAAGGATAACGAAACGATTCTCTCAGATTATCAAGTCGGCATATTTGACGGTAATACGGTATTAGATGTGCTTGTATACGCAGCTCAAAAGAATAACATTCAGCTTGATTATACTGGTTTAAGCAAAACCGCTTATGTAAAGGGAATTGACAACCTATACGAGTTTGATTACGGCAGTGCTAGTGGCTGGGTTTATGCAATCAATGATCCTGTAAACTGCCCTGGCGAAAGTTGCGGAGCCTATAAGCTAAAAGATAAGGATCAAATCCGGTGGAAATATATTACTGAAAGGCTATAATAATAATCTTGTAATCCTTTTGCATGTCTGGTAAAATGAACAGGATATATTTTAGGGGGCTTGATGGCATTATGTGGTATATTTATTACATCATGATGGCGATAATTCTCGGTTTAGGTTTTTTATTGTCATATAGAGGACAATCAAAACAGAAAAATCTAATCTTTTTAGGCATTTCATTTGTAATGCTGGTAGTTATTGCCTCCCTGCGCTACGAAGTAGGGGACGACTATTACAATTACATGATGGTATTTAACAGTATAAAGAATACGCCCTTGACTGGAGCCATTACATACAACTATGAGCCCGGATTTTTCCTGTGGTGCAAGCTGATACAACTCTTTACTCCCCACTTCCAATGGTTTTATGCTTTAAGTGCTATTGCTACTACAGCCCTCGTTTTTTGGTTTATCTATAAAGAATCTAAGCTCCCATTTCTAAGTGTTTATCTTTATATGACATTAATGTTCTACTATTGGTCTTTAAGCCTCATGCGTCAAATCTTTGCTGCTGCAATCTGCACATTAAGCATTAAATTCATTCGTGAGAAAAAATTCATTCCTTTTCTGCTAATTGTTCTTGCAGCCGCATCCTTCCATAAGTCGGCTTTAATTATGTTACCTATATTCTTTATAGCGCAGATTAAATTCAACTGGAAGTCTGTATCAATATTAGGCGGTGCAGCACTTCTCTGTTTTATATTTGCCAACGATATTATGAGCTTTGTGGTAAATCTTCTTGGGTCAGCTTACACTGATGCATCAAAATACGCTCAAGGAAGCCTGATAATTTACGGTATCTTCCCCACTTTTGTGTTCATCGCGGCATGGTGCTTTAAGAAAAAGCTCTTGGAGCAAGACCCAACCAACAATGTCTACCTTAATTTTATGTTCTATTCCTGCGTTATATCTTTATTTATTGCAAGAGTATTTATTGTTGAGCGTTTTGCCGTATACTTCTTCCTTTCTTCCATTGTACTGATACCCAATATGATTATGACCTTAAAGGCCCCACAGGAAAAGTTGACAGCCATTGAAGATGCAAAATCAGAGATAAAGATACTGAAAGGTTCACAGCTGAAAACAAAACAGCAGGAATTATTAAAACTCAGCAATGAGATTAAAGATTCTAAAGTGTTCTTTGGGTTTGCTTTGGGTTGTGTTGTTGTATTTACCTTGTTTTATCATATGTTCGGATTCTCCCATAATTATTATAAGGTACAGAATTATCAGACAATCTTTGATAAACACCCAATAGAGAAATTTGCCGGCCAACGCCAACAGAACCAGAATTACCTGGATTCTATCGGGTATCCTATTGATTAGCAAAATTCATTAACAGATTTTTTACCTTTTGCTCTTGAAAACCTTCACATGTTATATTATAGTAGTATTAGCACTCGATATCGTCGAGTGCTAATACATTTTAAGGCTTAATCGGTTGTACAAATTCCTGCAATCTCGAGAAAGGATGATCATTTTATGGCAAAAAAACAGTTTAAGGCGGAGTCGAAGCGGCTTTTGGATTTGATGATACACTCCATATATACGCACAAGGAGATTTTCCTGCGTGAACTGATTTCAAACGCCAGCGACGCTATTGATAAGCTGTATTTTCGCTCGCTTACAGACTCCTCCGTGGGGTTAAACCGTGAAGATTTTGAGATTAAGCTGGCTGTTGATCAGGACAAGCGGCTGCTTACCGTCTCTGATAACGGCTGCGGAATGACCAAAGAGGAGCTTGAAAACAATCTTGGCGTAATTGCTAATAGCGGCTCCTTCGGCTTTAAGAACGAGCACAAAGATCAGAATGATATTGAAATCATTGGCCAGTTTGGTGTTGGATTCTATTCTGCCTTTATGGTAAGCAGCAAGGTAACCGTAATAAGCCGTGCATTTGGCTCCGATGAGGCCTACCGCTGGGAATCTGCCGGCGCAGATGGTTACACCATCGAGCCTTGTGAAAAGGAGCACTTCGGTACCGATATTATCCTCACCATTAAGGAAGATGCCGAGGGGGAAACCTTCGGTGAGTTTCTTGAAACCTATCGTATTACCTCTATTGTAAAAAAATATTCAGATTATATCCGCTACCCCATCACCATGGATGTTGAGCATGAGCACCTAAAGGAAGGCAGCAAGGATGAATATGAAACGGTAATTGAGCATGAGACCTTAAATAGCATGATTCCTCTTTGGAAGAAAAATAAATCCGAGATTACCACCGAGGAATATAACAGCTTTTACAAGGATAAATTCTATGATTATACCGATCCGTTAAAGGTCATCCACAGTAAAACGGAGGGCAGCGCGACCTACAACGCGCTGCTGTATATCCCCGGAAAAGCACCGTTTGACTACTACTCCAAGGAGTATGAAAAAGGGCTGCAGTTGTATTCCAATGGTGTATTGATTATGGAACGGTGCGCCGACCTGCTGCCCGACCATTTCAGCTTTGTAAAAGGGCTGGTGGATTCTCAGGATCTTTCACTGAATATCTCGCGCGAGATGCTGCAGCACGACCGGCAGCTCAAACTGATTGCCACAAGCCTTGATAAAAAGATTAAGAACGAGCTTGTAAAGATGCTAAAGGATGAGCGTGAGACCTACGAGAAGTTCTATAAATGCTTTGGCCTGCAGCTCAAAATTGGCGCATATACCGGCTACGGAATGAACAAAGAACACCTGAAAGACCTGCTGATGTTCTATTCTGCCGAGCAGAAAAAGCTCATCACCTTTGAAGAGTATGTAGGCGCTATGAAGGAAGGGCAGGAGTATATCTTCTATGCTGCCGGGCAGAGTGTGGAGCAGATTGCCCTGCTGCCGCAAACCGAGCTGGTTCGTGATAAGGGGTATGATATCCTTTATCTTACCGATGATGTGGACGAGTTTGCCCTACGCATAATTGACGAATATTCCGGCAAGAAGTTTAAGTCGGTTTCCGCCAACGACCTCAACCTTGCAACTGAAGACGAAACTCAAGAGATAAAAAAGTGCAAGGAAGACCATAAAGACATGTTTGACTTTATGAAAACTGCGCTGGACGGCAAGGTAAAGAACGTTACCCTGTCAAGCCGATTGAAAACCCACCCGGTCTGCCTGAGCAGTGAGGGTGAAATCTCAATAGAGATGGAAAAGGTACTCAATGCCATGCCGGTTGACCAGAAGATCAAGGCTGACCGCGTGCTCGAAATCAATGCCTCCCATCCTATTTTTAAAACCCTTTCCTCACTGTATGGGCAGGACAAGGATAAACTGGCCTTGTACGCTAAATTGCTTTACAATCAGGCATTACTCATAGAGGGTATGTCGGTGGATGATCCTACGGCATTTTCCAATGCTATCTGTGACCTGATGGTAGGTAAATAACCTCCAAAAAAGCTTACGCCTCCGAGGATAAAACCCCGGAGGCGTTAAATTAAGTTTGAATTATTTATTATAAAGCGTAATGTTGTTATCCTTTAGTACAACGTCATGTGCGCCGCCTTCTACTATGCTTGTAGACGATACCAGTGTAATTTTTGCCTTTTTCTGCAGCTCTGGAATAGTTAATGCGCCGCAGTTACACATGGTAGAGCGAACCTTGCTCAACGAAAGGGTTACATTATCCTTTAGGCTGCCAGCATAGGGAACGTAGGAATCCACACCTTCTTCAAACGATAGTTTTTGCGCTCCGCCCAAATCGTAACGCTGCCAGTTCCTTGCCCTGTTGGATCCTTCACCCCAATACTCCTTCATATAGGTTCCGTTCACGTTTACCTTGTTGGTTGGGCTCTCATCAAAGCGGGAGAAGTAGCGGCCAAGCATTAAGAAGTCAGCACCCATGGCAAGGGCTAGTGTCATATGGTAGTCGTGTACAATACCGCCATCGGAGCAAATGGGCACGTATACGCCGGTTCTTTCAAAGTATTCATCTCTCGCCGCTGCCACCTCAATCAGCGCAGTAGCCTGCCCACGTCCGATTCCCTTCTGCTCACGGGTAATGCAGATGGAACCGCCGCCGATACCAACCTTTACAAAATCAGCACCCGCTTCTGCCAAATAGAGGAATCCCTCTCTATCTACAACATTACCGGCGCCAATCTTTACACTGTCGCCATAGGTTTTACGGATGTAAGAAAGCGTAATCTTCTGCCACTCGGAAAAGCCCTCGGAAGAATCGATACACAACACATCTGCGCCTGCCTCAACCAGGGCAGGCACACGTTGTTCAAAGTCACGTGTATTGATACCGGCACCCACAACATAGCGCTTAGATGCATCCAGCAGCTCCAGCGGGTTTTCTTTATGCGAAGAATAGTCCTTGCGAAATACCATATAAACCAGTTTACCGTTATCATCTACAATCGGCAACGAATTAAGCTTATGATCCCAGATAATATCGTTGGCTTCTTTCAAGGTAGTGTTCTTCGGTGCGTATACCAACGACTCCAGCGGGGTCATAAAATCCTTTACCTTGGTATCGAGCGGCATACGGCTTACACGATAATCGCGGCTTGTTACAATACCCAGCAGCTTGCCGTTTGCGGTACCGTCTGTGGTTACCGCTACGGTAGAATGCCCCGTTTTCTCTTTTAAGTCAAGAATATCCTGAAGGGTTGCATCTGGCATGATATTGGAATCACTCACAACAAAGCCTGCCTTATAAGCCTTCGCCCTTGCTACCATTGCCGCCTGGCTCTCGATAGACTGTGAACCGTAGATAAACGAAATACCGCCCTCCTTGGCTAATGCCACAGCCATCTTATCATCGGAAACCGACTGCATAATGGCGGAAGTAAGCGGTATATTCATGGTAAGGGAGGGTTCTTCCCCCTTTTTAAACTTTACTACAGGGGTTTTCAGGCTTACATTGGTCGGTATGCATTTATCGGAGGAATAACCCGGTATGAGCAGGTATTCACTGAAAGTGCGGGATGGTTCCGAAAAATAATACGCCATTGTATAACGCTCCTCTTATTTTTACATTCTAAAGTATTTTTGCTATTATACATCAAATAATTGAATATCACAAGCAAAAAATGAATCTCAGAAAAGATTTATCGCAACTGCACAAAATACAGTAAAAAGTTAAACAAAAGGTTTATCAATGCTGTATTCCAATTATAGATCAAACACTTTCAATGGTTTTGGTAGCTATTACATTTATCGGGAGACCCAGCAAATTTTTTAAAACAATATTCCCGCGTTTGACAGGAGCTTTCACGGTAACACGGTTAATTTCATCCATTGCCCGAAACAGCACTTGCTTTGGTATATCTCCGTCTGTTTTTACCGGCAGCCTTGCAATTGCGGCTCCCTCAACTTTAACGGTTGTGGTAAGTACACGCGTAGGGTTTGTAAGCTCCTTACAGCCATATACTGCTCCCCGCTCGCAGCCATTTCCGGTTACCTTATAGTCGTTCTCTTCATCAATCTTTAAATGGCACCCTTTCGGGCATACAATACAGATAAGCTCTTTCATTCGCTATCACTCCTTTACTACCGAAACCGTCACCGTTTTATCCTTTACCTTGTCAAACAACTGCTTTGGAAATACAATCTTCTCCATCTCTCCCGGAGCCAAATGTTCACGTTTAAATGCGGCAAGTGTTTCCCCGCCGGATGAAATAACAATGTTTACACCCTTATAGACATTATTCACTCTGAAAAACAACTCGGCAAATTTCTCTACCCTCTCGGTGCGCAGCCTTTGCGGCACCGTATAGGTTACCCCCGGGCCATTTGCAACCTCTATAATGTCAGAAGGTACTTCTTTCTCCTGCTTGGCATACAGAGCGGCACTTTTGCCTGCCTTCAGGCTTTCAGCGGTAACAAAGTCCACCAGATCATGAACATGCACGACATTCCCACAGGCAAAGATACCCGGTGCAGAGGTTTCCATGTTCTCAAACACCACAAGGCCGTTTGTACGCTTGTCAATCGTCAGCCCTGCTGAACGGGAAAGTTCGTTTTCGGGTATCAGCCCCACCGAAAGCAGAATCGTATCGCAGTCGAAGACAATCTCGGTGCCTTTGATAGGCTTTCGGTTCTCATCAACCTTTGATACCGTCACCTTCTCCACCCTTTTGTCTCCCTGAATATCGGTGATGGTGTGGGATAGGTACAGCGGTATATCATAATCGTTTAAACATTGAACAATATTGCGGTTTAGCCCATTTGAGTAAGGCATCAGCTCTACGCAACCCAATACCTTGGCGCCCTCCAGCGTCATCCTTCTGGCCATAATAAGCCCGATATCCCCTGAGCCTAGAATCAGCACGCGCCGGCCCACCATGTAGCCATGGATGTTCACATAAAGCTGTGCCGTACCGGCTGTAAAGATACCGGCCGGCCGGTCTCCCGGTATGGCAATAGCACCCCTAGTGCGTTCGCGGCAGCCCATTGCCAGAACGATAGCCTTTGCACGCAGCTGCATATAACCGTTTTCGCTGTTCACCGCATATACGGTTTTGTCCGGGCCAATCTCCAGAACCATTGTATTTGTCATAACCTCTGCTTTGGTATTCTCCCGAAGCATATCGATAAACCTTCCGGCATACTCGGGGCCGGTAAGCTCTTCCTTAAAATAATGTAAACCGAAACCGTTGTGGATACATTGGTTTAGTATACCGCCAGCCTCATGGTTGCGTTCTATAATCAAGATATCCTTGGCGCCGTTTTCATATGCTGCTATCGCAGCGGCCAAACCGGCTGGCCCTCCGCCTATCACAATCACATCGTAGTTCTTCAAGATAACCATTCCTTTCTTGCTGTAGCCCGGTTATTGCTTCGTTGTACCAGTAATGATGTTCATGCCATCACGATCCAGCGGAATCTGTTCCATTGGCAGGCCAAGCTCACGGGCAATAATCTCCTGCACCCTCGGCCCACAAAAACCTCCCTGACAGCGTCCCATACCGCAGCCGCAGCGACGCTTTACACCATCAACCGAAACAGGTGGTAACGGGCGGTGTAAAGCATCTACAATCTCGCCTTCCGTAACCGTTTCACAGCGGCAGACTATTCTGCCATATAGCGGATTCTGCACAATGATCTGTTCCCGCTCCGCGGCATCCATATGCTTAAAACGATAAACCTTACGGGTATTCACAAAGTAATCTTTAGGATTAAGCTCTAGTCCGGCGTCTTCGAGCATCCTTACCATATCGGCAGCAATTGCAGGAGCCGCAGTAAGACCCGGTGATTTGATACCCGCAATTTGAAAGAAGCCTTTCTGTATTTTGGATTCACCGACAATAAAATCATCCTGATTGCTGTTAGCACGCAGCCCCGCAAAGTTGCGTATCGAATCCCTGAAGCTGATACCCGGAACAGACAATACCGACAGTTTACGTACATAGTCAAGGCCGTCTGCGGTAGTACCTGTATGACCCGCCTCCCCCTTTTCCGCATTTGGGCCGACAATCAGATTGCCGTGTACGGTGGGCGATACAAGAACTCCTTTTCCTAATTCAGTGGGACACTGAAATATTACATGACTAACGATATTGCCCTGATTCTTATCGAGCAAGTAGTACTCGCCCTTGGACGGGCTAATTGTAAAGGAAGATACCTTTTCGGCCAAGCTGCTGACTTTATCGGCCAATACTCCAGCGGCATTCACCACAAATCGCGATTGAATCGTTTTATCACCTGTAGAGACATGGAAAACACCATTCTCCTTTTGTATCTCTGCAACCTCACTGCGCAGCAAAACCTCCGCGCCGTTCTTTACAGCTGTTTCGGCAAGCGCAATGGCAAGCTCCCATGGGCTTATAATACCTGCAGTGGGTGCCAACAATGCTCCTTTTACCTCTGGGTTAAGGTTGGGCTCTAATACAAGTGTTTCCTCGTGATTAAGAAGCTTTAAATCCGGTACTCCGTTTTTATCTCCTCGTTGCTTTAGTACCTTTAGGGTTTCAAGCTGATCTTCGCTCAGTGCAACTACAAGCGAACCAATCTGCTTATAGGGCACATCCAGCTGTTCACACAGCTGTTTAATCATACGGTTGCCCTCTACGTTGTATTTGGCCATCGCAGTTCCGTTTTCCGGGTCGTAGCCTGCGTGCACGATAGCACTGTTTGCTTTGGTTGTACCAATTGCCACATCATTCTCTTTTTCGATTAATACCGCTTTCAGGTTGTACTTACTTAACTCGTATAACAGAGAGCAGCCGCAGATACCTCCGCCGACGATTGCTACATCATACATTCGTTGAATCATTTCCTTTCTGCTGGTACTTAGACTAATCCGTTGCGCTTTGCCGTTATTATGACGCGAAAAGAGCCAAGCACCCAAGGCCTGCCTCACCGCAAGCCACATCATGCCTGACTCTAAAACTCTCAGCAAAGTATTCACTTTAGGTTTATTATACCATTAAAATTATAGGTATTCAAGCACATTTACATAAACCATACACTTTGGTTGGTTGTTGATATTGCAACCGCTCCGCTATTCAGTGCTGCGATGATATCCTCTTTGTCGGTAATTAACCCACCGGCAATAACAGGGGCAGAGATCATGGTACACAGGCGGCGGATAATCTTTGGCATTGTGCCCGGCAGAACCTCTACAAAATCTGGCCTGCAGGTTTCCATCTGCTTGATAATGTTCTCAAACGCAATGGAATCTATTAAGAAAAAGCGTTGGATAGCTATTAACGAAAGCTCCTGCGCTCGTTTGATCAGCGCGGGCTTAGTACTGATAATCCCGTCTGCCTCGGTGTGCCTGCTGATGTAATCCACAGCTACCTCTTTAGCAGCAAGCCCTGTAATTAAGTCGATATGTACAATGGCAGTTTTGTCGGCCTGCTTAATGCGCTTTACAATCTCTTCGATATTGCACAGGTTACCAAACAACACAAAAACAATACGGCTTTCTGACTGAAGGCAGCTTTCAAGGCCCGCTTCATCCTTTACCGCTGCGATAATGGGGCAATCATCAAAGAGATTTGAATAGCGGCTAAACATATTCTTAATCACTCATTTCTATGTGCTTTCTCACACTTTTCAGTAATTATGTTGTGTTGGTAAAATATATATGTTATGCTGTAATAAATCCATGATTCATTGCATTATAACTTAAATAAACGTAACGGGGGCTAACATGAACACACAGCCTGAAAAGATTAAGCGTTTTGATATGAAAGCCAAACCAAAGCGCCAGTTGGCTGTACTAAAGCCGCTGGCCTGGCTGCTGAGCTTTCCTTCCCTGTGGCTGCACCGTGTAAAAATACATAAGGTAAATATGGGCGGTCTAAAGCCTCCCTACCTTTTGCTATGCACCCATATGGCGTTTATGGATTTTAAGGTAACTACTGCTGCAATTTTTCCCCACCGCGCTAATTATGTGGTTGCAATAGACGGTTTCATTGGCCGTGAATGGTTACTGCGCAATGTGGGCTGTATCTGTAAGCGGAAGTTTACAAATGACACCAAGCTTATCCGCCATATCAAACACGTGGTGGAGGTAAATAAGGATATTCTGGTAATCTATCCTGAAGCAAGGTACTCCTTGATTGGCACTAACGCGGTACTGCCTCAATCCTTAAGCAAGCTGGTAAAGCTTTTAAAGGTTCCGGTTGTAGTGCTTAATATTCATGGAGACTATCTAAACTCGCCCTGCTGGAATCTTTCAAAACGAAACAACCGCGTTGAAGCGGATATGGCACAGATTATAACGCAGAAGGAAACCGCAGAACTAACCGTGTGCGAAATTGAGCGGCGTATTCATGAAGCATTTGTTTATGATGAATATGCGTGGCAAAAGAAAAATGCCATTCGAATCAAATACCGCAACAATGCCAAGGGGCTGCACAAGGTACTATATCAGTGCCCTCATTGCATGACAGAGTATAAAATGAACTCCGGTGGTACGCAGCTTTGGTGTGAGCATTGCGGGAAGATTTGGGGCATGACAGAATACGGAGAATTGAACGCCTTAAACGGAGATACCGAGTTCTCTCATATCCCTGACTGGTATGAGTTTGAGCGCAGTGAGGTTCGTAAGCATATACAAAATGGAACCTATTCATTCTGTGGTGAGGTGACGGTGGAATCGCTTCCCAACTCTAAAGGTTACATTCCTCTTGGCAACGCGCAATTAACGCACAACTTAAACGGCTTTGTGCTTACCGGTACTTTCGGCGGTAACCCCTTTGAGCTTCATAAAGAACCACTCTCGATGTATTCTTGCCATATAGAGTATGAATACCTCGGCAAAGGAGATTGTATAGACCTTTCCACACTGGACGACACCTACTATATATATCCTAAGGGGGATTGTTTTTCGGTTACCAAATTTGCTTTGGCTACCGAAGAGCTTTACAATTACTGTTACGCGCAATTAGAAAACGAAAAAGCAAAGCAAGCTTAATACTATATTCATTAGGTCTGCCTCCGCACAATCGTGCTTGGGCAGGCCTTTACTTTTTGGCCTTTGATCTTTTCTCATCGGCCGCTTCCTGCTCAGAGGCTGCTTCATCCTCTTGCTCTCGCCACAGGTTGATAACCTTTTCCGCAAGGATTTTGCTGGAGTTTGCAACAGCGGCCATCTGCAGAACCAAGGTTTCCAACGCAAGCTCTGGTTTATCCTCGCCGGGTTTACTCAAAAGTTCTTTATCTCTTGCAAGCTCTACCGCAGACCGAGTAGCCTGCTCCTGCACAGCACAGAAATGATTATATACTTCTTCTATAGAAGAGATTTTTAACTGATAACTGATTAAGTCGGTAATCGCAGATATCGGCAGCACCTGCTTTAAGATGCAAATCATCAGCAGATATGCTATATGCGTGCGGGAATACTTCTTCTTTACAGGCTGCGGGATAATATCCAGCTTCACATAGTTATTGATAATAGAAGGAGAAATGAGCTTGGACGGTGAATCGCCGGGGAAATTGGAGAGTATCCTTTCGGAAAACACTATTACCTGGTCCATGTACAGATCCAACTCAGGCAGTTCATGCCAACGCGGTATATGAAATGAAACGATGGTTCCTGCCCAAGATTCCAGCTGTTGCTGCAGGGTATCGTCCATCTTGTTTTCACTCCTTTTTATCGTTTTACTTCAAATATGGTTATACTAATATCTATATTTTAACACAGAATGTCCATAATTTCAACAGTGTTAAAAATCACTTGACTTGGTATATAATAAATGATAAACTAGTTTTAAATACTAGATGTTATTGTAATTACCATACATAGGGGGAGGCCATTATGAGCTTTGAGATTGTAACCGATTCTTCCTGCAACCTGCCAGAGGAAATGATTGACCGTTATCGCCTGCATATCCTTTCTTTGATGTTCCGTGTGAGCGGTAAGGAGTATTACAGCTACGAAAAGGGCAAGATTACCGACCTTAAGCCGTTCTACACCATGATGCGTAACAAAGAAGAGATTACCACCTCTTTAATTGATATGAATACCTGCCTGCCCGTTTTTGAGGAACTGCTCAAAAACGGCAAGGATATTCTCTATATCGGTTTCTCATCCGCACTCAGCGGTACCTACCAGGTTGGTTCCATGGTGCTGGAGGATTTGAAAAGCTCCTATCCTGACAGAAAAATCTATTATATCGACACCTTGGGTGCCTCTCTTGGCGAAGGCTTATTGGTGTATCATGCCGCTGAGCTGCGCAGAGAAGATAAGAGCATAGAAGAGGTTTACCAGTGGCTGCTGGATAACCGCTTGCACCTCTGCCATTGGTTTACGGTTGATGACCTTTTCTTTTTAAAACGTGGTGGTCGTGTTTCGGCAAGTTCCGCGGTGCTGGGAACAATTTTAGGTGTTAAACCGGTATTGCACATGGATAATGAGGGCAGATTAATACTAATGGAAAAGGCACGCGGACGCAAGAATTCGCTGGATGCACTGGTTAACCATATGCAAGAGACCGCAATCAACCCCGAGGAGCAGATGATCTTTATTACACACGGCGACTGTATTGAGGACGCAAAGTATGTTGAGAATCAGGTTCGCGAACGTATGCATGTAAAAGATGTCTTAATCAACTATGTTGATCCGGTAATCGGTGCACACTCCGGGCCAGGAACTGTGGCACTGTTCTTTTTAGGTACCCACCGATAATTAAGCTTTATACTGTTAGACACAGGAGGACAGAAAAGCGTTATGAATATTGTAAAACAGGTACAAATCTACGGTGATTCGATTATGAAAGGGATATTACTTGACGCACAGAGCAAGAAGTATTACCCCATGGCCGAGAATACCGCAGAGCTGTTTAAAGAGGATTTCTCGGTAGAGATTAATAACCGTTCCAAATTCGGTTGCACGATTCAAAAGGGGCATGAGCAGCTGAAAAAGTCGTTAGATAAGGGGCTTGCCTGCGATATGGTGCTTCTGGAATACGGCGGAAACGATAGTGATTATAACTGGGAAGAGGTTTCTGCCGCACCCGAGGCCAAGCACCAGCCGCATACACCTATCAAGCTTTTTGAAAGCATCTACCGTAGCATGATTTTGGAATTAAAAGAGCATAACATTATCCCGCTTGTGATGTCACTTCCACCCATTGACGGTGAGAAATATTTAAAGTGGATAACCCGCAACGGGTTAAGCGAACAAAACATCCTTCGTTTTCTTGGCGATGTACAGATGATTTATCGTTTTCAAGAGTTATATTCATTAACCGCAACCCGAATCGCATATGAATGCGGCGCAATGTTTGTTGATGTTCGTTCCGCCTTTTTAGATAAACACAACTATAAGGAGCTAATCTGTGAGGATGGAATACATCCCAACAAGACCGGTCACCAGCTTATTCAGCAAACCCTAATAAGCTTTGCCGAAGGGCACTTAAAAAACCCCATGCAGATATATGCGTGAAAAGTATTCCCCTTTCAAAAAAAGTACCCGTCTAACGACAGGTACTTTTTTGTTATGAAAAATGAATGGCGTAAGCGGTGTATTCCTTATCAAAATGATAACCCAGCTTCTCACTTAATGCAACCGAGGCGGTATTGGCCGCATCCCAGCTCGGGTAAAGCCCATGTTCGATACAATCTAAAACCAAGGCAGCACCGCAAACAAGCGCCAAGCCCTTTCGCCGATAGCTCTCCAGCGTATCAATTTCAATCTCTATACCGTCGTCATAAACGGTATAGGACGACGCTCCGCTTACCAAGCGCCCATTATGCAGGATGCCGTATCCCCTGCCCCGTTTTATGTAATCGGCAGCTGTGGCAAAATTGGCGCACAGATCGCGTGACCATTCGTTGCCAAGCGCCTCGTGATACAACGCTTCGTCAAACCTTTTGAGGGTATATTCAGAGGGCAGCGCCTTAATATAAGCTCTTAGCAGGTCGCGGTTGAAGTTGTCCCCTTCTTTTTTAATGGCGTAGCGGCTGAATTTCTCAAGGCCGTTAGGATGAATAGCCTCTATCAATTCACACCATTCATCGTTCAGGGGAATTACATATATCGTATCTTTGTTAAACCCTTTCGGTGGGAGGTTTCTCACCAGTGCCTCCGATTCCTTGGTCTTCGCATTACCGGCAAAGAAGCACATATCCGCAACCACAATCTGTGCGCAGGCAGGATGATCTGCATTATCAGCCCACGCAGTTCCCATATGCCCTTGCAGACAGGTATATATCATCGTTTCGGTTGAATGAGAAAACAGCGGCGCAATATTAACCATCTGATGTTGAGCTAATTTTATCATGTCCTGTACCTACTCTCCTAAAAACAGCGGTTCGCATGTTTCTTCTCGCAGGTTGGAGCTTTATCGCACTGGTAGCAGATTTCATTCTTAAGCTCTTCACCGTCAAAGTAACTCTTAAGGTTTTTAAGTGTCGTCTCCGCGATATTATGCAGTGCCTCATTGGTTAAAAACGCCTGATGAGAGGTTACAATCACATTGGGCATGGAAACCAAGCGGGCAAGAATATCGTCCTGGATAATCGTATTGGAGAAGTCTTCAAAGAAAAGCTCCGACTCCTCTTCGTATACATCCAGGCCCGCAGCACCAACTTTTTTACTCTTGATTGCCTCAAGTAATGCCTCGCTGTCTATCAGCGCCCCGCGCGAGGTGTTCACAATTACAACTCCGTCACGCATCTGAGAAAGGGTTTGACTGTTGATCATGTGGTGGGTATCCTTGGTGAGCGGGCAGTGAAGCGAAATAATGTCTGCTTTACTGCAAAGTTCCGAAAGTGATACATATTCAATTTGCTTACCTTCAACCGGGAACGGATCGTAAGCCAACACCTGCAAGCCAAACCCGCGGCAGATATCAATGAACACCTGCCCAATCTTACCGGTACCTACAACGCCGATGGTTTTGCCGTGAAGGTCAAAGCCTGTCAGGCCGTTAAGGCTGAAATTATAGTCACGTGTGCGGTTGTAGGCCCTGTGAATTTTGCGGTTGAGTGTCAGCAGCAGCGCCATGGCATGTTCTGCTACCGCATAGGGCGAATAGGCCGGCACACGCACTACATGAATCTTGTTATATGCGGCCTTAAAGTCCACATTGTTGTAGCCGGCGCTCCTTAAGGCAAGAATTCTAATACCCTGCTTATATAACGTTTCAATAACCGGGGCGTCTACCGTATCGTTAACAAAGGCCACTACACCATCGCTGCCTGCGGCCATTGCAGCGGTATCTTCATTAAGCTTATTCTCAAAATATTTGATTTTAAAATTATAGCTTTCTTTAAGCTGGTCGAACCAGATTTTATCGTAGGGCTTAGCGTCAAAAAAGGCCAGTTTTTTCATTGTAACACATCCCATTATTTAATTCTGTCCCAGGTTTCGCTTATATGAATGAATCAAATTGAAGAATCATTAAGCAAGACCTATTATCTTTATACCATTTTTTCTGCCTTATGTAAACATCGCCCTGATAATCGGCATCATATGCTTGGCGCCTTCATACCCCGCCTGCATACAGCCGGACATATATTCAAAATCCAGGATACCCATCTGCTGTGGCAGCTTAGGTTTAAGAAGTAGCTCCTCGCCCGTACTGGTGCAGTTCTTCAGTCTGCGGTTCATAATTGCGAGAGAATGTGTTGAAATCTCAAGCAGATTCTCCCCTTTATCGCGCCGGTAATTTTGCGATATATCCACAGCCAGTATATTCTTCTCACCGGTTGCGGCAAGCAGGTACGACGGAAGATTATCGGATAGTCCACCGTCCAGCAGCACAAAATCCCCCGATGTTTTGGGGCGAAAAACCACCGGCACGGCTGTTGAAGCGCGTATGGCCTCGGAAAGCCGGATATTATCCCGCCATAATACGCCTTCTATGGCCGGCAGCCCCAAAGTATTATTGGTATAAACAACCGTCCGCCCGCTTGCAAGGTCGGCGGCCGGAATTACCACACGCATCTGAGCCTCTTTGATAAACTGGTTCTGGGTATAATGAGCGATAAACTGCTCGAGTTTATCTCCCTTTATGAGCCCCGTTATAGAAGGCATACGCCCTGTAAGCAGCTGAAGCAGTCCCTTGAATATCCCCTTATAATCAGGGTCCATTAGGGCTTTACCGTTACGCTCCAGGTGATAAACCATCTCTTTCAGCTTCATTATATTTACGCCGGAAGCATAGAGGCCTGCCACTATCGAACCGGAGCTGGTTCCCGCTACTGCCCGCGGTATCATTCCTGCCTCTGTAAGAGCCAGCAATACCCCAACATGGGCGGCACCGCGAGTACCCCCGCCACCAAAAGCAATTCCGAAACCCATAAAAATGATCATTCCCTTCCTGAAGGATCATTGAGCAACTATGTCCCCGTCTATTATATGCCGGCGCCTGTGTGAAGGTGACGATAAAAGCCGCTGCCCTAACAAAAAGGAAGCCATAGAAACGGCTTCCATAATAATTATGTTTGATTTGTTATTTCATCTTCTGCAAGCCAGCGGTGATATGCCCCATTTTCCAACCTGAGATCATAGAAACAGGTTTGTGGAATTACCTTAACAACCTTCACCAGCATACCTTCATTCACCGTCGGCGGATGACCGATAGTTGAAATAATCCTCGCGTAATCTCCCGTTCTTAGGCCACGGTTCAGGGCTACGTTTACTGGCTGCAGCTCAGAACCTGAAAACCAACGATGCAGCTCTCCGCTTGGGAGCTTAACCGCATAAAGTGCTCCTACCTGTGGGGAGATAATGGTTGCACTCATGCCGCTTACAACCTCCGGTGGATGGTTAGCCAAAGATACGACTACATCTCCTTTGCGGTACTGCGGGATACAGTTACAGTTAAATGGCAAAATACCCCCTCCCTTCTGCTTATATTTTATGAAGTGAGGAAGATGTTTGTGAAGTCATTCCCTTTTAAATGCACCACCAATTTTGTTGAAACATAGAATAGACTATGAGGTTACAATAAATATTGAGGGTGATGTGATTGTTTGACGTTGATTATCATCCATTCTTAAACGGACGATGCCCTTTCAGTAAAAATGTCAGTGTGCCGATGGAATTATATGAATCATTAAAAGGCAATTACTTTATCGGTTATGCTGATAATCTAAGCTTTGGCAACGGAACAAGCGCGTGGGCAAGGCTATACAATCCGCCGGATTCCGGTGTTAACCTTTATGCAAACGTTTGGACTGTTACCGATATCTCCACTGCGCCATTTCGTGCACAATTCTGGTTTAACTCCGTACCACCGGGTACACCGATTGATTCATTGGATGTAACCCCTTCCAACACCGCTATTATTCCCGCGCCGAAGCCTAGGGTAAAGCTTCAGCTGGCGTCAAATGTAACGGGTGAGCCAAGCGGTGGTATAAAAGCATTCGTACGTCGAGGGCAGCCGGAAGTAACCCTGGTTGAAACCGAGAATGGAAAACTCATCTTTCCGCCCGGTGGTTCGTTCCTGGTATTTCTTTCTATCAGTGATGTTCCCGATATCGCAGCCTCGGGCAGGGTTGCCATGGGGTGGTGGGAAGAGAGCATATATCGACCCTGTATTTAATCTTGCAATTATTTATCTACTACAACACAAACGCCGCTCGGCAAAACCGGGCGGCGTTTGTGAAATGCAAACTACTAGTCTGCTTTACATAAACAAAAGGGATGTCCTGCAGGGTCGAACATTGTTACAAAATAGGTGCCGCCGAACTGTTCCGGCGCCTTAACTGCACCTAAAGATTCGGCCTGCTTAACAGCAGCAGACACATCGGGTACCTGAAAATCAAAATGCATCTGTTTTTGCTGCTTACCTTCCTGTTCAGGCCAAACAGGCACCACATATCCCGGTTCGCTGATAAACAAAAATACAATGCCATTTTCGCTGCGTACAGCAGGAAGATCGTATAGTTCACATCTCTCCCAACCAAGAAGCTCTGCGTAAAACTCACGCAGCTTATTTTGGTCGTCGCAGTCAACCATTACATTTCCTAAACAGATACCCTCAATCATCAGTGCTACCTCCCGCTCGTCACAATTATTATACAAAATAGCAACATGGCCTACCGATTGAGTAAAAAGCTTTTTTATTTGGAATGGCTGATTATTTTATAATCAACATATCGTTTTGATATTTTAAAATAGCATTGATAAACAGCCAACCGTATCTTTCCTGCTTAACCTTCCCAACCCCTGAAATCGCCAGCAATTCATCGTTTGATGTGGGAAGCTTCTCGCACATATCACGAAGGGTAGCATCAGTGAATATAATATATGCCGGTACGTGGGCTTCTTCAGCAAGCTTGGTTCGAAGCCTTTTTAATTCGGAGAACAATTCTTCATCTTTAACGTTGACAGCCACTTTATTAGTGGATACCGCCTTCTCAGCTTCTTTAACAAGCCTCATCTGCAACGGCTTTTTGTCCCGAACAATCTCCAAAGACTTTTTAATAGACCGGACTACCGCATATTCCTCGTTCGATAATTCCAAGTAACCATATTCTATTAAGTAATCAATGATAGTGCGAATTCTTTGAACCGATATTTCGGACATTATGCCATAGGTCGAGATCGTATCCATATTGAATCGCTTAATTCTCTCATTTTTGATGCCATGAAGAATATCGGCCAGCATAGCTTTGCCAAAAGACTTCCCGCGCTGCTCAATCCGATAAACGCAAGATACAATCTTCTGAGCCTCAATGGTTATATCCGTCAGTTCAAAGTTGCTGTTGCAATTAGAGCAGTTACCGCAATAATTAGGGGAGCTTTCTCCAAAGTATTTTAATATATACTCCCTAAGACAACTCGCGGTTGTACAATAGTATGTTATTGCCTTTAGCCGTTCTCGATCCTTTATCCTTTTTCGTTCCAGAGCCTCTAGGTCTAATTCATCATTTTCATCATTGCTGTTTTCAATCAGGAATTGATTCAGCCTTACATCTTGACCACTGTACAGCAGGATACAATCTGCAGGCTCACCATCTCTTCCCGCTCTGCCGGCCTCCTGATAGTAGCTTTCCAAGTCCTTCGGCATATTATAGTGAACCACAAAGGATACATTGGATTTATCAATCCCCATGCCGAAGGCATTGGTAGCAACCATCACAGCCTTGCGGTCGTAGATAAAGCTGTCTTGATTATTTGTTCGTTCGTTTTCATCTAGGCCGGCATGGTAGCGTGTAGCAGAATACCCCTGCTTATTCAGTTCATTGCAGACCTCCTCAACCGTTTTTCTGGTTGAACAATATACAATACCGCTTCGGTTACGAAACTTCTCCAGTATTATGATCAGCGCCGCAAACTTGTTTTCCGGTTTCTGAACCTCAAAATATAGGTTGTGACGATTAAAACCTGTCGTAACAACTTTCGGGTTTATAAGCTTGAGGATGCTAGTCACATCGTCTCGAACGTCTGCTGTAGCCGTAGCAGTAAACGCGCTGATAATCGGACGATACGGAAGCTTACTGATGAAATCAAGGATTTTCAAGTAGCTTGGTCGAAAGTCCTGCCCCCACTGGGAAACACAATGAGCTTCATCAACGGTAATCATTGATATTTTGATTTGTTCTGTAAGTTTGAGTAAATCGTCTGACACAAGCCGCTCAGGAGCAACGTAGATGATTTTATAGGTACCATCCATCGCACGCCTTAACACTTCAACATACTGCTTATACGACAGTGTGCTGTTGATATATGCTGCCTTTACCCCTGTTTGAACCAATGCATTAACCTGATCTTTCATAAGGGAAATCAGCGGTGAAATTACCAGCGTAATGCCCGGCAACAATATAGCAGGCACCTGATAACAGGCGGATTTACCCGCACCGGTAGGCATTATTCCAAAAGCATCCCTACCGGATAGAATTGCGTCTATTAATCAAAACCACCAGTTAAACTGGTGGTATGCACCAGCCCTAAAAGGGCATATTACTGGCACAGCGTCTCAAGACGCACTGAATGGTTCCGCC
>NZ_FNID01000003.1 GCF_900103835.1 Acetanaerobacterium elongatum | reverse complement strand
TCTTTAATGATATTTGATAGGCATGCAAATTTGAAGTATAAGTATGGGAACAGGCATTTCTGGTGCAGAGGATATTATGTTGATACAGTAGGAAGAAATGCAAAAGTAATTGAAGAATATATCAAAAACCAATTACAAGAAGACATAGCTTCAGATCAAATATCATTCAAAGAATACATAGACCCGTTCACGGGTAGCAAGGAAACAAAGGCATGAAAAACGAACAGCCGCTTTAGCGGCTGCCCGTAATAGTAATGCGGTTGGCGGAACCATTCAGTGCGTCTTGAGACGCTGTGCCAGTAATATGCCCTTTTAGGGCTGGTGCATACCACCAGTTTAACTGGTGGTTTTGATTGTTTACTACTTCTGCCTTTTCAGGATGTAGAGGATATCGAAAAGGTTACAGTGCAGAGATTAACCCAATCTCTTCTCAAGGTTCGCAAGCTCTGTCTTCAGGGCTGCGGGCAGCTTGTCGCCGAACTTGCCGTAGAACTCGTGGATGCCCTTGGCTTCTTCCTTCCACAGGTTTACGTCTACGCCCAGCAGGCCCTTGAGGGTGTCAAGGTTGATATCGAGGCCCTCGAGGTTGATGTCCTCTGCCTTGGGCTCGTAGCCGATGGGGGTCTCTACCGCGTCGGCCTTGCCCTCGCAGCGGTTGATAATCCACTCGAGCACGCGCATGTTATCGCCGTAGCCCGGCCAGATGAAGTGGCCTTCGTCGTCGGTTCTGAACCAGTTTACGTTAAAGATCTTGGGGGCCTTGTCGCCCAGCTTCTCGCCGATCTCAAGCCAATGCTTGAAGTAGTCGCCCATATGGTAGCCGCAGAAGGGCAGCATCGCCATCGGGTCGCGGCGAACAACGCCTACTGCGCCGGTAGCGGCAGCGGTGGTCTCGGAAGCCATGATCGAGCCTACAAACACGCCGTGCTGCCAGCTTAAGGACTGGTACACCAGCGGAGCAGTTTTGGCGCGGCGGCCGCCGAATACGATAGCGCTAAGCGGAACGCCCTGCTTGGACTCAAACTCGCTGCTGATGCAGGGGCAGTTCTTGGCGGGAGCGGTGAAGCGGCTGTTGGGATGAGCACCCTTTTCGCCGGAGGCGCTGTCCCACTTCTCGCCCTTCCAGTTGATGGCGTTCTTGGGCGGGTTCTTATCTAAGCCCTCCCACCAAACGGTGTTGTCTTCAAGGTTATGCACTACATTGGTGAAGATGGTGCCCTTCTTGGTGGAGAGCAGCGCGTTGGGGTTGGACTTCATGTTGGTGCCGGGGGCTACGCCGAAGAAGCCGTTCTCGGGGTTGATAGCCCACAGTCTGCCATCGGCGCCGATGCGGATCCACGCGATATCGTCGCCAACCGTCCAAACCTTGTAGCCCTTCTTCTGGTAAACCTCGGGGGGGATGAGCATGGCAAGGTTGGTTTTGCCGCAGGCAGAGGGGAACGCGGCAGCGATATATTTTACTTCGCCCTTGGGGTTTTCAAGGCCCAGGATAAGCATATGTTCAGCCATCCAGCCCTCGTTCTTGCCTTGATAGGAGGCGATTCTAAGCGCAAAGCACTTTTTGCCCAGCAGCACGTTGCCGCCGTAGCCGGAGTTGATCGACCAGATTGCGTTATCCTCGGGGAAGTGGCAGATGTAGCGGTTCTCTTCGTCGATATCCGCCTTGGAGTGCAGGCCGCGTACAAAGTCGTTGGAATCGCCCAGCATATCAAGCGCGGGCTTGCCCATTCTGGTCATGATGTCCATGTTGAGTACAACATAGGTAGAGTCGGTAAGCTCGATGCCGATCTTGGCAAGGGGTGAACCGATGGGGCCCATGCAGTAAGGGATAACGTACATGGTGCGGTCTTTCATCACGCCGTCAAACAGCTTGCCGAGCTTCTCGTAGGCCTCCTTGGGGTCCATCCAGTTGTTGGTGGGGCCTGCGTCCTCCTGCTTCCTGGAGCAGATGAAGGTACGATGCTCTACGCGGGCAACGTCGTTAATAGCGGTTCTGTGCAGGTAGCAGCCGGGCAGCTTCTCTTCGTTGAGCTTTATCATCTCACCCTTTGCTTCGCTTTCGGCGCGAATCTGCTTGAGCTGTTCCTCGCTGCCGTCAATCCATACCACATTGGCGGGCTTTACCAGAGCCTTCATCTCTTCAATCCAGCTCAGAACGTGTTTGTTGTTAGTCATCCTGTTTTCTCCTTTCAAAACATGGGACTTCAGAACTCAGATGCAAGTTCTATAGTATTGTAAAAACTACCGCCGGATGCGAGGGCTCGCCGAGGCAAGCCGTGGGTACCAATCTTTTTGAGATAGGTTTGTACATAATTTTGGTGCTTCTCTTCAAAGACCGGTTTGAGTAGTTTTTAAAACTGTGAAATGAAAAAATGAATGTTAAACTTTCGTAAAATTGCAAACAGATTGCACACCCGAAGTTTCCGGCCCCCGAGGAGCAAAAACCATAAACAGGCTGAATCTTTCTGCACTTTTTGCCTTTAGCGAGATAAAAGCCGAAAACTAACGGAACATTCAAATTTCCCACAACTAACATTATAGATTGTTTTCGTAAAGAAATCAATAACCAATCTGTTAAAACTGTATCAATATTTTTATACTAATTGCAAAGGCAGGTTTTAAAAATGAAATTCAAAAGAATAAATCCTGCATTTTTCTGGCCGAAGGGTTTTAAACCTCAGGGGTTAACCGGATTTTCAGATTCCGTTTCGACCGAGGAGGCACCCAACGAGGTTGCTTCTGCGCCGCCATAGTACCCCTTCAGTGCATCGAGCGATTTCTGCGAAAGCAAAAAGCCTTCGCTTTTAAACTGGCCGGCGGGGAATACCGGCACCGCAGGCTCGTAGAGCTGGGTGGCGAAATACCGCAGCATGGGCAGGCTTTTGGCGTAGTCGCTGTGCGAGATATCGGTTTCGGCAAGATTGATAAGGGTTTTAAACACACTGTCGCTGTGTGCAATCAGCCAGTCGTTCAGGCGCTGGTTTATAAGTGCCGCGAGCACATCGCTCTGTACCTTGTAGCGGTGCGCCTCGCCCTCGGTATAGCTCGGGTAGCGGAACAGATCGTACACCGCGTGGCCGTCCAGCACCTGATTGCCTTTGGGAATGTTGATATAGATGTTGGCGTTTACATTTTTATAGATGAGCGTATACGGGATGGTATATTTCACTGTGCCCAGCGTGTTCACAGCCTTGATGAAATTCTCGGTGCTAAGCCTGGCGGTTCGGCTGATGTTGATATCCAACACATCCTCCACAATCCGTTTTACCTCAAGCGTGCCGCCGTAGGCATCGTAGCCCTGAAGGGTGTTGTTTTTTCCGCCCGCCCTTACCTGCATATTGTAGGGCAGCGAGGTTACGGGCAGCTGGCCCTTGACAGGATTAAAGCGTACCAGCAAAAAGTAGCGCGCCTTGCCGGCCTCGGTGATGATAACAAGCGCAGTGAGGTTATCGGATACCACAGGGGTATAGGCAATCGGCGCCGCGCTGCTGGGGATGCTCGAGGAGGGAGTATAATCCCGCAGCGGGCTGACTTCAAGCATGATGGGAATGAATATCAGCGATAAAATAACCACCGATACCCCAAAGGCGATAGAGAATACCTTTAGCCTGCGTACTCCTGCCCTTTTCATCATCCGAAAGCTGTCCCTCCCAAAACGCAAGAGAAAACAAGTTTTCTTCCTGCGTCATCACAATTCTAATCAGTATTAGTATTGTCAATAGCGGGAAGAACCATTCAAGGGACAATTAAGCGGATGAAGAGAGAAAATTCGCGGTTTTGCAGGGGCGGCCATTGGCCTCCCGCGGATATTATCCAGTCTGTGTTGAAACCGCGGGCGCGCAATGCGCGCCCCTACAACGTATCCCCAGATATATGTGTGATTATGCAGCACGAGTGGATTTTACGTTAGAATTATTTTGCAGCCTTTGCCTTTCTTGCAATAAAGCGTATGAGTACAATCATCTCATGGAACACCAGCGGTACCATCGAAATCAGCAGCAGGTTCACCCATTCGAGCAGTGAAAGCGGTGTGGTGCCGAACAGCACGGTTAAGAACGGCAGCTCGGTAACGGCAATCTGCAGCAGTAGCCCCGCAAAGAAGGCCAGAATCATCAAGCGGTTGCTCAGGTGGTTCATGCGGAAGATTGATTTATCAAGGTTGCGCATACCGATGGCGTGGAACAGCTGCGATATACCCAATACCACAAATGCGTAGGTTTGCGAGCGGGTTAGGATATTATCAGCGGCAAATATACCCTTAATGCTTTCAAGGGTAACGGCGGTGCCGTTTTGCAGCAGCAAGCTCACGGGCAGGAACAAAAACGCGCAGAGGGTGATGGCGGCGATTACGGCACCGTAAAACAGCGTAAGGGCAAAGCCGCCGTGCGCGAACAGGCTTTCGCCGGGGTTGCGGGGCGGCGCCTTCATAATCTCCTTATCCTTGCTGTCTACCCCAAGGGCGAGGCCGGGCAGCGAGTCGGTAATCAGGTTTACCCACAGGATATGAATTGCCTTAAGCGGCGAGGCCAGCCCCAGCGCAATGGAGGTGAACATGGCCATTACCTCGCCGAAGTTGGACGAAAGCAAAAACAGCACCGTCTTTTTGATGTTGCCGTAGATGTTGCGGCCTTCCTCCACCGCCTTTTCGATGGTGGCAAAGTTGTCGTCGGTTAGCACCATGTCCGCGGCTCCCTTGGCAACGTCGGTGCCCGTAATGCCCATCGCCACGCCGATATCCGCAGCCTTGAGCGAGGGCGCATCGTTTACACCGTCGCCGGTCATCGAAACAATGTAGCCCTGTGACTGGAACGCCTTTACAATCATCACCTTATGCTCGGGCGATACACGGGCGAACACGCGCAGGTGCTCCACACGCTCGTTGAGCTGCTCCTGCGTAAGGGCGTTCAGTTCACTGCCGGTGATGCACTCGCCGCTGTTGTGCGCAATACCTAAGTCCCGCGCGATGGCAAAGGCGGTGTCTTTGTGGTCGCCGGTAATCATCACCGTGCGTATCGACGCATTTCTGAACATTTGAACGGCGTCTTTCGCCTCGGGGCGCGGCGGGTCGATCATGCCAACCAGCCCCACAAACGCAAGACCTTGCTCTGTGGCGCTGTCGTCGTTGTATTTTACGGCAAGGGCCAGCACGCGCAAGGCCTTTTCGGCCATCCTGCGCGCGGCCTCTTCTATCGCCTTGCGGTCGCTGTCGGCAAGCGTGCGCTTCTGGCTGTTTTCAATAATTCCGTCGCAGCGGGCCAGCAGCACATCCATGCCGCCCTTGGTGTAGGCCACAAGCTTGCCGTCGGGCGCGCGGTGCACGGTGGTCATCATCTTTCGGTCGGAATCAAACGCCAGCTCGTTGATACGCGAAAACTGCTTCTCCAGCTCCTCACGCGCAAGCCCCAGGGGGTCGCCCATATCCAGAAGTGCGATCTCGGTAGGGTCGCCGATGCGCGCGCTGCCCTTGACGGAGGCATCGTTGCACAGGATAAAACCCTCCAGCAGCAGCCGGTCGGCACCATCGGGGGTAAGTTGCGAGGCGGGCTTGAGTGCGCCGCCGGAGTACACCTGCTCCACCGTCATGCGGTTTTGGGTAAGGGTGCCGGTTTTATCCGAGCATACCACGCTCACCGCGCCCAACGTTTCAACCGAGGGCAGGCGGCGCACGATGGTGTTTACCTTTACCATGCGTGAAACGCCTAAGGCGAGCACAATGGTTACCACCGCGGGCAGGCCTTCAGGTATAGCCGCCACCGCAAGCGAGATGGCGGTAAGCAGCATCTCGGGGATATCGCGCTGCTGCAGCACCGCGATGCCGAACATCAGCGCACAGATAACCACCGCCAGAATACCCAGCAGCTTGCCAAGGTCGGCCAGGCGCTTTTGCAGCGGGGTCATCTCATCCTTATTGCTGCTGATCATCTGGGCGATGCGGCCGATCTCGGTATTCATGCCGGTGGCGGTAACAACGCCCTCGCCGCGCCCGTAGGTTATACTGGTGGAGGAGTAGGCCATGTTTATACGGTCGCCGATGCCGATCTCGCCCTCGGCGGTAAACTCGGCGTTTTTCTCGCTGGGCACCGATTCACCGGTGAGCGCCGATTCATCCACCTTGAGGTTTACCGCGGTAAGCAGCCGAAGATCGGTGGGCACCACGCGCCCGGCATCCAGTATTACCACATCGCCCGGCACCAGCTCCCGCGCAGGGATATCCAATAGCTTTCCCCCGCGCCTCACCAGCGCGGATGGGCTCGAGAGCTTTTTAAGCGCCTGTAAGGCCTGCTCGGCCTTGGCCTCCTGTGTCATGCCCACAAAGGCGTTTAGCAGCACCACCGCGAGGATGATGCACGCGTCGCTGAACTCCCGCAAAAAAATAGAGATTGCCGCTGCCGCAAACAGGATGAAGATCATCGGGTCATTAAGCTGGCTTAAAAACATCATCAGCTTGGACTTTGGCTTTTTTTCGGCAAACTCATTCGGCCCGTTTTGGGTTAGGCGCTTTTGCACCTCGTCTGCCGAAAGGCCGGTTGCGGGGTTGGTTTGCAGCACCTCGCAGGCCTGCTGAACGGATTTCTGTTCGAACATAATAACTCTCCTTTGATTATGTAACCGTTTGTTGAATCAGCCAAGGGGAACATACCTTTATTATTCCGTGATTACTGTCCATTAACATTTCAAATGGAGGATAATAAAAAAAGACCTTAACGTGAAGCGGGGAAAGCCCGAAACACGCTAAAAGTCTTGTTACCTTACGGACCTCAAACCAGAGCCCAAAGGCCCATGCTTGTTGATTTGAGATTTAAAACTACTCCCAATTAGCAGTTATTTAACTGTATCTATAATATAGCATATTTATTTGAAATTGCAAGCAAAAGAAAAAATAATTCTGAAAGCCTATTGACAAACCGTGGAAGAGGATATATAGTTAGTTACATAAGTAATGAACCACTTGACTAATGAGGTGGGCATCAGGAGGTGCTAATGGATTGAACACTAATCTGAATACGGAACAATCGATATACATTCAAATCGCAAGAAAGATCGAAGACGATATCCTGAGAGATATACTCGCAGAGGGCGAAGCGATACCTTCCACCAACCAGCTGGCGGCATTGTATAAGATTAACCCCGCAACGGCGGCAAAGGGCGTAAACATTCTGGTTGACGAGGGAATTCTTTTTAAGAAGAGGGGGATCGGTATGTTTGTAACCGAAGGCGGTAAACGCCAGATTATTGTAAAGCGCAAGGAAGGCTTTTACGAAAAGTATGTGGTTTCGCTGGTGCGAGAGGCCAGGCAGCTGAATATTGACACCGAGGAACTGGTTGAGATGATTAAGCGGGTGCAGCATTCAGGGCAGTAGCGCTATCTTATGAGATTGGTATAAGCAATGTTTTTAGCGGGGCTCTATGAGTTTTAGAGAGATGAAAGGAAAGTTTACAATGGCTACAGTTTTAGAGTGCAACGGGGTTATAAAGCGTTTTGGAAAAACAACCGCCCTAAACGGCGTGGATTTAACACTGGATGAAAACAAGATTTACGGGCTGATTGGCAGAAACGGCGCGGGTAAAACCACGCTGCTGGGTATTCTTGCGGGGCAGAACTTTGCCGACGAGGGCAGTGTTTCCTCCTATGGGCTGCCGGTGTGGGAAAACAGCGAGGTAATGGAGAAGATCTGCTTCTCGCGCGAGCTAAGCGCCTCTACCGCCTTTGGGCCGGATACCCGCAAGGTAAAGGAGCTTTTCCGCATTGCGAGAATCTTCTACCCCAACTGGGATGAGGAATATGCCAAAAGGCTGCTGGTGGAGTTCAAGCTCGACATCAAAAAGCCGATCAACAAGCTTTCAAAAGGTATGCTTTCGATGGTGAGCATCATCATAGCGCTTGCCTCTCGCGCGCCTATTACCTTTTTGGATGAACCGGTGGCGGGCCTGGACGTGATGATGCGTGAGAAGTTTTATCAGCTGCTGCTGGATGATTATATGGAAAACCCCCGTACCTATATCATCTCCACCCACATTATTGATGAAGCCAGCAATGTGTTTGAAGAGGTGGTGCTGGTGGATGCGGGCAGGATTATGCTTAAGCGAAACACCGAGGAGCTGCGCGCGCAGTATGCCTATGTAAGCGGCAGGGAAGACACCGTAAGCGAGGCCATCAAAGGGCTGCAGGTAGTACACCGCGAGGGCTTAGGCAAGAGTCTTACCGTGTGCGTAAGGCTGAACGGCAACGAACAGTTTGAGCAGTATGATGTAGATGTTTCGCCCGTAAGCCTGCAGAAGATTTTTGTTTACCTTACCGAGCAGTATGAAAGCACCGCAAATGCTGCCGCTCCGGCGCTGGCTTAAGGGGTGATTAAGAATGAATTTATTTATAAAGCAGCTAAAAACTGATTTTTGCGATATGCTTAGGCAAGCGTTAATGCTCTGCCTGATAGTACCGGTGATATTTACCGTTTTATCACTAAGCGGCAGTACGTTTGAGAGCGGGCAGTCGTTTATGCTGCTGATGGTTTTAATCGCCATGCCGGCAGGCTACCTTACCTTAAGTATGACACGCGTACTGATTTACCTGCCCACCTATATCAGCATGGGCAGCACCCGGCGAGTATTCTATTTCAGCAACATTATTTCGTCTTTTATTTCATTCACGGTTTGTACCGAAGGCTCGCTGCTGTTAACCTCGGCCTTATTCTATTTCATCAGGCGCGATGCGGCGGTTGAGCTTGGAAGGCTTGCGCTTTCAACACAGGTGCTGCTGCCGGCAATCTGCCTGAGCATGCTTGCCTTAGGAGTCGGCACCCTGCTTGGAATTTTAATGGGACGGTTCGGGCGAAAGGTGTTTTATATCGCAGCCATAGTGCTGGTAATTCTGGGCGGCGCGTGCGGCGGGTTTTCGGTTGCTGTGTTTACCGAAAACAGTTTGACGCTAACCTTCAGCAATACCGTTGTTGCAATGCTGCTGGGCGGTGCCGCAGTACTGGGCCTTGCATTGTACGGTATTGCATATCCCCAGATTCGCAAGCTGAATGTATAAGGAAAGGCTGGGGCTTTTATGATAAAAGATTTTAAAAAAGTACTTTCAGTAAACCGTGGAACCGTGATTACCATGCTGGTGTGCCTCGGGCTTATGCTGCTGGGCTTTTTGGCGATATTGATTACCGGTCTGATACTGCCTGATAAGCAGGAAGCCGCCACGGCATTCATTATTGTACCGCTCGGGGGCATGATTCTTAACATATGGGTGGTTTTATTCTGCTGCCTGATGATGTATACTGTAGGGTATACCGGCGCTGTAGGGCTGGGTATGACGCGCAAGGCGTACCTGCGCAGCTCGTTTGTTTTAACACTGGCATATACGGTTGCTTCCGCGCTGATATCGCTTTTAAGTGCAGGCGTTGTTTTACTTTTTTCATTCTCGCAGACAGGCGTTATAACAGAAAAGATGCAGCAGAAAGCACTCATGATAGCGGGGCTTGCGCTTGTTTTGACAGCATCGTTTTTACTGTTTGCTGCGCTTGGCAGGATATTTGCCTATGTGCTGTTACGCTACGGCGCGAAGATGATGGCGGCGCCGATTTTAGCGGTTTCGGCGTTATTCATGCTGCTGCCAAAGGGTATAGATTTGTATGAAACCATTCCGCAGAGCACCCGGCTTACCGCGAACCTTGCACTGGGTGCGGCAGCGGTTTTATTGATAGCGGCGCTTACCGTTGTGGGCAGGCGGCTCATCTATCGTTACAGCATCTAGTAATAATTAAGGGGAGAAGTTTGAAAGATATATCTTTTGAACTTGCGAGAAAGGAATAGTTACTATTATGGAGGACATTCTATTGAGCGGACAGGGTACCGATAAAGAGCAGAAGCGCTTTGAGCTTGCACAGGCGGCAGCAAGGGTAGGAACCGCGGTTTCAATCTGGGTGGGCTTAAGGCTAATCTTTTTGCTGATTGATGTGATTGTGACGAAACGCCTGCAGGCTGCGGGAATTTCGGACAGTATGCTGCAGATTGTTGATCTGGCTCTTTCTGCGGTGGGTGTTTACTTTGTCGCAACCCCCATAGCCTTATGGGCGCTGGGGATGTTTAAAGAGGGCCGGTTCAAGGCGCTCTTTGCCAAAAGCCGGATGTCGGGCAAGGAGTTTGCGGCGGCAGTGCCGATGGGCTATACGGTAACCATTGGTGTAAACCTGATTGCAACCGTTGTAATGATTGTCGCCTCCGGTTCGCTGCAGCAGGTACTTAACAGCAACCCCATTTTGAATATGCCCAAGGGGACGCTGGGTATTGCGCTGAACTATGTATGGGCTGTTTTAGCGGCGCCGATCTTTGAGGAGCTGCTGTTCAGAGGCGGGCTGGTTTCCACACTCAAGCCCTTTGGCAACTGGTTTGCGGTGCTGGTTTCGGCGGTGCTGTTCGGGTTTGCCCACGGCAGTGTTGCACAGATGCTCTATGCCACCGCGCTGGGTATTGTGCTGGGTATGGTGTTCATTAAGTCCGGCTCGGTTATCCCGTGCATGCTGATGCATCTTATTATCAACTTTCTTGGTATTACCATCAGCAGCCTCTATTCTCCCGAAAGACTGGGTTTGGTCGCAATCATCGGCCTGCTGGTAATGGCGGTGCTGATTGCGGGTATCGTGCTGATTATTGTAACACTGGTAAACTATAGGCATAAGCTGAGCCTTGGCAACGGCTGCACGATACTTACAAGGGGCGAGAAGCTCTCTGGGCTGTTCAAGAGCGCCCCGGTTATCCTTATGCTGCTGCTCACGGTAATCTTTTTAGTGCTCGTAACCGTTCCCGGACTGTTGCAAAACGTTACGTCGCTGATAGCGAAGTAAGGCTGCTGCTGATAGCGGCAGGCGGTGTGAATACCCAATAAAAGCTCCCTCCGTTACCCGAGGGTAACGGAGGGTTTTGCTTTATAAACAGGGGGTACCTAGGTTGAGTAATGAAGATATCATCCGCTATTGTCTTGCGAAGCCGGGCGCGTATGAGGATTATCCGTTCGGGCCGATCCCGGCCTGCTATAAGGTATGCGGCAAGCTGTTTATGCAGCTTTACCCTATGCCGGAAAACCATAAGATATCGCTAAGCTGTGAGCCGATGCTCGCCGACTTTTACCGCCGGCAGTACCCCGGCATTGTAATCCCCGGCTACCATTGCCCAGACAGGCTAAAGCCGTACATGAATACCGTTTACCTTGATAAGGGTGTTGCCGACGAGCAGGTTTGGGAGATGATTAATCATTCCTACCGATATGTTGTAAACAAGCTAACGCGCAAGGAGAAAGCTGCACTTGCCGAGTTTTGCTGAGGGCGTGCAGCCGGCTTAGTGATATTAAAGCAGCGGCAGGCCGTTCTTTTCGGCCTTTAGTCTGCGCAGAACACGCTTTTTAATGCGGTTTCTGGCCCCCGCAAGCCCGCGCGATACGGTGGATTTATTGATGCCGAAACGCTCAGCCAGCTGCGGCATGGTGTAGCCGCGGAAGTAGTAAAGCGTCAGCAGCTCATACTGCCGCCCGGTAAGCCCCTTTTCCACCTCATTGAGTACCGCCTCGCGCAGCCACCAGCGCAGCTCATCGTTGGTGATGCCGCGGTTTTGCTGATAAGCGGAAAACGAGATGGAGGCGGCGACACTGTCGTTGAAATCAGCCTGAAAGCTTTTGTACATCTGCGTGCCCCCTATCGTAATAGTTGATTAAGTAATACCCGGTTTTGCGCAGGTCGGAATGCTCGCGGTACAACAGGTCGATGCGTTCCTCCAACCCCCGCAGCTCACCGAGCGGCGCGGTTTTCAGCTGGGCGCGAAGCTGGCGGATTCTGGCGTTTACCTTGTTGCTCTCGTAAAGATACTGGTGCCCCAGCTCGAATAATGTGCAGTTCATTCCCCTGCACCTCCAGTCTATCGGTTAGTATAGAACATATGTTCTTTTCAATTTCTAGGGTATCACACAAAATGTGTGATGTCAAGATGGATGGAATTACCTTAATTCAAGAACAAAGCACCTGTATATCCTTTAATAATCGCATTTTGAAGGGATTACATGAGGCAAAAACAAATTTATATTTTTTGATCTATTGCATTTTTATGGAACCTGTGCTATAGTAGCCGTGAGGTGAGAATATATGTTTGCACAAAAATTGAAGGCACTCCGTTTAAAACGAGGTCTGACACAGGCACAGCTGGGCATACGGCTGGGGGTTTCGGCCAGTGCGGTGGGTATGTACGAGCAGGGCAGACGTGAGCCGGACAGCAGCATACTGATACGGATGTGCGAGGTTTTTGAGGTGGATGCCAACTATCTGCTGTGTGGCACGCGGAATGAAGACGGCGCGGTGCTGCGGCTGGAGGATATGATTACCCAGATGCGCGAGAGGCTGTTAGGCCAGCAGGCGCTGATGTTCCACGGCAAACCCATTGACGCCGAAGGGGCGGAGAAGATTATCGCGGCGCTGGAGCTTGGTGCACAGCTGGCCGCCGAATATAACCAAAACAGGCGCGGCGAAAAGGGCGGCTGATCTGTTGTATTCCGAACGGGATAGAACAGCGTTTTGCCCGCGGAAAGGTAGCAGATGGATAGGATTATCGAACTTGCCCGGTCGCTGGTTCAAAAATATTATACCCGCGACCCGTTTAAGCTGTGTGAGGAGCTTAGGGTACATGTTGTTTACACCGAGCTTCCCAAGACGGTGGAAGGGTTTTACCAATATATAGACGGATATAAATTTATATACCTGAACAATGCCTTGGATGAGGATGCCTTACGGGTAATTTGTGCGCATGAGCTGGCACACGCGCTGCTGCATACCGATTATAACGTGCTGGAGCTGCTGCGCGACACCTTCTTTTACTGCCCGAGGTTTGAGCGAGAGGCCGATATCTTCTGTGCCGCCCTGCTGATTGATGAGGCGGAGGCGCAGAATACCCGCCCCGAGCTGCTGAGTATGGATGAACTTGCAGCACTTTCGGGTGTACCGGTGGAGCTGGTAGACCTGCGCTTTGCCGAAGGGTTTTAGCAGTACATTTACGATTGTCAATATATAGCGACGAAGGAGAAGCGGTAATGCCCTATATCCAACTAAGCGAAGAAAGCGTGGGGGTAAAGGTCCTCATCTTTACTGAGGGTACGGTGCTCGGCCCGCGGAATGCCCTTGAGCATTTCAGCGTTTCGCGATATGTGCCTATCGGCTGCTGCGTCAGTCTTATCCGCTTGTGGCAGGAGCAGGGGGCGGATATACAGTATATCACCTCACGGAAATCGCGGAAGGCGGTTCAAGGGGTTCAGGCGCTGCTGGAGCGATATGGTTTTGCGGGCAGCCGCCTGTACTTTCGGGCAAGAGGGCAGCAGTACCACGAGCTGGTGGAGCAGATACGACCAGACGTGCTGATTGAGGACGACTGCCGGAGCATCGGCGGTGAAAACCAGATGTGTGTTACCCATGTAGCGCCCGAGATTCGACAGACTATCCACTCTATTTCGGTGCCGGAGTTTCAAGGGATTGACCATCTGCCGGAGTCGTTAATGGAGCTATCGGAGTACAGCGCACGATGAGACCGCGGACGCGCGATGCGCGCCCCTACGCCCCACCATGGTCGGATGAATTCTGCGGGCGATTGATAATCACCCGTGCACCCCCCAACGTAGAACACAGAGAACGCGGGCGAACACAGTTCGCCCCTACATGAAAAACAGCCCGCATCCCTTTGGATGCAGGCTGTATATTGATGATTATCTATAAACTTACAGCACGCCCTTTACAAACCCGAGCTTCTGATAGGTTTTTTCAAGGGTGCGCTTTGCAAAGTGTGCGGCTTTTTCGGCGCCTTCGGTGTAGCACTGCTCCAGGTAAGCCTTATCCTTCATCAGGCGCTCATGCCCCTCTCGCACAGGGCGCAGATGCTCGGCTACCGCTTCGCCAACCGCAAGCTTGAAGTCGCCGTAGCCCTTGCCGTCGAACTCGCCGGTGATCTCCTCAAGGCTCTTGCCTGTTACCACCGAGTAGATGGTCATAAGGTTGTTAATGCCGTCCTTGCCCTCGGCATAGCAAACGCGGGCCTCGCTGTCGGTAACGGCGCTTTTGCACTTTTTAATAATGGTGTCGGCGCTGTCCAGTATCGAGATAAAGGCCTTGGCGTTCTCGTCGGATTTGCTCATCTTCTTGGTGGGCTCCTGCAGCGACATTACCTTGGCGCCCATCTTGGGGATATACGGCTCTGGGACGGCGAAGGTGTTGCCGTAGCGCCCGTTAAAGCGGATAGCAATATCGCGCGCAAGCTCCAGGTGCTGCTTCTGGTCGATACCTACCGGCACCAGATTGGTCTGGTAGAGCAGGATATCGGCGGCCATCAGCACCGGGTAGGTGAACAGGCCGACGTTTACATCATCGGCGTGCTTCAGGCTTTTATCCTTAAACTGCGTCATACGCGAAAGCTCGCCGAACTGTGCGCTACACCCCAGCGCCCACGAAAGCTGCGCATGGGCGGGAACGTGGCTTTGAATGAACACAAGGCTCTTCTGCGGGTCGATACCGCAGGCAAGCAGCAGTGCGTAGGAGGAAAGCGTCTGCTGGCGAAGGGTGGCAGGGTCCTGCCGAACGGTGATGGCATGCATATCCACCACCGAGTAAATGCAGTTGTATTCCTCCTGCAGGTTCACCCAGTTGCGGATGGCGCCGATATAGTTGCCCAGCGTAAACACGCCCGTGGGCTGTATGCCGCTGAAGATGATCTTCTTTTTTTCGGGCTTTGCGGTAGCTTCAATCTCTGGCATGGTTGTTCGTGCCTTTCTATTATATATTCATGTGTGTAAATCTTATATCAGAATCTCTCGCGAATCAGCTTGGAGAGGATGTCTACACCCTTTTCAATCTGCTCGTCGGTGGGGGTGGAGAAGTTCATGCGGAAGGACGTGGTTTCATCCTTGTCGCTTGTCATAAACGCGCTGCCGGGCACCACCGCCACCTTGCGGTGAACTGCCTCGGTGCAGAAGCCCATCATGTCGCTGCCTTTCGGCAGGGTGCACCACAAAAACAGGCCGCCCTGCGGGCGTGTGTAATCCACCTTGCCGCCAAAGCCCGCGTCCATGCCGCCGAGCATCAGCGCGCACTTCTTGCGGTAGATCTGCTGCAGGTGCGCGATATGTGCGTTATAATCCACCCGGGTTAGAAACTCGGCGCAGATCATCTGCGAAAGGATGCCGGTGTGCACGTCGGAGGCCTGCTTTGCCACCACCATCTTCTGCACAATCGGCCCCGGCGCGCAGACATAACCTACGCGAAGGCCGGGTGAAAGCACCTTGGAAAAGCTGCCGAGATAGATTACGATACCGTCCTCATCAAACGATTTGATGGAGGGGATATCCTCGCCCTCAAACCGCAGGTCACCGTAGGGGTTATCCTCCAGAATCATGGTGCCGTACCGCTTGGCGAGCGCATAGGCTGCCTTGCGCTTTTCAAGGCTCATGGTTTTGCCGCTGGGGTTCTGGAAGTTGGGGATGAGGTAGATAAACCGCACGTTTTTATTGGCCTTAAGAGCATCCTCCAGCGCGGTAAGATCAATGCCGTCGTCCTGAAGTTCAATGCCCACCAGATGAGTATTGTAGGATTTAAACGAGTTTAACGAGCCGATGAAGCTTGGTTTTTCGCAGATGACGGTGTCGCCCTCGTTGCACAGCACCTTGGTGGCAAGCTCCACGCCCTGCTGCGCGCCCGAAACGATAATCAGCTCGTCACTGTCGCGGCCTGCATGGTAGCGGGATTTGAGCATGTCCTTGAGCATGGTGCGCAGCTGCGGGTAGCCCTCGGTAATGCTGTACTGCAAGGCCGCGATGGGACGCTCGGCGAAGATCTCGCTCGTAATCTCGCCCACCAGCGCCGTGGGGAAGGCCTCGGGGGCCGGGTTGCCCGCGGCGAAGGGGATCACCTGCGGGTCGGCGGTGAACTTTAATATCTCGCGGATCGCCGACGGCTGCAACGTGGCGATTTTATCTGAAAAGGTGTATTGCATGGCAGTCTTTCCTTTCAAACGGCCTGACTTCAGGCTTCCAATCATAACCTCTATATTCTACCACAAATAATAATAGTTTAAAAGCCAAAATTATCAAGCTTTTTTACGCAAAAAAATGCCGCCCCCACTATTGCGAAGACAGCACCCCTGGTGGACGATGAGGGACTCGAACCCGCGACCTCCCGCATGTGACGCGGATGCTCTACCAACTGAGCTAATCGTCCTGATATTCAGCTTGTCCGCCCCACAGCTACAAAAGAGGTGGAACAAAAAGCATTATAGTACATCCTGTGTGCAAAAGCAACCCTATTTTAACGCAACACCACGCTTCGTGTAATTTTTGTGTAAATTTAATAAGCTGATAGGGCAGAGTATGTTTAAAATATCAAGAAAACTGCCGCAAAATAAAAGTGCATCCGCAATAAGCGAACGCACTAAAAGGCTTTAGTGATAGGCTTCAGCCGCCGAGCATCTTTGCAATATACTGCAGCAGAGTTGTAAGCCCGATGCTGTATAAAAGGATTGAAAGCGGCTTGCACAAAAGAATAATCAGCACATACTTTTTAAACGACATATTGGAGATTCCCGCCAGCATACATAAAAAGTCATCAGGCGCAACCGGAAGAAAGATTGCCCAGGCAAACAGGGTGTCAAACCGCTTGCCCTTATCCAGCCAGCCTATGTACTTTTTAAACAGGCGCTCGCTGATTACCGCTTCCACAAACGGCCGCCCGAAGTGGCGCGATAGCAAAAAATTAAAAATAGAGCCGATACAGATGCCGATATAGTTATAGGCAAACCCAAACCACGGGCCAAAGATGACTACTCCGGCGGCAAGGCTTACCCCGCCGGGGATGATGGGGATGACAACCTGAATAATCTGTATAAGAATAAATACCAGCGGTGCCCATGCGCCCTGCTTGGCCATATACTGCTGCATTGCATCGGGCTTGGTGAAGATACCCATTCGGTAAAAATAGATGCAAACGGCAACGGCGAGCAGCAGCCCCAGGATGGACGCTGCGTTATAGGCTATTTTTAAGGCTTTGCGCTTTTTCAGGTGAACCGGCGCTTCAGCTTCATTCGGAAAGTCTGGAGTGAGATCTGCCTGCAATCCTCGTATACCCCCTCGTAGTAGGCCTGCCACATCGCAAGCACCGATTCACGGCTGTAAAAACGGTGCCCTTCTTTAGAGAGTGCGGAGGCCTTCTTGTAGTTTTCGGGGTCCATCAGCTCCGTAAGCAACTGCTTAAACTCGGCAGTGGTGTTGCCCCTTAGATAATAATCAAATAGAATGTCTTTGTATAAATCAAGGTCGCGTAACAGCAGCGGTAAACCGACACACATCGATTCCAGGGTGGTCATGGGGAACAGCTCGTCAAACGACGGCTGGAACAGTACATCGGCAAGGTTGTAAACCTCGTTCATCTGTTCGCGCGGAACCAAGCCCATGAAGATCACATTGGCCGGAGGGTTGTCCAGTATCTTTTGAATCTCTTCATACCCGTCGCTCATCTTGCCGAACGAAAAACCGCCCGCCCACAAAAAGGTTACCTCGGGCATTTCCTTGGCAAGCTCGATAAATTCAAATACGCCCTTGCGTTTTTGCAGCTGCCCCACACTCAGCACCACAAAGCCCTCGGAGTTCAGATGGTACTTTTTGCGAAGCTCCTTTTTAGCGTCGGCGCTTACGGCGTAAAAGCGCTTATCAGAAACGAAGTTTGGGATATAAGTAATCTTACTGCGCTCAATGCCCAGATCCACCAGCTTATCGATAAAGCAGGGGTTTACGGTAACAAGGTAATCCATGCGCTTGTAAAAACGCACCACATACCAGTAGAAGATGTCTTTGATAACGGGCGGCAGCTTGATGCTCTTATCCAGTGTTTCGGGTATAAAGTGCACATACCCCACCGAAGCAATGGAAGGCCGCTTAAAAAAGCAGCGTGCCCAGAAGCGGAGGTTTACCGTGTGTATATGCAGAATATTGCTGCGCCGCAGGCTGTTTTCTACAACGCAAAAATCATCGCTAAGACCCTCAGAAACGAGAGCAACCTGCTCACAGTAGGCAGAAAGAACACCGTGCCCCTGAACAGAGTCTGCCCTTGATAGCATGTTGATTACACATTTACTCATTACTGCATATCCTCTTTTATAATTTTTGGGGTCCTGTATTCTTAAACGACACAAGTACCGAAGATACTTCAAAACCGGTAATCTGCCCGGATAAATATTAATGGAATGCGTGCATTACACACTTCCACTAGCTTAGTATTGCCAATCAACGGCGTTAAGTCAATAGGAAACCAGAAAAATTTACATATTTAACACAACTAATCATAATTTCTTATAATATTCTAAGCTACAATGTTTTGAACTGTATTATATAGACTAATACAGTTATCATAGGCGATGCGGGCAGTTTTGTCAATAGAAAGCTAAAAGCGTATAGGGTTACACATAGGCACGCATTAGGTTATTTTGTTGCACCAGTCTGTTTAATTGTGGTATAATAACCGCAAGCGGCTATTATACATTATTTTATTGCTCGGCCTGCGGCCATGAGCAATGACGTTATAACGGTTGGCGTTATAACGTGATCACCCAAGCAGCGCTTATTTGAGGAAAAAGATGATTATATTAGGAATCGACCCCGGCTATGCCATTGTGGGCTGCGGTGTGGTGGACTATACCGCCAACCGGTTTAAAACCATCGAGCACTGTGCGGTAACCACTCCGGCGGGTGTGCCGTTTGAGCTTCGGCTGAAGACCATCTACGACGGGGTAACCAACCTTATGAATACCTATAAGCCCGAGGCCATGGCCATTGAGGAGCTGTTTTTTACCACCAACCAAAAAACCGCGATCGCGGTGGGCGAGGCGCGCGGGGTGATATTGCTTGCGGCGGTAAACTGCGGCGTGCCGGTGTTTGAATACACCCCTCTGCAGGTAAAGCAGAGCGTGGTGGGCTACGGCAAGGCGGTAAAATCACAGGTGATGGAGATGACGCGCATCCTGCTTGGGCTGGAAAGCGTACCGAAGCCGGATGACGTGGCCGACGCACTTGCGATAGCCATTTGTCATGCACATTCCAGCGGCTCCCGACTGGGCAGCCTGTATAATATAAGATAGAAAAGGGGGCGGCGCCATGCTTTACAGTGTTCGGGGAAAGCTGATTCATAAGGAGCCCTATCTTGCCGTGGTGGAATGCGGCGGCGTGGGGTTTAAATGCATCACCACCACCAACACCCTTGCAAAGCTGGGGGAGACGGGCAGCGAGGTTACCCTTTACACCTACCTGCATGTGCGGGAGGATGTGCTCGACCTGTTCGGCTTTGCCGAGATGGGGGAGCTAAACTGCTTTAAGATGCTGCTGTCGGTATCCGGTGTGGGGCCCAAGGTGGCGCTGGCCATACTCAGCGACCTTACCCCCGAGCGGTTTGCCCTGTGTGTGGCGGCAAACGATACCAAGACCATTACCAAGGCGCAGGGTGTGGGCGCAAAGCTTGCCCAGCGCATTGTATTAGAGTTAAAGGATAAGCTTAAAACTGCCGATATGCCAACCACCCTTTCCGGCGAAGCTTTTTCGGGTGTTTCGGCGGCTATTGGCGGCAACGCGGGCGAGGCGGTGAGTGCGCTGGTGGTGCTGGGCTATTCACAGGCGGATGCCGCCAAGGCGGTAAGCGGGCTTTCACCCGAGCTGCCCTCCGCAGAACTGATACGGCAGGCGCTAAAATACTTATCGGCACACATGTAGCAAGTTATACAATTTGTATTTATACAAGCGGAACGGTCAAGGCCGGTTTGCTACACCATTGAAGAACGAAGCGGGGCGTCGGGGACGCCGCCCCTGCAAGAGGGCAGAAATCAGAGGGCAGGTTGGCAGAAAACGCCCGCGTGTTGTTCCGTCCTTCAATTTTCCACATCCCTGTGGGCAAACTGTGTTCGCCCGAAGTTTTGCAACGCGAATCAACAGAGAGAAGAATGAGCTAGGGCGATCCATACCATAAAAGGTCATTAAGCTCAGCAGGCGATTAATAATCTCCCTATAAGACTGGGATATATAAAACAGATGAAAGGGCGGCGAGGAGATGAGCGAGATGGAAATGGACTTTGAAAACCGAATCATCGCCCCCGACTATGTGCCCGAGGATTCCGATATAGAGGGCTCGCTGCGCCCCAAAACGCTTAGCGAGTATATCGGGCAGAAGAAGGCGAAGGAGAACCTCTCGGTGTTTATCGAGGCGGCAAAGGGCAGAAACGAGGCGCTTGACCATGTGCTGCTCTACGGCCCTCCGGGGTTGGGCAAAACCACCCTTTCGGGCATTATCGCCAACGAGATGGGCGTGAGCATCCGCATTACCTCCGGCCCCGCCATAGAAAAACCGGGCGATCTTGCGGCGCTGCTGACTAATTTAAACCAGAACGACATATTGTTTATAGACGAAATTCACCGCCTCTCCCGCAGCGTGGAGGAGGTGCTCTACCCTGCAATGGAGGATTACGCGCTGGATATCATCATCGGCAAGGGCCCCTCGGCACGCTCGATACGCATCGACCTGCCGCACTTCACCCTTATAGGCGCCACCACGCGCGCGGGGCAGCTTACCGCACCGTTGCGCGACCGTTTTGGAGTAATCATGCGCCTTGAGATGTATACTATAGAGGAGCTGTGCCAGATTATCAAACGAAGCTCGCGCATTCTGGATATCCCCTGCGAGGAGGACGGCGCATGGGAGCTTGCAAAACGCTCCCGCGGCACCCCGCGTATTGCCAACCGCATGCTTAAGCGTGTGCGCGACTTTGCGCAGGTGGTGGGCGACGGGGTGATTACCAGCGATATTGCCGCCGACGCGCTGAACCGCCTAGAGGTTGATAAGCTGGGCTTAGACGCCATTGACCGCACCATGCTGCGCACGATTATTAAAAACTACGGCGGCGGCCCCGTGGGGTTGGAGACCCTGGCGGCGGCTATCGGCGAAGAGGCCGTTACGCTGGAGGATGTTTACGAGCCCTACCTGATGCAGATCGGCTTTTTAAGCCGCACCCCGCGCGGGCGGTGCGTGACCTCGCTTGCGTATAAGCATCTGGGGCTGGAGCAGGACGGACAGCAGACGCTGGACTAAAAAATGCTCATACTAATTAGATAGGCGAAGGAGTAGACTACATGGGTAGATTGTTCGGAACAGACGGCGTGCGCGGCCTTGCCAACACGGAGCTGACCTGTGAATTAAGCTTAAAGATCGGCCGTGCGGCGGCCTATGTGTTAACCCAGCACACCCACCACCGCCCGAAGATCTTAATCGGGCGCGATACCCGCCTTTCGGGCGAGATGCTGGAAGCGGCGCTCACCGCGGGGCTGTGCTCGGTGGGGGCGGATGTACACCTGCTAGGCGTGGTGCCTACCCCGGCGGTAGCCTATCTGGTGGGGCTGTATCAGGCGGACGCGGGTATTATGATCTCGGCCTCGCACAACCCCGCCGAGTACAACGGCATTAAGATATTCAATACAAGCGGTTATAAAATACCAGACCAATACGAAGAGGAGATAGAGGCCATCGTACTGGACGATTCGGTAGAGGTTAAGCTCGCTATGGGTGACGCGGTGGGTGTTTCGCATCCGTGCGAAAGCGCGGTGGAGGATTATGTGAAACACATTGTTTCTACCACCGACACCACCTTTGAGGGCATTCATGTGCTGATTGACTGCGCCAACGGCAGCGCCAGTGCCACGGCACACAAGATTTTTCCGGCACTGAAGGCCAGTGCCGAGATTATTGCCAATAAGCCCGACGGCGTGAACATTAACCGTAACTGCGGCTCGATGCATATCCACGCACTGGCCGAGCGGGTGAAAAACGGCAGCTACGACCTGGGGCTTGCCTTTGACGGCGACAGCGACCGTATCTTAGCCTGCGACGCCGACGGCAACATTGTAGACGGCGACATGCTGATGGCGGCATTTGCGATGTTTATGAAGCAGCAGGGTACCCTTGACGGGAACACGCTGGTGGTAACGGTGATGTCGAATCTCGGGCTTATCCGCTGTGCGGAGGAGAGCGGTATCAACATTGCCTGCACCAAGGTGGGCGACCGCTTTGTGCTGGAGAAGATGCTGGAGGAGGGCTATGCCTTAGGCGGCGAGCAATCCGGCCACCTGATATTAAAGCATTTTGCCACCACCGGCGACGGCCAGCTTTCGGCGGTGCAGCTGCTAACCATGATGAAGAAGACCGGCAAGAGCTTAAAGGAGCTTGCCTCGATTATGACGGTTTACCCGCAGGTAATGGTAAACGTGGAGGCGGGCAAAACCGCGAAGGTGAAGCTGGCGGTGGATAAGGATATTAACGCCCTCATCAAGTCGTGGGAAGACCGGCTTGCACAGAACGGGCGCATTCTGGTTCGCGCCTCGGGCACCGAGCCGCTCATCCGCGTGATGGTGGAGGGCAAGGACTTAGACTTAATCAACCGCTGTGCCAACGAGATTGCCGATATGGTGAAAACCTTATAATTAATTGTAGGGAACGGTCTTGACCGTTCCGTTAGCCTAAAAATGGACATGCCGCGGGCGATGGATAATCGCCCCTGCACACTATAATTATAATCTGTGGGGTATTGTCGCCTCTGAAAAAAAGGAGAACACGCATGAGAATAGCCGACGGCTGGAAGGATTACGAGGTGCTGGATACCTCTGACGGCGAAAAGCTGGAACGCTGGGGGGAGATTATCCTCGTTCGGCCCGACCCGCAGATTATCTGGCAGACCGAAAAAACCCATCCGCTGTGGAACACCCCCCACGCGCGGTATCTGCGTTCGCAGAGCGGCGGCGGAGAGTGGAAGAACCTAAAAAAATTCAGTGACCAGTGGCAGATAGGCTATAAAGGCCTGCGCTTTGTGGTTCGCCCCACGGGTTTTAAGCACACCGGCCTGTTCCCCGAGCAGGCGGTAAACTGGGACTATATTCAGGAGAAGATTAGTTCAGCAGGAAGACCGATAACACTTTTAAACCTGTTTGCCTATACGGGCGGCGCAACCCTTGCCGCCGCAGCGGCGGGGGCAAGTGTGTGCCATGTAGACGCGGCGAAGGGTATGGTATCTTGGGCCAGAGATAACGCGCGTGCCTCCGGTTTGGAAGAAAAGCCGGTTCGCTGGATTGTGGACGACTGCAAGAAGTTTGTGGAACGCGAGATTCGCCGCGGCACCCGTTACGACGCGATTATCATGGACCCTCCCTCCTACGGGCGCGGCCCGGGCGGAGAGGTGTGGAAGCTCGAGGAGCAGATCTACCCGCTGGTTACCCTCTGTGCACAGCTTTTATCCGACAATCCGCTGTTCTTTCTGCTAAACTCCTACACCACGGGGCTTTCCCCCTCGGTAATGGCCTATGTGCTGGGGGCGGCGGTGGCTAAGAAACACGGCGGCAGGGTAACCGCCGACGAAATCGGCCTGCCGGTTACGCAGTCGGGCTTCAATCTTCCCTGCGGCAGCACCGCAATCTGGCAGCTTTAGAGGGCAGACCGTAGGGAACGGTCTTGACCGTTCCGCCAAAAATAGCAGCATGTAAAAGGATGAGGCAGGGTTAATGGCAGCTTTAATTCAAACAGAGGATTTAAACTTTTCATACGAGGGCGGCGAGGGTTACCCCGATGTCAAGGTGCTTGAGGGTATCACCTTAAACATTTCCGCCGGCGAGTTTGTGGCGGTGCTCGGGCATAACGGCTCGGGCAAAAGCACGCTTGCCAAGCACTTTAACGCTATCCTTCTGCCCAGCGGCGGCAAGGTCTACATAGACGGCATCGACACCGCCCTGGAGGAGCGTATCTACGATATCCGCCAGCGGGTGGGGATGGTGTTCCAAAACCCCGACAATCAGATTGTCGCTACCGTGGTGGAGGAGGATGTGGCATTTGCGCTGGAAAACCTCGGCGTACCCCCTGCGGAGATTCGCGAGCGGGTGGATGAGGCTTTAAAAAGTGTAGGCATGTACGATTACCGTGAGCGCGCGCCCTACCAGCTTTCGGGCGGGCAGAAGCAGCGCGTGGCCATCGCGGGTATTATTGCCATGCGGCCGAGGTGCATTGTGCTCGACGAGCCTACCGCGATGCTCGACCCGAGCGGGCGCCGCGAGGTTTTAAAAACCATCCGCCGGCTCAACCGCGACTTTGGTATTACCATCGTGCTGATTACGCATTATATGGACGAGGCCGCGCGCGCCGACCGTGTGGTGGTGATGGACGCGGGGCTGGTGGTGCTGGACGGAACCCCGCGCGAGGTGTTTATGCACATCGGGCAGCTCAAGGAGATCGGGCTGGACGTGCCGCAGGTAACCGAGCTTTCCGCCATGCTAAAGGAAAACGGCATGAACCTGCCGGACGGCATTTTGTTTGAAGATGAGTGCGTCGAGGCCATTGCCAGGGAACTGGACGCATTGAAATAGAGAGTGGGGTTTCCCCATAAAATAAGCCGCCCCAGCGTGGCGGAACGGAGCTATAAAAACACATGCCAGTAATCAGAACCGTGGGGCTTACCCACGTTTATAACCAAGGCTCGCCGTTTGAAAAGGCGGCGGTCAACGACATCAACATAGAGATTGAAAAGGGAGATTTTATCGGGGTAATCGGCCATACCGGATCGGGCAAGTCTACCCTTATTCAGCATTTTAACGGGCTGCTCAAGCCTACCTCCGGCAAGATATTTATCGACGAAGAAGACCTGTGGGCTGACAAGGCCCGTTTAAGACAGTGCCGCTTTAAGGTGGGGCTGGTGTTCCAGTACCCCGAGTACCAGCTATTTGAAGAAACGGTGGCCAAGGATATCGCCTTCGGCCCCCGCAACATGGGGCTTTCGGAGGAGGAAATCAAGCAGCGGGTAGCCGAGGCCGCCGAGTTTGTAGGCCTGAAGGAAAAGCACTTAGAGCGCTCGCCGTTTGACCTTTCGGGCGGGCAGAAGCGCCGCGCCGCCATAGCGGGGGTAATCGCCATGAGGCCGGAGGTGCTGATTCTGGACGAACCCACCGCGGGGCTCGACCCGAAGGGCCGCGAGAAGATTCTAACCCAGATTAGAAACTACCACAAGGTTACGGGCAACACCGTGCTGCTGGTTTCGCACAGCATGGAGGATATCGCCCGCTACGCCGACAAGGTGCTGGTGCTGGCCGACGCGCAGATTAAGTTTTTTGATACGGTGGATAACGTATTCTCTCACGCGCAGGAGCTTACCGGCTTGGGGCTGGAGGTGCCGCAGATTACCAAGGTATTCTTGGGCCTTGCCGAAAGGGGCTACCCTGTGCGGCGCAACATCTACACGGTGGAGGACGGCAAAAACGAGATTCTGCGCCTGAAGGCTGAATTGAATAAAGGGGGTGTGCAGCATGCTTAAGGACATTACCCTCGGGCAGTACTACCCCGGCAAAAGCGTGGTGCACCGCATCGACCCGCGCATGAAGATTATCCTTACCACCGCTTATGTGGTAATGCTGTTTATCATCAACCACCCTATCGGGCTTGCTGTGGGCCTGCTGGTGCTGGCGGTCGGCTACGGTGCCGCCAAAATACCGTTAAGGCTGATGTTTAAAAGCTTAAAGCCGGTGCTGCCGATAATTCTGTTCACCGCCATATTAAACATTTTTTTCATCGACGGTACGGTATTGTTAAGATGGTGGATCTTTAAAATAACACAGGAGGGGCTGCTGCTCGCTGCTGTGATGGCGGCGCGCATTCTCTGCCTGATTGCGGGCACCTCGCTGCTCACCTACACCACCTCGCCCATTGTGTTAACCGACGGTCTGGAGCAGCTGATGGCCCCCTTAAAGAAGATCAAGCTGCCGGTGCATGAGCTGGCGATGATGATGACTATCGCGCTGCGGTTCATCCCCACGCTGATCGAGGAGACCGACAAGATTATGAGCGCGCAGAAGGCCAGGGGTGCCGATATGGAAACCGGCGGGCTGATTAAGCGTGCAAAGGCACTGATTCCGATTCTTATTCCGCTGTTTGTTTCGGCCTTCCGCCGTGCGGACGAGCTGGCGCTTGCCATGGAATGCCGCTGCTACCGCGGGGGTGAGGGCAGAACCCGTATGAAGCAGCTGAGGTTTACCGCCGTGGATGCTTACAGCCTGTTGTTTTTTGTTCTGTGCTTTGCGGTAATTATTGTGCTGAACCTGATGCTGCCTGCCATCGTGTAGCATTCATCAGGCGATAGGGTTAAGGATGCAGGGGGTTAGCCCCCTTGATGTTTGTTTATATGCGCGCACCAAAGATTTTGGTGCAGGAAAGACCTATGGCCTTTAGCGGAAACGATGTAACGATAACTTGGATTGCGGGCGAACACGGTTTGCCCCTACATAGACGACGAGAACAATAAAGGAGCGGCCGTATGCGAAACCTTCTGCTGACAATTCGGTTTGTGGGTACAAGCTACTGCGGCTTTCAGGTGCAGAAAAACGGTATATCGGTGGCGCAGCGGTTGCAGGACGCGATTGAGGCGGTGTTTGGCGAGCGCCTGCCGATTAAGGGCTGCTCCCGCACCGATGCGATGGTGCACGCCAACATGTTCTGCGTGAGCTTTAAAACCGAAAAGGGCATTGCTTGCTGCCGTATCGTTCCGGCGTTAAACGCGCACCTGCCCAATGACATTGCGGTGTACGGCTGCAAAGAGGTTGCTAAGGGTTTTCACGCACGTTACAGCTGTACGGGCAAGGAGTATCTTTACAAAATCGATAACGGTGCCGCGCGCAACCCGTTTTTACAGGAGCGTGCCTATTACTATAAACACCGGCTGGATGAACAGGCCATGGATGCCGCCGCGCAGGGCTTTATAGGAACCTATGATTTTTCGGCGCTGTGCAGCGCGGGCTCCTCGGTAAAGGACAAGGTACGCACGGTGTACGCCTGCTCGGTTACGCGTGAGGGCGACCTTGTAACGATAAGCATCAGCGGCGACGGCTTTTTATACAACATGGTGCGCATCGTTGCCGGTACCCTGCTGTGGGCGGGGGAAAAGGGGCTTACCGCGCAGGACATAAAGGAGATCATCCTCTCGGGTGACCGTTCCAAGGCAGGGCCAACCGCCCCGCCCTACGGGCTGTACCTAAACCGGGTATTCTATGACGGCATAGAAGGCTGACAGCTATTATCAAGCCGGAAAGGCGGGCTTAAACCCATGGCTGTACTTACCGATATCAAGCAGGAGCGCAAAAAACGCTCCCGCATAAGGATGCTTAAGCGGCTGATTGTTTTGGCGGTGGTGTGCGCACTTACCATAGTCGCCGTCTACTCCCGGGAGCTGTTCAGGGGCTTCGACCTCGCGGGGCTGATTCAGGAGGCCTTCGGTACGGTGGGCAAAACCGGCAGCTTTCCGGTATCCCTTGTGGGGGAAACCGGAACGGCGCTCTATAATATGGGCGGCTCGGCGGCGGTGCTTACCGACAGCAACGTGCAGATTTACTCCCGCGCGGGGCGCTGCTCCGGCACCATGCAGAGCGGGTTTGCAAACCCCGTGCTCAAGGTGAGCGGCAATCGCGGCATTATGTATGCCCGCGGGGATAAGACCATTAAAATCCTCGGCAAGGGCGGCCTGCTTACCAAGAAGGAGCTGGAAGGGTTTATCTACACCGCCGAGGTAGCACCCGGCGGGCAGATGGTGGTAGCGCAGCAGGAGGAGCGGCGCGCGGCGCGGGTTGATGTATTTGACAATGCCTTTAAATCGCTGTTTACCTGGTATTCGGCAGAGAATCAGGTGCTGGCGCTCTCGCTTTCGCCCGATGCCCAGAAGCTTGCCGTCGGCACCATTACCGCCAAGGACGGCGCAATACTTTCTGCCGTAAACCTGTTCTCGGTGGCCGAGAAGAAGGACCTTGGCAAGGTGGAGCTGCCCGAAACACTGCTGGTGGCGCTAAAATGCACCGCAAACGAGGTGCTGGTAATCGGTGATAATCTGGCGGCGGTGTATGACCACACGGGGGCTGCGAAGGGAAACTACAGCTACGGCGGCAAAACACTTTCGCTGTACTCTGCGGCGGGAAACACAACAGGCCTGGTGCTGGGGGATTATAATCGCGACCGGCAGGTTACCGTCGTTTCGCTCGGCGCGCAGTGCAACGTGAACTTTTCGTTTGTGCTCAAGGAGCAGCCGCGTGATATCTATACCGACGGGGCAAGCACCTATGTGCTGACCGACATGAACCTCTACATATATAATGAACAGGGGCAGTGCACCAAAACCATCCCGTGCCAAAACGGCGAGGCGGTTATGGCAAGCGGCAGCGATGTTTATGTGCTGATGACCCGTGAGGTTTCAAAGGTAGCGTAGCGGTTGCAGGAAAAAGGTTAATAATCAACACGTATAATAAAGTGCTAAGGCATAGGGGAGTGCAGCACGGAAGAAAGGATGTGGGGTAATCATGACGGTTTCAAACGTTTTGGACGGCATTTTTGTGCTGATTATTTTAATCAGTGTGTTTATGGCCTGGCGGCGGGGGTTTGTACATACGGTGCTTTCCTTCCTCGGCTTTATCGCGGCTGCAGCTGTTTCGGGCTACTACTGCGGCAGGGTAGCCCAGTTCTTTTATGAAAAGGTGATTGCCCAGCCGCTGTATGACAGTATCTTGAAAAAGGTATTGACACTTGTGCCAACGGGTGAGATTATAAATAAAGTGGAGAATATCGGCGATGTTCTGCCGGGCTTTGTAACGGCGCTGTTTAACGCCGCCGCAATTAAGACAAACGAGCAGATATCGCAAACGCTTTCTGGTACCGCGGAGGCGGTTGCCCGCACGGTATGCGATGCCGTAGCGGCACCGCTTTTGCTTTCGCTGCTGAGCCTGGTTGCTTTTTTTGTACTATTCGGGCTTTTGATGGTTATAGTAAATATATTGGTCTCGGTGGTGGGCAAGGTATTTGAGCTGCCGGTTTTAAGCGGTATCAACCGCTTTTTGGGCGGGATTGTCGGCGTACTCAACGGTGTGCTGCTCTGTATGGTGGCTGCCGCTATCCTAAAGCTGTTTATCGGCTTAACCGGCAACGCAAACGGGTTGATCAATACAGGCGTGCTGGAGGCAACATGGTTTGTAACCTATTTTGTAGATTATAACCCCATTCTGTCGTTATTATCATAGACATAATTAACTCGGCCGTAGAATGCATTTATGGTGCGTTCACATATTCGTTATACTGCTGTAATACTGATATGGTATAGTTTTGGGCATCATCGAAATACTCATCCGGCTTCGCTGCCCAATCACCGCGGGTGTAAACCCAATGAGTATTGCTATACCGGCCGCAGCGCACATCCATCATGGGAAAGGGATATACGCAGGGAAGTTTGAAAGAGTGCTTTCAAACATTCGGAAAGGTATGGTTATAAGATGAAGGGCAACAAAAGGGATGCATTAAGCATACCCAATATACTCTCCTACATAAGAATATTGTTGGTTCCGGTTTTCGCTGTGATGTACCTTACGGCGCATACCACATGGGAGTACCTGCTTGCGGCGCTGATACTGCTGCTTTCGGGGCTCACCGATCTGTGTGACGGTTATATCGCACGCCACTTTGATATGATTACAAACCTAGGCAAGGTGCTCGACCCGGCAGCCGATAAGCTCACGCAGGCCACCGTTGCGGTTTGCCTTGCCATTCGCATAGAGGGTATGGCGCTGCTGCTTACCATCTTTATTGCCAAAGAGGTTATTATGGCGGGTGCAAGCATATTTCTGATGTCTAGAGGCGGAAAAATCAACGGCTCGCAATGGTTCGGCAAGCTGGCTACCGCGGTGTTTTATTCGGTGATGGTGTTGATTGTCGCCATCCCCGGTATTGATCCTGCGGTGCGCGTTGGGATGATTGCCCTTTCGGCGGCGCTGATGATCTTTGCATTAATCAGCTATGTGCCAACGTTTTTTATGATTAATAAAGAAATAAAGGCCGGTCGGTCTGCCCCAAACACGGCAGAGGATACGGAAGAAAAGAACTGCAAGGATGCGTAATTCGACTGCCTGTAACGGGCAATATTCGGTCGGGTGATATGCCGCTCTTATTTAAAATATTTGAGCCGCCTTTGCTTTAAAGATTGGAGTTTACTTGTATGATGTGTTCGCGTTGTAAAAAACGAATGGCGGTTGTTTTTGTTACCAAGATTGAGGGAGAAAAAACCATTAACGAGGGCCTGTGCCTTACCTGCGCCAAGGAGCTTGGCATTAAGCCGGTAAACGACCTGGTGGAGCAGATGGGTATTTCGGACGACGAGATGGAAAGCGTAAGCAAGGAGCTTATGGAGTTCATGGGCGGCGAGAACGAGGAGATGTTCGAGCCGGGCGGTGCCACCACCTTCCCGTTTTTGCAGAACCTGTTTACCTCGGGCAGCGGCAACCAAAACGCCGATGCCGACACCAAGCGGGGTGCCGACCGCAAGCAGAAGCGCGATAAGAAGGAGCAGGAAAGCAAGCGCAAGCACCTTGCCGCTTATTGTGAAGACCTTACCCAAAAGGCGCGCGACGGAAAGATTGACAATATCATCGGGCGCGATAAAGAGATTGAGCGTGTGGTTCAGATATTAAACCGCCGCACCAAGAACAACCCTTGCCTCATCGGCGAGCCGGGCGTTGGTAAAACCGCCGTGGCCGAGGGCATTGCGCTAAGGATAACGAGCGGCGACGTACCCCCGCGCCTGCAGGACAAGGAGATTTTCCTGCTGGATTTAACGGCGCTGGTGGCGGGTACCCAGTTTCGCGGCCAGTTCGAGAGCCGCGTAAAGGGCCTGGTGGAAGAGGTAAAGCAGGCGGGCAACATCATCCTGTTCATCGACGAGGTGCATAATCTTGTGGGTGCGGGGGATTCCGAGGGCTCGATGAACGCCGCGAATATCCTAAAGCCGTCGCTTTCACGCGGCGAGATTCAGGTGATCGGCGCCACCACCTTTAACGAATACCGCAAGAACATTGAAAAGGATGCGGCGCTGGAACGCCGTTTTCAGCCCGTTACCATCGAAGAACCTACCATCGCCGACAGCATCGATGTGCTGCGCGGCATTAAGCGTTACTACGAAAGCTATCATCGCGTGCATATCACCGATGAGCTGATCCGCAGCGTGGTGCTGCTTTCCGAGCGGTATATCAACGACCGTTTTCTGCCCGATAAGGCCATCGACCTGTTGGATGAGGCCTGCTCTTGTGCGGCCCTGCGCAGCAAGGAGCTGGCGGAGTACGACCGTTTGAGCAAGGACTACCACCACAGCCAGATGGAGGAAAGCGCGCTTGAGCAGGAGCCGGATGCGGTGGATTATGAGCGTTTGGCCACCGTGAAGGCGCATACACTGCAGCTGAAGGACCAGCTGCTGCAGCTGGAGCCGGCTGCAACCTCGGTAACGGTAACCGACGATGATATTGCCAAGGTAATAGAACTGTGGACGGGGATACCCTCCTCCAAGATAAAGGAAAACGAGTTTGAAAAGGTGAAGAACCTTGAAGCGCGCCTAAAGGCCAAGGTAATCGGGCAGGACGAGGCGGTAGAGCTGGTGGCCGCGGCGGTAAAACGCGCCAAGGTGCAGGTTTCGGCCCGCAGACGGCCCGCGTCGTTTATCTTTGTAGGCCCCACGGCGGTGGGTAAAACCGAGCTGGTGAAGGTGCTGGCAAGCGAGCTGTTTGATACACCCGACCCGCTGATTCGATTGGATATGTCGGAGTATATGGAGAAATACTCGGTGTCGCGCATTATCGGCGCTCCTCCCGGATATATCGGGTATGATGAGGCCGGGCAGCTTACCGAAAAGGTACGCCGCAAGCCCTACTCGGTAATATTGTTTGACGAGATTGAGAAGGCGCACCCCGACGTGCTCAACATCCTGCTGCAGATTCTCGACGAGGGCAAGATCACCGACGCGCACGGCCGTAAGGTGAGCTTTGAGAACACCGTAATTGTGATGACCTCCAACGCGGGCTCGCAGTTTAAGGATAACACCCTCGGCTTTAACAAGAGCGCGTTTGACCTTGCCAAGGATAAGGCGATGAAGTCGTTGAACGAATTTCTGCGGCCTGAGTTCATCAGCCGCGTGGATGAGATTGTGGTATTCTCGCCCCTTACCAAGGAGAATTACGCCAAGATTGCCGCCCTTATGCTCACCGAGCTGGTGGAGCCGCTGAAGGAAAAGGGCATAGTCTTTACCTTTGATGATGAGGCCTGCGCATGCATTGCCGAGCTCTCGTTCGGCAGCAAGACGGGTGCCAGAGAGATACGCCGCGTGATACGCAAGTCGGTAGAGGATAAGATCGCCGGCATGATTGCCGACGCCCCGAGCTCCTACCCCACACGCATGAAGCTGACCAAGCAAGACGGCGCACTGGAGATTCTTGCATTATAGCAGTAACATTTTTACAGCCGCGAGAAAACCATAAAAGTATTGACTGAGCGGCGGATTGTGTGGTATAATACAATTCGCCGCTGAAATGTGCGGGTGTTGTTCAATGGTAGAATGCCAGCCTTCCAAGCTGGACACGTGGGTTCGATTCCCATCACCCGCTCCATTAACGTTCATTTGCACGGCGAAAGCCTAGGCAGTGCGCGCTTAAATAAGTGCCTGTAGCTCAGCTGGATAGAGCATCCGCCTTCTAAGCGGAGGGTCGGGGGTTCAAGTCCCTTCAGGCGCGCCATACGTGGTGGGTATAGCTCAGCTGGTTAGAGCGCCAGATTGTGGCTCTGGAGGCCATGGGTTCGAATCTCATTATCCACCCCATATTAAAAAAACTCATGCGTGACGCCGTTTAAACAGTGGCTTATGCATGATTTTTTCTATAGACACCTCGCGCATTCTGCGCAGAGGTGGAGTATATTGGGCTGTAGCCAAGCGGTAAGGCACAGGACTTTGACTCCTGCATCCCGATGGTCCGAATCCATCCAGCCCAACCAAAAACGCTCCTGATTTTATGATTTCAGGAGCGTTTTGTTCTATGTATTCCAACAGACTATTGTTTTTTGTAGCTGTCTTTCATATAATACAATTAAGAATCGACATAATAATTCAGAATTTGTGGAAGTTATTATTCCATGTGGAGGAGTATTTATTCGACAATAAAGTGTGAATGTTATTGGAAAATAATTAAGATGATGGTCACAAGGCCATCAACCCAATATATTCGGAGGCATTATTATGGATAATGATCATTTTGTTAATAAGCTTATTGCAGGGACAAAAAGTAATACAATACAATGGGAAGTTGCAGACAGGTATTTTAAGCTAAGAAATAAAATCCAAACGGATTGCGATATTTACATAACGAAACGAAAGTCTAAAGAGGTTGCAATTTTAAAGAAACCGAATCCGGACCCGGAAAACAGCGAGAACGTTGAATATGAAATTATCATATGGGAATATAAGGACGTGTTATTTCAGATTACGGAAAACGATCTGGAAGAAAAGGAAGTATTGCTGGTACGTTTATTCAAGCTTGCGGAGCGAAATGCAAAAAGGATAGACCAGTTGCTGAATGATTTGGTAAACGATATAGATGATTAACTGCACGCATCGTGCTGTGGGCTCTTGAGCGTTGATGGATGTAAAGTCAGCTGTTGGTTTCAGCTTCCTTTATCTGAAGGCTTTTAATCAGATTCTCTTTTGCATTGATGATATGCAGCGCGGTAAGCTCCTCGGCCTTGTCGCTGTCGTGCGCGTTGATGGCGGCTAAGAGCTCGCGGTGCTCGGCGACCGAAAGCCGTGCCCGCCCCTCGGCCTTCACCGAAAGCTCGCGTGCCCGCGTGATATAGTTGTGAAATACCGAGAGCATATGCTTCATCGGGCGGCTCTGGCAGGCATCATACAAAATGGCGTGAAAGCGGGTATCAAGCTGCCACACCTGATCGTAATCGCCCTTTTCGGCGTAGAACTCCTGTAAGTCCACCACATCGTGCAGCGCCTTGAGCTCCGCCCTGGTGATGTGCTCGGCGGCCCAGCGCGAGGCCAGGCCCTCCACCCGTATGCGAATGGTGTAGATATCCTCGATATCCTTCTCCGATACCCCGATGACGATGGCGCCCTTGTTGGGTACCGTTTTAATCAGCCCCTCCAGCTCCAGCTGGCGCAGCGCCTCGCGTACCGGCGTGCGGCTGACACCAAGCTCGTCTGAAAGCCGCTGTTCCACCAACGCCTCCCCCTCGGCGAACTCGCCGCTTAAAATGCCGCGCTCGATCTCTTTAAACACCAGCACCCGCAGGCAGGAGCTATCGGTAAGGCTTGCTTCAATGCGGTTCATACCAGTTCAAACCTTTCAGTCTTTCCGGTGTGATACCGGAAATGTTATAGCTATGAAGAATACATAAAGGCAAAACAGCCAAGACCGCTGCCTAAAACATACAGGGGGCAGCTTGTTCTTACGGTAAGGTGAAATATAACGGCAGCGGGCTAATGCTTGCTGCCGTTAATGATTATAATCTTAAGCTCTGTGTTTGGCAATATCGGGGGCATATTGCGCCACCAGCGCGCAAAGCTCTTCATCGCTGATGACGGTTTGGCGGCCGCCCTCGTATTCCTTATCCACCCATTCCTTAATCTTGGCGGCAAGCGGGTCTTTCTTATCCACGCACTCGTCGTCGCTCAGGCGGTAATAGTTGTTAATCCAGAAGGCGATGCCCGCAAGGCCGGAAACGTTGCTTACGCTAACGGTTGCGCCGCGGTTTAAAATCTTCTTGGTATCGAAGATGTTGTAGATCTCCTCATCCTTGAGCAGGCCGTCGGCGTGAATGCCCGCACGGGTGACGTTGAAGTTTTCGCCCACAAACGGGGTCATGGGCGGGATGCGGTAGCCGATCTCGTTCTCGTAATACTCCGCAAGCTCGGTGATCACGGTCGGGTCCATCCCGTCCATGGAGCCCTTGAGGGAGGCATATTCTATCACCATCGCCTCAAGCGGCACGTTGCCGGTGCGTTCACCAATGCCAAACAGCGAGCAGTTGATGGCGCTGGCGCCGAACAGCCATGCGGTGGAGGCATTCACCACGCCCTTGTAGAAGTCGTTGTGGCCGTGCCACTCCAGCAGGCGTGATGGAACACCCGAATAGTGCTGCAGGCCGTAGATGACACCCGGCACGCTTCTGGGCGGTGCGGCGCCCGTATAGGGCACGCCGTAGCCCATGGTATCGCACGCGCGGATTTTAATGGGGATGCCCGACTCGCGCGACATATCCATCAGCTCGTTGACAAAGGGCACCACAAAGCCGTAGAAGTCGGCACGGGTGATATCCTCGAAGTGGCAGCGCGGCTTTAAGCCCGCCTCAATGGCATCAGACACCACCGAAAGGTAGTGGGTAAGCGCCTGCCTGCGCGTCATGCCCAGCTTGTTGAAGATATGATAATCCGAGCAGCTTACGAGGATGCCCGTCTCCTTGATGCCGATATTTTTTACCAGCTGAAAGTCACTTTTGCTGGCGCGTATCCAGGTGGTAATCTCGGGGAACTTGTAGCCGAGCTCCATGCACTGGTAGAGTGCCTCACGGTCTTTTTCACTGTATACGAAGAACTCGGTCTGGCGGATGATGCCGTTGGGCCCGCCGAGCCGGTGCAGCATCTTGTAGATATCCACCATCTGCTTGGTGGTGTAGGGCGCGCGGGACTGCTGCCCGTCGCGGAAGGTGGTATCAGTAATCCAGATATGCTCGGGCATATTCATCGGTACGCGGCGGTGGTTAAACGGCACCTTGGGTACCTCGGAGTAAGGGTATACGTCACGGTACAGATTGGGCGCTTCCACGTCCTGCAGGCTGTACCGGTAGGTCTCTTCCTCCAAAACATTGGATTTCGGATTCAACTCGATCATGCTACTCATCCCCCTAGTCATGCACAGATTGTATCATTGTATACAATCACTTTTGTATAGTGTAGCATTAAAACGGTTAGGTGTCAATAAGATTTGGGCGGTTTTTGAAGGAATTATTGAATGCAAATTCATAAAATGTTAAGTTGCATACAAAAACATGCATTTTAAGCGCTGCTTATAGATAGAATATGAAAGATTATAACGAAAAATCCTGCATATTCTGTGCAGGGGTCTCCGCAGCCCACAACGCTGCCTCCCGCTGTGTAAGAATCACCTGCTCCGCGAGCCTTTTGGCATCATCCAACACGCAAAGCGAGCTGGAAAGCTGGCGCAGCCTGGCCGCACCATGCAGCCCCTTCATATACCACGCGGCGTGCTTGCGCGCCTCCCGCATGGCGGTGTATTCACCCTTATACCGAACCATCAGCTCAAACTGCTTGACCATAACCTCCATGCGCGTTTCAATCGGCGGCGGGGGCAGCAGGGTGCCGTCGGTAAGGTAGGCGTTAATCTGCTCAAACACCCATGGGGCTCCCAGCGCGCCGCGCCCGACCATGATAAAATCCGCGCCCGTTTGTTCAAGCATCAGTTTTGCCGAAGCACCGTCTTCAATATCGCCGTTGGCAATCACGGGGATACATACCGCCTCTTTTACCGCGCGGATAATCTCTGCATCCACCGGCGGGGCGTACATCTGCGCGCGGGTGCGCCCATGAACGGTAAGTGCCGCCGCGCCGTTCTGTTGGGCAATCTTCGCAACCTCTACGGCGTTAATGAGGCTATCATCCCACCCCTTGCGAAGCTTCACCGTAACGGGGATGTTCACCGCTTCGCACACAGCCTTGATAATCTCGCCCGCAAGCGCGGGGTTCTTCATGAGTGCTGCCCCGCCGCCGTTGCCCGCAATCTTGGGGGCGGGGCAGCCCATGTTCAGGTCGATGATATCGGGGTTATACCTAAGCGCAAGCTGCGCGGCCTTGGCCATGGTAAGCGGCTCGTCGCCGAACAGCTGCACCGCCATCGGGCGTTCGCACTCGGTTACCGTAAGCAGCTCGGCGGTTTTGGCGTCGTTCATGGTAAGGCCCTTGGCGCTCGCCATCTCGCCCACCACATAGGCTGCGCCGTGCTCTTTACAAACCTGCCGAAAGGCGCGGTCGGCCACGCCTGCCATGGGGGCAAGCGCCGCAAAGCCGCCTATTGTTACGTTACCGATTTTCATCTCTTTACTTCCTAATAACATGTTGTGTTATATGGCGGAACGGTCAAGACCGTTCCCTACAGGTATACGGGCTATCTTTTATAATATGTATAAAAATTTTGCAGGCACCGTTTTTCAGTGCCTGCAAGCATTATACCATATGTGCTTTAGCTTTCTCAACCGTCAGGCAAGCCTTTGCAGGATGCCGAGCAGTTTTTCCTGTTCCTGAAGGTGTGAGGTTGCCGTTTTCATCTATGCAGTCCGGCGGTAACATAATAACGACTTATTCATAATCAGTAAAACCTTGTATTGCCTATTATTACATAATTATACACCGAGCTTCTGCCGATAGCAGTAATAATTCAAAATTATACTTAATTATGTAAGAACAATTAATATCAAGAAATAAATAATGCTGTTTTCTGCAGATATTTATGCTATAATATATAGTTAGGAAAACTATGCCCATTTAGCCGAAAATTTCGGAAGATTCAAAATGCATACCAATCTAGGGAGGCAACTCATGAAGCTGCTGGCAGTGGATGGAAACAGCATCCTCAACCGCGCATTCTACGGCATCAAGCTCCTCACCACCAAGGACGGCACCTACACCAATGCCGTCTACGGCTTTATGAATATCCTGCTCAAGGTGTGCGACGACATTAAGCCAGACGGTGCCGCCGTGGCGTTTGACCTGCACGCGCCCACCTTCCGCCATAAGATGTTCGACGGCTACAAGGCGGGGCGCAAGGGCATGCCGGACGAGCTGCGCGCGCAGGTGCCGCTCATTAAGGAGCTGCTCACTTCTCTTGGTTACAGTATTGTGGAAAAGGAAGGCTATGAGGCCGACGACATCCTGGGCACCCTCGCGAAGGCATGCGAGAAGAGCGGGGACGAGTGCGCAATTGTTACCGGAGACCGCGACAGCCTGCAGCTGATTTCGGATAAAACAACGGTACGCCTGGCCGCCACCAAGATGGGCAGGCCGGAAACCGTCATCTACGATGTGGACAAGATTAAAGAGGTGTATGGCGTTACCCCGGGGCAGATGATTGACATCAAGGCGCTGATGGGCGACGCAAGCGACAATATCCCCGGCGTTGCGGGCATTGGAGAGAAGACCGCTCTTACGCTGATACAGGCCTACCATGATATTGATAGCCTCTATAAAAGCCTAGACACCGCCGCCGATATCAAGGACGGTGTAAAAGCAAAGCTCAAGGCCGGCGAGGAGTCGGCGCGCATGAGCTATACTCTGGCCACCATCTGCTGCGAGGTGCCGATTGAAACCTCGCCCGCCGCTTATACAAAGGCCGGCGGCGACCCAAGCCACGCGGCGGCGCTGATGAACCGGCTGGAGCTGTTCTCGCTGCTTAAGCGGTTAAACCTTACGGCTGTACCAACCGTTTTACCCAAAGCGGAGGAGAAGCCCGCGGGCGTGAAGATCCTGCTGGACCCTACCGCCGAGGATATCGGAACGCTTATACAAGCTGCAAACCCGCTGTGCTTTTTGTGCCGGTTTGAGGGTGACGAGCTTACCGCCCTCTACCTGTATGCCGACGGCACCATTGCGGCGACCGACCGTGCCGGCCAATACTTTGAAGCATTTGTTCGCACGGTGTTTGAATCGGATGTGCAAAAGGTAACACATGATGTAAAACCCGTCTATCACTGGGCTTTTGAGCATACGATAGAACTGAAAAACGTGGTGTGTGACCTTGCACTTGCCGCTTATTTGATTAACCCGCTGGCCTCCAGCTATGAGCTTGACCGCCTGTGTGCCGAGTATGCCGTTACGCCGTTTGATACCCCCTTTCTGCCCGACCTTGTGGGGATTGCCTCGGTATACGGGCTGTACAAAAAGCTGTGGGCGAAGATTGACGAATACGCACAGGTTAATCTGTTATGCAATATCGAGATACCGCTTGCCAAGGTGCTTGCCTCGATGGAGAGCATCGGCTTTCATGTAGATATCAAGGGCATTACCGACTTTGGCAGGGCGCTGGACGTGGATATCGCGCGGCTGGCGGAGGATATTTACTCCCTTGCGGGGGGCGCGTTTAATATTAACTCCCCCAAGCAGCTGGGCGAGGTGCTGTTTGTAAGGCTAGCGCTGCCATCGGGCAAAAAAACCAAGAGCGGCTTTTCCACCAGTGCCGAGGTGCTGGAGGAGCTGCGCGGCAAGCACGAGATTGTGGATAACATTCTGGAATACCGCAAGCTCACCAAGCTCAAATCCACCTATGTGGAGGGGCTTTTGCGGCAGGCGCGCGCGGATGGCACCGTGCACACCAGCTTTAACCAGACCGAAACCCGCACCGGGCGTATCAGCTCCACCGAGCCGAACCTGCAGAACATCCCGGTACGCACCAAGCTTGGCAGCGAGATGCGCAAGTTTTTTGTGGCGGGCGAGGGCTGCACGCTTATTGATGCCGACTATTCGCAGATTGAGCTTCGGGTGCTGGCGCATATGTCAAACGATGAGAATATGATTAATGCCTTTGTGGCGGGCATCGATATCCACACCCAAACCGCCGCGCAGGTGTTCGGTATGCCGGAGGATATGGTTACCCCCCTCATGCGCAGCCGAGCCAAGGCGGTAAACTTCGGCATCGTGTACGGCATCGGGGCGTTTTCGCTTTCGCAGGATATTAACGTAAGCGTAAGTGAGGCCGATAAATATATTAAGAGCTATCTTTCCACCTACAGCGGTGTGCGCGCCTATATGGAGGACGCAATCGAGTTCGGGCGCGAGCACGGCTATGCCAAAACCATGTTTAACCGCCGCCGCAGCCTGCCCGAGATTACCGCCGCCAACCGCAACATCAAGGCATTCGGTGAGCGGGTGGCGATGAATACCCCCATTCAGGGAACCGCCGCCGATATTATTAAAATCGCCATGGTAAAGGTATTTGAGCGCCTGAAGCGGGAGGGCCTGCAGTCGCGGCTGATTTTGCAGATTCACGATGAGCTGATTGTGGAAGCACCGCTTAATGAAGCTCAAGCCGCCGCGAGGATATTGCAGGAAGAGATGGAGAATGCGGTGAAGCTGCGGGTTCCGCTGCTGGTAGATGCCCACACCGGAGCAAACTGGTATGCTGCAAAAGGGTAGAGACAGATAAGGCCGCAATGCAGCTTAGATACAACACAATGCACCAGACAACATAACAAACAACAGAAGAAAAGAAGAGGGGACAGCCAATGGATATGAAGAAGATATTGTTTGTATGTACCGGCAATACCTGCCGCAGCCCGATGGCACAGGGCCTGTGCCAGAAGTACATCTCTGAAAACGCGCTGGTGGGGCAGTTTGGCTGCGCAAGCGCGGGGCTGGATGTAAAGAAGGGTGCACGTATCAGCGAAAACGCCTTGATCGTGATGAACGAGATCGGCGTAGACATGTCTTCTCACCGCGCAAAGATGGTTACGGCCGAGATGATGCAGGAGGCCGACTGCGTTTTTACCATGTCCAGCACCCACAAGAACATGCTGGAGGCTTTATTCCCAAAAGACGCAAACAAGATTCGTGTTTTGGGGCACCCGATCTTTGACCCGTACGGGCAGAACCTTGAATTCTACCGTTTTTCACGCGACAGCTTAAAGGATAAGGTATATACTGCAATGGATGAGTTCAGAGAAGACCTGGCCAGACAGAAAGCACTTGAAGAGGAGGAACAGCACAAGGCAGAGCTGTTCGGAGGGATTTATGGAAGATACTATTGATCGACAACCTATTGAAATCGTACCGTTTGAGGCAGCGCACCTAGAGACGCTTGCAGAGCTGGAGCGGCAGTGCTTTTCGTCGCCGTGGAGCTACGAAGGCCTGCTGGAGGAGCTCTCCAACCCCATGGCGGTGTTCCGCGTAGCCCTGGTAGACGGGAAGGTCGTGGGCTATATCGGGATGCACCATGTGGTGGATGAGGGCTATATCACCAACATCGCCGTTTTTGAAGAGTTTCGCCGCAAGGGGATCGGCCGCCTGCTGCTGCAGGAGCTGAAGGATTACGGCAAGGAGAACGACATGGCGTTTATTACGCTGGAGGTTCGCTGCTCCAACCTTGCCGCCATTGAGCTGTACCGTGCCGAGGACTTTGAGGTTGCAGGCATGCGCAAGGGCTTTTACACCGGCCCCACCGAGGATGCGCTGATTATGACCTATACATATTAGTCTGTTAGTAACAGCGAAAAGAAGTAATGATGAAAGCAGTATTTATAGATAGAGACGGAACCATCGGCGGCGGGAATGATGTAACGCTGCCAAAGGATTTTCAGCGATTCCCGTTTACCCAGCAGGCGCTTGAGTTATTAAAAAACCATGGGTTTATGCTGATTGCCTTTACCAACCAGCCCGATATTTCACGGGGAAAATGCAGGATGGAGGATTTTGAACAAGAGCTTGCCACGTTTGGTTTTGATGATACCTGTATCTGCCCGCATCAGCAAGAAGAGAACTGCCGGTGCCGCAAGCCGGGTACCTTGATGATTACCGAGATGGCAAAAAAGTACAAGCTCAACCTGTCAGAGTGCTTTGTGATCGGCGACCGATGGAGCGATATGCTTGCGGGTATGCGCGCCGGTACAAAAACGGTACTGGTGCTCACGGGCGCGGGCAGGGATGCACTGGGCGTTGACCGCGACAAATGGGATAGCGGCAGAGTGAGCTATATCGCCGACGACCTTTTGGCCGCTTGTAAGTGGATTATTAGAACCAGAGTGGAGAATGACATGAAAAGATATTCAAAGGCATCTTTGATAGGCATCATCATCTCGCTGCTTGCCGTGCTGATTTCGGTGGTTAATATCATCTATTGTGCGATAAACGGGGAACCCATGAATTCTGCCATCACCATATTGTGTTCTACGATAGCGATTCTGTGTTCCAATATCGCTATTGCAGAAAGTAATAAAAAGAAGCCAAAAGAACTAGCGCGTTCTAAGAATATATGACTTTTTGACAAAGGGTGGCACAATAAGAGTATGGACGCGCAGGCATTCTGGGATGTGATAGGCCGGTATAATCAGACAACATGGCCAATACAAATAGGCTTACTGTTATTGATAGTGATAAGCCTGACAGCGGCCTTTCTGCATAAAACGGTGTGGCTTCCCAAGATCGCTTTGGGCATAACGAATCTGTATATTGCCGTTGTATTCTTCCTCATCTTTGGAACCGAGCCGATACAAACCTACTTTGCTTTTCCGCTGTATATCGGCGTAGGCATGCTGTTTTTATGGGAAGGCATCAGGCACCGGGGCAGTAAATTCACCCCGTTTAATAAGCTGCAGTGGGTGCTGCTGGGCCTGGTAGCTATCTACCCGATGGTATCCCTATGTTTGGGCCATTCCTTTCCTCAGATGGTCGTGTATATCATGCCCTGCCCGATTGTCAGTTTGAGTATTGTGGTGTATGCCGCTTACCGGCACCGAAACAAGCTGCTGCTTGCCCTGCTGACGATATGGGGCTTAACGGGGGTAAAGTCGTTTTTCTTCAACGCATTAGAGGACGTTATCCTGCTGATTTGCGGCATCTATTGCCTTTGCCTGTTAATTTCAGAATTCAAGCGTGCCAGAAAGGCGTAACTATCCGGCGGAAGGTTTGTTCCGCCAAGAAAAGAAAGACTGGGATTATTTAAATGATTATACTCGCAATCGAATCCTCCTGTGACGAAACCGCCGCTGCTGTGGTGGAAAACGGCCGTACGGTACGTTCCTCGGTGGTGGCCTCACAGATAGAAGAACACCGCCGCTTCGGCGGCGTAGTGCCCGAAATAGCCTCGCGCATGCACACCGAGGCCATCGTACCCGTTACCGCCCAGGCCTTGGAACAGGCGGGCATAACGCTTAAGGAGGTTGACGCGGTGGCGGTAACCTACGCGCCGGGCCTAATCGGGGCGCTGCTGGTGGGGGTAAACTTTGCCAAGGGGCTGTGCATTGCCGAAAACAAGCCGCTTGTCCCCGTGCATCACATTAAGGGGCACATCGCGGCAAACTATATCGCCCACCCCGAGCTCAAGCCGCCCTTTCTGTGCCTGGTGGCCTCGGGCGGGCACAGCCATATCATTATGGTGGAGGATTACACACGCTTTCGCGTAATCGGGCGCACGCGGGACGACGCCGCGGGCGAGGCGTTTGATAAGGCCGCGCGCGCGATGGGTTTCCCATACCCCGGCGGTGTATTTATCGACAAAGCGGCGGCGCAGGGCAACCCGAAAGCCTACCCGCTGCCCCGCCCCAAGGTGGCGGACAGTGAGTTTGATCTAAGCTTTTCGGGCCTGAAAACCGCAGTAATCAACCAGCTGCACAACGCCCAGCAGAAGGGCGAGGAGATTAACACAAACGATATGGCGGCCTCGTTCCAGAGCGCGGTGGTGGAAACCCTAACCTCGCGCCTGATGACTGCGGCCGCGCAGAACCAAAGCACCGCGGTGGTGGTTGCGGGCGGCGTGGCGGCCAATTCGGGGCTGCGCACGGCACTTACCGAGGCATGCGACAAGCATCGGCTTACCCTGTATATGCCGCCGCTCTCGCTCTGCGGCGACAATGCCGCGATGATCGGCGCGCAGGGCTATTACGAATACCTTGCGGGCAACACGGCAGACCTTACGCTAAATGCACGCGCCAGCATGGCAGTGGATGAATAGCTTTTTATTATAGAGCCTAAAAATGAGACCGGCTTTGGAAGCGGATTGAATGCCGCTTTCCGTAAGCCGGTTTTTATATATTCTCTTTGTGCCGCCGCTCGCTTTGGGCTTTGGAGTAAACGCACCCGCAGTAATCCTGCCGGTAGAGGCCGTATTCCTGAGAAAGGGCGATAGAGCGCTTGTAGCCGTCCTTTTTCTTAAAGTCGGCACTCAGATGGCGTACCCCATACTCCTGTGCAAGCCGCTCCCCGATTTCGTTGAGCTTCTGTGCATTTTTGTAGGGGCTTATCGAAAGCGTGGTGGTAAAGTAATCAAACCCGCCCTTTGCCGCCGCTTCAGCGGCCTCGCGCAGCCGCAGCTCGTAGCAGCGCGCACAGCGCTCGCCGCCCTCGTTTTCGTCCTCCAGCCCCTTCGCAAGTGCATAAAACTGCTCGGGGGTATAACGCCCCTCTATCAGCTTTACGGGGTTTTTAAGCGGGAAGGCTGAGATAAAGCGTTTAAGCTCGTCCAGCCGCTTTTGGTATTCCGCCTCGGGTGCGATGTTGGGGTTGTAGTACAGCACCGTAATGGCAAAGGCTTGAGCCAGATATTCCAACACATAGCTCGAGCAGGGCGCACAGCAGGCGTGCAGCAGCAGTGTCGGCGTGCGACCAGCCGACTGTTCCCGAGCGATAACGGTATCCAGTTCCTTTTGATAGTTGCGGCTCATCATTACTATACGGTTCCTTCAATCAAATATGCAATATCACACATGATTTGGCTTTATACTAAGATTCGATTAACCAGCATATGATGCAGTTCTTCATCAATGGGTTTATCTAAGATTAGTATTACAATAGCACAATAAGCACTGACAAGCAAGTATACACAGTTATCAGAGATTGAACGGTGCAGAAATATCTGGTATAATAGCCCTGTCATACTTCTTTGGTTAAGAAAAATATTATGACAGCAGGGGTTTTATCGTTGAAAACGCGACAGTTGTTAAAGAACATTATACCATTGGCCTTAATGACCATACTTTGCTTCGTAAAGCCCAGCGGGCTTGCAGTACCGTTTGCAATTCTTTATATGCTCATTGAAAAATTCGTAACCAAAACCCCTTTTTCAGAGCTCGGGTTGAATATCAAAGGGCTGTTAAAGCATATCCAAAAGTATTGGTGGCTGATGCTGCTGCCGGTGGTTTCGGGTATTACTGCGGTTATTTTATCAAAATTCCTGGTACCGGAGTTCTTTGCACATGTGCTTGAACGTACCAAGCCGATTTTGGTAATGGATAAGCTCGCGCTGCTTATCCCGCAGCTGCTGATACTGGCACTGGGGGAGGAAATAGCCTTCCGGGCGTTTATGCAGGGTAAGCTTGCGCACTGCATCAAGCCGGTTTGGGCAATTGGGGTAACGTCGCTTGTATTTGCGCTTGCACACCTTTCACCGGGGGCACCGTTGGTAGTTGCCTACGATGTTTTGTTTGTTTTCATCGACAGCTTATTTTATGGCGCACTGTTCTATAAAACCAACAACGTTTATGTATGCACGATTTCACACTTTATAGCCAATCTCGTTGGTATTCTGATCATAATGCTTTTTTAAATTAAATCTGTTCAGTAAACCGAATACAAGCACAAGGCGGGTGCAGTATATGCCCCCGCCTTGTGCTTTATGCAGAAAACCTTATTATTGACAATGAAAAACGCTATGCTACACTTGAACTGTGAATATGGGCGCACTAAAAGGACTGGTTACCTTATCACGGATAGGTGTTAAAGCTCCCTCCGTCATACATCGACAAGCCCAGAGCGATGACAATCACATAGATGATGGTTACCAGCACTGAAATAATCACGCTTAAGAGCAGCACCGCACGGGCATAGTTCTTTTTGTTGGGGTTTTCGCTGGAGCTGAAGGCCCATATCAGCAGCATAATGAACCCAACAAACGGAATGCCCGAAAGAAGCATCATGCCTATGTAGCTGCCCATGCCAAGAACAGGTGCCATGTTGGTGTTCTGGGGCGCAGCAGGGTAAACGGGCGGTGCCTGATATACCGGCCTCGGCGGCTGGTATTGGGGCGGCGGTGGGGGCGGTACCTGATACTGGGGGGCGGCTGCAGCAGGCGGGGATACCTGCCGGCCGCATGAAGGACAGAACTGGCCATTCGGGTCAATCGGTGAGCCGCAGCTAGGGCAGTTGAGTTCTGGCATTTACATTTCCTCCTCATAACTTTATAAAAAACCAAAATGAACGATAGATTATGTAACATTTTATCATATTTAAAAACTTTCGGCAAGAGAAACACCGTTTTAACAGCATGTACATTTTAGAAAAGCGAAGTATGTGGTTTTTATGGCTGAGAAGGACAGAGGATTTTTTAAAGACTTAACACCTTTCCAACACATTTGTATGGTATTTTATAATCAAATATTACCGCGCCCGGCTACTCTGATGAGTTTTAAATTGATTAACCAGGGCCGTGTAACCGGAAGGGCAGTGAAATACAATGGAAACTAAGATACTGATTGCGGAGGACGAAGAAAAGATACGCCATATTGTAGCAAGCTACCTGGTGCGCGAGGGCTATCGGGTAATCGAGGCGGGCGATGGGCAGGAACTGATTGATAAATTTTCTCAGCATGAGGACGCCTCGCTGATTATTCTGGATGTGATGATGCCAAGAAAGAACGGCTTTGAGGTGTGCCGCGAGGTTAGGCAGCATTCGGATATTCCGGTGCTGATGCTCACGGCCAGAGATACCGAAAATGACGAGGTTACCGGTTTTAACTGCGGGGCCGACGAGTATATCGCAAAGCCGTTCAGCCCCAAGATTCTTGTAACGCGCGTAAAAAACCTGCTGCGGCGCACCGCCTCGGGAGATTTAAGCGACATCACCCTCGGGCAGCTGTGCATCCATTACAGGGAGCGCGCGGCATTCATCGGCACCACACAGCTTACCCTTACGCCCCGGGAGTTTGACCTTTTATACTATCTGGCGAAGAACAAGAATATTGTGCTTTCACGCGACCAGATTCTTTCCGGGGTGTGGGATATCGATTATGTGGGTGACGACCGCACCGTAGATACCCACATCAAGTGCCTGCGAACCAAGCTGGGTAGCTTTGGGGCAAGGATTATCACACTGAGAAAGGTGGGGTATAAATTTGAGTGGAACAACGAAACAGAGCACAGCACCCAAGGCTAAACCCCGTAAGGGTACTGTGCCTTGGAGCAAAATTCCCCGAAACAAGGTGTTTTGGGGAATCAAGAAAAAACTGTTCCTGATTATACTGGTTATCCTCTGCTTAAATGTGGTAGTGCTGTTGTTCGCGGGCTCGGCGTTGTTTGAGTCGCTCTACCAGTTCAGCAAGTTCGCGGAACTGAGGCAGGCCGCGGGTGCGATAAAAAGCACCTATCAGCAAAGTCCTTCGGATATCTACAACGAAATCTACTCCCTTGAGGGTAAGAACAGCATGACCTACCTGCTTTCGCTCAGCGAGGACAAAAGCAGCATCAACATCGAATACAGCAGCCGCCCGCAGGAAGAGCCCGGGGATAAGACTGATATCCCGCAGTTGCCCGGCAAGGGCGACGGAAAATGGGCGCACGGCGGAGAAGATATATGGAATGTGCAGCGGTTCATCCTCAGCCAATCGATTCTTGACGATATGAAGGCCCTGACACTCGCCGAACTGAAAACCGGTATTCACGGCAACGACCGCATGCAGATGCTCTACGTGCTTACCAAGCTTGACGATAACCTGTACCTGTATATCGAATCGCCCAAGTCCTACATCAAGTCAATAGCCGATCTGGCGGTGCAGTATACCGCACTGCTTTCCATCGTTATTCTGCTGGCGGGAACGGTGCTCATCTATTTTATGGTTGGGCGCATTACCAAGCCGATTCAAAGCGTGCAGCAGGTTGCCGATAGGCTTGCAAACCTTGATTTCTCTCAGCGCTGCGAGGTGCGCGGCGGTGACGAGATCGCACTGCTGGCTGCAAGCGTGAATAACATGTCACTGCAGCTGGAGTCGAACATCTTAACCCTGCGCGAGGCAAACACGGTGCTGCAAAACGACCTTGAGCGTCAGCAGCAGATTGATAAGATGCGCAAGGAGTTTATCGCCAACGTTTCGCACGACTTTAAAACCCCCCTTACATTGATTATCAGCTATGCCGAGGCGTTGCGCGACGAGGCCGCCGATGACCTAAGCCGCGAATATGCCGACATCATTATCGACGAAGGCAACCATATGTCGTCGCTGGTAGGCAGGCTGTTGCGTCTGTCACAGCTTGAAAGCGGTATGGAGCAGCTGCACCCCGATAACTTCTGCGTAAGCGACGTGCTCGACGAGGTGGTAAACAGCCACAAGCTGATTGCGCAGAAGAAGAATCTTACGGTTGAGCGGGCCTTTGAGGAGCCGTTTATTGTGCGCGCCGATTATCAAAAGCTATTGCAGGTGCTGATTAACCTGTTTGATAATGCCGTAAAGTACACCCCTCAGGGGGGAAGGATTGAGGTAAGCACCAAGCTCAGTGAGGGCAAATGTCTGGTTTCGGTGTATAACTCCGGCTCCAGTATTCCGCCCGAGGATATCGAGAACATCTTTTTAAGCTTCTACCGCGCCAACAAGGCAAGAACGCGTGATACCCAGAGCTACGGCCTTGGGCTTGCGATTGTGAAAACCATCATGGAGCTGCACCATAACCGCTACGGGGTAAGGAATGTTTCCGACGGTGTGGTGTTCTGGGTGGAGCTTGATATCGCGGAGTTTGGTGAGACAACCTCTGAGGAAAACGCGGAATAAAAAAGTAAAACAAAATAACTGCTTTCGGGCGAATCTGCCACGGAAGCAGTTATTTTTTTACGCTAAATACAAACACCATTCATAATTTATAGCAAAAGCTATCACCTTTCCATCACAAAACTATCATATGATTTTGCTAACATACACCAGAGCACTTTACAACGGAGCAGGAGGCCAAATAATGGACGGTACGAAATCAACGTTTTTCTCCAAACACAAGAAGCTGCTGATTATCTCTGCGGCGGTGATTGTTGTCGCGGGTGCGGCGGCGGTTACCGCAATTGTGGTTTTTAGCGGCAAAAGCGCGCAGCAGCAGAATCAAACCCAGTATAAAGAAACCACGGTTACCAGGGGCGATATTACGGTGGGCATTACCGAAACCGGTACGGCGGCCCTTGAAACCACCTCTATTACATATGATTTTACTGCGGATGTGGAAACAATCAACGTCAAGGCGGGCCAGCGGGTGAATAAGGGCGATGTGCTTGCCACGCTTACCACCGACAGCCTGCAGACCGAGCTGGTTAAGGCCGAGCTTGAGCTTCAAAAGAACAAGCTTGCGCTCAGTCAGGCACAGGTAGACCAGAAGGTGCAGAAGGTTGCGTCTGAATATACCTACAAAAGCAATCAGGCGCTGGAAACCGCCGCCCCGCAGCAGTATACCGCAACGGTTGACTCGTTAAACAGCGAGCTGGCCACGGTAAAGGAAACAATGAGCAACGCCCAAAGCAAGATCAGCGAGTATAACGACTATTTTGACGATCTTTCAACCACCTATGACCTTACCGCACTGCATGACAAGGTGGTTACCACGCAGAAGGCCGAAACCGACGCCAAAGCGGCCTATGACCTTGATACCAGCAACGAGGATAAAAAGGCCGCGTACGAGGCGGCAAAGGCGGCGCATGACGAGGCGGTGAAGGCGTATACCAATGCCTATAACCTGTATACCGCAAGCTATAACGATATAGCCACCAAGCTGGAGGAAGCGCAGAACCAGTATGACACGGCAAAGCTGAAGTATGAAAAGCTGATAGCCTCCATTACACTGGACACCTTAACCGCGGAATCCAAAAAAGAGCAGAGCCTTACCACAAGTGAGAACGCCAAGCTGCTGTATGAGATAGATACCGCGAAAACCAACAACGAAATTGCCACCCAAAAGCTTACAATCAAAACGCTGGAGCTGCAGATTGAGGAGATTAAGAAAAAGCTTGAGAACACCACGGTAACCTCCCCCTGTTCCGGCCTTGTGATGTCGGTGGGCTATGCGCCGGGCGACACCATTACCAAGAACAACGCGCTTTTTACCATCTCGAACAGCGAGAACGTCTATGCCACCGTTAGCGTTGCGCAGGAGGATATCAACTCCATCGCAATCGGTGATTCCGCGCAGGTGAGCCTTGACGCATTTGAGGGTACCACCTTTGAGGGAACGGTAGACAGCGTGGCCACCAGCCCCGCGCGCACGGCCTCCTCTACGGTAAGCTACACCGTTACGGTAAAACTTTCGGGTGATACCGCTAAGATTTATGAGGGCATGACAGGCGATGTGACCTTTATCTCCAAGCAAAAAAAGAACGTGCTGTATATTCCAAACCGTGCAATTTATATAGAGAACGACAAGCAGTATGTGAAAACCAAGGATTCAAGCGGCAACATTCAGGCGATTGAGGTAACCACCGGCTTTTCGGACGGCACCAATGCGGAGATTACCTCGGGCTTGAGTGAAGGAGATGTTGTGCTCATCGAAGGCAAGGTGACAGCAAAATGAGGCTGAGCGAGCTGATACACCTTGTATGGATTAATATCATCGAAAACAAGTTTAAGGTGCTGCTTACCTCGCTTGGCATTATTGTAGGCGCAGCAACCATCGTGCTGGTAATCGCCATCGGGCGCGGCGGGCAGATGGACGTTGCCGACCAGTTTAAAAACCTGAGTGCGGGCGCCATTGAGGTGACCAACCGCATTACCACCGGCTTTGATATGGGTGCTATGATGGGCGGAGGTATGCCGGAGGGGGGAGGACCACCCAGTGACGGAGGAGGTTCACGCAGCGGCGGCGGAATGCCCGGCGGAGGAGGTATGCCCAGCGGCGGCTTTGGCGGCGGGAATACCGGTAAGTCCGGCTCAAACAGCTTTCGCAGCGGCGGTATGGGTAACATGATGAGCATTACACTTTCGGAGGATGATCTGGAAGAGATTAAGCTTTTCGTGCCGGACGTGTCGGTAGCCACCATTTCGGCCAACACCAAAAAGTCGGTGCTGGGCGGCAACCTTGAGGAGGAAACCGATTATACCGTAGCGGGCGTGAAACCGGAATATGCCGATATCAGCAACCTGCAGATGGCTATCGGCGACTTTATTACCGAAGAAAGCGATACAAAGTCGGAGAAAATCTGCGTAATTGGTTATTCGGTTGCACTGGATATGTTCGACAGCCTGATGGAGGCGTATGAGAGCACCATTGAGATTGACGGCAGAAGCTACACCGTAGTGGGCGTATTGCAGGAGATGGGCTCGGTATCCTCCGGCATCAGCCCTGACGAGGCGGTATTTGTGCCTTATTCCACCGCCGAAAAGTATGTGATCGGCAGAACAATCTCGCCACAGATTACTGTTGTGGCCGACGATATCAGCAAGGTGAGCACGGTGATGGAGAACATCCAGTCGGTGCTCAGCGACCGCCACAACGGCGCAACGTTTACGGTAACCGATGCCGGCAGCAAGATGGAGGCGGCTACCCAGTCGGCCAACACCCTTTCGCTGCTGCTGATTGCGGTGGCAAGCATTGTGTTTATCGTAGGCGGCATTGGAATTATGAACGTACTGTTTGTATCGGTAAAGGAGCGCACGCGCGAAATCGGTGTGCTTAAGGCGCTCGGTGCCTCAAAGCGCGATATCCTGATGGAGTTTTTGCTTGAGGCAAATGCCATCAGCACCTTCGGCGGCATTGTCGGCGTGGCCGCAAGCTTCGCCCTTGTGCCGCTCGTACGTTACACGGGCATGCGGGTAGAACCCAACCTCACCGGTGCACTGCTGGCATTGTTATTTGCGGTGGTAACGGGCACCGTATTCGGCTTTTACCCCGCGTTCAAGGCGGCCTCGCTGATTCCGATTGAGGCGCTGAATCAGGAGTAATAAGGTTTTAAGAATATTTTAGGAGGACATCACTGACATGAAGAAATTATTAGGGCTTATTTTAACGGCATTGCTGCTATTCTCCGGTTGTGCCCAACAGGGGGCTGCTCAGAGCTCGCAGCCTGCGGAAAATCAAAAGAATACCAAGGGGGCAACCGCCTCGCAGCTTGCCGAGAACCAGACGCGCGTTTATGGCAAGATTCAGGAGATTAACGGCAACGAGATTGTGCTTGCGGTAGGCACCATGAAAATGCCGGTGGGAGCCAGCGGAAACATGCAGCCCGGGGGGAGCGGCAATATGAAACCGGGCGAAAGCGGGAACGGGAAGAATCGGCCCGACTTCGGTAACGGCGGGGCAGACGCACCAACGCCTCCGGACGGACAGGCCCCGCAGGGGGATATGACGACGCCCGACGGGAAGACGCGCCCGAGCGGCGGGATGCCGGGTTTAGATAATCAGGGCGGTCAAAATAATACCGCAAGCGGCAGCTCCGGCGGTAAAACCGGCCGGGGCAGCAAAGGCGGCGGTATGCCGGGCGGCACTGGGGGCGGATTCTCGGTAGAGCTTACCTATACGGGCGAAACCAAGACATTGCAGATACCGGTAGGGCTGAAGATTACAACAGGCATGGGAGCAAACGCCAAGGAATCGGATTTCACCGCTCTTGCCAAGGATAATGTGATTGCGGTAGTGCTTGAAAAGAGCAGCGACGGCACCGAAAAGGTGGTTTCCGTAAGGCTGATGAGCTGATAACCTAGCCGATGGGTATTAGGATAAAATAGTACGCGTTACAGCAAGAGAGGAACCCGAAGTTTATGATAGACATGAAAAACATCTCAAAATCCTATCAGGTTGGTACGGAGAAGCTTCAGGTGCTAAGCGACATCTGCTTTTCGGTGGAGAAGGGCGATTTTGTCGCTATCCTGGGCCCGTCCGGCTCGGGAAAGTCTACCCTGATGAATATCATCGGCTGCATGGATAAGCCTGACAGCGGGGAATACTACCTTGACGGCCACGCGGTGCACAGCTACCCCGATAAAAAGCTCGCCGCCTTCCGCAACCGGGAGATCGGGTTTATCTTCCAGCGGTATCAGCTCATACCCAAGTATTCTGTACTGCAGAATGTTATCATGCCGCTGCTGCTGCGCGGGGTATCCCGAAGGGAGGCAGTGAGGCAGAGCATGGAACAGATTGAACTGCTCGGCCTTGCGGAGCGTCTTGCCCACAAGCCGAGCGAGCTTTCGGGCGGGCAGCAGCAAAGGGTGGCGATTGCCCGCGCATTGGTTGGCGACCCCGCCATTCTGCTGGCCGACGAGCCTACCGGTGCGCTGGACAGCAGCACCGGCAAGGAGGTGCTGCAGCTTTTTACCAAGCTAAACGAGATGGGCAACACCATTATTATGATTACCCACGACCTGAATGTTGCTGCCTATGCCAAGCGGGTGGTGAGGATTGTTGACGGCAGGCTGTATACCAATCAGGAAGCATAATTACTTTCCGCCTACTTCTTTTCCCTCAAATAGAAATGCCGAAAGCGAAGGGAGCAATTCCTTCGCTTTCGGCGTAGTATGCCGTTATATATTCTGCTATTACTTGATGAAACAGGTAAATTTGTGTACAATAAAATCGGATAAAAGCTAACCGTTTAGCCGAGATGCCGGGCAGCTTCCGGTATTTTTGCACCCTAACCCTGAAACCTTGCAGCTTTGAACACCGATTATCAGGAAAGCTCCCTTTTAAATTGATATACTCCTATTGTAAGGAGGTGCTGCTATGGATATGCTAAGACTGTTTAACGGCGCGATGGACTACATCGAACAAAACCTTGAAGGTAGGATTGATTACGATCAGCTGGCAAGGCTTGTGTGCAGCTCGCAGTTTCAGTTTGCGCGGATGTTCTCGTTTTTGGCGGGGGTGCCACTTTCGGAGTACATCCGGCGCCGACGCATGACGCTTGCCGCGTTTGAGCTGCAGAACAGCGAGGTGAAGGTGATCGATCTGGCGCTGAAATACGGCTACGAATCACCCGAGGCATTCACGCGCGCATTTGTATCGGTACACGGCATGCCTCCCTCGGCGGCGCGCACCGAGGGGGTACACCTGAAGGCCTACCCGCAGATCTCCTTTCAAATAACGATACAAGGAGTAACGAAGATGGATTACAGAATTGTTGAGCGGGAAGCATTCACGGTTTACGGCATTGAGCGGATATTTGATATGACCGGCGACAGAAACCTTATTGAGATTCCGAGGTTCTGGAAGGAATGCTATGACAACGGCGAGGTAGATAAACTGGGCGAGACTTCCGGCATGGTATGCGGCGTGGGGGATTCCGGCCGTTGCCCGGTAGGGGGCCTCTGCAGCTACGAAAGCGATAAACTCAAGGCACCGTACTTCCCTTATATGTTGTTTGTGGAAAAGACCGAGAAAAGTAACAGCGACGGCTACACCGAGGTGGTGGTTCCCGCCTCTACCTGGGCGGTGTTTCGGTCGGAGGAATACACCGACGGTGACGGCAGCGTTACCGCGGCCTGCCAGAACCTTTACAAGCGTATCTACGGCGAATGGTTCCCCACCGCCAGCTATACGTTGATTTCAGGTTATGAGCTTGAGATTTATTACTGGAGTAAAACCGGCAAGACGTATATGGAGGTTTGGCTCCGCGTGCAGCCGAAATAATTGTAAAGCTAATTGTCTCATACCAAACACGCAAACCGGCGTGGTAATATACAGCCTCCGCTTGAGCAAACAAACGGAGGCTGTTTTATATTTATAAATTGATAACTGTATGCCTAGAATTCCCCGGCCAGATACCGCTTGAGGTTATCCGTATCCATGGTGCGCAGGAACGCCATCTCCTTGGAGATGACGCCTGTTTTTACCAGCTTCGCCAGATGGTAATCCATCGACTGCATGCCAAGCTGGATGCCGGTTTGAATGCAGGAGTTGATCTGGTGGGTTTTGCCCTCGCGGATGAGGTTGGCGATGGCATCGGTGGTGAGCATAATCTCCAAGGCCGCCACGCGCCCCTTGCCGTCGGCTAAGGGGACAAGCTGCTGGGTGATAACCCCCTCCAGAATACTTGCGGTTTGAACACGGATCTGCTGCTGCTGGTGCGGGGGGAACACGTCGATAATACGGTCTACCGTGTTGGCGGCGCCGTTGGTGTGCAGGGTGGAGAGTACTAAGTGCCCCGTTTCGGCTGCCGTAACCGCTGCCGCTACCGTTTCCATATCGCGCATCTCGCCCACGAGTATCACGTCGGGGTCCTCACGCAGGGCGGCGCGCAGGGCGGCGGCGAACGACTGGGTATCCTCGCCGATTTCGCGCTGGTTTACCATCGAGTTCTGGTGGCGGTGCAGGTATTCAATCGGGTCTTCGATGGTGATTACATGTGCGCGGCGGTTTTTGTTGATGTAATCCACCATTGCCGCAAGGGTAGTGGACTTGCCGCTGCCCGTAGGCCCGGTGAGCAGCACCAGCCCGCGCGGTTTCATCGCAAGCATCTTTAAACAGTCGGGCATGTGCAGCTGGTCAAGGGTGGGTATCTCCTGCACCAGCAGGCGGATGGCGGCGCCGAAGCTGCCGCGCTGCTTGTAGGCATTTACGCGAAAGCGCCCGCCGGGCATAACAAACGAAAAATCCACCTCGCCCTTTTGCTTTAAGACTTCCAACCGCTCACTGCTGAGCATGGAGGAGACAAGGCGGTTGGTATCTTCCGGCATCAGCACGGGGTATTCCTCCAGCATCACCAGATCACCGTTAACACGCGCAATGGGGGGCTTGCCAACCGTTATGTGCAGGTCGGAAGCCATTCGCTCCCGCGATACCGTAAGCAGTTCTTCTATGGTCATCCGCTTTCACGCCTTTCAAAGACTGTATAGCCGTAATATGATTTCACAAAGTAAAACGATCAAAACCGTTCCCTACGAAAGGGCAAAAAACAGAAGGCAGAGAGCAGACAGGGTCTGCCATGCAAATTCTGTCCCCTTCTCTTTTTCCTTTGTCCTCTGTGGGGGCGCGCATTGCGCGTTCAGCACAAATCGGTAATCTCATGAATGCCGCGGCCGGCCGATGGCCGCCCCTATAAGGGTTTATCTGGGATTATAGTACCGGAACGACACTCAGGTCGCTCGCTGCGGATTCGGGTTTTATACGCTGTAGGTAACCTTGATGAGCTCTTCGGTGGTGGTAACGCCCGAAAGCACCAGCTGCGTAAGGTTTTGGCTTAGGAAGGTGGTGCCCTGTGTGGCAACATAGTCGCGGATTTCGTCATCAGAGGCCCGCTTAGCAATCATCGCTCTTGCTGTTTTATCCACTACCACAACCTCGTGGATGGCGGTTCGGCCCTTGTAGCCCGTATTGCTGCAGAAGGGGCAGCCCTTGCCGCGGTAAAGGGTGGCGGGCTTGTCGATTCCAAGCATTATCATCTCTTCGGGGGAGGATTCGTAGGCCTCTTTACAGTTGGGGCAGATCTTTTTTACAAGGCGCTGCGCTAAGATGCCCACCACCGAGGAGGAAACCAGATAAGCTGGCACGCCCATATCCACCAGACGGGTGATGGCCGAAACCGCGTCGTTGGTGTGCAGGGTGGAGAGCACCAGATGGCCGGTAATCGCCGCGCGGATGGCGATCTGCGCCGTTTCGCTGTCGCGGATTTCACCGATCATGATGATGTCGGGGTCCTGCCTTAGAATCGAGCGCAGGCCGTCGGCAAAGGTAAGCCCGGCCTTGGGGTTTACCTGAACCTGATTAACCCCTTCCATGCGGTATTCCACCGGGTCTTCTACCGTTACGATGTTCACCTCACTGGTGTTGAGCTGACGAAGCACTGCGTAGAGTGTGGTGGATTTACCGCTGCCCGTAGGGCCGGTAACGAGAATAATGCCGTGTGGGCTCTTGATGATATGGTCAAACAGCTCAAGGTTCTTTTGGGCAAAGCCTAACTGCTGGATGGTCATGTTGGAGGTGTTCTGGGTGCCCAGCACACGGATAACCGCCTTTTCACCCGTAACGGTGGGCAGTATAGAAAGGCGGATATCGGCGGTTATGCCCTCCGCCGGCATCTCAAAGCGCCCGTCCTGCGGTATGCGGCGCTCGGCTATATTTAGGCCCCCCATGATTTTAAGCCTTGTAATCAGTGTGTTGTGGGCAGCTACATTCAGGCGCATCTGGTCGGTTAAAACGCCGTCGATGCGCATGCGAATCTTGGAATGGGTACGGGTAGCCTCGATATGCACATCGCTCGCGCCCAGCTGTATGGCATTGGAGACGATGGAGTTGATTAGGCGTACGATAGGTGCGCTGTCGATGCGCTCGTCCATCTCGCTGGACATAGCCTCGATCTCTTTTTGGGTAAAGAACTCCTCATTAACATCCGAGGCGGCCTGACGTGCCTGCTGCTGGGTGTAGAATTTCTCTATCATGCGGCGCACCTGAGAGGGGGTGGAAAGCACCGCCTTTACCTCGCACCGCGATTCAAAGCGAACATCCTCGATGGCATAGAAGTTCATAGGGTCGCTCATGGCAACCGTCAGGTAGTTCCCGCTGCGTGCAATGGGGATGAGCGAGTATTTTCTGGCGGTGCTTTCCTGTATGGTATGCACCGCGTCGGGGTTGATGGTGGTACTTTCAAGGTCTACAAAATCAACGTGCAGACGCTGCTGCAGGCACTGCATCAGGTTTTTTTCGGTGATGTAGTTCAGCTCGATCATAACATCCCCCAGGCGCTTTCCGGGGGTCTTTTTTTGTTCAGCCAGCGCGCTGGTGAGCTGTTCGGGTGTGATAAAGCCTGCGTCTAGCAATAACTGCCCAAGGGGAAGATTTCGTTGTTGAACCATTTCAATACCGCCTTTTTATCAGAATAACGGAAGTGATGACTAAACATTTATAATAAGTGGCGCGTAAGAATATCTATTTACAAAAAGCCAAATATATTGCCATTTTTCTACTTCTATTATAGAATGGGATTATCGAATAATCAACCAAAACTACTATTTAGAAATAGCGTGACAAGTTGTTCACGCTATTATGCCGCCACTATGGCAGCGGAATGGAGTTTATATGCCATATACATTCTTTTACCCGGCCTGTGTTGTTTTAGCAGGGCTGCTGGGCCTTTTGTTCGGCAGCTTTTTAAACGTGTGCATCTACCGGATTCCCAGAAAGGAATCGATTGTAACCGGCGCCTCGCACTGCACGGCCTGCGGAAAGCCGATAAAGTGGTACGATCTCTTTCCGGTGCTCAGCTATCTTGTACTGCGGGGGCGGTGCCGCGGCTGCGGGGCGAAGATCAGCGTGCGCTACCCGATAATCGAGGCGCTCAACGCCGCCTTATGGGTGGTAATCTTCCTTCGCTTTGGCTTTGCACCCGAGAGCGCTATTTACTGTGCGTTTGTAAGTGCTTTGATTGTGGCCGCGTTTATTGATATCGACACCACCGAGGTTCCGCCCGCACTAACAATATTCATCCTGGTGCTGGGGGTGGCGGCGGTTATTCTGCTTCGGGATGAGCCGTTTTATGAGCGGCTGATCGGCCTGTTTGCCGCCAGCGTGCCGCTGCTGCTTGCCGCTGTACTATCAAAGGGCGGCATGGGCGGAGGGGATATCAAGCTGATGGCGGTATGCGGGCTGGTGCTGGGGTGGAGGCTGATACTGCTTGCGCTGCTGCTCGCTGTAATAAGCGGGGCGGTTTACGGCTGCATTCTGCTGGCTAGGCATAAGAAGGGCAGGAAGTCGGAGCTGCCGCTGGTGCCGTTTTTAGCGGGAGGCATGCTCGTAAGCCTGCTGTTTGGCAATTTTATCATCACAGGGTATCTGATACTAACGGGGCTTTCAAAGTAAACTGTATTTAAACCGACAAAGAGCATTCCCTTGAGCTTTGGGAATGCTCTTAATTATGCTCATTTAATGAGCAGGCTGCGGCTTTCATTCTTGCCTTGTGTGTTAGTGTGCCAACTGCTGAATCCTCGGCGAGCAGCCCTGCCATCTCGTTTAAGCCGCTCAGCTTCAGGCGGCTCACCTTCTTTTGGTTTAGGCCCAGCTGCGCCGCCACCTGCTCCTGCGTCATCCCTTTAAAGAACAGCGCACGGATGACCTTTTGCTGCAGGCTGCTCAGTTTGCTGAGGGCTTGTGCCACCGCGATACTGTCCTCTATAGGCAGATGAAATGAGGAATACTGCAGGGTTTTAATGTTGTCCACCTCAAGCTCATCAATGCTCACCATGCCCGCGCGCATCACCTCCAGCACGCTGCTTTCGGTAACGCCCAGATGCTCGGCAATATACTGCACAGACGGCGCCTCTCCGGTTTCCTTTAATTGCTGCTCCACAATACGGTCTACCTTAGACTGCAACTCGACAATGCAGCCGGGGCGGGTGTAGGAGGCCTCCTTGCGCACATAGTGGCGAATGGTGCTGATTATACATTCCGAGGCCCAGGTGGAAAAGGCCGTTCCATAGCTCGGGTTATAGGTGGAGAGTGCCTTTAACAGCCCCTCCATGCCGGTTTGATACAGGTCTTCAAAGCCGCAGTTGCCGCCGTACAGGCGAGCAAAATGAACCACCAGCGGCTCAGCCGCTTTGGTAACCGCCGAGCAGTTTTGTTCGGTTTTATGGGCAAAATAGTTATGTGCTGCGTCGTTGATGTCCATATAAAGCTCACTGCCCTCTGCTTGTTATTGATTGTTTACGGGGTGGTGCCGGTTGGTTTGGTGAACCTGATCTCGCGGTAGGGCGGGGAGGTACCGTCGTTTTGAATGTCGTCTTTCGGAGCGGCCTGAAGAAGGTTGGCAAGGTAGATATCCTTTTTAAGGCTGTACAGCTGCTCACTGCTCTGCCTGCTTTGCACCTTGATATCCACACACAATACCTTTGCGCGCGTTCTGGAAAAGGAAATGTCAAACTTAAGCCCCTCGGTGAGCCCCTCGCTGAGCGCAACGGAATTTGCGCCTTTACCCTGAAAGACGGTAATGCCTTTGCTCTCATCGGCCGTAATGCCATAGATGGTAGCGGGAATGGCAGATATATTTGCGGTTTTGGCGCCCAGGGTGATGTCGTCGGTGGAGTAAACGCTGCCCTCGATATAATCCATCATCAGGTTTGCCGCGTTCTTGGCGTTTGAGGTATTCTGATTTTTGGCAAAAAAGCTCATGGTGGGGAAGATGAACGCCGAAATCGCTGCCATCAAGATGCCGAGAATGGCAATAGTAATCAGCAGCTCTATAAGCGTTAAGCCCTTGTTGTTTTTTAAATACATATTTTTATCCCATCCATTTTTCAGCTTACCTGGAGGGTACATAAACCTTCAGCTTTTCGCCGGTTTTATCATCTTTGGCCTCGGCAAGCTGCCCGGGGGCTTCCACTTCCGTATCGCCGCTTACAAGGTGAAAGTTAATCTTCATTTTATCCGTTATAACAGAAACACCAGGCGTGGTTTTTTCGCTCATATAGTTTTCAAGATTGGTGGTTAGCTCGGCATTGCCGCGGTTAAGCTGGGCAGCATCTCCACCAATTTTGAATATCGGCAGAAAGATGGCGGAAAAGGCCACCACCATCAGCCCAAGAATGGCAAGGCTGATGAGCAGCTCCAGCAGGGTGAGGCCCTTGTGATTATTTATAACAGCTATCTTGGTTTTCAAACGAAACCCCTCTTTTAATGCAGTGCTTATTTGTTGGTGTAAACGCCCTTGAGGTCAATACCGCCTGAAGCCCCGCCGGAACCACCACCAGAAACCTCTATTTTGCTGATACCGGGAATTTCGGGATATTTGGGAGGTTTATAGTATAGTTTTGCTCCTGCCACAAGCTGTGAAGAACCAACAATAGCATTTCCCACAAAAATGCTACCGCCACCGATTGATAAGTTACCATAAGGCATAATGATATACGCGGCCGTCTTTGCACTTCCCGATAGGGTGATATTGTTTTTGGGGTAGGGCGCAACAATACAAACTTGCGGTACAGTCGTTGATGTTATCTCTGTCTGACTTCCCGTGATACCTAAACTAGTAAAAGAAGAATAATCAAAATTGGTTACATCTTCTGCCAAATGGATAATCAACTGGTTTGGTCCGATAACCTTAGTGTGAAATTGGCTAAAAACATGGTTGTTTAATGATGCATTATTGACATATAAATTTATATTGCCGGAAGAAGTGTCAACGATAAGTGTTTGGTTGAAGTTGCTAACATTGGTTATTGTTCCAGACTGGGAAAGCGTATACGTGTTTTTCCAACCGCCATCAATATTAATCATATTGCCGCGCCACGAATCTACATAACTCTTATACACGGCATAATCAACCAAATTCTTTAACTGTTCGATAGAATCGGCATACGTCATATCAGGCATTTTAAAACTCTTTGCGGAAGGATCGGCTGTAGTGAGGATGGAAACATAATTATAAGAATTATCATTTTGGTAGACTTTTTTCGTCCCACCTAAATAAATACAATTTGATTTAGTTCTAATAGTAGAGTTACGAAAATCTGCGTTTCCCAAAGCCACAATATTTTTGGGAGTTGCAATAGTAAAACCGACTCCGCCGATGTTCTTTCCAATCATTAACAACGACTCGCTGCCCTTTGCATCAATTTTTCCGCCATCACCATATAGGCTTCCGGTGCAATAAAGATTTCCATCAACAGTGACAGACACCCTATTTAGCGTAATATCGCCGGTGGAATAGATGTTGCCACCCTTTCCGTTTTCGGACTTAACAATTGGTCCACCGCTGATACTAACTGGCCCGTCTATGTATAAATCGCCAAATATTTGTACGCCTTCTGGAAGTGCAATGGTATCATTAATCATCACGTTGCCGTGTATCTCAGCGCCACCGCTTAACGATGATGCTTTTGCATTAAACTTGGTTGCTGTCACAAGATTCTGTCCAAAAGGAAAACCAGCACTCTTTCTCTCAACTATCGCCCGCACCGTTCGATTTTTTCCTCCAAAGTCAGCCAGGGAGGAGATTTCAAAGTGTTTATCATCAACTTTTTTAACAGTAACCTGATACTTACCCATGCCGTCAACAACTTCACTCGAACCCGGAGTACCAACATAATCCTCAATATTTAATTCGGGATGATTCTTAAAATAATCCACCGCCGCAAGCACCGACGAGCGGGCGGTAAAATATGCCTGCTGGCTCTGGTAGTCGGTTACCGAGTTTATCTGTGAATTGGAAGCAAGGGCAAGCGCGGCGGTGGCAAAGATAATGAGCAGCGCAAAAACAACAATCACCAGTATCAGCGTACTGCCGCGGTGGTTTTTTAGTATGCGCACAACCATAGCTTTACCTCCTTTGCGAAGATAACATCGCTTATAGTGGGTTCGTCTTACCCTTTGGGGTATCGAAGGTCACATTCCAAAATTCATCGGTGTAAAACTTGGGGATGGAGTAAACCTCCATGGTAATCGTGGCGGTAATCACCTTTGTATTGCCCGAGGCATCGTTTCTGGGGGCAAAGGTAACGCCGGAGATGCTTACCGTTCTGCCGGAGTTATACATCAGGTCTATAAAATACAAGAGGTTTTCGTAATAGCAATCTGCGGTGAGCGTTACCGTGTTGGTAAACACAAACTTTGTGGTATCCTGCTGCGTGGTTTCAGCGGCGGCAGTGCCGGAGGAGCCAACGGGCAACGGCTTGTTGTTGATACGGTCTACCAGATCGCTCAGCGCGATGCGCAGGTTGGGGGGAGCGGCATTGTACGGGCTAATCTGCACCGTACTCTGCGGGCCTAAATCTACGACCAGGTTGCGCAGCTTTGCCTGCTCGGTGTAGTTATAAAGCCAAAGGCTCATCTGTTCGTTATCAAAGGGTGGGAAGAAGTTCTTAGAGGAATCCTGTGCGTCCAGCTTTCGCTGTTCTATGGCCTTGTTGATATCCTTGTTCTGTGCAATCAGCGTCTGCATCTCGGTCTGCTTGGTTTGAAGGTCGGAAAGTGACTGACGGTTGGCAAGCAGGGTATCGTAAGAGGGCATTAACAGGAATTTTACTGTGAGTACCCACATTGCCACCAGCACCAGCAGCAGAAGAAGTATCTGTTCGCGCTTACCTAAGGTGAATTTCATAAAATGAACAACCCTTTCCGGCGCTTGCGCCACAAAGGCACAAAACACTCTGAAAAATTGCGGTGCGGCTTAGCCGCAGGAGGAGTAAAGTTTAAAAAATTGATCTTCAAACTACTTTCTTATTCTTCCCTGCTCATGATTTATCAAATAGAAGGCAGGATAAAGTTACTTTCCCGGTGTCTGTCTGCAGGTGATGATAAATATTACCTTGCCCTCGTCATTGACGGAATAACCGTTATAGATTACTTCAACAAACAAATCGGTTTTCTTGAGCGCGTTTACAAAATCGGCGGGGGAGGTCTCTTTTTTGCATTCGCAGCTAATCTCAATGCTACCGTTTGTGGCTGTATACGAAAGAAACTTCATATCAGCGGGCATGGCGGCGGTAATCTTTTTATATGCAGCGGAATCAAGGTAGGGCAGCGTAAGGTAATCACCGTAGGCCTTGCCCGTAATGCCGGCATACTGGCTGTAAAGCCCTTCAATAGCCTGCTTCTTAAGGGTATCCTGCGCCACCGCCTGATTATCGGCGTTGGTAAGGTAGCGGTGAACTGCCTCGGCCTCGTTGTAAACCACCTGATTCAGAATATTGATGCCGTTAAACCCAAGAGCCAGAACAACAGACGAAAGGAGAATCAAAATGCTCAACACAATCACCGCCGGTGAAACCGGGGGTTTCACCTTAATCTCCTTCAGCCCGGTATAAAAGTCTATATCCTTGCGCATCCTGCTTTGCTCCTCCGTTTTCCCAGATGAATTAAGCCCGTAAAAGTGTTAAGGCTCCGCAATGGCCGCAACGGCATTGATGTAAAGCGAAAGGTTTTCGGTTAAGGCTCCCGATACCGTAGAAAGACGATCGACCACCGCTGCCGGAAGGTCGAGCTGAGCGCTCAGGTTGGCGGCCAGCCCCTTAAAACTGCCCACCCCGCCGCAGAGATAAATCTCTTCCACCGGGCTGTTCAGCCTGCGTGAAAGTGAAAACTGTATCATGCGCTGAATCTCCTCCGACAGTGAGGAGATAAAAAGCCCGGCGGGGAATGAAAGCTTGGTGTTTTCCGCCAGAGCTGCGGGAGACAGATCAACGTTTTGGGCAATCTGCTCGGGGGTATCAAAGCCATCGAGCATCAGCAGTGATCTTAGAAATTCGGGGAAGGCATTTTTTATACATCTTGAAAAGATTAGCTTATTTCCGGAGTAGAGATAAAGGTGCATTAAGGAGGTTCCGATATCACACACAATAAAGCTCTTTTGCGCTACAGCCGCGCCGTTTACTGAAGCGCTCTTCAAAAGCTTTGCAACCGCGCTCGGGTGCATCTGAAGTGAATCGGGCTTTAGATGCAATGCGTTTGTAAGCGTAAGGTATTGGGTGGCCATCTTTTTCGGCATGCCGGAGGCATTCACGCGCTGCATTAGCGGGTTATCCTCCACCGGTGTGTCGTTAAACAGATAATCGATGGAATATTGGTCGGCACCGCTTAAATGTTGGAACATCTCGTTTTGAACGACCAGAATCATCCTTTTGGGGTCGCCCTTGGGGACAATCAGCTCACGGTGAAGAATCTCGGTGCTGCCCACCGTAAAGCAGATGGTATGGGAGGATATACCGCTTGCCTTTATGGTCTGCAACAGGGTTTCGGAGAGCTGCTGCAGGTTTAACAGGTTGCCGTCCGATACAAAACCGGCGGGGGTAGGCACCATAACGGCCTTGGATACCGTAACGCCACCCTTTTTGGCTTCGCCGTTAACTATTTTTATGAAGCTGTTCCCTATATCGACCGATATCATGGGCAGCCGCCTCCTCTTTTAAGCAATTATGTATTGTCGGCTACGCGGCCGCGATATTCTGGTAAATAGACATCATTGGCATAATAACCGATAAAATGATAAAGCCTACAAATAAACCGAGCACCACAATCATAATCGGCTCAATGGAGGCTACCATGATCGAGATGGCGGCGTCGGCTTCGTCATCGTAAAACGCTGCCGTTTTGTACAGGATATCATCCAGTGCGCCCGATTCCTCGCCGATGGATACCATTGATGAAAACATGGGCGGAAAGATGTTTACCTGTTCTATGACCGAGGATAGGGTGGAGCCTTTGCGCACCTTTTCGATAACATCAACCATGTATTCGTCAAGCTTTGCGTTGTTTACCACGCGGGTTGAGATTTCAAGCGCGGAGATGAGCGACATGCCGCTGGCAAACAAAGTGGCAAGCGAGCGCGAAAAACGCGCTGTGATGATGGTTTTTTTGAGCTTGCCGAAAATCGGAACATGAAGCACGAAAGAGGCAAGTGCCACTCGGCCGCTCTTTGTATGGCATACGGCATAGAATAGCCCAATAATTAAACCAATGAAGAGAATAATTAAATACCAGCGGTCACGCACAAAGGTGCTTACCGCAAGCAAAAATTTCGTAATACCGGGCAGCTCGGCGCCCATCGATTCAAACATAGTGAAAAACTGCGGAATAACAAAACCCAGCAGCACCAGAATGGCGCCAATGCCTACGATTATCAGTATAATCGGGTAGATGAGCGCATTGATTACCTTGGAGTGCAGCCTGTGCTCCTTTTCAAAATGCTCTGCCATGCGGCTCATAATGGTATCGAGCGAACCGCTCATCTCACCTGACTCCACCATGTTTACCAGCATGGAGGGGAAGTTCTTCTGAAGCTTCATGGCGGTGGAAAGAGTAAGCCCCTTCTGCACCCCTTCATAAACCCCCATAACGGCAAGCTTAGTTTTCTTTTTTACTGCCTGCCGGTAAAGGGTGTCGAGACATTTGATAACCGTAAGCCCGGCATTGAGCATGGTGGAAAATTGGCGGCAAAATAGTGCGAGCTCGCGGGTGCTGAGCTTGCCGGAAGCTTTTGCATCTGTGGCAATCGCCTTGGATACCTTGGCCTCGCTATATGTAACGCAGTACTCACCGCGCTGCCTGAGCTTTGAGAATAGATCATTAGGGTTATCGGCCTCGGCAAACCCGTGTATCAAGCCACCACCGGCTGCCTGCGCCTCATACTTATAAGTTGGCATCCATACCCCTCCAGAAATCGACAGGTTTATATGAAATACACTAAATAGTTGCCCGTGAGCCACTAGATACATTATATATTTTAACACATTATTTAAATAATTCAACAAAAATATAGAAAAAAATTACATTGTGGGCAAAATATTAGTTTTTATCGCGTCTCCAACAGAAAAGAGATAACCGAAAGGGCGAATAAGGGCGCAGTTTCAGTGCGCAGGATGCGTGAACCAAGCGTGGCGGCAGCGATACCGATGCTTTGTGCCTGTGAAGCCTCTTCGGGGGAAAAGCCGCCCTCGCTGCCTATACAAACCGCAATAGCACCGCCTGTACCTTTTTCCAAGATTTTTCCAAGGCTTTCGCCGCCGCCCTCGTAGCACAGAATCGGCACCGCAGCCTTCTGCATCTGACGCAGGGCCTCGCTGTAGGAAATCAGCGGGTGAACCCTTGGCACAATCCCGCGGCCGCACTGCTTGGCAGCCTCGAGCGCAATTCTATTTAACCGCTCCAGACGCTTATTCATGGATTTATCGTCTGGACGCGAGATGCAGCGAGAGGTTAGAACGGGGGTGATATCATAAACCCCCAACTCCACCGCCTTTTGAACGATGGTTTCGAGCTTATCCCCTTTAGGCAGCGCCTGATAGAGTGACACTTGGCTGGGCAGCTCAGCGGTGTTGGGCTTGCTTTTGATAACATTCAGCTGTACACAGTCGGGTGAAACGGCTGTTATCACACACTGATGGTCGACGCCCATTTCATCGCAGAGGGTAAGCTCCTCGCCGGTACGCATCCGCAGGGATTTTATGGCGTGTGCCGCATCCTCACCCTGCAGCATGGCAGTGGTTTTGGTGACTTCCTTTACAAAGAATCGTGGCATGGGTACTCACTCCAATAATCCTGTTTTAATATGGCGGTACTACTGCTGCCTCTTTTGCAGCACCAGCGCGGTCCAATCCTGCTTTTCGTGCCGGGAAACCGTTTCAAACCCGCTTTGCTCCAACGTCTGCCTTACCTCATCCGCACGCTGAGAGATGATGCCCGAGCAGATGAGCACACCGTCCTGCTTTAAATAGCGGCCGAATAACCCGCGCATGGCTATAATCACATCCGCCACAATATTGGCAACTACCACATCGTAGAACTGCTCCCCAAGGCTGCTAAGAGCCTCGTCTTCCAGCACATTGCCGCACACCGCCGAGAAGCGGGGCATGTCAAACCCGTTTTTAGCAACGTTCTCCTGCGCAATCTTTACCGAGTTCTGGTCGATATCCACTGCCGCAACCCGTTGAGCGCCCAGAAGCAGCGCCGCCACCGACAGGATGCCGCTGCCGCAGCCCATATCCAGCACCAGCGAGCCTTCCTTTACATACTGCTCCAGCTGCTCGATGCAGAGCTGAGTGGTATGATGGGTGCCGGTGCCGAAGCTGGAGGAGGGGTCAATCTCCAGTATCACACGGTCGGTTTGGTTGTTGTACTCCTCCCACGAGGGCTTGATGACAAATTTGTTCCCCACCTCAAACGGTTTAAAGTACTGCTTCCAGTTGTTTGCCCAGTCTTCCTCCCGTACGTTGGTAAGCTCCGCCTCAAGGCGGCCGAGGGTATGGCCGGTGTCGCCGTCCTTGAGGGTGTTCAGTGTATCCTTCACTGCCGCAAGCTGCTGCGCGCCCTGCTCGTTAACCGGCAGATAGATTTTAATGTTGGTTTCGGCATCCTTTAAGCGCATCAGGCTTTCGTCCACATAATCCCAATGTGGCTGGGTATCGGCCAAAAAGGCCTCAAAATCCCCCGCATCCTCTATCTCAAAACCGTTGATGCCAAGCTGCATAAGCGTTGCGGTAACAATATCCACCCCAAGCGCAGTGGTGTAGATGGTAACCTGCGTAAAATCCATAATAACGTTCGTTCCTTTCGGGAAATAATCAATTATCAGGCAGTCGGTTTAAACAGAGTCTGCGGCAAGTATTCCCTTGACTGTTTATTCTATACCCTTAAACAATAATGGACTATTTTAGTTAGTTTTATTGTACTTGTTTCCAGCAGTGTTTTCAACCTTTTTTGCTGAGTAAGTTTCGAAAGTGACATGCTGTGACACACATAGCTGCACATACATATAATGGAACAGTTAGCGACATCAATCCAATCGTTATTATGCGTTTGCCTTAAATGTACATTAGAAGATGGTAGAAGAAGATGTGTGTTCATACTAATCAAGTGTGTCAAGGAAGCTGTAATACACAATGCTTGCGGGAATGTGGGGTGCAAGCCATTGAAGCTCTGCCCTCTCAACCGCCCTGCTGTTGTGAACCTGACATGCTGTATTGCAGCCCCTGCGGGTGCAGGCAGATAGTAATGCTTCTTATTATAATGCTACTGATTCTTGGGGTTAGTGGCAGCAGACATTCCTGCTATTGACGAGGCTGCCCAAAACATAGAGGTAAACAGAGGCCGGCGATATTGAAGAATATCACCGGCCTTCTTAAAACATTATAAATCCCTTTCGGTTAAATAGCTGCACAAATCAACGGGCGTTTTGGCGATAAAGATGTTCGGGTATTCGTTGAGCTCCTCCAAGCTTCCGAAGCCCCACAAAACCCCGATGGCTTGCATCCCGGTTTTCTGTGCGCCGATGAGGTCGTACCGCCGGTCGCCAACCATGATGCAGTCGTCACTTTGTACCCCGCACAGCTTCATAGCGTAACGGATTACATCCTCCTTCTGCTCCCGCGACTCGTCGCAGGTGGCACCCACAATGTGCTCAAATAGGCTGTCCAGCTTAAAATGCTGCAGTATCCTTTGTGCAAACTTCTCCGGCTTGGAGGTGGCGGTGGCAATCCGGTAACCGGCGTTTGAGAGTGCTTTCAGCGCCTCGGGGATGCCGTCATACACCGTGCAGTCGAGCCAGCCGCCGGTATCGTACCGCTCGCGGTAGAGTGCTACCGCTTGATGGGCAAGCTCCTCGCTGTGCAGTACCCGTTCAAAGCTTGTGTGAAGCGGCGGGCCGATGAATTCGGTAAGGTTCAGCCCGCTGTAATCGGCGTGAAGGGTGTCCAGCGCGTACCGCACACCGTTTAGAATACCCTGTTCGGTATTCACCAGTGTGCCGTCAACGTCAAACAGTAGAACAGTGCCTTGCTTCATTTTACCTACTCCAATTGGTTATAATCTTTTAATGTAAGGAGAGGAGGAGAACGCCCGCCGCCGCTTTTTACGGTAATAGCGCTGTACCAGAACACGGGTAATCAGAAACAGCACAAACAGCACCGCAGCGCCGCCCACCACAAACCCGATGGCGGTAAACACCATCTGCTGAGGGGTAAAGCTGCTTTTGGGGGCCGAGTCATACATCTTGGTTTCGTTGGCCACGGCGGTTTGTGCGGCTTGGTCGGTTTCAATCTTGCACTCCAGGGGTACGGTCAGCAGCGTCTGTTTAGAGCCGTCGGCACCCTTAAACGAGAAAACCGCCTCGGGGGCAATCTTTTCGCCCTTGGTATAGCTTTTCTTGGTGTTTACCGAAACCTCTACATCCGCAGCGGTAACATCCTTTGGCACCAGAATGCCGTATTCCTGAGAAATGCCCGAAACAGTAGCCGAGCCAACCTCGTTCTTGCCGTCGGTAATCGGGATGGTCTTACCCTTTACCGTACCGGCGGGAACAGTGACCTTCTGCAGGTTATTAAAGCAGTAGTCAAACAGCTTTTTAGTGTCTTTATATTTTTCCCATTTATTCTTCGAATTCATCACTACGCAGATGAGCTCGATATCCCCGCGCTTGGCCACCGTAACGGCGGTGTGGTTGGCCTGATTGGTCCAGCCCAGCTTGCCGCCCCACGCACCGTCGTACTGGTAGGTGGAGGTTACGATCATGTGGTGCTGGGTGCCGAAATGCCGCTGCTCGGGCTGGGTGTTGGTGGGGTTCATATAATACTCGGTGGTGCCGAACACCTCGCGGAAGTTCTTCACCGTAAGGGCGTATTTTGTAATCATCGCCATATCGTAGGCTGTGGTGTAGTGGTTTTCATCCTCTAAGCCGTTGGCGTTGACAAAATGGGTATTGAGCGCGCCCACCTTCTCGGCCTTGGCGTTCATCATTACCGGGAACATCTCCAGCGAGCCGCCGATATATTCCGCTATGCCGTTAGCGGCATCGTTGGCCGAGGGCAGCAGCGCCCCCATTATAGCGTCGCGCAGGGTAATTACCTCTCCGGGTGAAAGTGCGATATGCGAGGCGGAGCGGGCCACGCTGTTTACCGCCTGTTCGCTCATGGTAAGCTTATCGTCAAGATTCGCGCGCTCCAGTGCGAGCGCGATGGTCATAATCTTCGTAATGCTTGCGGGATACTCCCGCTTATTCATATTCTTCTCGGCCAGTACCTCGCCGGTTTGGGCATCCACCACCACATAGGCGTCGGAATACGCGCTGAAATCCGGCGCTTCTAAGGGCAGCGCATACAGTGCAGGGCAGAGCGTTAACATGATAAGTATGGTGATTAAAGTAGCAGTTATTCTTTTCACGGCCTCGCCTCCGTTGTTTTATGGACTTCCTTCCTCTAGTAAACCCCGTTATACTGTGGGTTGAGCGTGTTATTGTTTATTATATCAGGTCTCTTTCAACCTGAAAACCATCCAATTGTAAACAATACGAATCACTTATTAACACCTTTTTAAAAAATCTTCGCGAAAACCCATAAATTCAAGCTATTTGCTCGGTTTTTCAATACGAAATCTATTTCGTATGGTTTTTATAATTGTGATAAGTACAAATTATAAAAAAGCAGCCCATTCTTGCCGAATAAATGGGCTGCTTTTTTTATCATTGAACTGCAATTCTAATTAAGTTTATCGGCCATTTGCGTTAAGAGAAGCGATTGACTTTTGGCAGTTAGCCTTCACATTTGCATCGGTATCCTTATTCATCTGGTGGCGCAGGTGCTCAATGCCTGCCTTGCGGCCGGAAAAGCCGAGAGAATTCGCTGCCGCGGCGCGCACATCAGCCACCGGGTCGTGCAGCATGATAATCAGCTGATTGAAGGAATCCTCGTGCTTTATATATTGCAGCGCCATAGCGCCGCCCTCGCGAAGTTCAGGGTCTTTGTTTCCGCAATAGGACAAAACCTTATCCAGCTTTCCCTTTTGCCCGAGCTCAAGGATGCCCTGAATCTTTTTATCGTTTGCCAATCTGTATACACCTCACAAATTCTGTATAGAGTACCATAACTTTTTAAGCAATATAAATAATTAATAATATGAATTTATACTACTATGCACCTGTCGAAAAGTCAAGATTTCTCAAAGGTTCGCAGAACTAATCTACATTTGCGATATTTTTAAAGATAAAAATTGTGAAATTTGTCGACCAATATTCCCCAGCACTCAAAGATAAGCAGGCAGTTTGTGGTATATAATATGACTGAATAATGCTTTGCGGTATGATTCAGAAGACATTATATCAAAGCAGATGTATGAATTATTTTTCGTTTTATGTTTACGAATGGTATTAACAATGATATAATTATGACAATAATAAGCTTATTAAAGGAGTTAAAAAAATGCCGGTTGTAGATTATAAGCAATATAAGGCGATGCTCAAGGCAGCATCCGACGGGCACTATGCTTACCCCGCATTCAATGTAAGCAATATCGAAACCGCCAACGCCGTTTTAAAGGGCTTGGCAGAATCCAAGAGCGACGGTATCATTCAGGTTTCCACCGGCGGCGGCGAGCATGCCTCCGGCTCTAACGTAAAGAACAGTGCGCTTGGCGCTATTTCGCTTGCCAACCATGTGCACCTGATGGCTCAGTATTATGACGTATATGTAGCACTGCATACCGACCACTGCAAGGCCAGCAAGGTAGAGAGCTTCATGATTCCCCTGATTGAGGAAACCGAGAAGAGGCGTGCCGCAGGCCTGCCCAACCTGTTCAACAGCCATATGTTCGACGGCTCGGACATTACGCTGGAGGAGAACATGAAAACTGCGAAGGCCCTGCTTGCCAGATGCGCCAAGAACGAGATTGTGCTTGAGGTAGAGGCCGGCGTTGTAGGCGGCGAGGAAGACGGCGAGAACAACGAGGGTGCTCCCCGCGAGAAGCTGTACACCACCAGCAAGGATATGCTGTATGTATATAAGGAGTTAAGCTCGGTAGAGGGCGGCGCATATATGTTTGCGGCTACCTTCGGCAACGTGCACGGTGTGTACAAGCCCGGCAACGTAAAGCTTAACCCGAAGATCCTGCGCGACGGCCAGGAGGCTTTAAAGAAGGAATTCGGCGAGAATGCCAAGTTCTGGTTTGTGTTCCACGGCGGCTCCGGCTCGGGCAAGGATGAGATTGCCGAAACCCTTGAATATGGCGTAATTAAGATGAACGTGGATACCGATACCCAGTATGCCTTTACCCGCCCGGTGGTTGATCACATGATGAAGAACTACGACGGCGTGCTGAAGGTAGACGGTGACGTGGGCAACAAAAAGGTTTACGACCCCAGAAGCTACCTTAAGGCAGCCGAAGGCGGCATGGCCAAGCGCGTAATGGAGGCCTGCAACGACCTTCACTCTGCGGGGAAGACCTTATATAAGAAATAAGGATTAGTTGATATCATTAATGAGGGTGGCTATATGGCTGCCCTCTTTAATTTTCGGTGATTTGAGGGGGCGGGGTTTTCCCCCAGAATCTATGTGTAGGGGAGACCTGTGGTCTCCCGTGGTTTTCCGGAGGCCATTGATAAGAACGCGGGCGAACACAGTTCGCCCCTACGGATTGGCGGATGGCCTAACAAAATAACAGTCCTCCTGCCATTTTTGCGGGTTTTGGTCGATGTAATCACTAACTGCTTTGTATTCCTGCTCGTCGCGGATGATGTGGTCGTGGAAGGATTTCTGCCATATTGAAAAGCCAATTTGTTTTGTGATGGAGCCTTTGAATTGTTTGATGATTCTGGATATTGTAGGGGCGAACTGTGTTCGCCCGCGGGTTTCCTCCCACGCCTTTTCTGAACACGACAGGTTTATTATCATATGAACATGATTAGGCATTATAACATATTTATCAACGTTTGCATTGGGATAAATCGCACTTAACTTGTCAATTTCATTCTTGATAATGTTTCCAATGTCGGACAAAAGAAAAGTTGAATTAGTGATTTGTGTAGATTGCGGGCGAACACAGTTCGCCCCTACAGGCTTCCACAGCATTTCGTGCCTTTCCTGCACACATATGGTTATAAAATACATGCCTTTTTTACTGTAATCGTAATTCTGCAGACGGTTAGGCTTCCGTGATGTCAATTCCGCCATGCTGTCCTCCGATAAGTGTTATATTGGCCTTGCGTACGCCAATGCGAGCTTCTATAGGTTTACATCCAATTCTGTTTGCAACTGATATTGTAACAAAATGTATTTCACAATTCAATAATATAGCAGCAGCCCCGCCATCCCTGGCGGGGCTGCTGCTTTTGTGCGCTTCATGCGCTTATGCGTTCCTTAACAGAACCGAGCGAAAATTGCAGCGTTAAGCTACGTTTAAACGGTAGTAGCTTATTTGAGAAGCTGCAGAACGCCCTGAGGCAGCGAGTTGGCCTGAGCCAGCATTGCCTGGGAAGCCTGAGAAAGAATGCTGAACTTGGTGAATTCGGTCATCTGCTTGGCCATATCAACGTCGCGGATACGGCTCTCGGCAGCGCTCATGTTCTCTGCGGTGGTGGAGAGGTTCTCGATGGTCTGCTCTAAGCGGTTCTGGGTAGCACCGAGGTTAGCTCTCTGCTCAGAAACCTTCTCGATAGCGGCATTGATCTTGTCAATAGCGGCGTTAGCAGCATCGGGGGTGCTCATGTCGAGCTTAGCGGTACCAAGCAGCGAGGCGGAATCCATCTTTGCAATTGAAACGGTAATCTTATCGGCCTGGTTGGAAGTAGCACCAATCTGGAGAGATAAGCCACCACCAGCTGCACCAGCACCATCGGCAAGAACGAGGTCTGCAGAAGCAGCAGTTGCCTCATATGCACCTGATGTTCTCTGCATTGCCTTATCCATAGATACTTTTAATCCATCAGAACCCACGGGTTTTGTACCAGTAGCGTTCTTAATAAGGGCATTGATCTCGTCTTCGCTGTAAGTAGTCTTGCTGTTATCAAGGGTAATTGTTAATGTGTTGGTGCTCCAGGATGCACTGGCATCACCATTGTTTGAGTTAAAGTTGATGGTAATACCATTGCTTAATACGCCTTCATCAGCTGTAGCTGTAACAGTTGCACCATTAATTGTCTGCTCGTTACTGGCCTGTACATATCCAGAGAACGTTGCTGCACGAGTAGTAGTATCAGTGAAATCCGCTGCTAATTCATCAGAACCGGTTGCATCAGTACCATCTGAAGAGGTAATGGTGCCACCCGACGCAGAACCATCAGCTTTAGCAACCGCTATCTTTAGATTCTCAGCACCTGTAGGAGCGTTAGCTACAGCAGCGTCGATTAACTTTTGGACATCTGCATCAGAGTATGTTTTTCCTGTACCATCAAGAGTAATGGTTAATTCCTTGTTGGTAGTATTCCAAGAAGCACCTTCTGTACCAGTAGCAAAGCTGACCTTTACTCCATCAACACCACCAGTGAAGGTAATGGTACCAGAAGAGGACAAACCATCATCTGCTCCAGCTGCGGTATTGAGTGCCTTCATCTTCGCTGTGCCGCTGCTGCCGGAGAGGCTGCCGTCAAACAGCTTAATGCCGTTGAAGTTGGAGGTTTCGGCTACACGGTCGATTTCGTTGGTACGGGCATCTACTTCAGCCTGAATCTTTGCACGGTCTTCAGCGGTGATGGTGCCGTTGGTAGCCTTCATCGCCAGGGTTTCCATACGGCGAAGGGCGGTATGGGTCTGGTCGAGGGCGCCTTCAGCGGTCTGTACAAGGGAGATACCGTCTTGAGCATTCTTGGAAGCCTGCTCGAGACCGGCGATCTGGGCTCTCATCTTCTCGGAAATCGCAAGGCCTGCAGCGTCGTCTGCCGCACGGTTGATAGCGGAACCGGAAGAAAGTTTTTCAAGAGACTTGGAGAGGCTGCTGTTGTTCACGGTTAATCTGTTAAGGGTGTTCATGGCGCTAATGTTGTTACCGATACGCATAAGTTTTTCCTCCTTGATATTTTGGGTTGTATTGTTGTACGCCGGGTGGGAAACTCATTCTCCCTCCCGATTGCTTACACAACATATATCGAACCACCTGGGGGAAAACTTTAGCGATTATAACGGAAAATTAATGAAATTGGGCAAAATATTAATGCAAAATGCACATAATTTTTAACAAAGATGTTTATTTTCAAATTAATAACAATGAATATGGAACAGTATACAATTAGTTTATTAATAATGAAATAGTACTATCTATAGGCTTATAATGCAATAAAGTAAATCGACAATTAATTTACTTAACAATTAATAAAAATAGGAATACATTAATAATTAATGAAATAGTACAAGAAAATATTAATAAAAACAAAATAGTAAATTAGTCATTAATTTTCTAAAGTTTTCTTATTCGGGTACGATATATCTGTTGTAAGCAAAACGCGGGAAAATGAATTTCCCGCCGCTTAACGAAAAGACAAAATATCAAGGAGGAAAAATTTATGCGTATCGGTAACAACATTAGCGCCATGAACACCCTTAACAGATTAACCGTGAACAACAGCAGCTTATCCAAGTCCCTTGAAAAACTGTCCTCCGGTTCCGCAATCAACCGTGCGGCAGACGACGCTGCAGGCCTTGCGATATCCGAGAAGATGAGAGCCCAGATCGCCGGCCTCGAGCAGGCTTCCAAGAATGCTCAGGACGGTATCTCCCTTGTACAGACCGCCGAAGGTGCACTCGACCAGACCCATACCGCCCTTCGTCGTATGGAAACCCTGGCAATGAAGGCCACCAACGGCACCATCACTTCTGAAGACCGTGCAAAGATTCAGGCCGAGGTTGATGCCCGCACCAGCGAGATTGACCGTGTGGCAGATACCTCCAACTTTAATGGTATTAAGCTGTTTGATGGTACTCTGGGTGCAGGTAAGGCTTCGCTTAATACTGCCGGTGCTGCCGTTTGGGGCAAAGGCCATGTAACTGAAGCTAATGCGGCTTCTGTTGTAAAAGTTGAGGGAGTTAGTCTTAACAAAGCCGGATCGTTTACGTTTCAAGGTAGTACCGATGGTAAGACATTCCATACTCTTGCAGCGGGCGATACCCATGTACGTGTATCGTTTACAGATTCCACAACCGGTGAAGTTTCTACCACAGACCTTAAGTTAGAGGATATTGTAAGCGGTGCTTTAGGCGCTGCTGGTACAGAGGAAACCTATGACTTCTCTTCTGTAGGTCTTGGCAAGATTACAGTACAGGCATCAGCTACTGCAACCGCTTCTATGGCAGCTGTTGCTAATGGAGACGATACACTCGTAACAGGTTCTTCTCTTATTACATTGTTAGGTGATGCAGCCAATCTGACGGTTACAGCCACTGCTGCTGCGGCTGGTGACGGCTTAACACTTCAGATTGGGCCTACCGCTGACTCTGCCGATCAGATTACTGTATCCATTAACAAGATGGATTCCGCTTCACTACTTGGTTCTACAAAGCTCGATATGAGCACACCAGATGCCGCTAATGCCGCAATGACCAAGATCAGCGCCGCAATTGAAAAGGTTTCTGAGCAGAGAGCAAATCTTGGTGCCGTTCAGAACCGTCTTGAGCAGACCATCGAGAACCTCTCCACCACAGCAGAGAACATGAGCGCTGCCGAGAGCCGTATCCGCGACGTTGATATGGCCAAGCAGATGACCGAATTCACCAAGTTCAGCATCCTTTCTCAGGCTTCTCAGGCAATGCTGGCTCAGGCCAACTCGCTGCCTCAGGGCGTTCTGCAGCTTCTTAAATAAGCAATTAAGTGATTTTGGGTTGTATGTCGCTTAATAGCTTCGCCTCTTATAAATATCTGTTAAGGAACGCATAAGCGCATGAAGCGCACCACAAACAGCAGCCCCGCCAAGGATGGCGGGGCTGCTGTTGTATCTATATGTGATGGGTATTGGGGTTAAATAGGAACGAGGTATAGGAATTAACTGTAGGGGCGATTATCAATCGCCCGTTGTTCTCCTGACGGCGATGCAGAGTGTGGTTGGGCATTACAGCATTTTTTATTAATGGTAATGTATGGGAGTTTTACAAAGCAGAGAGATGTACCTGCGGGCGATTGATAATCGCCCCTACGAATGGTCTGAAGATTTCGTGAAATAACAATCTTCCTGCCATTTTTGCGGGTTTTGGTCGATATAATCGCATATATCACGGTATTCCTGCTCGTTGCGGATGATGTGGTCGTGAAAGGATTTTTGCCAAATAGAAAAGCCGATTTCTTTTGAAACGTAACTCTTTAATAGCCGAATGATTGACGATATTGTAGGGGCGATTATCAATCGCCCGCCGTCATCCCCATGGCTATACAATTTTATAATCATATGCAGATGGTTTGGCATAATAACATATTTATCAACCCGCACATTTGAATATATGGTGGGGATATTTTGTATTGCGGTATTTACAACCTCGCCGATATCAGACAATGTTTGTTCATGCGGATGCGCAATACGCGCCCCAATAGGTTTCCATAGCATTTCGTGCCTGTCTTTCACACACATTGTAATGAAATACGACCCATTCCGGTTGTAAATATAATTCTTTAACCGGTTCGGTTTCCGCGATGTCAATTCCATGATGCTGGTTCTCCAATAAACGATATTTAAATCGCGCGGGCGATTGATAATCGCCCCTACATAGCACAGCCCCAATATCGTTAGTGGCCAACTGTGTTCGCCCGAGGTTTTAGGAATGATTGTTTATTCCTCATCCAGTTTCTCCAGCCTGTCGCGGTCTGTAATCTGCAGCCCGCCGCGCGAAAGGGCAACCATCCCCTCGTCTTGGAAATACTTGAGCATGCGCGTTACCACCTCGCGTGCCGAGCCAAGGTTGCGCGCGATGGTCTCGTGGGTGATGGTGAGCGAATCGGTGCCGTCTATTGCCGACTGCTCCAGCAGAAAATGCGCAAGGCGCTTGTCAAAGCTCGAGAACAGCACCTGCTCCATCAGCCACATCACCTCCGAAAAGCGGGAGGACATCAGCTGGCTGGTATAGTCGGCCACCGCCAGCGAATTGCGGTTGAGCCGGTCGTACACGGGGGTGGGGATGAGCAGAATCTCGGTGGGGCGCTCGGCCTCTACATGCACCTCAAAGTGGATGTTCTTCATCACACAGGAGGCCGAAAGCAGACAGATATCGCGCTCGAACAGGCGAAACAGGGTAATCTCGCGGCCTGCCTGCGACAGGGTGAATACGCGCACCTGCCCCGACTTTACCACATAGATGCCAAGGCAGTCCGCCGAGCCGCTGTGCAGGCTTTCACCCGGCGCAAAGCGGCGCGGGGTTGCGTGGGTGAGGATATCCTGCCGCTGCTCCTCGGTTAGTTTATCCCAGAAAGGGAGTACATCCTTCAGATAGTCTTGTTCTGTAAGCGGCATAAAAATACCTCCTGCTGTCTGTCGACTTAATTATCTATACTATTATTATACAACTATTAACAGACTATCGCAATCGGTTGGCATTAACGGTGCGTGGAGCCAATGGTATACCTTGGGCATCTTTGATACACAAAGCCGAAAGGATTACATAGTGCCTGCAGAAAGCCTATTTTAAGCAAGTCAGAAGAACCGCCGCAAAGTAATACTTTTTGCGGCGGTATTTTATATAGAATAGCGCTTCACCCGGTGCGCATACTAATTTCAGCAAAACAATGATAATTAAGGGAGGGAGGCCAAGGAATGCCCAAGGAGAGCGCATACTTTACAATAGCCGAGATGGCAGGCAAGGCGGACGTGAAGCGCATAAAAAACGGCATCAATACGATTCCGGGGGTGAACTCGGTAAGTGTAAACGCCCATGACGGGCGCATCGCGGTGGATTTTGACAACTCCGGCGTCAGCCACGAGCGGATAGAACAGCGCCTGTTAAGCTTAGGTTACCATATCAATAACCAAAGCGGGGAAGAACACATTATGTAAAATGTATCAATAAATATACCTGAAGTAGTATAGAAAGGATGATATCTATGCCGAAGGACAGCCAGCCCGATAACAAGAAAGCGCGCGTTAAAAAAGCGAAAGGGCAAACACCTATTACCCGCGAGAACCAAAACCAGAACCGAAACGCGAAAAAACAGTCCATACCCAATAACGATGTCTAATTCGAAGGAGGGGTAAACAATGGCAAAAGCGGGCATGAGACGACCAGATCCGAAGGATCCGCACGGTACCGAGAGCAACCGTAAAGCGCATTTCCCCAAGAACGATGAACACCCCGTACCCGAGCTGCAGGGCAAGGCCAAGCGCACCAAGGATAAGGCCGGCCCGGCATAGGGGAAGGCGGAATATTCTTGCAGCGCAAAGAAGGAACCGCTTGAGTGGCGGTTCCTTCAGCTGTATTTATTCAATCAGCCTGCACCAGACAATCAGGCGGTTTACCGGGTTAAGCACCGGTGTGCAGGTAACCAGTGTAAGCAGGTGGTTTTCCTCCTTTTGAGGCGCAAGCACATCGGTCTGCTCGGGGCTTACGGTGAAGGTTTTAAACACCTCATAGGTGTAGGTTTTCCCCTCATATTCTATCGTAACGGTATCGCCCTCGGCCAAGAGATTGAGGTGGCGGAAGGGGTGCATTACAATATAGTTGCGGTGCCCTGACAGCACACAGTTGCCAGCCTCGCCCGGCAGCGCGGTGCCCTTGATGTGCCCCACACCATAAAACAGTTCATCGCCCGAGCCCTCTACAATATTCTCCGAGATACCGATCTCCGGCAGCTTGATGACGCCGAGCGGTGTTAAATTCATCTTCGGGCGTGCCGCGAAAAAATCCCCGAGGCTTTGCGGGGTAGGCGCGCTTACTGTGGCGGCACTTTCAGCTGTCTGCTCGGCCTGCGCAAAAACGGGCAGCGGTTTCGGGTTAGGCAGCTCGGTTTGCGGGGCCACGCCAAGGCTGCCCAATACCCGCCCCCAAGGGTAGTAGATTACCTCATACGCTACCGATACCGCAATCAACAGAATACCCAATACTACAATAATGTTTGAAAGAAGAGAATGCCGTTTTCGGTGAGTCATACCGCTTTCCGATCCTTTCTTGTTTAACATCAGTGGTTCACACACCGGTTTAAAAAGAGGCCGCTCCGTTTGAGGGAGCGGCATGTAATAATGTGATTACTTCTGTTGATTTTTCCTGCCTAAGAATAGTCCGCCCACTACCAGCACCGCACCTATTGGAACAAGCGCCAGTATGGGGAAGCCGCCTGTGTTTGGCATGGTTACCCTGGTGGCGGCGGTGGTTATATACTCCGAGGAAGTGGAGGTTGTGCCCGAGGAGCTTTCAACAACCTCCTCGCATGAGAATATCCACCTTACCTTGCCCTCAAGATTCTGATATTCGTTGCCAAGCTCCTTCGGCATACTCACGGTTGCGGTGATGCTGCCGGTGCTGCCCGGCGCGTATTTGCCTAAGAAGATTTTGCTGCCGCCGGTGCTGTTATAGGCACTTCCGTCATAGAAAACGGTGGTCTGTCCATTTGGCTTCTTCAGCGTCAGCTTTAAATTCAGGGCCTTGAGCAGATTTACCGAATCACCATCCGAAGCCTGCTTCCTAATAACTTCTTCGGCAGCCTCCATCTTCAGATACAGGTTTACCGTTCTGGCATTCTTGTTCTTCAGATTAATAAGCTGGTCGACCTTCATGCTGGGCATAAGACCCTTGAAGTTCTGAAAGAGGTCGTCGGCGGGGTCTGAGATCAGGTCGCCCGCGCCGCTTGTCAGCACTACCTCACTGGTAGCCGACAACGCATTTACTGCAAAGCCGGAAAGTAGCAACACTGCCACCGCCGCGCAGACCAATATTCTGGTAAACAGCTTTTTCATACATTGTTTCCTTTCCGCTTGCAGTTTTATGCAAGGCTATAAGATAAACTGATGAGCAAGACGGTTTGATATGAAATCAACCGGCTGAGGGGAAGTTTGCAAACGCGCGCTTGGCTGCCACAAGAATATCTTCGCCAGCAGCAGGAGCCAAGTTGCCCTCGCACTGAATTGCTTCGGCATAAACAGTAATATTAAATTGTTTAACAAGGCCCTCATCGTTTTCCTCAACATCTCTATTCAAGGATACTGCGGTGAAAAGTTTAGGGGTAGTTACGTCGGGATTAAGAATGCTCTTATAGTATGCATATATTTTGCCGTTGTCATTTACTATTTCATAGTTTGTGAGATCAAGCCCCTCAAGGGTAAAGCCTGTAGGTGCCTTTAGAGTGGCGGCGGCATTGGTAGAGGCTGCAACAAAGTCTAAGCCTGTAACCGCGATGCGCAGATAACAAGGGTTAGCGCCTGTGTTTTTTACCTGCGGGTCTTTCGCTATGCTGTCGCCCGGAACCAGTTTAAGCGCATCAGCAGGCACAAAGCCGGGTTCAGTCAGCTCAATATTGATATTGCCGACAGTAAATTTATTTTCCTTTGTATCAGAGGTTCGAGTAAAGTAGGCCATGGTTCCGCCGATAGAAAGGGCTGCCACCAGTACCAGGGAAATCGCTGTAACTAGGATACTCCGCTTTTTCATGAAAAATGCCTCCATAATTTTTATTTTTTATTACAACCCGTGCAGTCTTGCATGGGGCTATAAACAGTTAAACTATCGGTTCATCCGCCGCCTTACCGGCAGCGGGTTCAGAGGGAGTGCCGCCCTTTTGAAACCCGGGTATCAGCCACAGCAGGATGATAAGCACAAACAAAATGCTCAAGGCCGCGAAACCAAAACCGGTTTTTATGAATACCGCGAGATAACCCAGAAGCGGCAGGGAAAACTGTACCTTACCCACCAGACGGTTAAAGGGTACCGGCGAGAGGTCGTTTGTGTTGTTGGCATCGCCTTTGGTGACAAACGCCTGCTCGTTATACAGGATTTGAGTAACGCGGTGGGTGACCCTTGCATTGTTTTCAAGGGCAAAGGTGATGATGTCGTTTACCTTCACCGCATCGGGTGCTGTGGGGCGAATGAACACAACGCTGCCTACGGGGCAGGCGGGCTCCATACTGCCGGAAAGCACCGAGAGCGGTGTATACCCTGCCAGCTGGGGGAGGGTGAGCACCCCCAGCGGCAGAAAAGCAATAACAATCAGTACACCCGCCAGCAGATTGCAGATTCTGCGCAACACATTTACCTCTCCCCAAAGCCGGAAGGCTTAAAATTATCTTGGCGTCGTTGTCCAGCTGCCAACTTTAAAGGTGTTCTTCACAACATCGGTATCCGAGAACCACTTGTTTTCCACCTTGATATTTACAAAAGTGGCGTAAGGGGTTTTGTTTGTTTTTGACACTGAAAAGTCTACGCTCTTGCCTGGAATGCTGATATTCGTGCCGTTTGGCGCGTAAATCGATTGCAGTTGGTAACGCAGGGTGTCCAGCTCGGTTAAGCGGTAGGTGCCCTTGGGCAGCTTATCAAAGATAATGCTGCGCTCGCCAGTGCTGCCCCCGGTAAACCGGATATAGTCGTTGTAGCTCTGCTCTACGCCGCCTGTGGCGTTTAGGCGGTCCAGCTTATACACGAAGATGGGGTCGCCGTGAGGCTCCCAGTTGTCACTAATCTGTTTGTTCACAGTGATGGAACCAAACTGTACGTCGATGGTAAACCAGCCGTTGCATCCCTGCGCCGGCGGGTTTTTGCTGGAGTTTGTATACCGAACAAACAAGTTGAAGTTGAAGTTGGAGTTCTTTTCTATGTCCGTGCGCCAGGCGAGGATGTCAAAATTGGTTTTTTCAAACAGCGTAACCGGGGTATTTACTTGGGCGTTGGTTGCGCGGTTTTTAAAGCTGTAGACTAGGGTGGGCGGGGCATCACTGATACCGCTGCCTGCGTATACCCACGCGGGATTCTTTTGGGTGTAGCTGTTAGGGCCGGATTTATACTGCCACACAGGAGCGGCGGCGCGTTCATTCAGGTTGGTTGACTCGCCCGCGAAGATGGAGAAATCGGAGAGCGTAATGGCGGGCGAGAGCATATACAACTTTTTGGAGTCGCTGGTAAACGAGGTGGCGGGGTACGTTCCGGGAGTATTGGGAGTAACCATTGCCCGCAGCTTATAGGGGGTATCGGCGGTCAAACGCCCGGTGAGTGGCGTTCCGCTATCATTTACAGCGCTGTAGGTGATAGTGGTATCGCCGTAGGTTTCCCATTGATGCTTCTGCTGGTAAAGCCCCGCAAGGCGGGCGGAGGCACCAACTTCGTCCCCGATATAGAAGTAACCGTCTTTGGCATCAAGATCATAACGAAGGGGCACATCCACAACGGGCCTTCTAAAAACTTTCTTGATAGTGGTATTACTGAAGCTGAGCTGTGAACCGTCGTCGTTGGTGGGAACCTGATTACCGCCCACATAGTTTTCTTTTGCCTGTATGGTAAAGGTCTTCTTCCAACCGGTAGCGGCATTTCCCGTACAGGGAATGGTTTGATTGTTCCAGGTAATCACATCCCGATTTAAGGAATCGGTGGTGATGACAGCGCCCTCAGCTTCAAGCGCAGCTCTGCTGCCGGAGGTGAGTTTAAACCGCTCATTTATTACATCGGTGACTACGGCGCCGGTAAAGCCCTGAGCGATACCAGAGAAAATGGTGTTGAATACATCGTTAAGGTCAGAATTACTGGCGTCATAATAGTAAGGTAGGCCAGTACTACTGGCGAGCCCAGCTATAAAGTCTTTCCAATGGTCAGAAATACCATTGTCATATAAGCCGATAGAGAAGATTTTTAATTTCGTATCGAGCTTTAAACTTCTTGCAATGGAAATCGCATTACTCTCGATTTGATCTTGTGTTATTGGATTGCCATTTTCATCTTTAGAGGCTCTCGGTTCACCGTCGGTAAACAAAATGACATATTTGTTTAACCCGTCATTCTTTAATGGCTCCAGCAGTGTTTGCGCAAATTTCAAACCCCGGTCATGACGCGTATCACCGGTAAGGTGTATATTACTGATTGCAGAGTTTACACTAGCAGCACCGCTTGAAGTCATCTGCGTCATGCCAATCAAGGTAGCAGCGTCGTGGTTAAACGACACAACACCGATTTTACTGTTAGGAGAAACCGCTGCAACACTGGTTACAAAGTTTTTGGCGGAATCCTGCAGCATTTCAAGCTTGGTTTTATCGGTTGGCCCTTTTATAAAGATACGGTCGCTTCCTGTTATTTTGGCTTTTATTTGTTTGGTGCCGTTGGAGTTTGATTCTATGCGGTACCATCCATTGTCTTGAACGTTTCCGCTGTATCCATTCGGCACGGTTGACAGGTATTCTATTGGTATATAGCTACTGCTAGACAACACAAAATACTTATAGTAGCTAAAATCATACTGCGTGGGTGGGTTAGTGTATGGTTGCAGTTTATTTAATCCTATTTCTTCCGTGGGCTGGGTAATCAGCCATGGCATACTGCCTGAAGCGTCGAGCACCAACACAATATCAACTGTAGGCGCATTCCCTTTTGGCGCGTATGCATTCATTGAAACCTGATACATCCGATCACTACTTGGAATATAAGTGGCCTGCTTGTCTACCACAACATCATTAGGTGACGGCAGTGGCGCCTGAGAGGCTTTCAGCATAGTTATGCCGCTTGGCACCTTCAGATCGGTACCGGCATAGGCCTGCACACCAAGATTTGCTGTTTCTGTTTGAATTACCAGCGCAACGGTTTTTAACACCTCGTCGGCAGGGCGGCTTTCACCGGTGCCGGAGCTGCTTGAACTACTCGAGGTATCACTGCTTGACGCAGCACTTGACACTTCACTGCTCGCAGCGCTTGAAGTAGTTGAGCTTTGCTCACTAGAGGAGGTAGCGGACGAGGAGGCTTCCGAGCTTGCATCGGAGGAGGAGCTGACGGAATTATCCCCGGCAGAGGAGGTGCTCGAGCTTTCCTCAGAGGCTGCGCTCTCATGTGAGGTGTTTGCAGTTGCGGCATATGCAAAACTGCGGGAAGCCGCAAGCGCTTCGTTCACAGACGGCTCTGTGCCGATAGAGCTGCCGCTTTCGGAGGATTCAGACGAGCTGGAGATGGCTTCGGAGGACGAAGCAGGCTGTGAGCTGCTTGCGGTGCTGCTCTCGCTTCCGGTAATCACCTCGATGATTTCAACCTCAGCGCCCGCAGGGATGTCGGACTCCTTGATTTCTCCGTCAAAGGTCTTTTTCTCAGCACTGGTAACCTCTTGGGATACATCCTTCAGCTTGAGCGGGCTGTTGTCTTTATTCACAATGCTCAGCTTGAAGGTATGCGTTTCGGTTTCACTGCTGTTGATGGCAATAATCGAGAGTTTTTTGGTTGAGGGGTTTACCGTAACCAGCGCCTGACAGGAATTGCAGCCGATATCGCTGTGGTCGAAGAACCGAACCGGCAGGTTATTCTTCAGGTGCTCTTCAAGATCAGCCTTCATGGTTTTGCTGCCAAAGGGGATATCTATTTGATCAATAAGAGAGGTTTTCTTGGTTACTTCAGGTGTGCCCCCCGGTACAGAACTGCTGCCCGGTATGGTTGAACTGCCTGGTGCGGTTGAGCTTCCGGGAACTGCGGAACTGCCCGGTGTGACGGAGCTTCCGGGTGCAGCGGGAGCTTCGGAGCTGCCTGCGGTACTCATGGCAGATGCAAAGAGAAATTGGTTTTGTTCCACAGAGGCAATAACACTGCCGCCCGGAGGCGAGCTTTGCCCGGGAGGAACAATAACCGGCGAAGGAGAAACACTGTCGCCCGGAAGGGTTGTCCCGTTTGAACTTTCACCAACAGAGACATTGCCGTTTTCCAGCGCGGCAAGTATTTCCTCTGCATGAACAATCAGTTCGTGCGTGTGCTCGTCCTTTTCTTCCTTGGCCGCAAGAGATAAGGAGGAGTTGAAGGCCAGACTTACCAGCAGCCCCACAACTACAAGCAGACTGAAAAGCCTTTTTGCCCCAGATGTTTTGAAGTTTTTAACCATAGTGACACCTCTCCTTGTTTTATACTTATCTTTGAAAAAAGATTAGTATTGTTTGCTTGTTTTTTACCCGATGTGGCGCAGTCTCGGTGGTGTAAAATTGAACACAGACGCATATGATTTTTTAGATTTTATTAACAGGGCATGCTTTTGCTCATAAGTTTTACACCTTAGTATTGTAATAATTTAGGAAACTAAACATAATTTAACTGCATTCCAAGCCTTTTCACAAGAAAAAAATGAACGTTTCGGCTGTCGTTATTTTACTAATTTTTGGTATAATCTGTTTTACTGCTGTAAAGTTACTGAAATAGTGCAAATTCCGTATATTGTGTAGGCTTAATATTCAGGCTCGAATCTGCTCATACTGGTTGTATGGTGTATATCTGCTTTTAGGAAAGGAAGAATGTATTATGGGTAAATCGGCCGTAATCCGCCTAAAGCCGCTTGTTATCAGCCTACTTATTCCGCTGGTTGCGGGCGGCCTTTCGGGCATCCTCACCAGCGGCAGCATGCAGCTGTATCAAAGCATAAAAAAACCGCCCCTTTCGCCGCCGGGTTGGGTTTTTCCGGTGGTGTGGACGGTGTTGTATCTGTGCATGGGCATTGCGGCTTACTTGATTTCGGCCTCGGAATCGGTCTATAAGGGCCGGGCGCTTGTGCTGTATGGCGCTCAACTTGTGGTAAATGTGCTGTGGCCGGTGTTTTACTTTACCCTTGAGTGGCGGCTGTTCTCTTTTGCTTGGCTGGTTCTGCTTATTGTGCTGGTGCTGGCAACGACCTTCTATTTTTTTCGCATCAGCAAGACGGCGGGGTATTTAATGCTACCCTACATCCTGTGGCTGCTGTTTGCGGGGTATTTAAACCTTGCAACGTGGCTGCTGAACCGATAAAGCCGGATGTATTTTTCGGATTAAACTGTTTAAGCTAAGGAAGAAAATCAATATAATAAGGAGCCGATGATATGTCCCATATAACGCTTAACCAGCTGTTGGCGCAGGATACCGAGCTGGACCACTTCTTCCATTCCCTGCCCGATTACGTTCAGGAGACCATCCGCGAGCGCGGCAACAATATCCATTCAGCCGACGCGCTGTACCGTTACGCTGAGAACCTGGTACAGGGCGACAAATAACCGAAAAGCCTGCGTTATGCAGGCTTTTTTATAATCAAAACCGCCAGTATACCTGGTGGCTTTGATTGTGAAGCTTAAAATTTCGGTAAACAAGGTGTAAAGCTTTCGTTGCGGTTCGACAAATAAGTTGCTATAATGTAACAGGGATTAATATGGCTTTAGGGGTGGAAGCATGCGCTTATTTACCGCAATAAACTTTGATGACACCGTAAAGGACAAGCTTTGTGAGCCCATGGAAAGGCTGAGGGAAACTGCCGTAAAGGGCAGCTTCACCTGCCGCGAAAACCTGCACCTGACCGTTGTTTTTATCGGTGAGGTGGGCCCCCACAAGCTGCAGGATATCAAGCTTGCGATGGATAGGGTAGCCGAAAAGCCGTTTGATCTGCGTTTAAGCGGGGTTGGTTCGTTTAAGCGAGAGGGCGGCGATATACTGTGGGTAGGTGCCGATAAGACCGAGCAGCTGAGCTCTGTTTATCATCAGCTGTGCGAGCGGCTGCTTCAAAGCGGTTTTGCGATTGAAACGCGGGCCTACAAGCCGCACCTTACCCTAGCACGCGAGCTTGTGATGCCGCAAGGGTTTAATATGGAGGCGTTTTCGCGGGAAACCGAGCCGCTGAAAGTAAGGGTAAACAGCATCGACCTGATGAAGTCGGAGCGTATAGGCGGCAAGCTAATTTATTCAAAGGTATATGAAAAGCTATTGTAGAAATTAGATAAATAGATTGTAAAAGTGCGGTACATTTTGCCGCACTTTTTTTCTTGACAAATATGAATATAAACAGTATATTGTATATACAATATATATACAATATAAGCAACCGGAATTTTTGGGAAGCCCCATCAAATGGCGTTACGGGAAAGGGATGATTCAGCGGTTGGAGATTATCATCAGCAATTCGGGGGATATACCCATCTACGAGCAGATTGTTACACAGGTGAAGAACATGATTCTAACCGGCGCCCTGCACGAGGGGGACGCGCTGCCCTCGATGCGGCTGCTCGCAAAGGAGCTGCGCATCAGTGTCATCACCACCAAGCGCGCCTACGAGGAGCTGGAGCGGGAGGGGTTCATCACCTCGTTTACCGGCAAGGGCAGCTTTGTGGCAAGCAAGAACACCGAGCTCATCCGCGAGGAGCAGCTTAAAATCATCGAGGGGCATCTTGGAAAAGCGGTTACGGCCGCAAAGAGCTGCGGCGTAACCTTAAAGGAGCTAAGCGACGCGTTAACCTGTTTATACGGAGACGATTAATACGGCTAAACACTAATAACCGTAAACTATGAAGGGAATGAATCTATTATGTCAGCAGAGCAAAACAATCTTGAGATTACAGGCTTAAGCAAGGGCTACAGCGGCTTTCGCCTGAATAACATAAGCTTTTCGGTGCCGCAGGGCTGTATTATGGGGCTGATCGGCGAAAACGGCGCCGGCAAAACCACCACCCTCAAGCTGATTCTCAACCTCATCCGCCGCGATGCGGGCAGTATTAAGATATTCGGCATGGATAACATCAAGGAGGAGAGGGCCATCAAGGAGCAGCTTGGCGTGGTGCTGGATGAAAGCTGCTTTCACGAAACCCTTACAGCCCCCAATATTGCGGTCATCATGGGTAAGATTTACAAAGGCAGCTGGGATAACGGGCTGTACGAGAGCTACATCCATAAGTTCGCCCTGCCCAAGGATAAAACGGTGAAGGAATACTCCCGCGGCATGAAGATGAAGCTTTCCATCGCCGCCGCGCTTGCCCACCACCCAAGGTTTTTAATCCTAGACGAGGCCACCAGCGGGCTGGACCCGGTTGTGCGCAGCGAGATACTGGATGTGTTCTTTGACTTTATTCAGGATGAGCAGCACTCCATTTTAATGTCCTCCCACATTACCAGCGACCTTGAGAAGGTAGCCGACTACATCACCTTTATTCATAAGGGCGAGATTGTGCTCAGCGAGGGCAAGGACACCCTGCTTGAAAACCATGGGGTTATCAAGTGCGGCGCGGGGGATTTAGAGAGGCTGGATAAGCGTGATATCGTGAGTGTGCGCAACAACGGCTTCAGCTGTGAGGCGCTTACCGCCAACAAGGCCGAGGTGCAGCGCAGGTACCCGGGCTTGACCGTCGACAACGCTACGCTTGAGGACATTATGCTGTTCTATGTAAGAGGTGACCGCTGATGCGGGGGCTGATTGTAAAGGATTGCTTTCTGAAAAGTATTCAATTTAATTTAAGAGGTGACCTATTTTGTTAGGACTGATTGTAAAGGATTTTCTGATTTCCAAACGCTACACCCGAACCATGCTGCTGTTGCTTGTGTTTTATTCCATATTCGGTTTTCTGCAAAAGGATGGCGGCGCCTACCTGCTGTTTATGACCCCGCTGTTTTTTGTTATGATGACCATTACCACCTTTGCCTACGATAATGCCGCGAAGTGGGATGCCTACGCGCTTTCCATGCCTGTTATGCGAAACGATATGGTGTTTTCAAAATACGCGGCCACACTCATTTTTGCCTGTGCAGGAACCCTGTTATCCGTTATCTTTACAACCATCATCTATATGATTAAGGGAGAGGTCTTGTCGCAGGAGCTTATTATCGGCGGGCTTGGAGCGTTGGGTGCCGCGCTGGTAATTATCAGCATCCTGCTGCCGCTTGTCTACAAATTCGGGGTGGAGAAGGCAAGACTGATGATGATTGCGGTGTTTGTAGTGCCCACAATACTGGGGGTGGTGATTGCGCAAACCGGCTTTAAGCCCGAAATAGACGACAATACGGCAAAAATTATGGTTATACTGTCGCCGTTTGTGGTTATAGCGTTGCTGGGTATTTCGTATTTAGCTTCGTGCCGAATTTATGCAAAAAAGGAACTGTAGAAATACGATGAATGTTTAAATGCATATTGCAGGCGGCGGGCAGCCGCAGGTCCAATAATACCCCAAACATAAAACAGCCAGCCTGAACGAAGGCTGGCTGTTTGTGGTATGAGATTGTATTGGGCTTCGTTTTCCGTCAATACTTAATCAAGGTGATTTTCACTTTATTTTATACCAAAAAGGTGATAAGATAAAGGTTGAATAATCAGCGCTTGGCAGATACTATTTCTTTCCCTTCTGGTCCTGGTACCCGATTTTGGCCTCGCTGTTCTGAATAAGGTTAAAAAGCGAGGAGGCAAAAAGCGGGTAAGAGGCGCTTAACGACTGAGAGGTCATAGCGTAGCAGGAGTTATCCTTTACGGGGGTAAGCCCCTCTACCTTTTCACCGTTTAGCAGTGCCGCCGCCCTGGCCTCGCAAAGGCTCATTGCCGATGAGGCATAGCCCTGCGAAAGGTACTTGGGCACGGTGAACATACTGTCCTGATTCTTGGGGTTCGAGGAATAGATTACGCGGAACATACGGTACACCGCCAGCATTAAAAACGACGAAACCTCGGTAATCAGCGCATTGTTCGGGTTTTTTTGCAAGAGATCAAATAATATATTCAGTGAGTTTGCAATCAGCTTTTTACTTAAGGTGGGCAGAATACTTCCGCGATAGGTGTTCTCCTTGCCCATGAGCTCCGGTTCGGGAATCTCATCCACGGTAATGGTGGTTCCGGTTCGATCGGGTGAAAGCCCCAGCAGGTAGTCGCACGAAACCTCATAGTATTTCGCGCACTTTACTAAAAAGTCCAGCCCGCATTCACGGATGCCCTTCTCGTAATGCGAAAGCAGTGCCTGCGAGATATCCAGCGCAGTTGCAGCATCCTTCTGTGTGATTCCCTTTTCTTTACGCAGCAATGTCAGAATGCGCGGAAAATCTGAACTCATGCCGATTCCTCCCCGATGATGATTCCGTAATCTTTTAGGCTACCGCTCATTTTCAGACTGTATTATTGCGAAATATTTCGAACAACCGCAGAAATCAGCGTATAACGTAACGTAAATTATAGTATATTGCCTACCTTTTGTAAAGCGCAAATCTACAAAATATTAATAAATTCTACGCTTTCTTTTATAAAACGGCATAATGACAAATAGATGCTAAAGGGATTTGTAGAAAATGCCGCTGTGAAAATGATGAAATAGGTTCCGGCTTCTATGTAAAAGATGTGAAAAGGGGATTTAACATCAGTTTATCATTTAAAAATAATCATGCTTTACGATGTATACGAATGCGGTTTGCGGAACGATTGCCCGTATGTGCCTTCAGCCTCAACCGCATCATGATACTTTAATGATTGGTTTTACGTTCTCTCTTACTTGCGTAAAGCCCGAGAGAAAGGACAGAAATTTTATGATAACCTATCGACTGCATTTAATCTGCCCGGCGGAGACACCCGAAGCAACGACCCAGCTGGCCGAGGCAGCGGAAGAGGGCTTGTACCCCCACCCCGCAAAGGTATATTTTGCCCCGCTAAAGAGCTGCGAACAGACGGCGGAGATCCTTTACCCAAACCTGCTTGCGCAGCGGGCCGATTTTTTGCTGCCCTTTTCGCAGCCTAAGGAAGGGGCGGTTTATGCGGTAAAGGCTATGCTGCAGGAGATGATGAGCATTGGCTTCGCCGAGGCGGCTGTGGTTGCGGACAGCGGGGTTCTTATGCAGATACTTACTGCCTGTGCGCTGCCCGAGCGGCCGGAGGAGGAGTGGAGGCTGCAGCCCGGCAGGGGCTATACGCTGCTTACCGATGCGGCGTTGTGGATGCGTTGCGAGAAGCTGGAGCTTTATGATACCGTTCTGTCTTCGGCGGTAAGCGAGTATGCCGATGACGAGGCCTATCTGGATTATGCCGAAAGCCTGCTGGACGAGGGAACGGTTGAAGGCTGAGCAGACAAACTGTTTTTTAGCTTGGTTTATCCTTGGGATAGACAGAAAGGGTAGGATAGAGAAATGAGCAAGCTGAGCGTTGTGGTGCTGCCGGGTGACGGTGTTGGGCCGGAGGTCTGCGCTCAGGCGGTTCGGGTGCTGCAGGAGGTATGCCGGATTGAGGGGGTGGAGCTGGAGCTTGCCTTCGAGGAGATCGGGTATACCGCCTATTTAAAAGAGGGCACGCCGTTTTCCAGCCGAGCGGCGCAGCGGTGCCGTGCCGCAAACGCGGTGCTGCTGGGGCCGGTGGGCGATAAGCGCTCGCGCGAGCTGCCGCCGCACCTCAGGCCGGAGGCGGGTGTATTAAGCCTGCGGGCAAAGCTGGGGCTTTACTCCAACCTGCGCCCGATTCGCCTGCCGGTATTGCCGGAGGGTGAGAAAACCGAGCTGCTGCTGGTGCGGGAGCTGAGCGGCGGCATCTTTTACGGGGAGCGCGGCTACACCAAGGCGGAAGAGGCCGACGCTGCCTATGATACCGAGATCTATACCGCGGGTGAGGTGGAGCGCGTGGCAAAGCACGCCTTTGAGCTTGCCCAGAAGCGGCGTAAGCTGGTAACCTCGGTGGACATGGCCCATGTGCTGGAAAGCTCCCGGCTGTGGCGCGCCACGGTCACTAAGGTGGCCGAAGCCTTCCCCGAGGTGACACTGGATCACCTGACGGTGGAGGAGGCTGCCGGGCAGCTGGTGCAGAACCCCGCGCGGTTTGACGTGCTGCTTACCGCCAACCTGTTCGGCAGCATACTGGGTGCCGAGGCCGGGGCGCTGGCGGGAGCGGACGAGGTGCTGGCCTGCGCAAGCCTTGGCTATTCCAAGCTTGGGGTATATGAGCCGGTGATGCCAACAAAAGAGGAGCTTGCAGGCAAAAACACAGTAAGCCCGCTTTCCGCTATCCTCGCGGCGGGCATGATCTTCCGCTACTCCTTCGAGATGCCGCAGGCGGCGATGCTTATTGAGCAGGCGGTTATTGATTATACCGGACGTTTGAAGGCCGCGCAGGCCAAGGGGGAACTGCTGCCCGCGTCAGGCACCGCCGAGACAGGGGAGCTCATCCTCAAAAGAATCAGAGAGCGGCTGACATTACTATGAATTACTTCGGCCTTGCGTTCTTGTGCCAAGGCCGAGAATGGAGTATTAACAGATGATTTTACAGATGAAGCGGAACGCGCGCCTGCTTTTAAAGGGCAACCTTGCGCGCGGGGCGGTGGCAACCCTAATCCTGTTCAGCGTGGCCCTGCTGTTTAAAACCCTGGAGGTAATCACCCAGACGGTGCTGGAGCTTTCGGGGGTATCCGCCTCGGTGAAGAGTGCGCTGAACCTTCCGGGGCTGCTCGGCAACCTTCCTATTGCATCCCCCGTCAGTATTTCGGTGACCGCAGGCTTTCTGATACTGGCCTTTGCGGTAATGGCGCCGCTGGTGATGGGGGTAAAGGCATGGTTTTTCGGTCTCTCAGGCGGTGATAATGCCGAGCTTTCGGCGATATTTCATTATTACTCCGGGGCAAAGCTGTATTTTAAATCACTGCTGCTGTTGTTGGATATCTGCCTGCGCTCCTTCTTCTGGCTGTATGTGCTCATCCTGCCGGGGGCGCTGCTTTCCGCAACCGGCGGCGCTTTGCTCACCGCAAAACTGAATGTTCCCAACGGCAGGCTGCTGGGAACCCTGAGCGTAGCGGTTGGGGTGCTGCTGGCGGTACTTGGCCTGGTGTTTGCCTTGGTGATTATCACACGGTACTTTCTGGCGCCCTACCTGTTTGCACAGAATGCTCAGCTTAGGGTGCGGCAGGCGGTAAAAACCTCGGTGCGCTATATGCACGGCAGTGCGGGCAGGCTCGTTTTGCTTCTGCTTTCGTTTATGCTGTGGGCACTGGCCTCGCTGTTGGTGCTGCCTGCGCTATACGCGTTCCCTTATGCGGAGAGCACACTTGCCATCTTTGCACGCTTTACCATTGAGCGGGGCAGAATGGCTGATAATGACGCAGGGCAACCGGCACCGCAGCCTTGGGAGCAGGAAATACCCGCCCCTTACCCGCAAACAGGGGAAGAGGAATATTAAGAAATTGTTGAAAGGATGAAGTAAGAATGGATCAGCATGCAAAAAAGGCTTTAGACCTTAGGATTGAGCAAACCATCAAGGCACTGAAAGAGAATAATATCGCGGCTTGCTATGTGCCCGATAAGGCATCGGCGCTTGCCAGGGTGAAGGAGCTGCTGCATGAGGGCGACACCGTTTCCAACGGCGGCTCAATGAGCCTTCGGGAAGTAGGGGTAATCGACCTTCTGCGCAGCGGGCACTACAACTATCTTGACCGAGACGCACAAGGCATCACACCCGAGCAGAAGGAAGAAATACACCGCAAGGCCTTTTTTGCCGACTCCTATCTTTGCAGCTCCAACGCCGTAACCATGGAAGGTGAGCTGTTTAATGTAGACGGCACCAGCAACCGCACCCCCGCTATTCTGTACGGGCCGAAGCAGGTGATTATGGTGGTGGGCTGCAACAAGATTGTCCGCAACCTTGAAGAGGCGATTGCGCGTGTAAAAAGCACCGCGGCGCCCGCCAATGCCATCCGGCTTTCGTGCGATACCTACTGTGCCATAAAGGGCGAATGCGTAAGCCTTTCGCAGGGCGATAACGGTATGACGGCGGGGTGCAAAGGCGCCGGGCGTATCTGCTGCAACTATGTGGTGTGCAGCTATCAGCGCAATAAAGACCGCATAAAGGTGATTCTGGTGGGGGAAGAGCTCGGCTATTAACCGGTATTTCTCCCCTGTGTCTGCCAGTGTTTATTTCAACATTTTACGGCAGATAGGCCCTTTAGAATTCAAAATTAATACATATAAATCTTCTGCTGCTTATGCTATAATTAATTTCTGGCAGTCTATCATTATCTGCCGAAAAGCCTTTGTGCGGGTGAACTCGCCATGGGTAGACGGACAGGCTCTTTTAAGCTGTGCTCACGATGCCGCCGAATTCTACATACAACGGAAGCACGGGCGGGTTTTGTATTCTGTTGGTTTGGGTTAAAGGAGAATGCTTTTTAACCGAAATCAATACCAATAACGCTAAGGATGAATCGGTATGAAACTGCGGGTTCTGGCGGTGCTGATGATTTTTTGCACCGTACTTTCGGGCTGCATGAAAATTGAACAGGATACCGAAAACCTTATGCGCCCCCCGAAGCTTTCGGTGGAGCAGCAGCAGATTTATGCTGCCCTGAATGCCGCGGCGGGAACCGATATCAACCTGAAGTACCCCAAGCAGGGCGACAACCGCTCCGCCTTTGTCATGTACGATGTTGATGCCGACGGGCAGGACGAAGTGATCGTCTTCTATTCCCGCAAGGATGAGGATAACAACGTGCGTATCAATATCCTCGACAGGCAGAACGGCGCGTGGTATTCGCTGTGTGATCTGGTGGAGTCTGAGCCCGATGTTGATAATATCAGCTTTTACAATATCCTTTCGAGCGAAAGAAAGAGTATTGTTGTCTCCTATAATAAGGTGCTGAGGGATCAAAAGAGGATTGTAGTTTACTCGTTTGAAAACAAGCAGTTGAAGGCCGAATTCGACACCGATTACACCAACAGCCTGATTATGGATTTTGACGGCGATGGGCGGGATGAGCTCTTCCTGCTGCAGAATCAGATTGCCGGAATGACTTACTCCGAGGCCAAGCTGGTGGATACCACCTACTACAACGGCAAGCTGGATGTTGTGGCAACGCTTACCCCGCTGTATGAAACGGTGGTGGAATATATGAACCTGACCGCCGAGAAGAATGCCGTCTCCAACACGGTAAAGAATGGCGAAGGCAGTACCTTAACAGAGACGACCGCGCAGCCTTTAGCCGACGGGATAGCCTATAACATATTTGTAGACGGGAAAACCGCTACTGGACCCTATGTTACCGAGATCATCGGCGTAGGGCATAACCTGCTTAAAAATCAGCTGCTCAAGGGCGAGAAGGTCGACTACACAAAACTAACCGTGCGCAAGGAGCAGCTGTTTACAAAGGATATTAACAATGACGGCCTGCTTGAAATCCCCATGGGAGTGAAAATACAGGGCGGCGATTATACTAGTCAGGAAAGTGTTTATTCGCTGATCCGCTGGGATAATTTTATCGACATGGAGCTATGTCCTACAAACTATACACTTGAAAACGAGGCATACAAGTTCTCGTTTGAATACCCAGGCACTTGGAATGAAAATAACATCACTGTACGGCAGAACACCAGTGTTAAGCAAAATAACGAATGGATTTTCTATGAGTATTTAAAAAAGGAAGATGAAATCGGCGACGAGCTGCTTCGAATAAAGGCTTACCCCATCAACGATAATCCCTACGATGTGGAGGGCTATACCCTCATTAACAGCAACGACTCATTCACCTATTACGCGAAGCTTCCCTCCTTTGAAGTCCAGGAGAAAAACAAGCTTGCCATTTCGCTGGAGGAGTTTGAAAAGCTGTTCCATTATTAAAGTACACAACGAAAGGCCCGGTGAGGTTATGAAACGGATACTGGTGGTTGAAGACGAGGATGTTATCCGCGATTTTGTGGTAATCAACCTGCAGCGAGCGGGGTACGATGTAACCGACGTAAACTGCGGCGAAGCCGCTCTAAAGGCCTTTGACGACAACAGAGGCGACTTTGACGTGGTGCTGCTGGATGTGATGATGCCCGGCATTGATGGCTTCACCGTATGCAAGCGTCTGCGGCAAAAAAGCAATTCGGTGGGTATTATTATGCTCACCGCCAAAACGCAGGAGATGGATAAGGTTGGCGGTTTGATGATCGGCGCCGACGACTATGTGACCAAGCCCTTCAGCCCATCCGAGCTGGTGGCGAGGGTAGACGCCATCTACCGACGCGTGACGATGGCCAAGGGTGCCGCCGCGGTACCGGCCACCGAAGAGCTTCGTTCCGGGGTGTTTGTGCTCAATCTTAGAAGCCGTACCCTCACCAAGAACGGAACCCCAGTGGAGCTTACCCAGGTGGAATTTCAGATAATGGACTACTTTATGAAGAACCCCGATGTCGCCATCGAGCGTAACGAGATTCTCACCAAGATATGGGGTGAGCACTATTGCGGCGACGTAAAGATTGTGGATGTGAATATCCGGCGGCTTCGCATGAAGATTGAGGATGAGCCTTCCACCCCCAAGCATATCCTCACCGTATGGGGCTACGGGTATAAATGGAACGCATAAATTATTTCGCAAATCTCTCGGATGATTGACCCTGCGGCTACATAGCAGGTAACTGCCAATACCAAGAGAAGGGGAGGGGCTTAACGTTGGCAATCAACAGCATCACCAAGCGGTGGCTGCTTAACAGCCTGTGTGTTATTCTGCTGATACTGATTATTATCGAAATCAGCTTCGGTATCGGTATTCGCAGCTATTATTACAGCGGTATTGAGCAGGCGATGGTTGCGCGTTCCAAGGCTGCCGTAGGGCTGCTGGAAAAGGCCGCCGACGACCCCAGACTGGATGTAGACAACGAGATTCGCAGTACCGTAGAGAACTTTGAGGATAAGGGCAAGATGGAGATTATGGCCATCGGGAAGGATGGTAAGGTATCTATCACCTCCAGCGGCTTTAAGCCCGAAAACAATGTAACCATGCCCGATTACGAGGTTGCAAAGACCGCCTCCTCACGCAACGGCGAATTTAAAGGGGTAATGCCGGGCGGTGAACCGTTTATGGCGGTAACCGTGCTGGTGCCGAACCAATCAAAAAACTACCGCGCACTGCGTTATGTAGTTTCGCTCGAGCTGGTGAACTACCAGATTCTTGTGATTGTGGCGATCTTAACCCTTATCGGCATAGCGATTATCTTCTTTGTGGTGTTTACCAGCTCCTATTTTATCAAGTCCATCGTTATCCCCGTCGGAGAGGTGGGCGCCACCGCCCGAAGGATAGCGGCGGGGGATTTTTCGGTGCGCTTAAAGAAGAAGTATAACGATGAAATCGGTGAGCTGTGCGATATCATCAACTATATGGCGGCGGAGCTTTCCACCACCGAGCGTATTAAAAACGACTTTATCTCCTCGGTTTCTCACGAGCTGCGCACACCGCTTACAGCCATCAAGGGCTGGGCGGAAACCCTGCAGGATTGCGGCCCGGAAGATACCGAGATGCGGGATAAGGGCATGCGCGTGATTGTAAACGAAACCGGACGCCTCTCGGGCATGGTGGAGGAGTTGCTCGATTTTTCGCGTATGCAGAGCGGGCGGTTTACCTTAGCCAAAAGCAAGCTCGATATCCTGGCCGAGCTGGGGGAAGCGGTGCTGATGTTTACCCAGCGTGCCCAGCGCGAGGGCGTTACAATTGAATACATAGAGCCGGATTCGCTCAGCCCCGTATACGGCGATAAGAACCGGCTGCGTCAGGTGTTTGTGAATATCATCGACAACGCGCTTAAATACTCCGACACCGGCGGGCGCATTACCATCACCGCGCGCGAAAATTATCTGCTCAAGGAGATTGTCATCTCAATAGCCGATACCGGCAGCGGCATTAGTGAGGAAGACCTGCCCAAGGTGAAAACCAAGTTTTATAAGGGGCAGTCCTCCCGCAGAGGCTCGGGAATCGGCCTTGCGGTGGCCGACGAGATTATCACCATGCACGGCGGTACCCTTACGCTTGCAAGCCGTGTTGGCGAGGGAACCACCGTTACCATCACCCTGCCCGTTTATTCAAAAGAGGCAGAGCAGAAATAGATAATTACCTTGAAAGGAACTTATAAAGCTATGCAGCAACTAAAGGAGAAAACCGCTAAAAAAACCTCCATAGGAGGGCAGGCACTCATCGAGGGCGTGATGATGCGCGGGGTATCCAAAACCGCCATGGCCTCCCGCCTGCCGGACGGAACCATCGACGTGGAGACCTGGGATACCGAGAGTGAAAAGAGCGGAAAATGGTTTAGAAAAGCGCCGTTTATCCGCGGCATCTTCAATCTGGTAGATTCGCTTACGCTGGGCTACAAATGCCTGATGAAATCTGCTGAAAAGGCTGGGTTTGAAGACGAGGAGCCCTCTAAGTTTGAACTTAAGCTCAAAGAAAAGCTTGGCGATAAATTCATGGGCGCTGTTACCGGCTTTGCGGGGGTTTTAGGCGTAGTGCTGGCCATCGTGCTGTTCATGCTGGTGCCTACCTATCTTGTGAAGCTGGTGGAATACCTTACGGGGGGCATCGGGTTCTGGAAGAATGTACTTGAGGGCGCTGTTAAAATCGGCATCTTTATCGCGTACCTTGCCGCAATCTCTAAGATGAGTGAGATCAGGCGCGTGTTTGAGTACCACGGAGGGGAGCACAAGAGCATCTTCTGCTATGAAAAGGGGATGGAGCTTACCCCCGAAAACGCCAGTAGCTGTACGCGCTTTCACCCGCGCTGCGGCACGAGTTTTTTACTGATTGTGCTGGTTATCAGCATTCTTGTTTTTTCGCTGCTGCCGTGGGGCAACGGGCTGCTGCGTGTAGCCTATAAGCTGCTGCTGCTTCCGGTGGTAATCGGCATTGCATACGAGATTATCAAGTTTGCGGGCCGCCATGATAATATCGTAACCCGTATTATCTCCGCTCCCGGCCTGTGGCTGCAGCGCCTAACCACGCGCGAGCCGGATGATTCGCAGCTGGAGGTTGCGCTTGCGGCATTAAAGGCCGTGCTGCCCAAAGAAGGGGAAGACGACAACTGGTGACGGTAACATTATAGATAATCCTTGTGGAAAGCATGGCTGAGTTTTTGAAGGCGTAGGCGTTCAAAACACTTTCGGTAATACTGATTCTTTGGTATAAGAAAGGAAGGGCCATCTATGACGATTAAAACCATGATACAGCAGGCAACGAACGAGCTGTTGGCGGCGGGGGTGGAAGCCGCAGCCACCGAGGCTCGTTTTCTTGTAGAAAGCCTGTGTGCGCTTGACCGCAAGCAGATGCTCATGCACAGCAACATGATCCTTACCGATGAAGAGGTGGCAAGCGTGGAATCGGCGGTAAAAAAACGCGGTACAGGCTACCCGCTTCAGTATCTGATAGGCAGGTGGGAGTTTTACGGCCTGCCCTTTGAGGTAGGAGAAGGCGTGCTGATTCCGCGCGCAGATACCGAAGCCCTTGTGGATGAAGCGCTTGCTGTTATGGAGCCTATCGTAAAGCCTGCGGTTGCCGACCTTTGCAGCGGCAGCGGGTGCATTGCCGTGGCTATTGCCAGGAAGCGGCCGGATAGCCGTGTGATGGCAGTGGAGGTTTCACAGGAGGCTTACCCCTACCTTGAAAAAAATATTGTATTAAACAAAACAGATAATATAGCCCCTGTAAAGGCCGATGTGCTGGGCGGTATCTCGCTTAGTATGGCGGGTGCCTTTGATGTGATTGTGAGCAACCCGCCCTACATTAAAACCGACGATATGGAGAAGCTGCAGCGCGAGGTATTGTTTGAACCTTCGGTGGCTCTGGATGGCCGCAAGGACGGATTGTACTATTACAGGGAGATTACCCGCCGGTGGAAGCAGTGCCTGAAACCCGGCGGTGTGCTGCTGTACGAGGTGGGATACGACCAGGCCGATGAGGTTGCGGCTATTCTGCTTCAAAATGGGTTTGAGGATATCCGGAAGAAGAACGATTTAAATGGTATTGCGCGTGTGGTAAGCGGCGTAAGAACCTCCTCGCTGTAAGAAATTTTCCTGCTGCGTTGCAATCGCTGTACTTTTAAGCTATAATACATTTAGTACATATGTTCGCGGTTCGTATTTAAAGACTTCGCCCCCCGGGGCTAAACGGAAAAGAGCATAAAGGGCAGCCTTTATGCTCTTGCCGGACGAAAGGAATGGTTATACCGATGGATAAGAAAAAGGCGTTGGATACGGCGCTGGCGCAGATTGAAAAGCAGTTTGGCAAGGGCGCGGTGATGAAGCTTGGCGAGAACTCATCGCTGAACGTTGAGGCCATCTCTACCGGTTCCATTGCTCTTGATATGGCGCTGGGCATCGGCGGTGTGCCCAGAGGGCGTATTGTTGAAATCTTCGGGCCGGAAAGCTCGGGTAAAACCACTGTGGCACTGCACATCCTCGCCGAGGCACAGAAGGCGGGCGGCGACGTGGCGTTTATTGACGTAGAGCATGCGCTGGACCCGATTTATGCCCGCGCGCTGGGCGTGGATATAGACTCGCTGCTGGTTTCGCAGCCCGATACCGGTGAGCAGGCGCTTGAGATTGCCGAGGCACTGGTGCGCTCGGGCGCCATTGATGTAATTGTGCTCGACTCGGTGGCCGCGATGGTGCCCCGTGCCGAGATAGAGGGTGAGATGGGCGACTCGCATGTCGGCCTGCAGGCGCGTTTAATGTCGCAGGCGCTGCGTAAGCTGACGGGCGTTATCTCCAAGTCTAACTGCGTGGCGGTGTTTATCAACCAGCTGCGCGAGAAGGTGGGCATCGCCTACGGAAACCCCGAGGTTACCCCGGGCGGGCGCGCCTTAAAGTTCTATTCATCGGTGCGTATCGATATCCGCAAGGGCGAGGCGCTGAAGAACGGCAGCGATGTAATCGGCAACCGCACCCGCGCGAAGGTGGTTAAGAATAAGGTGGCGCCGCCGTTTAAAGAGGCGGAGTTTGATATTATGTACGGCACGGGTATCTCCCGCGAGGGCGAGATTCTGGACCTTGCTGTAAAGCTAGACCTCATCAACAAGAGCGGCGCGTGGTTCACCATGGGCGAAACACGGCTCGGGCAGGGGCGCGACAACGTGAAGATCTACCTAAAGGAGCACCCAGAGCTGATGGCTGATCTGGATAAGCAGATTCGCGCCAACGCCGATAAGCTGTTGGCCTCCCGCGTTGTAAAAACCGACAGTAAGTTTAAGAGCAAGGTGCAGCTGGACGTTGAAGAGGATGAGGACGAAGAGGAAGCCTGATTTACTGCTGCTTTGTATATCGGCGTGTATAATATCAGACATTTCTTCAAGACTTAGAATATCAGCCGGGCGGTGCGGGCAATGCGGATAACCGCGGTGGAAAAAACAAAAAAGGGGCGCTACGCTGTTTTTTTAGACAATGTCTTTGCCTTTTCGGCCGATGCGGAAACCACAGCGCTTTGTCACCTGACGGTGGGCAGAGAGCTTTCGGAGGACGACTGCGAGCAGGTGAAGCGGCAGGCAGAGACCAAATATCTCAAGGAGCGTGCGCTTCGCCTGCTCTCGTTTAAAAGCTTTTCCAAGGCGGAGCTTGTAAAAAGGCTTGCCGAGTATACCGACGACCGCTCGGATGATGCTGCGTTAGAGGTTGTGGAGCGGCTGGAGGAGCTCGGGCTTATTAACGACAAAGAGTACGCCGCGCGCGTAGCAAGGGATTATTATGCCCGCAAGGGCTACGGCGAGCGCCGCGTTATGCAGGAGCTTATACGCCGAGGCATTACGCGCGAGCTTGCCGAGGAGGCTGCCCAAGCAAACGCCCCAGAGGCTGAGAGCGCGCTTGATAAGATTATAGAGCGCAGGTATGCGAAATATTTAACCGACCCAAAGGGCATTCGTAAAACCATACAGGCGCTGGCGCGTCTGGGCTACCCCTATGATGAGATTAAAGCCGCCATCAGCCGCTATACAGACGAGGATCTGTATGAGCAGGCATAGATGATATAAGCGTGAGTTTGAAAGGATAAACCTGTAACGATGAAAACAAGAGTTGGAATGGTATCGCTGGGCTGCCCCAAGAACCAGGTGGATGCCGAGCTGATGCTGGCGCGTTTTAAAAACGCCGGCTTTGAGATTACAGCCGACGCAGGCGTTGCCGATGTGGTGGTGATTAACACCTGCGGCTTTATCGAAGACGCCAAGCGCGAATCAATTGAGAATATACTGGAGTTCTGCGGCTTAAAGAAGGAAGGCCGCATTAAATGCGTGGCGGTTACAGGCTGCCTGGCCGAGCGCTACCGTGACGAGGTTGCAAAAGAAATCCCCGAGGCCGATGTTATCTTGGGCATCGGCGCCAATAATGATATTGTGCAGGCGGTGCTTACCGCGCTAAACGGCAGGAAGGTAGAGAGCTTCCCCGATAAGCTGGCTCTGCCGCTTTCGGGCGAGCGCGTGCTTACCACGCTGCCCTTTTTTGCCTACCTGAAGATAGCCGAGGGCTGCGACAACTGCTGCTCCTACTGCGCCATCCCCGCCATACGCGGCCCGTTTCGCAGCCGCCCCATCGACGAGGTGGTACAGGAGGCGGAGCACCTTGCCCGCAACGGCATCACAGAGCTTGTGCTGGTGGCGCAGGATACCACGCGCTACGGAGAAGACCTGTATGACAAAAGTATGCTGCCCGAGCTGTTGGGGCAGTTAAACGCCATTGAGGGGCTTAAATGGATACGAGTGCTCTACTGTTACCCCGAGCGCATCACCGACGAGCTGATTGATGCGATTGCAAACAACAGTAAGGTAGTAAAATACCTTGATATCCCCATCCAGCACTGTGATGAAGCGGTGCTGCGTGCCATGAACCGCCGCGGCAGCCGCAGGGAACTAACCGCGCTGATTAAAAAGCTGCGCGAGCGCATCCCGGGTGTAACCCTGCGCACCACGCTGATTGCGGGCTTCCCGGGGGAGACCAAACAGCAGTTCGCCGAGCTGTGCGATTTTGTGAAGGAAATGAAGTTCGACCGCCTTGGCTGCTTTGCCTACTCGCAGGAAGAGGACACCGTCGCCGCTAAGATGGACGGGCAGCTGGAGGAGAAGGAAAAGCACCGCCGCGCCGATATTATCATGACTGAGCAGGCTACCATCAGCGAGCGCCTCACCCGGAAATTCATCGGCAAAACGGTGGAGGCGGTGGTGGAAGGGTTTGACCGCTACGCCGAATGCTTCTTCGGCAGAACCGCGATGGATGCCCCCGAGATTGATGGCAAGATATTCTTTACCGCCGCGGGCAAGCTCCCCATCGGGCGATATGTAAAGGTTAAAATCGACGGTGTGATGGACTACGACCTGACCGGTACGGTGATTGAAGAATAATTGTTTAACGGCTAAGAACCGGAGACGAAAGCCAAACAGAGAGGACAAAGGGCCTTTATCATGAACAAGCTCAATACCCCCAACAGACTAACCCTGCTGCGAATAGTACTGGTTCCGGCCTATATGGTGTTTTTGCTGCTGCCGCAGATACCGCACAACTACCTTTGGGCGGCGATAATGTTCTCGGCTGCGGCCTATACCGATTATCTGGACGGGCATCTTGCACGCAAGCATAACATGGTTACAAACTTCGGCAAGTTTTTAGATCCGCTTGCCGATAAGATGCTGGTAACCGCCGCGCTCATCTGCTTTGTGGAGCTGGGCTTCATCGGCAGCGTGGTAACGGTGGTGATTATTACCCGCGAATTCATGGTAACCTCGCTTCGGCTGGTTGCTGCGGGTGCGGGTAACGTGATTGCTGCCGGTATGTTCGGCAAGGTAAAAACCGTAATGCAGATTATCGTAACGGTTGCCATTATGCTGATGCATGAGGCGATGGCCATCGGCGCACTGCCCGCCGCCTTTCCGCATAGAATGGTATCAGAAACGATGATGTGGGTGGTTGCCGCCGTAACGGTGGCCTCCGGTATACAATACCTGTGGCTAAACCGCCGCTATATCAACCCCGAAAAATAGCTTGCAACCGAAGCCTGCATATGGTATATGTATTAATAGCGTTTACCTTTTATAGTGAATAGACGATGCGACAATATACTAACCACCGTTAGTATCGAGCAGGAGAAGTACCCGAAAAGACGGCTTCAGAGAACAGGCGTAATGGTGCCGTATGGCGCCTTGCTGTGAGCGCCTGAGCACTCCTTCGGCGAAATGCACCTGCCAGCACAAAGGGGGAACAGCTTTATGCTCATTATCCTTTTGCGTACCCCGCGTTACTGGGGCAGAGATTTATGAGTGATAAATCGGAGTGGAACCGCGGATTGCCGCCTCCGTTGCCTTTGGGCAACCGGGGGCGTTTTTGTTTTTAGAACGAGTATTATTTCCCTCATTCTTCTTGACTTCCTGGTTAAAATGATAGGGTAGGGATGTTTGTTATATGAGCATAGATTGAAATGTGGGCTTGAGAGTTTGAATCTTTCCAGAGACATCATTTTTTTAAGATAGCAGGAGCAAAATGTTTTAGAGTAAACCTTCAAACTTTCACAGGAAAGGCAGGAATGCTTGTATGTTTAAGCGGCTTAGAGCAGATATTAAAGCCATAAAGGAGCGTGACCCGGCCGCGAGAAACTCGTTTGAGGTGCTGATGCTCTACTCGGGGCTGCACGCTATCATCTTCCACCGGGTATCGCACTGGCTGTATAACCATAGGCTGTTTTTCCTCGCGCGTTTTAACTCGCAGCTGGGCAGGTTTTTTACCAAGATAGAGATTCACCCGGGCGCCAAGATCGGCACCGGCGTGTTCATCGACCACGGCCTTGGCGTTGTTATCGGCGAAACCGCCGAGGTGGGCGACGGCTGCACCATCTACCAGGGGGTAACCCTGGGCGGTACGGGCAAGGATAAGGGCAAGCGACACCCCACCATCGGCAAAAACGTGCTCATCGGGTGCGGTGCCAAAATTCTTGGCCCGTTTACGGTGGGCGATAACTCAAAGATTGCCGCAAACGCCGTGGTGCTCGATACCATCCCGCCCAACTGCACTGCGGTGGGCGTACCCGCCAGGGTAGTAAAGATGGGCGGCAAGCGTGTGGGCTGCGAGGACCTGGATCAGGTGCACATCCCCGACCCGATTTCGCAGGAGCTGTGCAAGATGAGCGGGCGCATCGACGAGCTGGAGAAGCTGTTAAAGCAGCAAAAGCCTGAGGAACCGCACAATCAATAAATGTAGGGGCGCGCATTGCGTGTTCGCGGTCTCATAGTTGGCGGAATGGATACCACGGATGACCACCCCTGTTACAAACGTCTTTGGCGAATGGGAATATAATGCGGGGCGTCGAGGACGCCGCCCCCTACGAAAAGGCAGAAGCGAGAGGGCAGAATTGTAGGGAACGGTCTTGACCGTTCCGCGGTATTGTCTAGGGTTGCATGAAAGCTGCGGGGGCGCAATGTGTTCGCCCCTACGAAATCATCAGCAGAACATGGCAGAAAGGAAGTTTGAATATGAAAATCTTTAACACCCTCACCCGGCAAAAGGAGGAGCTGGTACCCATCCACCCGGGGGAGATTCGCATGTATGTGTGCGGCCCTACCGTGTATAACTATATCCATATCGGCAACGCGCGCCCTGCCTGTGTGTTCGATACTCTGCGCCGCTACCTTGAATACATCGGCTACAAGGTAACCTATGTGCAGAACTTTACCGATATCGATGATAAGATTATTAGGCGCGCCAATGAGGAGGGCACCGACTTTCTCACCATCGCCGAGAAGTACATCAAAGAATATAAGGTGGATGCCGCGGGACTGAATGTGCGCGAGGCCACCGTTCACCCCAGAGCCACCGAGAACATCGACACCATCCTTGAGATTGTGAAAACGCTGGTGGAGAAGGGCTACGCCTATGAATCGAACGGCGATGTATACTTTCGCACCCACCGCTTTGACGGCTACGGCAAGCTTTCGCACCAGCCGCTGGAGGATTTGGAGGCGGGCGCGCGTATCGACGTGAGCGAGCAGAAGGAATCCCCCGTAGATTTTGCGCTGTGGAAGGCGGCCAAGCCCGGTGAGCCGTTCTGGCCCTCGCCGTGGGGCAACGGGCGCCCCGGCTGGCACATCGAGTGCTCTGCCATGGCCAAACGCTACCTTGGTGAGACCATCGACCTGCACTGCGGCGGCTTGGATTTAATCTTCCCGCACCACGAAAACGAGATTGCGCAGAGCGAGTGCGCGTGGGGCGTGCCGTTTGCGCGCTACTGGATGCACAACGAATACATTAACATCAACAATAAAAAGATGTCCAAGTCTCTCGGCAACTTCCGCACCGCGCGCGAGGTGGGCGAGCATTTCGGCTACGAGCCCATCCGCTTTATCATGCTTTCAGCGCACTACCGCAGCCCCATGAACTACAGCGAGGAGGTCATGGATCAGGCCAAGGCTTCGCTTGAGCGCCTGTATACCTGCCGCGAGAACATCGATTTCGCGCTTCAATCCGCCGTGGGGGAGGCAAGGCCGGAGGAGGCCGAGCTGATGGCGAGCATGGAAAAGCGCCGCGACCAGTTTAAGGCGGCGATGGATAACGACCTGAACACCGCCGACGCACTTGCGGCCATCTTCGAGCTGGTGCGCGAGATTAACACCCTTACTACGGGAACCACCATCGGCTCAAAGGCCGCTATTGAGCTTGGCAGAACGCTGCTCGATGAGCTTTGCGGTGTGCTGGGGCTGCTTTACAACCGCAAGGGCAAGAGCCTAGACAGCGAGGTGGAGACACTGATAGAAGAACGGCAGCAGGCACGCAAAAACCGTGATTTCAAGCGCGCCGACGAGATACGCGACACCTTAAAGAACATGGGCATCGTATTGGAGGATACCCCGCAGGGCATTAAGTGGCATATGGCCTAGAGAGACATAAAGGGCATACAAAGCTACGGATGGGGAGGCTTCGGGATGAAAAGAAGAAAACCCGGCAAGGCCCTTGCGGTATTGCTGGCGGTTTGTGTGGCTGCGGTGAGCCTGACCGGCTGCTCGTATGTGCAGCGGTGGATAAACGATGTGGTGGTAAACGCCGCCCTTACCAGCAGCGAACGCTCATCGGCAAGCGCGGAGAATACCGGCTCGGATTTTAGCATAGACCCTGCGGGAGAGGGCGAAACCGGTTTTTCCACGTCGCTGGAGGATGGAGTGCTCGAGCTGGTGAACGCCGAGCGAAAGAGCCTTTCGCTGGCGGAGCTTGCCAAGGATGACGAGCTTAAGGCCACCGCGCGCGAACGCAGCAAGGAGCTGATGGAGAACAACCACTTCGAGCACACCCGCCCCGACGGGCGCGACTGGTCGACCATCATGGACGAGCATAAGTACCGCTACACCGTCATCAGTGAAAACCTGCAGAAGGGCCGAGCCTCGAACCTGACCGCGCAGGATATCTTCGATTCGTGGAAGGAAAGCAAATCGCACTACGCGGCGATGATTGCAAGCGACGTTACCCGCACCGGCATCGGCATCTATGTGCGAAAGTCGGACAAAGGGTACGAGTGGTACGCCACCGAACACTTCTCCGCGCCCAGATAAAAACGTTTCCTCTGTAGGGGAGCGCATTGCGCGTCCGCGGTCTCACGGACGCTGTAGAAATATCGCGGGCGAACACAGTTCGCCCCTACGATAGAGCGGAATATCGAGGACACCGTCCCCTACACATCTGCCCATTGCGGGGATTATCGCGTATCCTGTCATGAACAATTTGACAAACGCCCTTAGTAAAGCTACTATTATGTAAGAGCTATTTTGTAGATACTTTTTAAACAGGAAGGACACAGCTACTATGACACTATTTAACGGAGAGGTGCGCACCCGTTTTGCGCCCAGCCCCACGGGTTATATGCACGTCGGTAACCTTAGAACTGCCCTTTATGCCTATCTGCAGGCCAAGAGCAAGGGCGGCAAATTCATCCTGCGTATAGAGGATACCGACCAGGAACGGTATGTGGAGGGCGCGGTGGATATCATCTACAACACCCTGAAGGAAACCGGCCTTGTGTGGGATGAAGGCCCCGATATCGGCGGCCCCTGCGGCCCCTATGTGCAGAGCGAGCGCATGGGCATGTTCAAGCAGTATGCCGAGCAGCTGGTGGCATCCGGCCACGCTTACTACTGCTTCTGCGATAAGGAGCGGCTGGAGGAGCTGAAAAAGGTGCAGACGGCCTCGGGCATCTCGCCGAAATACGACGGCCACTGCAGCCGCCTTTCCAAAGAGGAGATTGCCGAGAAGCTCGCCTCCGGTATTCCCTATGTTATCCGCCAGAAGATTCCCGAGGAGGGCACCACCACCTTCCACGACGTGGTGTTCGGCGATGTGACGGTGGAAAACTCCACCCTTGATGATCAGGTGCTGATTAAGAGCGACGGTATGCCCACCTACAACTTTGCAAACGTGGTGGACGACCACCTGATGGGCATTACCCACGTTATCCGCGGCAACGAATACCTTTCCTCCACCCCCAAGTACAACCTCCTTTACGAGGCCTTCGGGTGGCAGATTCCCGTATACATCCACTGCTCGCCCGTAATGAAGAACGCCACCGAGAAGCTCTCTAAGCGCAACGGCGACGCCTCCTACGAGGATTTAATCAAGGCGGGCTACCTCAAGGATGCGGTGCTCAACTACATCGCGCTCTTAGGCTGGTCGCCTAAAGGCGAGAACGAGATCTTCACCCTCGCGCAGATGATTGAGGAGTTCGACGTGGCGGGCATCTCGAAGTCCCCCGCTATCTTCGACCCGCTGAAGCTGCGGCACATCAACGGCGAGTATATCCGTATGCTCCCGATTGACGACTTTGCGCGCATGGCCGAGCCGTGGATACGCAAAACCGTTACCCGCCCCGACGTGGACATCAAGCTGATTGCACAGGTGCTGCAGGCGCGCACCGAGGTTTTGGCCGACATCCCCGAGCAGGTGGATTTTATCGACAGCTTGCCCGACTACGACCTTGAGCTGTATGTGAGCAAGAAGATGAAAACCACCCGCGAAAGCTCGCTCGAGATGCTCAAAGCCGTGCTTCCCGTGCTGGAGGGTATTGCCGACTTTACGATAGAGAACATCCACGCCGCGGTGTTTGCGCTGATTGAAAGCCTTGGTGTAAAGAACGGCATTGTGCTGTGGCCCCTGCGCGTTGCCGCAAGCGGCAAGCAGTTTACCCCCGGCGGCGGCATTGAGATTTGCGCGATTTTAGGTAAAGAGGAAGCGCTGGCTAGGGTGAAGAAGGGGATTGAGCTGCTCTCGGAATGAGGGCTGGTATAGTTTTTTGATAGGAAATGAAGAAGCCGGAGCCTCCGATTGGAGCTCCGGCTTATTTAAATTCATTTTGTCTGGGACTCAATACGCTTATATACAAGAGAGAGTTCGATAAATCCTTTACCTCCCGCCATAGCATATGCTCTGTCACAGCACCTTTTTGCATTATCATATTCACCCATATCACAATATGCCGCTGCAATGGATGTTAATAAGGCTGGAGATATAATTGAAGCTCCAAAAAGCTTTTTTGCCCATGAATTAACTTGAATAGCCTTTTCTGGTTGTCCAACTGACCTGTAACAGGAAGTTATGCGTGGCAATATGTGTGCAACCTGATTATTATCGGACTTCTTAATAGCTGATTCATATGCCTTTAATGCTAGCCCAAAGCTTTGAGATGCTTTGTAGTCATCAGCAACCTTAATTAATTCGGAAACGTCCATGGTATCATAATCCAACCCTTTTGAGAAGGTAAAATTTAATCGAGATTGAACAGACAATGGGGCAATCATATTCATTGAATCAAACCATTTGCCATTTACTTTTGTATATGTACGGCCTTCATATTTAATAACTTCCATGTATTTCACCGCTTCACTTGTTACAATTAACTAGCCATATCCCCAATTTGTGCAAGTCAAGTAACTTTGCTTATGAATAATTTGGGAGGGGTAGGGTGGGACTAATCCTTAATTCTTTCCTTTATATAACTTACGCACTTATCGTATGCTTTTATACGGCTTAAATAAGTCGGATGATATGTCCAGATTGCTTTGCCTTTATAATTCAGGACATTATCAATTTCTGTGCACAAATTTTGATTGTTTGGCCTGTATTTCACTAATGAAGTTGGCTTTATGCCGAAACATGTACACATTGATTTATAATAAGCTGGGCCGGTTACAAAAATAATATGGTCTGGGTTAATTATATCTATTTCTCTCTCTAGTAAGGATTTTTTATCTGTTCCATATTGCCTATTTAGTTCCGTTTCATCTTCTAATTCTAGCGGGATTGACTTTTTGCCATCATACCGATGTAACTTGTCTAGATTGTTCCAAACTACATTAAAATTCTCGCCTTGAAGATACCTAATAAGCCTCCAAAAAGCTGATTTTAAGAACTTACTGTTATTTCTAATACCAAATAATTGTCTGGCTATTATGCTCTCATAGTGTTTTTGAATATCATCTATAGACCAGTCTGTATCTATCCTTCTCCAATCTCTTGCTTCTTGGCCAATAACCATGATGGTTTTTTTATTTGGTGAATAATGTTGAGAGTAACCCATATAAAATGGAGAAGAATATTGATTATCGTCTCTAGCACTTTTAAATGGAAGTAATATTTCCTGTTCCCATTCCAAATACGCTTTTTTTAATGCTTCCTTCATCAACGACACCTCGTGTTCAACAAATTTAATTTATTAATTACTAATTATACCGCTAATACTATCAATTAACTATCTCAATAATATACAAATTATCCTTAATTACTTGTATAGTCCAATATCAAATGAAAAGAAGTGTGGGGGCGTAGCCCCCGCACGCATAAAAGCCCCTCCCAATTCTGCAAGCCTTGTAACTTTGCCTACTGAATAGTTGGGAGGGGTTTGGGGTGGGGTTAACAGAGGTCCAATATTAAATTATAGATAAGGCGGAACGGTCAAGACCGTTCCCTACAAAGTGTCGCGCTCTGGCGATAATATGTAGGGTCGGGTCTTGACCCGACCGCGGTACACCACCAATTCCGCGGCCGCGCAATGCGCGCCCCTACAATCATCGCGCAGAATTAACGGAACATCGAGTATAACCGTCCCCTACAAAAGACAAAAAGGCGCGCCCCTCGGCTCGCCTTCCTCTATATCCATAAAAATTCAATTCGTCTGCATATCCCCGTCAAAGTCGGTTTCGGTAATCTCGCCGGCTCTAAACCGCATCCGCATGCGCTCGCTCTCTACGCGAGCATCCAGCGCATCCTTAAACGCGTGTACGCGCTTGATGTTGGTTACCGCAAGGGTGGGGTTGGTCTTGTCGGTGGATACAATCGTCATCGTCCCCAAGCCCGCCATTCTTTGGAACAGCGTGCGGCTGACGGTAACATCCATCACGCGGTATAACAGCAGGTCGTCCTCGGTGGTGTTTAAAAAGCCCCGGCACAGCTTCAGACGTTTTCCGTCCAGCTCATACCTGGTAAAGGTGAAGGGCAGCCCCAAAAACAGCCAGCGTTTGCGCTCCTTGATTACCGGAACAGCCTCCTGCTCGGCGGCTTGCTTATTCTCACTCATAACGACAGCTCCTGTTCTATCTTAAAAATGTCTGATGTTGCTAATTTGAATTATATAGAATCGGTATGGGCTTGTCAATCAAGCTGGGGCAAAAAAGAACGGGCCAGCCAATACAGCTAGCCCGATTTCATTGTAGCTTCAGCGCAAAAAACCACCAGCTCTGCTGGTGGAATTAGAACGCTTATAGCGAAAAGAGGTCCTCCAGTGATAGAATGATGAAGGTTCACCAACCGCATCAAAAAACAAAGGAGGACATGTCAATGGATGACATAAATAGTTTAACACATTCGAAATGGAGATGTAAATATCATATAGTATTTGCACCGAAGTATAGACGACAAGAAATATATGGACAAATCAAGGTGGATATAGGGCAGATACTTAGGAAATTATGCGAACAAAAAGGGGTGGAAATAATAGAGGCACAGGCATGCCGCGACCATATACACATGATGGTAAGCATACCACCGAAT
>NZ_FNID01000047.1 GCF_900103835.1 Acetanaerobacterium elongatum | reverse complement strand
TCCATAGTGTTCGGTAGAACCGCGGGCGCGCAATGCGCGCCCCCACATACTGCCATGCAAGCGCGGCTGACATAGACAGAGGCACCCAATACGGGGGTACCCGTGCGGGGGCGAAGCCCCGCACATTCCTCCCCCTCCCGCATAAGGAGAGTTTGGAACAATGTGCGCCCCAGATGCGGGAGGGGGTAGGGGGTGGGCATAATTGTGCCCGTGATTATTGGCAAGCGCATAAAACCACGAACGGTTACGTTAGACCACGGGCGATTGATAATCGCCCCTACAATCACCCGTTGCGAACAGGCTTATCGGCACAACGGTCAAGACCGTTCCCTACAATAATCTTTTATCAGAATCCAGAATCAAAACAGTTGCGGCTTTGAAGAATCTTATACTATATCCCACAAAAGATGTAACAATATTCCCGGCGTAAGGGTCTTTGTTTTAAGGTATAGCTTTCCAAAGAAATATCCTATTACAGCTTGATAACTGGTTATTAATAATGCAACGCCAATTCCCTTGTCCAGATATCTAACACAATGAAGAACTGCAAAAAGCAGAGCTTGTATGATATTTATTTTCCACTCCGCGATCTGATAGCCTTTTAGCCCAGAAACGAGTATTCCCCTGCATAAAAATTCTTCGAAGAAGGCTACAAGCACTATTGTTCTTAATAGGTAAAGGCCATATTGAACGATATCTCCCTTGAACCCGTTTATGAATCTAAATCCATCAAATATTACTGTAATGGATGCAAACAACAGGCCTATTGCCAAGACACCTATAATCTGATTCCGGTTTATATTCCATTTAAATGCTTTGATGCTAACCCCAGATACTTTCAATAAAACAAGGGATAATAGAAGACAAACTGCTATGATGATACTCTTGATAGGTTCACTATTAAACCCAAGATGCTTGTATAATCCAAACACCGTAAAAAATACGTTCATCAGTAAAATTGAATATACAATAATAAAATTAAGCAGCAACTTTTTATCAGAATATATTTCAACACTAGCTTCAAGTTTTTTGCTGAACAAAAGGATAATCACTAAAAAAACTAAGCCCAGCAAGCCTCCATAATACCCTAACAAAGCTGGCAGGATTGCGAATGGCAACACGAATAAAATTTCTAATACCGATTTTTTATTGAGATACTCTCTCATATTAACGTTTCCCTTCTTGCTACATGACGAATCAAAAATCAGCGCTTTCACACTGCAGGTTCCCGGTACCATCCTATCCAAAGAGACGCCGAGTGACCATCTGCGACGAATCGACCATTCCTTTTGCATAATTATATTAGGTAAAGGCTGTAAAGTCAACGCGAATTTGACTTTTTTCGCAGAAAGATGGGGGTAGGAGAGATGGCGAAGCGCCCCGTTTCTGGCACAGCGCACAAGACGTTGCCAGCAAACTAATCCGCGGGCGGGAATAGCGAGAATAGTATAATGAAAACAGCGGCCGAAAAAGCCGCTGTTTTGATGCTTAAATATTCGCTTAGGTATCCAACTCTTTGAATATAGGGTTGCGCAGGCAGAGCAGGTTGGCTGCAAAGCCGACCACACCGATAACCAAAAAGATTACCGCCATGCCCGAACCCTTGCCCGTTCCCACCAAAAAAGAAAGCGCGTGCTGCAGGGGAGAGGGCGAGAGCATAAACGGCTCGAAGACATTATCCGCAAGCACGCCGCCCAAAAACAGCCCCAGCGGAATGGTGGTAAACTGCAGGGTATCGCGCGTGGCGAACACCCGGCCCTGCATCTCGATGGGCACCTTGGTGCGCATGATGGTGGTGATATTCACCCCGATAAACGGCAGCGGCAGGTTGCCCGCAAAGGCCGCGAACACCCACACAGGGACACTGCGCCCCAACCCCCAAAAAACATCGCAGAGAAAAAACGAAACGGCGCAGGTAATAAAGATAACCCTTGTGCGCCTTTTCGCCGGCGGCGCCGCGGTGGCCAGTATACTGCCCACCAGCATGCCGATGCCAACGGCGGAGGAAACCGCCCCCAATGCAAGCTGATTCTGGTTACTGCGAGAGAGGATCATAGCCGGCATAATGCCGTTGCCCGATAAGGAGGCAAGCAGGTTTACAAACGAAAAGAACAATATCAGGCTAAAAAGCGCCCGATGCTCCCGCAAAAAGCGCAGGCCGGAAAGGCACTCCTGCAAAAACGGAGCCTTGGCCTCGCCGCTTTGGCGGATGGGCGGTATCTTGATAAACAACAGCAGCGCCAGAAAGGCAACGGCGAAGGTGGAAAGGTCTACTATCAAAACGGTTTGTATGCCGCCAAAAGCGAGTAAAGCGACGGCAATGGCGGGGGTGAGCACCGTTACCAGCGAGTTTGCGAACGCCTGCAGCCCGCTAGTGCGCGCGTAGTGCTTTTCGGGGACAATCAGCGACTGTGCAACAAGAGCGGCGGGGTTTTGAAAGGCGTTCATAAAGCTTAGTGTAAAGTTGATGATGTACAGGTGCCACAGCTGCAGGGTGCCCGTAGAGTAGAGCAGCAGAATGGTGGCCGTACCCATGGCGGCAACCGTATCGCTTACCAGCATCAGGCGCTTCTTATCCCAGCGGTCGGCAAGGGTGCCGGCGGCAAAGCAGAACAGGATGCTCGGCAGAAAGGAGCACACCGAAAGCAGGGTGATGCTGCTGGCGGTGCCCTTCTGCTGATATGCCCAGATTACCAGCGCGTAGTTGGTCATGGCGGTGCCGAGTGCCGACACCGTCTGGCTGCTCCAAAGAATGAGAAAGCTTTTTAGTTCATAGATGGTGTTAAACAGTTTCACGACTTTGCTCCTTAATTTAAATAGAATAAATTAAGTTATGCAAAGCCCGAGTTTGGACGGTTAAGGTTGATTCATCTGTGAATCAGATTTATTCGCTCCATGCAATTCCGTCCGGCATCAAGCCTTGCATGGAGCTGAAACGGTGCAGATGTAATGCTTCATAGTTAATACCATTCCTTTTTAGGTCATATGTTTAAAAGATTTGTCTTTCAAACTTTTTAAGGCCAAACGAGCTTCCAAAATTTACTTCGGATTCATTATAATAGTCGAAGTCAAAATTGTCAACACTCGGCCTTTTGTACGGGATACAGCCTGCCGCTGAAAAACCCCACCGCCGCGCCGAGCACAAGGCTCATGATGGCCATGGGTATTACCGCGGCAATATCGGTTTTAATCGCCAGCAGCATCACGGGCACAGCCGCGGCAAGGGCTAGCAGCGCGCCCTTAAGCCAGCCCGGGATACCGTTTTCGTAAAAACAAGGTTCACAACGGTGATTTGTAGGTTTTGACTATTGCATTGTACAGGCCTGTTATGGTAAAATTCTTATTGGAAACGTTTCCGGCAACGTTACCAGTGTTAAAAGAAGCAAAAAAAGTGTATAATAGCTATCAAATACCCATAAAAGACCTTTTTAATCATTGTAAGGATAAAATTAAACCAGCGGACGGACTACACCATCCTGCAGCAGCCACAGCAATCACCTGTAAGGTATTTCCACACGAAAGGAATTGTCATCCATGAAACGAGGCGGCGGTATACTAATGCATCTATCCTCTCTGCCCGGGGGATACGGAATCGGCACCATGGGCAGCGAGGCCTACCATTTTGCAGACTTTTTAAAGCAGGCGGGGGTACGCTACTGGCAGATGCTGCCCCTTGGCCCCACCAGCTACGGCGATTCGCCCTATTCCTCCTTCTCGGCGTTTGCGGGCAACCCCTATTTTATCGACCTGGACCTGCTCGCAAAGGACGGCCTTTTGAAAAAAACGGATTATGCCACCCTGCCGTGGGGGGAAGACCCTGAGCGGGTGGACTATGCGGTGCTGTATGAAAACCGCTTTAAGGTGCTCAAGATAGCGTACCAAAACGGGTATGCGCGCGATAAAAAGGCGGTGGACGCCTTTGCCCGCGAGAATGCCGCGTGGCTTACCGACTATGCCGAGTATATGGCAATTAAAAAGCGGTTCGGTGACCGCTCGTGGAAGCAGTGGGACGACGATATCCGCATGCGCACCCCCAAGGCACTGGAGCACTACCGCACCCTTTTAAAGGATGAAATCACCTTCTGGATTTATGTGCAGTACCTGTTTTTTAAGCAGTGGAGAGCATTAAAGAGCTATGCCAACAACGCGGGCATACAGATTATCGGCGATATGCCCATCTATGTGGCCGACGACAGCGCCGACGCGTGGGCAAACTCCGGCCTGTTCTGGTATGACGAAACCAACACCCCCGTGTGCGTGGCGGGCTGCCCGCCCGACCCGTTTACCGCCAAGGGCCAGCTGTGGGGCAACCCCCTGTATAACTGGCCGGTGCACCAGAAAACCGGCTACCGCTGGTGGATCGACCGCGTGAAGGCCTCGCTTGCGTTCTTTGATGTGGTGCGCATCGACCACTTCCGCGGGTTTGAGGCATACTATACCATCCCCTACGGCAGCGAAGACGCCATTAAGGGCGAGTGGCTCAAGGGCCCGGGTATCGACCTTTTCCGCGCCATCAAGAAGGAGCTGGGCCGGGTGGATATTATCGCCGAGGATTTAGGCTTTATCACCGACGGCGTGCGCAGGCTGCTGCGGCAGACCGGCTACCCCGGCATGAAGGTGCTGGAGTTTGCCTTTTCGCCCGACGAGGAGAGCGATTTTCTGCCCCACCGCCATGTGAAGAACTGCATCGTTTACACCGGCACGCACGATAACGACACCGTAAAGGGCTGGTACGACCACTGCAAGCGCGGCGAGCGCCGTTACTTTAACCGGTATGTGAACTACACCCGCAGCGAGGGGCCGGTGTGGGGCTGTATCCGCGCCGCGTGGGCCAGTGTGGCCGACTGCGCCGTTGCCCAGATGCAGGACTTTTTGGAGCTTGGCAGCGAGGCGCGTATGAACATCCCCTCTACACTGGGCGGCAACTGGCAGTGGCGTGCCAAAGAGGGTGCTTTTACCGAGGCGCTTGCCGGGCGGATTCGCCTGCTGACCGATACATACCATCGGTGAGGGGCGAAAGGGCAGAAGGTTGGGAACGGTCTGAACCATTGCCTATAAATAGACCTCGAACACAACGCCTGAAAGGATGAAGTTATATGTTTAACCGAGAGCAGTTAAAGCAGGATTTTTGCACCCTGCTTGCCGCGCAGAGCCAGAAAACCCCCGAAACCGCCACGCCCTACGAGCAGCACAACGCCCTTTCGGCAGCGCTGATGGCGCAGCTTGCCCAAAACTGGAGCAAAACCCGCAGTGCGGCGGTGAAGAAAAAGTGCGCACACTACCTTTCCGCGGAGTTTCTGGTGGGGCGCATGGTGTACAACAACCTGTTAAGCTTGGGGCTGCTCGACGACGCGCAGGCGGTGTTTGCCGAGCTGGGCCTTGACCTTTCCGCCTTTGAGGAGATTGAGGATATGGCGCTGGGCAACGGCGGCTTAGGCCGCCTTGCCGCCTGCTTCTTGGATTCCGCCGCCACGCACGATATCCCCTTAAACGGCTACGGCATCCGCTACCGCTACGGGCTGTTTAAGCAGCGCATCGAAAACGGTGCCCAAACCGAGATTGCCGACGACTGGGCGCGGTTCGGCGATCCGTGGTCGGTGCGGCACGAGGACGAGGCCGTATTGGTGGAGCTGGGCGGGCTGACGGTGCGCGCGTTGCCCTATGATATGCCGGTAATCGGCTATGGTACCAACACGGTGGGCACGCTGCGCCTGTGGCAGGCCGAGCCGGTGCAGGAGTTTGATTTTGCACTGTTTAACGCGCAGAAATACGAGCAGGAGGCCGAGGCGCGCAACGCGGCGTTTGCCATCTCGGCGGTGCTCTACCCCAACGATTCCACCCCGGCGGGCAAGAAGCTGCGCTTAAGACAGCAATACTTCTTTTCCAGCGCGTCGGTGCAGGATATTATCAAGAAATACAAGGCGGCGCACGGCAGCGACTTTTCGCAGTTTGCGGCCTATAACGCCATCCAGTTAAACGATACCCACCCGGTAATCGCCATCCCCGAGCTGATACGCATCCTGATGGACGAGGAAGGGCTGAGCTTTACCGAGGCATTCGGCATTGCACAGCAGACCTTCGGCTACACCAACCACACCGTAATGCCCGAGGCGCTGGAGTGCTGGAGCGGTGCGATGGTGAAGGAGGTAGCCCCGCGGGTGTATGAGATCATCCGCATGATTAACGAGCACTTCTTGCGCACGATGGCCGATAAGGGCCTGCGCCCCACCAGCGCCACGGTAAAGGGAATGCGGCTGATTGCGGGCGGCACCGTGCATATGGCGCGGCTTGCCGTATATGCCACCGCCCATGTAAACGGTGTGGCGTGGCTGCACACCGAGCTGTTAAAAACCACCCTGCTTAAGGACTGGTACGCACTGTACCCCGAACGCTTCACCAACAAGACCAACGGCATCACGCAGCGGCGGTGGCTTGCGCTTTGCAACCGCGAGCTTTCGGGCGAGATTACCCGCCTGCTGGGCAGCGACGGGTGGGTGAAGAACCTGGAGGAGCTGGGCGGCTTAAAGAAATTTGCCGACGACAAGCAGGTGCTTGCGCGGTTTAACGACATCAAGCGCGTGAAGAAGCAGCAGCTTGCCGATTATGTGCTGCAGCACGACGGCTTTAGGCTCAACCCCGACTTTATCTTCGACATTCAGGTAAAGCGCCTGCACGAATACAAGCGGCAGCTGCTAAACGCCTTCGCTATTCTGGATATCTACTTTAAGCTTAAGGACGGCACCATTAAGGAGTTTACCCCCACCGCGTTCATCTTCGGCGCGAAATCTGCCCCCGGCTATGACCGCGCAAAGGGGATTATCCGCTATATCTGCGAGATTGCGCGGCTTATTAACAGCGACCCTGCCGTGAACACCCGCATGCAGGTGGTGTTTGTGGCAAACTATAACGTATCCTACGGCGAAAAGCTGTTCCCCGCAGCCGATATCTCCGAGCAGATCTCCACCGCGGGCACCGAGGCCTCGGGCACCGGCAACATGAAGTTTATGCTAAACGGCGCGGTGACGCTTGGCACCTACGACGGCGCAAACATCGAGATTGTGCAGGAGGCGGGGCAGGAGAACAACTATATCTTCGGCGCGCGCGTGGAGGAGATCATGTCCATCAAGGACAGCTACAACCCCCGTGCCCTGTATGAGAGCACCCCGAACATCAGGCGCGTGGTGGATACCCTTGTTGACGGCACCTTCAGCGACGGCGGCACCGGCAGCTTTAAGGAGCTATACACCAGCCTCTTGGACGGCGCCTCGTGGCACAAGCCCGACCACTACTTTTTGCTGCACGACCTGAACGCCTATGTAGAGGAAAAGCTTAAGGTAAACCGCGAGTACAACGACCGGCTTGCCTTTGCCAAGAAGTGCTTTATGAATGTGGCAAGCGCCGCAAAGTTTTCTTCCGACAGAACGATTAAAGAGTATGCGGGGGAGATTTGGGGAGTAGGGAAGTAAGAGGCCAAAATTTATAGGGTATAAGATGCACCCCCAAGGCGGAGAGAGACCGCTTTGGGGGTGTTTATCTGTGCAGGCAACGGTCTTGACCGTTCCGCGGCTGTGTTCAGAGCCGCGGGCGATTGATAATCGCCCCTACAAAAACGCTGTGAGGAGGGGATATAACCGCGGGGCGTCGGGGACGCCGCCCCCTGCAACCCATCATGGGCGGCGGTAAAACACGCGGGCGAACACAGTTCGCCCCTACAAAGGAGCGTCGGGAATGTATTCCCGGCTAAACGCAAGAGGAGCGGCCCGCAAAAGCCGCTCCTTAATCCTTTGTAGCTTAGCTGCAGAACAGATGGTTGCCGATGCGCTTGATCACCGGGCGCGTGCGTATCCATTTGTTCGAGGTCTTGTCAGGGTTGTAGTAGTAGATGGCGCCGCCGGAGGGGTCCCACCCGTTAAGGGCATCCTGTGCGGCACGCTTGGCGCTGTCGGCCACCGGCTGGTCGATCTGCCCGTCGGTGATGGCGGTAAAGGCGCCGGGCTGGTAAACCACGCCCGCAAGGGTGTTGGGGAAGGAGGGATGCTTTACGCGATTAAGCACGCACGCGCCAACCGCCACCTGCCCGGTATAGGGCTCGCCGCGCGATTCCGCCGAGATGATGCGTGCCAGCAGCGCCACATCCTTGCTGCTGGCTGCAGCGCTGCCCCCGGAGGTTGAACCGGTGGAAATACCCATGGCCTCAAGCGTTTTGGGGCCCGCAATGCCATCTACCGTAAGGCCGTTTTTCTTCTGGAACGCCCTAACGGCCTGTTCGGTTTGGCTGCCGAAGATGCCGTCGATGTTGCCGGCGTAGTAACCCCACTTTTTTAGGTTGGTTTGAATCTTGGTAACCTCGTCGCCGCGCGAGCCTACCTTGGAGAGGGCCTGCACCGAGGCCGGTTCGTTCACCGAGTGGCTGCTTGAATACACCGCCAGCGCAATAATGCATACGTTAAGCGCAAGGATGATGCCTACCTTTAATATCTTAATAATACGATCCTGCAAAAAAACTCAATCCTTTCTAAGTTCAGCCGGGAGGGGGCGTGCGAAATTGTGTTACAAAAGCACCGCACCACCTGAAGCGTGCTTCTGCAAACCGGCTTTTAAGAATCAATTTTTATACGGTTTTTTATCCTATACAAATCGCAACATTAAAAGCAAAATACTCTATGCGCGATACTTAAAGTTTTTCCATTGGCGTCGTGTTTATCCAGCAGAAGATTTTAACTGTTGTTTTATATAAACAATGCTAAAACATAAAAACAGGCGAACCGCAGCCCTGTTTGTTACATAGAATAAAGTACCAATTGAATTTTTTATGAAACGACACGAATACCAGTCTCTGATGTAGAAGGGCTTATAGCTTATACAGGAAGGGCGGTTGTAATGAGCATGCTCGCGGCGGAGGTTATCTGCCTGGTTGTGATTATCCTTGCAGGGGTGGCGGTGAGTGTTTTGGCTGGCTTGATTATTGAGCGCTCGGAGCGAAAGGCCTATAAGCGGCAGACAGATACATTGGCTAAGCCAGACGAGCAGCCGCATAGCCTTGAAAAAGAAGAAACGGATACATACCCGCCCTGAAGAATTTACCGGGGGCGAAAAAACCGCCGCAGGCAACCGTCTGCGGCGAAGTTTTTGTATGGGAAGGGCATCGGCCGGCAAAACCCGTTGCCTGCAGGCAGTCGGAAACGGGTGTTATCCGGCATTGCAATAAAGGCCGGCTAAAATACAATGCGTTAAAAAATGCTGGCGGTTTGTTACAGAAAAATTGCACAAAAATGCAGCAAAATCACGGCTGCTTTACACTATATAACTGAATTTCACAAATACTGTAGTCAAACCCTAAACTAAAGCGTTATACTTACGAAAGAGAATATGAGTGATATAAAGCCGGGGCGTTTTACCCGCAAAAAACTATCAGGACAAGCCGGTTTTTAAAGCTGATATTCAGGGAGAGTAATTAAAAAGAAGGGGGATTAAAAATGAACATGACCATTGCAGAGAATGTACCGCTGGTTGCGGGGCTTACCATCTCGGCGCTGATTGCGGCTGCCGCGGCAGTATTCTTTATTGTAAACCGCAAGAAGATTTGGTAACCATCCGGGTGATTCTATTAGGAAAACTTGCGTAAGCAACGCGGCAAAACACAGGGTGTTTTACATCATGCTTTAAAACGTGGTGGTAAAGGCCGCAGAGTTGCAGCCGGATACCGAATCCGCGACCTTGGCGGAGTGAAATCGGTATACAGGCAGAAGAAGCGGGAAAAGGCTTTTGGGCAGACGAGGCTAAGGCAAAAACAAAACATATAGATACTATGCTGTACCGCGCAAGCGGGATACGCGCCGATGACAACACATACTAACGCCGATTTGAGGAATACTGATACAAGGGCGAGTATGTGCAAAACGGAAAGGTATAGGTATTGATATGTTCTGGAACAGCCGTTTTAGCTGGTGGCTGCTCATTTTTGTTTTAGCGGGGGATTTTATTGTGCCCGTACTGCTGGCGTTCGGCTTTAAGGGCTACAGCTGCACCCGCAGGGTGATTAGCGTTTTAAGCAGTACCGGCAGCCCGGTAAAAAGGCTTTGCCGGTTTTGGATGCTGCTGCAGGGGGTACTGTTTGCCATCTCGGGGGTAAACCTTTTTTTGTATTATCAAACCGTTTCTTATACCGCGGCGCTGTGGCTGATGATTACCCTTATTGTATTTGCTGCGCTGGAGGGTATTGTTGCGTCCTTTTACAGCATTGAGGAGGATGTTACCAAGCTGACCACCTCCGCGGTGATTCATAATACTGCTTCGGTAACTGCGTTTGCGGCACTGTCGTTTGAGCCGCTGTTTATGGCGGTGCTGATGTTCAGGCAGCGCGACCTGCTGCTGGGAGGGCTAAGCACCGTTTGCTTTGCGGCGGCGCTGGGCTTTCAGGCGCTCTTTTTGTTCTCTGTCGGGCCTGCACGCCACCGGGTGATATTGGGCCTTTCGGGGCTGTGGCAGCGTGCGGCACTTTTTTGTATGTATCTTCCGCTTGCGGCGGCAGCGGCCAAAAATATTATTAATTAATATCTTGCAATTATGGAACAGGTATGCTAAAATATGACCATGGTCACATTATGAACAGAGTCATATTATAATATGCTGCGGATGGAACAGGAGGAAAGGAATTGTCACTGGTTAAGGAGCAGCGGGAGCAGATACGCACCGGTATCATAGAAACGGCGGTGGAGCTGTTTAAACAGAAGGGCTACGAGCAGGTATCGGTTGACGATATTACCAGAACGGTGGGGGTTGCCAAGGGCACCTTCTACAACTACTTTCAGGCGAAAAGCGATATCCTGCTGATTTGGATAGAGCGGCTGATTCGGCAGGTGGATTGTTTTGCGCTCATCAGCCCGCAGGATACTGCCGCCCAAAACCTCCACCGCGTGGTGGGCGCGCTGCTTAAATGTGCGGGCAGAGAGCCGGAGCTGTTTAAAAGTGCACTGCGCGAGGTAATAAGCCTGTATAGCGGCGGCCACAAAACCGGTATGCCGGACATAAAGCCGGTGCTGAAGCGCGTGCTGGAGCAATCATCCGACATTAAGGGGGAGGACGACGGCAGGCTCGCCCTAAAGGTAAACATCCTGAAAAACGCGCTGTATATGGAGATGCTGAACTGGTACTATTGCGGCAAGGAAAGCAGCGGATTGAAGGAACGGCTGAACGATACGGTGGATATCTGCCTGTATGGCATTTTACACCAAGACGAAGGGGTATAGAGCGGGTGCTGCTATACTGATCTCGACTGCACAACCGCTAAGGGCTTTTGCGAGGATTATTAAACAGGGTGTAATGAGAAATTCGTATTACAGCCCCGGAAAGGAAGAGCGGGATGAACGAAGCGAAAACGGTACTGATTACCGGTGCGTCCTCGGGCATTGGCAAGGAGCTGGCCGGATGCTTTGCGCAGCAAGGGTATCGTGTGGTGATGGTTTCGGCAAACGCGCCCAAGCTGGAGCATGCCGCCGAGGCGATTCGGGCCAAAACGCGTGCCGAGGTGCTGGCGGTTCCGGTGGATTTATCACAACCCCGCGCCGCGGAGGAGCTTTACAGGGATATCAGGCAGCGGGGCTTACAGGTGGATGTGCTGGTAAATAACGCGGGTATCGGGCAGTGCGGCGCGTTTGTGCTAGAGGAAGCTTGGCGGGAGATGATTGCCATTAACATCACTTCACTTACCGAGCTGATGCGATTGTTTGCGCACGATATGGCGCAGGCGGGGCAGGGAAGGATTCTGAACGTGGCCTCTACGGGGGCTTACCAGCCGGGGCCGTATATCGCCGTTTACTATGCCACCAAGGCGTATGTACTGTCGCTTACGCAGGCAGTTCGGCGCGAGCTGAAGGGGAGCGGGGTTACGGTGAGCGCGCTCTGCCCGGGAGCCACCGCCACGGAATTTTCGCGTCGCGCGGGCAAAAGCGATATTAAAGGTGCGATGTCTGCACAAAAGGTGGCTCAGGCGGCCTTTAAGGGATTGATGCGCGGCAGGGCGGTAATCATCCCGGGCGGGTGGAACAAGGCTGCGGTTGTGATGTCTAAGGTGCTGCCGTCCTGCATTTCGGCGGCGATTGTAGAGCGGATACAGAACAAGCAGATAGAAAGCTTTCGGCAAACGCCGAAAAAGTAAAAATGACAATAAAGAAAAGAGGCTGCAACAATGAAAAGAATACTGATACCGGTTGTGATTGTACTTATTATTATCGGCATCCTGATTGCGCTGGGGGCTTACTTTATTCAGCGCCTGCGGGAGAAAGGGAAGGACTTGATTGTGATGGACGAAAACCTGACGGTAACAAGCACCGCCTTTGAAAACGGCGGCAGTATGCCCATAGACTACACCGGCAGGGGGCAGGATATCTCGCCCGATTTAACCCTCTCGGAGCTTTCGCCTAAGGCAAAAACCATCGCGATTATCATGGATGATCTGGATTTCCCCATCGGCACCTACAACCACTGGGTAATCTGGAACCTTCCCGCGCAGACCAGCATTCCCAAGGCTATCCCGCACGGGGAGAAGGTGGATTCGCTTGGCGGCGCTGTGCAGGGCATGGGCTACGGCAAGCACTGCTACCGCGGCCCGCTGCCGCCCTCCGGCTCCCACCGCTATAAATTCAACGTATATGTGCTGGACACACAGCTTGATTTAAGCAGCAGCTCGGACAAGCGCGCTCTCTCCGAGGCGATGATGGGGCATATTCTGCAGTACGGCTCGATTACGGGAAACTTCGGCGTGTAAGTAAGCAGGAAGGCAAAGCAGCATGATTGAACTGAAAAGGGCGGCAATAAAAACCCAGCTAAAGCGTTGGTGCTTTGGCTGGGTTTTGTTGAGTTCATACATCAGAGAAGGGCAGCGCCTGCAAGCAGGCGTAGGGAACGGTCTTGACCGTTCCGCGGTAATTATGCAGTTGCGATAGAGCCGCGGGTTTGGTTGCAGACCGCGGGGCGTCGAGGACGCCGCCCCCTACGCGTTGGGGCAGACGCGCTAATATAACGGGGGGTGCCCGCCGTATTCAACTGTGCAGGCGTAAAGAGTTACTGGCAAACCATCGAGTTGAAATTGGCTTCCTTGGCAAGGCGCTGCAGCTGCATCTTTACGATAACGTTATCACCGCAGATCATAACCACCTTTTTAAACCCGGTAGATTTGTAAAGCTCGATGCAGCCCTTTAGAATCTCCTGCATCTCCTTGGAAGATACCGCAAGGTTGGTGGTGGTAATGTTCAGCGTGGTTTGTGCAGGATTTACCTTGGAGACTACTTTCTTGTACTCGGCCAGAAAGGCCTCGGCGTCACTGGGGGTAAAGGTACCTTCTACAGTGGCATCAATTGTTTGCGCAGATGTTGCGAATTTGAAACTTCCCATTTTGTTGCACACTCCTTAATAATATTGTCAAACAGCCGTAGCTACTCCCAGATAGCTACGGCTGTTCTCCACTGTTGTTGCGGCCCAGCTGTCATAGCATCCTGCTTTAGACCTGAAGCTTTGTGCCCCCAGCTTTCACTGGGTTTACCAATCTATTTAAATCACTGCTTGATAATCAGAAGGGCGACCGAATATATGTAAGCAGAACCAAACGCTCACTAAAAGTACAATATGGTGAAATTATATCATAAATTAATAATCGACACAACATAATACAATGAAAGATATAATTTCATTAATATCTATAAAATAGGATGACATCTTCCCGTTTATTGTGCAATAAACACAAATACTAAAAATTTTGAGTAAATGGTTGTAATGCCTGTAAATGGAGGGTAAAATTTAATTAAATTTAGGGATATAACAAGACGTAATGTCAATGAGGGATTTGAATGCTGATTTATCTTGCTTTATTGGAAACAGAACACGAAAAGGATAAATTCACCGCGCTGTACACCCGATACCGCTATACCATGCTGCACTGCGCTATCGGTGTGGTGCATGACCATGCCCTTGCCGAGGATGTGGTTCATGCCTCCTTTTTAAAGGTGATAGAAATATTGGATAAATTTGAGGAGCCGGAGAGTAGTAAATCGAAGAACCTGATCGTTACTATAGTGAAGCACAAGGCCATTGATGCGCTGCGGCGTGAAAAGAAAACAGAGCTTGTCCCCCCGGAGGAGCTGGACGACTGCTATTACTCGGATGGTCCGCAGCCGGACGACGCCGTACTGAGCCGATTAAGCTGCGAGGAGATGCTTGCCTGCTTTATGCATCTGGAGGAGCACTACCGCATCATTCTGGGGCTTCGGTATTACCAGCAGCTAAGCAGCGCCGAGATTGCCAAGGTGCTGGACATCTCGCGCAAGAACGCGGATACAAGGCTGTACCGCGCGAAAAAGCGGCTATATGAGCTGTTATGTGAGGAAGGGATCTTCAGTGAGAAATAGAAAACAAAGTCCGGTTGAAGAAAAGCTAAAGCAGGCCGTAACCGAGGGCTGCCTGGCGGAGCTGCGCGCGCTTCCCGCCGAGGCGGAGCTTGCGGGCAGGTACAGCTTTTCACAGGGCTTTTTGGAGCGGATGGAGAGGCTGATAAAGCGCCATCGCCGTTCGGAGAGTGTGAGAAAGGCCGTACGGGGTATAGGTAAGACGGCGGCTGGATTGATTATAGTGACGGCGCTGCTGTTCGGCATGCTGGTTGCGGTGTCACCCTCAATCCGCGCGGCGGTGGCCAGCTTCATCACCGAGTGGTACAGCGACCATCTGGCGGTGTATTTCCGCTCAAACCCCGAGGCTGAGGACAGGTATATATGGCGGCCGCAGTATCTGCCTAAAGGGTATGCTGAGAGGGAGGAGAAGAGGGCAGGGCACATCGCGAATGTTTTTTATCAAGATAAGGCCGGTAATGAACTGGTGTTTACTTATATTCCGCGCACGGGCAGTTTTACCGTGGGCGCGGATAACGAGGGAAAAACACAGAAGGATATAAAAATTAACGGGAATAAAGCAATATTACTCGAAACGGTAACCAAAGATGAACGCAGCAGCATATTGTGGGAAACAGAGGAGGCGGGGTTTGAGATTTCAGGAGTATTGAATACAAATGAACTGATTAAGATGGCGGAAAGTGTAAAATGCTTTAATAAATAATTAGTTACAGATATATCAAGAGAATATGAGTAGGAAAGGCCGTAAGATATGATTGTTTATCTTAGCATGCTCGATACAGAAGCGGAAAAAACCAAGTTTGAACAGCTTTATCTTACCTATCGCAACCTGATGTTCTACACCGCCCAAACAATTCTGTGTAATGAGAAAATGGCTGAGGATGCGGTTCATCAGGCATTTATCAATATTATAAAAAATTTTGAAAAGGTGAGCGATATAGTAAGCCCTAAAACAAGATGCTACGTAACCGTAATCGTGAGAAACGTGTCTATCAATTTATATAATCGGCAAAAGAAAAGCAACATGATTTATTTTGAGGATTTAGACTATAGCCAGCATGAAATTGCAGGCAAACAAAAAACATATCTTAAGGACAACAAATTCAACACTAGGTGTTCAGCTTATGAGACAAGACGATTCTCGGTGGGCTTCAACTCTCATACCTGGCAGCAACTACACATATAGTGGTGCAGGTTGTGCCATGACTTCATATGCAATGGTGTTTAGTTACTATGGTTCTAATGTAACTCCTGTAGATGTTGGAAATACATATTATAATCGAACAAACCCACAACAATCACCTATTGATTTTAATGTAAGAACATTAGTGCCAATGTATAGTAGGAGCATAAGCGCAATAGATACAGTGTCTAGTCGATCATCTTTAGAGGCAGTTATTGTCGGAGGAATTTTTAGCGGCTACCCTACAGTATTAAAAATGACTAGGAGCAATGGCGATACTCATTTTATTGTAGCTTACGGATGTTTCCAAGCGACCGCAAGTGATCCAACAATAATTTATATTCGAGATCCGGAATCTCATATTAATTACTCCACTCTTAATAAGTATTACGATAAGGGGTGGACAGCAGCAAATTATGTAACTGTATCATAGTTTTTATACTATTACCCCACCACATTCAATGTGGTGGGGTAGATATAATGACCTGAGGAGATATTTAGAAATGAAAAAGCTTATCTTAACTGTTTTAGCTCTCTGCCTTATCCTTGTATCGTGCGGTAGAGTCAATATGGTCACCGTATCTTCAGAGGCAATTTCTGCACAGACATCTGTAGCAGAGACTAAAATCGAGCGGGTTATTAAACCGCATGGTCTTACTGAACTGGGCTACTATGTGGACGCCCCCGCTGTAATTGACGGGGTGGAAGACTGGAATGGGTTTTGTATTGGTGACGGAAACAATAAAATCCGTATAGGAAAGTATGCCAAAAAATTAAAAGGAGATTATACGGCGGTTACGGTAGCACCGGCGGCCTCGGAGGAGGTTGCGCTCATGTACCTTCAAAGCTTTTATAACACGGAACTTTCGGCGGAGGGCGCGGTTATTGAAATTGGGGATAAGAAATATGCGCCCAAGGAACTGGAGACTTACCGGGTATATCAGGATGATGAAATCTCGGTTTACAGCATTTTCTCGCTTGTGAGTGAGCAGACATTTAAACAGCAGCTGGACGAATATATCAGCAGCTACCGCGAAACACCCGCGAATGAAACGTGGCTCAAAATTGAGGATTATTTTAATACGAACATTAAAGCGCTCATCAAAAAAATGGTATTACGCTATGCCGCGGGGTACGCCCTGGAAACACTGAGATACACGGTGGAGGCCTCCGCCGAGACGGTTGGTATTTGGGATACTAATCGGTACCCTAAAGATAAAGCGCCTGACGGACCTGCTTATTTGGTGGCCAATGGGGATTACGGCAGGCGTTGGGGGGCGCCTTATACCGAAAAGCTGAGCGGTCAGTACAATGTCATTTTTGCTGTCCTGCATTTTGATAAAGGCCACGAACAAACCGTGCCGATAATGTATCTGCAAACATATGAGAGTAAGGAGCTTGTCCGTACGGATACCCGGATATGGATTGACGGAAAAAGCATGCAGCCTGAGGAGTTAAGAGATTATATCGTATATACCGATAATAATATAACTGTGTATAACTTTTACAAGCTAATAGATTCAGTCGATTTTCATAGCCGGATAGATGATTGTGTGAAAGCGGCCGCAGTGGAGGGTTATGATACCGAGTGGGCGCTAAAACTGAACGTGTATGTAAATAACAACATTAAAAAGCTTATCCAAAAGGCGGAGGCCGAAAGCTCAACAGGAGAGCCTAGCGTACGAAACAAGAAGCTGCAGTACCCAGTGCCCGAAATGCCAGAGAAACTGAAAGGGAATGTCAGTATTACTGCCGATTCAGCCGATATGGCGCAAATCGCAACCAAGCTGTTTGAAAAGGATAGGAGCCGATATATTGACGACACCCTCCCCGCGTATTACCGCTTGCTGGATTTTCATATAAACAGTGTAGAAACCATTGCGGGGGATCTTAATGAATTTGCCGTAAGATTAAAATATGATTTTCATTATGTGTGGATAAAATCCGATACCTATACCTATCATGTTGGAGTAAACGGGGAACCGGACGGTAACAACGGGTTTAAAGACGAGTGCCGCGAGCTGCGGATAAAAAGAACAGGCGATTCAAGCTATTCTATTATCAATACGGGAACAGGCGGGATTGCAGTTGGTTTAAAGAGTAATAACAACAATAAATAAAAGTAATTATTTCCAACCTGATAATATTCGTATTTTTAACCGTAAAACCGACAAAACTAAAATCCTCTCAACCCGCACTACGCCAACGCTTGCCCGCTGTTTAGTAACAAACATGTAAAAAGGTAATCGAAAAAAGCAAAAAAGGTGTTGACAAGGAGTAGGTGCTGTGATATTATAAATAAGCGCCTTACGGACGGGGACG
>NZ_FNID01000013.1 GCF_900103835.1 Acetanaerobacterium elongatum | reverse complement strand
TTTAATGATATTTGATAGGCATGCAAATTTGAAGTATAAGTATGGGAACAGGCATTTCTGGTGCAGAGGATATTATGTTGATACAGTAGGAAGAAATGCAAAAGTAATTGAAGAATATATCAAAAACCAATTACAAGAAGACATAGCTTCAGATCAAATATCATTCAAAGAATACATAGACCCGTTCACGGGTAGCAAGGAAACAAAGGCATGAAAAACGAACAGCCGCTTTAGCGGCTGCCCGTAATAGTAATGCGGTTGGCGGAACCATTCAGTGCGTCTTGAGACGCTGTGCCAGTAATATGCCCTTTTAGGGCTGGTGCATACCACCAGTTTAACTGGTGGTTTTGATTATCAGTGCGTTTTTACGCTTTTCTATAAAAAATTATATAAACATTATATATTAATACTCAGAATATCTGGTTGCAAATATGGGTGTCAAAGGCTATAATATTACCTGTATAGATATAATTTTCAAAGAAATTCTGTGTAAATAGTCGAAACGGTTAAGCGCAGATACGTTTCTTTGAGCGGGTTATCTTGTATTTTGATGGTTTTATGTCTTTCCTTACGCCTGGCATAAACCTTTGGGAAGGAAGGATTAAGCCTATGAAAAAGGCGGCGGCCTATTTAATTGCTGCAATATTGTGTTCTACAATGATCACAGCCTGCGCACAGGGAATTGACATACACAATACAACAATGGGCGATGAGTCCTCGGCTTCGACGTGCGCGGCACAGCTAACAACCTTTACTCTTTTTGCGGATGACAGCAGCGATGGTGCGGTGTATAAGTCCTTACTTGAAGAATTTAAGGCCAAAAACCAAGCCGTTCAGATTTCAGATACCTCAGAAGCCTTTAGCGAGGATATTGTAACAGAGCTTGCTGCGGCGTTTGAGAGTGGTAGCCAGCCTGATGTATTCTTTTTTCATACAGGCGTCAATGCTGCCGCATTTACTAAGGAAAACCTTATAGTGCCGGTGGATGAGATTAAAGTAAAATACCCTGATTATGCCCAAGATATAGCGCCCTATGCGCTGGAAAGCATAGCCGACGGCGGCAAAGCGATGGCGGTGCCGGTTCGTGGCTTTTATGAGGGGCTTTTTGTAAACACCGACCTGTTTGAGCAATACGAGCTTGAGCTACCTACCAACTGGCCGCTTTTTGTTAAAGCGATTAATGCCTTTTCAAAAGCGGGAATTATTCCGGTTTCTGCTTCTCTTAACGATACTCCGCACTATCTTCTTGACCAACTTATTCTTGCTGCAGGTGGTGCACAGAATTATAAAACGCTCCCTAAGGCGGTGGGTGAGGTGCCTCAAAGCTGGCTTAGCGCAATGCAGACACTTTCATCATTAAACAAGCAGGGCGCTTTTGGGCAGCCGGAGGCTTGCTCTTCCGAGGGTGAAGCAACCGACCTGTTTATGCAAAAAAAAGCTGCTATGAAAGCAGACGGCTCATGGCTTGTGGCAAGGCTGGAAGCAAGCGGCCTGGGCGATTCTACCATAGTGCTGCCATTTCCGATGCCTGAAGGCGGAAAACGTACAGACGGTGAGATAACGGGAGGGTTCTCCTCCGGTTTCTATATCTCCAGAAAGGCGTGGGATGATGTCCAAAAACAGGCTGCTGCCGTTAAGCTGGTAGAGCAGTTAACCACCGCCGAGGCTATCGGCCGGTTTAGCAATATCGCGGGGCTTCCCGCAGTAAAAGGCGGAAAGCCCGTTTCGCAGAGCAAGCTTGCGCAATCGGCGTTCGAGCTTTGCAGCAAGGTGAGCACAGCCATTAAACCGCTGGATGCGCGAATGGACGCAAATACATGGAATTCCGTTATCTCTAACGCAGCCGCAGTAGCAAAAGACGAACAAACAGCCGAACAGGTATTCGGAAAGGCGTTTGACAACACCGCCAATTAAAAGAATAATGCAGGGTGTTGAAAAAACCGGCAGATTGGAATATAATGGTAAATATAATTTCGAGCCTAAAAAGGATTTGGCCTTTTAAAAAACAATACGACGAAAAACGAGGAGGAGTTACAGTGCAGGGAAATACAGTTGCAAACAAGATTATGACTGCGCGCTTTGAGCCAGATAGCAGCGATACCTTTACTTTTTCTGTAGATCTGGTATCGGAGGAACTTAAAAGAAAAAAATGTACCATTGAGATAGCGTTTACCGATAGCCTATCCGGTAAGCCGATACATATAGCCGATGAAAATGAATATACCCAGTTTGCAAACGACAGGTCGGAGATTTGCATCTCCGTACCCGTTAAGCGCGAGGCTTTCGCCGGCAAAAAGATGCGTATCAACGTTCCTTACGAGATATTCTCCGATCTTTCCCCAAATCGCCGCGTAACCGCTAAGGTTTCCCTGCTTCTGAAGGATGAGGGGGAACAGGATTCAGCGAGCTTTGACCTTATCGTGAACCTCGGCAAAAAGTTTACCCTTTACTCGCTCGATAAATATGCCAAGTACCTGAAAACAATCGGCACCGAACAGGAAAAGCTTGATTTCGCGCTTGCACAGCTTGAAAAGGGCAATAAGGATCATGAGCTTTTCAATGCGGTGCTGGAACTGTTAAAAGACCTCGCAGAGAACGCTAACAATACGGCGGCGCAGTATACCCTTTATCGCGTATACCGGGATGAAAGTCTCGGCGTGTTTAATGCGGTGGTTGCCGTTAGCTGGTTAAAGCGTTCGGCGGCAGGCGGCTACGAAAAAGCCGTACAAGAGGTTGAAAACACTAGGAACTTGGAGGAGATAGAGAAGGCTGGCGATGAAAATGCCCTGTCGCTCTATAAAAAGGCTGCCGAGAACGGCGATGTGGACGCGCAGTATACCATGTATGAATACGCCACCCGCCCCGGAGATAACTTTAACGAAGAGTCGGCTGCCCACTGGCTGAAGCTTGCAGCCGGAAACGGCCATCGCGAGGCGGTTGAGAGGCTTTACAACATCTATAACGATTCCTTTGTTTCAGATGAATCTGTAGCCGATTACCTCTCGGTTATTGAAAAAGCCGCGGCCAAGAACTGCGGCGAGGCACAGCTTACGCTGTTCAATGCATTCTTCAGCGGTGAGTGCATGGGCCGCGAGGTGAGGATTGATAAAAAATATGCGGTAGAAAATCTGCTCAAGGCAGCCAATAACCGCTGCTATGCGGCGTGCTATAAGATATGGTCGCTCTATGTAGGCGGCAACGACCTGCTGATGGACGAGGAAACCGCAATTAACTGGCTAAAGGTTGCGGCAGATAATCATGTGCCGGAGGCACTGAATGATCTTGGAGAGTTGTATATCGAAGGCAAAAGCTTACCAAAGGACAACAATAAAGGTATCGAGTGTATCCTGAAAGCGGCGGAGCTGAACAACCACGGAGCGCAGCTAAAAGTATATGGTATGTACCGTGCCGGCCGCTATAAGGATGTTCTGCTGGAGAAGGATCTGGGCAAAGCTTTTTCCGGCTTGATTGATAATGCAAAAAAGGGTAACCCCATCGCCCAATTGACGCTATGGGAGCTTTATAAAAAGGATAACGAGGTTATGTTTACCCGTCAGGAGGCCATTGGGTGGTTGATGAAGGCCGACAGCCTGAATTATTATCCTGCTACCTACGAGCTGGCCAACCTCTATCTTACCGGTGAATACACCGATGTCGACCTGCAAAAGGGTGCAGCACTGCTGGAAAAAGCGGCAAAATACGGTGAAGGTAAGGCGCAGTTTGCGTTATATCAGCTTTATTATACCGGCGAATACCGTTCGTTAAAAACCGAGGTAAACAAAGAACGTTCCTATAAATGGCTGCTGCTTTCCGCAAAAAGCTATGCGCTGGCCCAATATCAGATGTGGGTTTTGTTCAAAAGCAGCAACGAAATGGGCCTTGATGACAACGAGGCGCTGAACTACCTCATTGAGGCAGTTAAAAATTCAAACCCCTCGGCCATGTATGATCTCGGCGTGCTGTATATCAAGGGCGATATGGTAACTAAGAATGTAGCAAGTGGCATTTCGTTTATCGAGCAGGCGATGAAGCTGTGCTACCCCAAGGCAATCTACGCGCTTTCTAAGATTCGAACCGACGGTGTTTGCGAGGGTGAGCCGGTGGAAAAGGATGAGGCAGAAGGCCAGCGTCTGCTAAAGCTTTCGGCCGAATACGGCTATGCTCCGGCCTGCTACGAGGTTTGGGAGCTTTCACAGCGCAACGATGGTATACGTATTGAAGAGTCTTGGGCAAGAAAGCTGCTGGAAGCGGCCGCCTCTCAGGGCTTTGCTCCGGCGGTAAAGGCATTAAAGACACTTAAGGCTGGTTAATGAAATTACCGTTTGGTGTATCAAAACTCCGGACTAATGGAGATATTAAATAGGAGGATGAGCATCTTGGCAAACGAGAATCCGGCAAATACCACAGCAGAACAACCTATTGCTCTTAACCCCAAGCTTACCACAATTACGGATGTCAGTGATCTAAATGTAAAGAACATTATGGTGGAGATTGTATGGGAGAAGATTGATTCTGTTTTGTCCCATGTAGAAGGTTGCTGCAACTGCACAAAATGCCGCAACGATATTCTCGCCATCGTGCTCAACAACATCCCATCCAAATACGTTGCCACCAAGCAAGGTGAGTTGTTTTCCCGAATCAATCTTTCAGATATTCAAAACGACATCAATCTATCCGCTATCATTACCTCTGCGGTGATGTATGTAAAAGATCACCCAAGGCACGAAGGCTAATCTCCGCCCCCGGTTTATTCCGGGGGCTTTTGCTATAATAAGGGCTTACTTTAGTAGGCTTTTCTGCCGTCTATGTTTAAATATCAACCATCCATATTCATTTTATTGTTTGTATAACGATTTCTTTTATAATAAAAACATAGCCTGCAGGAATAAAAGGGGGAATGACATTGAAGGTTGAGATCGTAATAGAACCTGGGGCAGCCGAGCCAAAGCTCGTGCTTCATACCGACGCTATGACACCGGAGCTTGCCAAGCTGGTAAGCAGGCTTTCCGACAATTTACCCGAGGTAATTATCGGTTATATTGAAAACGAGGCTTTCTTATTAGATCGCGCAGATATTCAGCAAATCTATGCACAGGAGCAGCGGGTGTTTGCAAAATCCGGAAACAGGGAGTACCGCTTAAAAAGCCGCCTGTATGAGCTGGAGGAACAGCTTGCGGGTACTACATTTGTGCGTATCTCGAATTCCGAAATTGCAAACTTCAGCAAGGTAGCAAGCATGGATATGGGCCTTTCTGGCACTATTACGCTGCGTTTTAAGAACGGTGAAACCACCTATGTGTCGAGAAGATATGTAGAAAAAATCAAACAATACTTAGGGCTTTAAGCCTGTTTAATTGGAGGAGTATGGTTATGACATTAAAAAAGGCGTTGTTAAGGGGCCTTATCGGTATTCCGATTGGCGTGTTTATTTCTCAGCTGATTGTATTGCTAATATCGCTTGGATGGGGCAAAGGAGAATATATTGCGGCAGTACCGTCGTTTATCCAGTTTGCAGGCGGAGAGCTTAATGCCGTTGGGCTGCAATTTCTATTTAGCTGCATTATAGGCTTTGCGTTTGCAGCAGCTTCCTGCATATTTGAGGTTGAGCAATGGGGTATCACCAAGCAGACGGTTCTGCATCTGATTATTCTTTGCGGGGTATTTTTCCCCGTTGCCCTGTTCTTGCGGTGGGTAAGCCCAACTTTTGCATCAGTTATCTCGTATTTTGCCATTTGGATTGTTATATATGCGTTTGTTTGGGTGCTTCAGTTTTTTGTTTGGAGAGGCAAAACACGCAGGCTGAACCAAAAACTCAAGAATAGATGACTCATTAATCCATAAGTATGACAAAGCGCCATACCGCGCAGGCGGTATAGGCGCTTTGTCTGTTGAGTGAAGAATAAAGGAAATAGCAATTTAATTGGAGATCACCTAAAGGATATAAGCATACACCATCGTAAAATGCATCAGGCTACCCAACATTACAAATACGTGAAACAGCTCATGAAAGCCGAATTTTTTGCTGATGTTTGGCTTTTTGATGGCATAAATAATGGCACCTACCGTATAGAATACACCGCCCAGTATCAGGAATACCCTTCCGCCAACCGAGAACCTCAGCATAGCCGGAATGTCTAAAAGAATCGACCAGCCCATTAGCAGGTAAAGTGTGACCGATATGGCACGCGGGCAGTTTATCCAGCAAACCTTAAACAGGATGCCGAGTATAGCGACACACCAGAGAGCAATGCAGAAATAAAGCCCCTTCGGCTGTGAAAACACCAGCATGCAAACGGGAGTATAGGTGCCTGCTATTAGTACATAAATCATAGAATGGTCAATCTTGCGCAGAACAGTACAAAGCTTTTCGCTGCCTTTGGTAAAATGATAGGTTGCGCTTGCCGTATACAGCAGTATCAGCGAAACCCCGAAGACCAACGCAGCCAGCAGTGAAATAATAGTAACGGTATCTGTAATCAGCGGCTTAATGGCAAGCAGAATTGTCCCAAAAGCACAGAGCAGTGCACCTATAAAATGCGTAAGAAAGCTTATTTCATCCTTAGCACGATGCAGCATAATTCCATCAACCACCTTTAACAAATAACATAATTATATAATCTAGTAATTAAAACTATATCATATAATTATTATAACACTAGTTTCTAAAAATGCAAGAGTCTTTTTATCATTTGTTTTCGTCAGATGTATAACCAATTTGTCGTGCGGCGGCATATCATGTAGGGAAGAAATCTTTACTTTACAACAAAAAGAAGGTGTTTAACTAATGCAGAAAAGCTTTAAAGAGGCGTATGATTATGCGTTACACCAGGCGGATGAGATGATGAACAGCTTCAATATAATCATGAACGCGGGTATCAAGCAAAAGCTCGCACATTCACTGATGGCGGTAAGAGATCAGCTGGTTATTTCCGAAAGGGTAGTATCCCGCGTAATGGCAAAGACGGAATACGATGCCGAAATGGCGCGCAGATTTGAGGTGTTGGCACAAACCATGTCGCTTATTAATGTTGCGGCTAAAAGAAATGCAATCAACACTCATCTGATTAACCTAAAAAGCAGCGTAGACAGCCTGAATGAGGTGCTCACACTGGTAAGTCGGCAGCCGCAAAGGCAGGGGCAGCATCAAGGCCAAAATCAAAACAACAACAGACGCGGGTATCCCGGCAGATCTGCTATGCCAGCCAAAGGGCGATAATACTAATCACTCATTAAAACCTTTTTAAAAATCATGCACAAACCCATAAATTCAAGCTATTTAATCGATTTTTTAGAGGCTTCCAATCGTGCTAAGTATAATACCAGGTATAAATTTATTGCCGTACATAGCGCGGCAGATATCATGTGCAGAAAATGAGTGTACCGAACCCGAGCCGGTACGCTCATTGCTTTACAGGGATGATTTGTCGTATTATAATTAATACAGTTTTATTGTGCATATAAAGGGGCTGATGTGATGGACGAGCTGAGGGTTGAAACCGAAAGGTTACTGCTGCTGCCTATGTCTTATGAATTTATGAATGCCATGCTTGAGAATAGACCGACTGATCTCGAGGAGCAGGGATATACGCTCAGCGAGGGGTGGATTAACCTGGAGGTACTCAACTATGTGGATATCCTTCGCTTGCTGATGCCCGAGGATCGTGTAATTGACGGTTTTTACACGTGGGTAATCATCGAAAAGCACGCCCGCAGGATTATCGGCGACGTGGGCTTCAAGGGGCGCCCGAATGAGCTGGGCGTGGTTGACATCGGTTACGGCCTGGCCCCTGCCGAACGAGGCAAGCATTACGCAACCGAGGCGGTGCGGGCATTGCTTACTTGGGTATTCTCACAGTCAGGTGTTCGGCGTGTTTCCGCGGAATGTGCCGAGGACAATACGGCCTCCATGCGTATCCTCACCAATATGGGTATGAAGCAGATGATGCATGACGGAAGCACAATCTTTTGGGAGCTCAAAAAGGATCAATTTGTATTATAGTTACAAATGTAAATTAAGGCCTGAGAAAATGGAATTTCTGTTTTCTCAGGCTTGCTTGTTTATTTGAATTGTAGTTGTAAATATAAAGAAATGGTTAAAATAATTACGGATATTATGTTAATTTGTATCCAAAATATGAACAAAGAATATAGTAATTTAATGAATTTCTCGTATCGTTTTGTTAGTTTAGCTATTGACTAAAATGTATAAAAAACGTAAAATTGCATTGTTCAAAAAGTATAACAAACGGAAGGGTCGTAAGGATGGTAATTTTGTCAGCGGCAGTTGGCGGCGGCAATCTTGGCGATTTCACTCTCTTTCTCGAAGCATTTAAGCCCGTACTTATTAACTATGTTATTCCTATTGTTCTGGCGCTCGGTGTTATCAAAATCATACAGGTTATCTCTCATAACATGAAAACCTACGTTGACCATATCAAGGCAGACGATGCAGCCGACATAAACAGCAATACCAAGCCCAAGCAACAGGCTTAGGCTTATTCATATAAACAACAAGCAGCCGGATGTTTTCAGCATCCGGCTGCTTGTTGTTTAGCTGTTTCTTGGGCGAAATTGGGTAAGATTTTGGATTGATGCATTTCCCATCTACGCGTAGTTCAAAATGAAGCTGATAGCCGGTCGTTGCGCCGGAGTTACCTGATAAACGCAATAGCATCTCCTCTTTCAACCGTACTTCCTGCTTCAGCATCTAAGCTTTCACAATGGGCATATAGGGTTTGTACACCATTACCATGATCAACAACAATGTATTTGCCATAACCTTCTTCGAATTCTTTCGCTACAGTAACTATTCCGCATTTGAACTACTGTTTGAAGAATTATCAGAGATGTTTACTATATCATCTGTAACTTTACTACTATTAACTATTGCTGCATCTAAAGAACTGGTGTTTCATACTTGAAGTGTTTTCAATTGCATAGTTTGAGCAATTTTAGTTTGTGATGATTGTGTCACCGGGTATTTTGTGCTAAACTAAAGCAGGATATATGTTGATGGCAGAAATGGAGGCAGAGTTGTGGGCATCGATATCTTGGATAGCTTAGGCATTAAGGTAACAAAGCAGCGCAGGGCAATCCTGAATGTAATCCTGCAGGCTGAAGTCCCGCTTTCCGCCGATGAAATATACGCACGTCTTGCGCAGGACGGAACCAACTTTTCCACGGTGTATCGTACCCTTGCCACACTTGCCGAAAAGGGTGCGCTGATAAAGGTTGGGGAGGCTGGCGCAAAAACCCTGTTTCAACTCAAAGACCATACGCACAAGCATCACTTAATCTGTACCGAATGCCGCAAGGTGCTGGAGATTGACGAATGCCCCATCGAGGCTCTCAGCCACGAGATTGCCGACAGCACCGGATTTAAGATAACAGGTCACTGTTTGGAGCTTACCGGTGTCTGCCCAAGCTGTGCGCGGCATCTATTGAAAGACGTAAAACCAAAATGACGATGACCTCCGGGTGTTTGCATGACGTTGAGAGGGGAGATTTTTTATGGCGATACTGGAATCCGGCGAGAATTATCTGGAGACCATTCTGATACTGCAGCAGAAAAAAGGCTATGTCCGCTCTATTGATATAGCGGCGGAGCTGGGCTTCACCAAGCCGAGCATCAGCCGAGCGATGGGTATTCTTAAAAAAAATGAGCTAATTGTAATGGATAAGGGCGGCCGTATCCAGCTCACCGAAAAGGGTTGGGAGAAGGCGGAGCAGGTTTACGAACGTCATTGCCTGATTGCAAAATACTTTATCGCCGCTTTGGGTATTGATGAAGAGACCGCCGACAGCGATGCCTGCCGCATTGAGCATGTTATCAGCGAGCAGAGCTTTGAAAAGATGAAGCTGTATGTCAACGAGCACTGCAAATAGCTCGCAGCAATAAACACACCCCAAATTCGCAAGAAGGAATGAGCATCAAAAAGCCCAAAATATCTGCGCTAATCAATATTATACATAATCAGGAGTTTATCGCATGAGTGTTTTTACCATCCGCAAAGCATTACCCGAGGACGCTGGACTGATCTACCGCTTTATTATGGAGCTTGCCCGGTACGAGAAGATGGAGGATTGCGTCGAAGCCACAGAGGCCATTCTGCACGATTCCCTCTTTGTGCGCGATGCCGCTAAGGCACTGATTGCCGAGGAGGACGGAACGCCCATAGGGTACGCCATCTATTTTAACAACTTCTCTACCTTTACCGGCAGGCCTGGAATCTACCTGGAGGATATCTATGTTACCCCCACCGTGCGCGGTAAGGGCTACGGCAAGGCCATGTTCAACTATCTGGCGCGTGTTGCCGAAGAAACCGGCTGTGCCCGCGTGGAATGGGCTTGCCTTGACTGGAACGCACCTTCGCTGAAGTTCTACGCAAGTCTTGGCGCCAAGAGCATGCCCACTTGGATATTGCACCGCCTGAGTAAGGACGGTATCCACCAACTTGCCGAATCGGCCAAATAATCACTATAACAAGAACACAGTAAAGCCCGCCGAACCATTAAGGCCCGGCGGGCTGCTTCTATGCTGGATATCAAAAATTATCCTTGAACCACACCTGCTTTACCTCAAACGTTTTATTGTTCAGGTAGTTCAGTATGCCCGCATCCTGCGTAAAGCGGAACACCAGCTTATAGGAGTACAGCGCCTGATATCGAAAACCGCTGCCCTTGTTCTGGCTGTTGGTGCCGTATTTGGTATCACCCAGAAGCGGGTGCCCGATGGAGGCTAAGTGGGCTCGTATCTGATGGGTGCGTCCGGTAAGCAGCTCCACCTCAAGTAAGGAGCTGTTATCCCTCTCAGCCAGCACAGTGTACTTGGTTTTTATGGTCTTAGCGCCCTCAAATGGTTTGCTTTGGACCTCAACGGTATTTGTATCGCTGTCCTTCTTCAGGTAGCCCGTAAGGATGGCGCTTTTGTTCTTTAAGATACCGTGCACAATGCACAGGTAATACTTCTGCAGCTCGCGGTTTTTAATCTTTTCATTGAGTATGCGCAGCGCCTCGGCGTTCTTAGCCGCAATCACAATCCCGCCGGTATTGCGGTCAATGCGGTTACAAAGCGCAGGCGCAAACGAATTCTCGTTTTCCGGGTTGTATTCGCCGCTGTTATACAGATGTTTTTGAATACGGTTAATCAGCGTGTCGACATTCTCCTGCTTATCCTCATGTACAATCAGCCCGGCAGGCTTGTCTACAAGCAGGATGTTCTCATCCTCATACAAGAGGTTAATATCCGAGGGTGCCAGCAAAAATGGGAACTCCTGCGTGGTGTCGCTGAAAAACTCATCCCCGATATATAATTCCAGCACATCGTTCTCATTCAACCGGGTAGAGTTTTCACAACGCTTGCGGTTGAGTTTAATGCGTTTTAACCGCAGGTATTTATGCATTAGCGCCGCGGGCAGACGCGGTACCGCCTTGGCAATGAATTTATCCAGCCGCTGGCCAGCGTCGTTTTTCCCGATGGTGTAGCTTCTCAAAACGGTTCCCTCATCTTTCAGCGCATTCCTAAAATTATCAGCTTGATTATACTCCCTTACGGTAAACCCGGTCAATGCTTTCATTGTTTCGCGGCTCGTTTAAGGATTATCTACAGTAATTTCTATGGAGCGCAAAGATTTATTTTCACCTTGGCACTATACAAACATATGTTTTTGTTATATAATAACATGTAGTTAAAACTGCCCGCCATGTCCTATATTATTATAGGACATGCGGACAAACTATGTGCCGGATAGTCCGGCGGATTGGAGCAAGTTTGAAAGATAGATCTTTCAAACTTTGGGTTTGTGCTTTTCGATCAGTGATCGAAATTTCGGCTAAGGCCGAAACCGCACGAACTCCACGCAATGCATCGCATTGCTTTAGAAAGGAATGGTTATAATTATGCTTACAAAAGAGCGTGTGGAAGAGGTTTTAAAAGAGGCTGGGGTACTGCTGGAGGGGCATTTTCTGTTAACCTCCGGCAAGCATTCCAACCGTTATCTGCAGTGTGCGAAGATATTTCGCAATACAAAATACAGCGAGGAGCTTTGTGCCGACCTTGCTTCTAAGTTTGCCCAGGATCATGTTGATGTAGTCATCGGCCCCGCAATGGGCGCAGTGCAGATGGCCTATGAGGTTAGCCGCAGCCTTGGCTGCGAAAACTTTTTTGCTGAGCGGGAAGACGGTAAGATGGTGCTTCGCCGCGGGTTTGAAGTAACCCCTGGTATGCGCTGTCTGCTGGTGGAGGACGTGGTTACCACCGGCGGTTCGGTTGTTGAGGTAAAAGAGCTTGTTGAAAAGGCCGGCGGCATCGTAGTGGGTATAGGTTCAATCGTAGACCGTACCGGCGGCGAGATTCAGTTCGGCGTACCCTACAGAGCGGTTTATTCGGTAAAGGTGGAGGCATGGCAGAGCGAGGATTGCCCGCTGTGCAAGGAGGGCAAGCTTCCGTTGGTGAAGCCCGGAAGCCGCAAGCTGCCAATGAAATAGCCCATTTGAAAAATGACATAAAGCAGGGCGGTGAACGAATCGTGTCAGAAGTCCATGAGGGGCACCGGGAGCGTATGAAAAAGCGCTTTCTTGATAACGGGTTGGATTCGTTCAGTGATCATAACATCCTGGAGCTGCTGCTGTTCTATGCCGTACCCCGCCGCGATACCAACGAGCTTGCCCACCGGCTGATAGATCGGTTCGGCAGCCTCTCGGCGGTATTGGATGCCCCTGTGGAGGAGCTTGCCTCGGTAAACGGGGTAGGGCGCGGTACCGCAGCCTATTTAAAGCTGTTTTCTCAGGTTGCGCGCGTTTATTTTAACGACAAGATGAAGGACGGTATACAGCTCGACAGCTCCGAAAAGGTTGGGCAGTATCTCATCCCGAAGTATATCGGCATTCCAAACGAGATGGTTCTGTTGGTATGCCTTGATTCCAAATGCAAGGTGACCGGTTGCACCACCATCATGGAGGGCAGCGTGAACGCCACGCAGGTTTCGGTGCGCAAGATTATCGAAACCGCGGTACGCAGCAACGCCTCCTCGGTTATTGTTTCCCACAACCACCCCAGCGGGCTGGCAATTCCTTCGCGGGAAGACCTGCTCACCACCGAGAAGATTAAGCAGGCGCTCGCGCTGATTAATATCACGCTGCTCGACCATATTATCGTGGCCGATAACGACTGGGTGTCGCTCAGGGATTCTTCCTATCTTTAGCAGGCCTTGTGCATAACAACCGGCAGACAAAGGGCGTTTATCTCACGAAAGGGCATGGTTTTCCTATGGAAGGGTTTAAGCTGAAATCTGAATACGTCCCAACGGGCGACCAGCCGGAGGCGATTCGCACGCTGGTTGAGGGGATACGCCGCGGGGCAAAGGAGCAGACGCTTCTTGGCGTTACCGGTTCGGGCAAAACCTTTACCATGGCCAACATCATTCAGGAGCTTAACCGCCCAACACTGGTGCTTGCCCACAACAAAACCCTCGCCGCGCAGCTGTGCAGCGAGTTTAAAGAGTTCTTCCCCGAAAACGCGGTGGAGTACTTTGTAAGCTACTACGATTACTATCAGCCGGAGGCGTATATTCCCGGCACCGATACCTATATCGAGAAGGACAGCGCCATCAACGCCGAAATCGAGAAGCTGCGCCACTCGGCAACCGCAGCTCTTTCAGAGCGGCGGGATGTTATAATTGTGGCAAGCGTTTCCTGCATCTACAGCCTTGGCGACCCGATTGATTACCGCAGTATGGTGCTTTCGGTACGCCCCGGTATGCGCAAGAGCCGCGAGGAGGTAATTGCAAAGCTTGTGGAGCTGCACTACGAACGCAACGATATTGCGTTTGAGCGCAACAAGTTTCGCGTGCGCGGCGATGTGGTAGAGGTGTTTCCCGCCTACTCCAGCGAGCTGGCTTTGCGGTTTGAGTTTTTCGGCGATGAGATTGAGCGCATCTGTGAGCTGCAGGCGCTTACAGGCGACGTAAAGGCAGTGTTGAACCACGCTGTGGTGTATCCTGCCTCTCACTTCCTTGTATCAAGAGAAAAGATGGATGAAGCTATCGTAGAGATAGAGGAGGAGCTTACCGAACGCCTGCATTACTTTAACGATAACAATAAGCTGCTGGAGGCCCAGCGTATTGAGCAGCGTACCAACTATGATATTGAGATGCTGCGCGAAGTCGGGTTTTGCAGCGGCATAGAAAACTATTCCCGTGTACTTTCAAGACGTAAGCCGGGCACGATGCCGTTTACGCTAATCGATTACTTCCCCCAGGACTTCCTTATGTTTATAGATGAGTCGCATGTTACGCTGCCACAGATTCGCGGTATGTTTGCTGGTGACCATGCGCGTAAAAAGACGCTGGTGGATTACGGATTCCGCCTGCCGTCAGCATATGATAATCGTCCCTTGAACTTCGACGAGTTTTACAGCAAGGTGAATCAGGTGGTGTTTGTATCTGCTACACCCGGCGAACTGGAGCGAAGCAAGAGCGCGCAGGTGGTAGAACAGGTAATCCGCCCCACCGGCCTGCTTGATCCCGAGATTATCGTAAAGCCCGTGGAAGGGCAGATAGATGACCTGCTTTCCGAGATTAACTTGCGCACCCAAAAGGGTGAGCGTGTGCTGGTAACCACGCTTACCAAGAAGATGGCAGAGGATTTAACCGCATACCTTGATAACATGGGCTGCAAGGTGCGCTACATGCATCATGATATTGATACCATCGAGCGCATGGAGATTATCCGCGACCTGCGTCTCGGCGAGTTTGATGTGCTCGTGGGCATTAACCTGCTTCGTGAGGGCCTGGATATCCCGGAGGTATCGCTGGTTGCGATATTGGATGCCGACAAAGAGGGCTTCCTGCGCAGTGAGACATCACTGATACAAACCATCGGCCGTGCTGCCCGTAATTCAGAGGGTAAGGTAATCATGTATGCCGATACGGTTACGCGTTCCATGGAAAACGCTATCCGTGAAACCGAGCGCAGAAGACGCATCCAGCACGAATATAACGTAAAGCACGGTATTACCCCCACCACTATTAAGAAGGGTGTAAGAGATTTAATCGAGATTAGCGCCCGCGATACGATTGACAAAACCTTTGATAAGAAGATCAATGCGCGGGATAAGGCAAAGCTTATCGACCAGCTTACCAAGGAGATGCGCGCGGCGGCCAAGCTGCTGGAGTTTGAGCATGCGGCCTATCTGCGCGATAAGATAAAGCAGCTGGAAAACAAGAAGTAGTGAATCGGCAGCAAAATTCAGGGTGTAAGCTACCCTGCTAAAAGAACAAATGTTTACCATCGTTTGGAGGAATCGTTTTTGTCTAAGGATAAGATCATCATCAGGGGTGCAAGAGAACATAATCTAAAGAATGTCGACCTCGAGATTCCGCGTGATAAGCTCGTGGTATTTACCGGCCTTTCCGGTTCGGGCAAGAGCTCGCTGGCGTTTGATACCATCTATGCCGATGGTCAGCGCCGCTATGTAGAGAGCCTTTCATCCTATGCACGGATGTTTTTGGGGCAGATGGAGAAGCCGGATGTCGACTCAATAGAGGGCCTTTCTCCGGCTATCTCAATCGACCAAAAAACCACCAGCAAAAACCCGCGCTCCACGGTTGGCACCGTAACCGAAATATACGACTATCTGCGTTTGCTGTATGCACGTATCGGCAGGCCTCACTGCCCGGTGTGCGGGCGAGAGATTTCACAGCAAACCATCGACCAGATGGTGGATAAGGTACTCGCTCTGCCTGAGGGCAGCAAGATTCAGATACTGGCGCCGGTTGTTAGGGCACGCAAAGGCGAGCACCAAAAGGAATTTGATTCCGCCCGTCGATCAGGCTTTGTACGGGTACGTGCAGACGGCAGTATCTACGATCTCTCCGAGCAGATAAAGCTGGATAAGAATAAGAAGCATGATGTTGAGATTGTTGTGGATCGCCTGGTGGTAAGGGAGGATATCAAATCTCGACTTGCGGATTCACTGGAAACCGCTGTTTCGCTTACTGGCGGGCTTGTAATTGTTGATGTGCAGGACAGCGAGGAGCTGCTCTTTTCGCAAAACTATGCCTGCCCCGATCACGGCATCAGCATTGAAGAGCTCGCGCCACGTATGTTCTCCTTTAATAACCCCATCGGCGCCTGTGAGAAATGCACCGGCCTCGGCACCTTTTTAAAGGTAGATCCCGACCTTATTTTACCTAACAAGCACCTCACCATCCGTGAGGGAGCGGTACGCGCCAACGGTTGGTATTACGGAGACGGCGGCACCATTGCCCAGATGTATTATGACGGCTTGGCAAAGCATTACGGCTTTTCCTTGGATGTGCCGATATCTCAGCTCACCCAGGATCAGATTGATAAAATCCTTTATGGCACCAATGGCGAAGCAATTGAGATTACGCGCAAGAACGAATATGGTGAAGGCACCTATCGCGCACCGTTTGAGGGCGTTGTAAATAACCTTGAGCGTCGTTTCCGCGAAACCCAGAGCAGCTTTGTAAAAGATGAACTGCAGGGCTATATGTCGTCGGTGGATTGCCCCGAATGCCATGGCGACCGTTTAAAGCCCGAATACCTCGCGGTAACGGTGGGTGGCATCAATATCAGCCAGTTCACCCGTATGTCGGTTACCGACGCGCTTGCGTTTGTGAACAGCCTGTCGCTTTCGGGCAGGGAAGAGATGATTGCCGCACAGATATTGAAAGAGATCAGGGAACGCCTTGGCTTTTTGCAGAGCGTAGGGCTTGAATACCTTACCCTTGCGCGCTCCGCCAGCACCCTTTCGGGCGGCGAAAGCCAGCGTATCCGTCTGGCAACTCAGATCGGCTCCTCGCTGATGGGGGTACTATATATCTTAGATGAGCCGAGTATCGGCCTGCATCAGCGCGACAACGATAAGCTCATTGCCACGCTCAAACGCCTGCGCGACCTCGGCAACACCTTAATTGTGGTAGAGCACGATGAAGACACCATGTATGCCGCCGATTATATCGTGGATATTGGCCCCGCCGCCGGTGTCCACGGCGGCGAAGTGGTATGCGCGGGAACCATCGACGAAATCAAGGCTTGTGAGCAGTCGATTACCGGCCGTTACCTAAGCGGCAAAGCAAAGATTGAGGTACCAAAGAAACGGCGTAAGGGCAACGGTAGGCTTTTAGAGATTAAGGGCGCACGCCATAACAATCTCAAGAATATTGATGTATCTATTCCGCTGGGCACCTTTACCTGTGTTACGGGCGTGTCCGGGTCGGGTAAGAGCTCGCTGGTAAACGAAATACTGTATAAAAAACTATGGGCAACGCTGGAAAAAAGCCGTATCAAGTCGGGGGCACACGACGCCATCATTGGCATGGAATACCTCGATAAGGTTATTGATATCGACCAGTCGCCCATCGGCAGAACGCCGCGTTCCAATCCCGCCACCTATACCGGTGTATTTACCGATATCCGCGAGGTAATGGCACAGACCAACGATGCCAAGATGCGCGGTTTTTCTTCCAGCCGGTTCTCATTCAATGTAAAGGGCGGCCGCTGTGAGGCCTGTGAGGGCGACGGTATTATTAAAATAGAGATGCACTTTTTGCCCGACATCTATGTGCCATGCGAGGTGTGTAAGGGCAAGCGCTACAACCGTGAAACGCTGGAGGTTAAGTTCAAGGGCAAAAGCATCTACGATATTCTGGAGATGACGGTGGATGAGGGCGTAGAGTTTTTCGCAAACATCCCCAAGGTTGCCCGTAAGCTCGAAACATTGCAGAGTGTAGGCCTCGGCTATATTAAAATCGGCCAGCCGGCAACCACTCTTTCGGGCGGCGAGGCACAGCGCGTGAAGCTTGCAACCGAGCTTTCCAAGCGCTCCACCGGCAGAACCATCTATATCCTCGACGAGCCCACCACCGGCCTGCATGCCGCAGATGTGCATAAGCTGATAGACGTACTGCAGATGCTGGTGGAGTCGGGGAATACCGTTCTCGTAATCGAGCATAATTTGGATGTTATCAAAACCGCCGATTATATTATCGACCTAGGCCCCGAGGGCGGCGATAAAGGCGGCGAGATCGTTGCCACCGGTACGCCGGAAGAGGTTGTTAAGTGTAAAAAATCTTATACCGGACAATATTTAAAGAAACTCTTATGATTTTAAGCTGATTTGCCATAATAATATTATTAATTTTCTATTTTTACTCTTTACAATAAATATACCTTTATGGTATATTTATTGTATCGAATATCTAATCACAATTTTAAATAAGAAAGGACGTAATATTATGGCTAAGTATGTTTGCTCGGTTTGCGGTTACACCTACGATGAGGAGAAGGGCGACCCCGATGTTGGCATTGCCCCCGGCACCAAGTGGGAGGATATCCCCGATGACTTTGTTTGCCCCCTGTGCGGCGCTGCAAAGGACATGTTCTCCGAAGCCTGATAAAACCATGTAAAGATGTCAGCAGGGTACTGCTGGCATCTTTTATAGAAGGGAAGTATAGGTTTATGAGCAGCTTAAAAATAACGGATGGTATCTATTCAGTAGGCGTATTAAACCCAAGCATGAGGGTTTTTGATATCGTAATGGCTACCGAATACGGTACCTCCTATAATTCCTATATCGTGAAGGGGGCGGAGAAAACCGCCCTGATAGAAACCTGCCATCTTACCTTTTTCGATGCCTACCTTGAAAATATCAAAGAGGTATGCAGCCTTGATGAGATCGATTATATTGTGCTAAACCATAATGAGCCGGATCATTCCGGTTCGCTTAGAAAACTTACGGATTTAATGCCCAAGGCGCAGGTGGTGGCTTCCCAAGCAGGAGCCATCTATTTAAAGAACATCACCAACAAGCCACAGCTCCAGTATAAGATTGTCAAGGACGGCGAAACAATCGACCTTGGCGGCAAAACGCTGCAGTTTATTAATGCGCCGTTCCTTCATTGGCCAGACTCCATGTTTACCTGGGTAAAGGAAAGCAAAACCCTTTTCAGCTGCGACTTCCTTGGCACCCATTACTGTGAGCCGCTGATGCTCGACAGCAAGATAACCTATCAGTCGCTGTATGAAGAGGCGTTTAAGAATTACTACGATGCCATCTTTTCTCCCTTTAAGCCTTATGTTTTAAAGGGCATCGAGAAGATGGAGCACCTTGGCGCGGAGTTTGTATGCACCAGCCACGGCCCTGTATTAACCGCGCAGGGTAGTCTTGCTGCCAATATTGAAAAGTACCGCCTGTGGAGCACCCCCACACTCCATGAGTATAAGCGAATCCCCATTTTCTACTGCACCGCCTACGGCAACACCGAGCAGCTCGCCAAGGCTATGCGTGAAGGTATCTTAGAGGTGATTCCCGATGCTGTCGTAAATATGTATAACATCATTGAAAACGATATGCATATGCTTCAGGCACAGTTGAATGATGCCGATGCTTTTCTAATCGGTTCACCAACTATCAACCGTGACGCGGTTCCGCCCATCTGGGCACTGCTTTCGCACTACGACGCTATCTCCAATACCAAGAAGCCTTGTACTGCTTTTGGTTCCTTTGGCTGGAGCGGTGAGGCCGTGCCGATGATTAAGACAAGGCTTGAGGGGCTCAAACTCTCCTTCTTTGGCGAGGGATACCGTATTAACTTTGTACCAAGCGAGGCTGAACTAACAGCAGCTAAGGCATACGCTATAGAGTTTGCAAAGACCTTATAAAACTGATAATACCAAAAGGCTCTATAATAAATGTTGTGGTAGACAGCAAATAGAGCTAAAAAAAGAGCCAAACAACTAAAGATGCCACAGAAACTGCGGCATCTTTAGTTGTAACTTATTTTGACTGAGTAGCAGATGAAGCCATCGAGCTGGTATTGGATGTCATGGAAGAGAAGCTCTGCTTTACCTCACTCACGGTAGAAGATACTCCCGAGGTAACACCGGATACAACATTTGAAACAACACCGCCGGAAGAAGCGCCCGGTGAGCCGGGAGAGGTAGCAGCCGGTGATGATGTGTTATTACCGCCTACATTAGCTCGGCAAGATGCAAGCATTAGCAAGCAGGCAACCAAAGCGATAGGCAACATATATTTTTTCAAAACTCAAACCTCCTGAAAATTTTTGCACATGTTCATTCAGTGCTTTATTCTATTTTTTGAACAAGACCGCAAAATATACTCAAGAGGAGTAAAAGTTTATAATATATCAAAATATTCCAAAAGCTTAACGGATTTTATATTTTTCACCCAAAACTTTTCTGGCTAAAGTAGTAACGTGATTTACAAATTCAGTTTTAGCGTTGGTATATCCATCACGATTATGTGTAAATTGTTGCTGCAGTTCCTTTTTAAGCTTTTCGTATTCGGCTGCCTCTGAAGGGTTATCATTCAGGTAATCTCTAAAATAAAGCTCATCCCAATCGTCGGGGTAGCGCACATGCACATGATATACCTTTTCAGCAAAGCCATTTGGGGTATAACCCTTCATAAACATCATGTGGGGGGCCGGATTATCCGGCTGCGGGCAGTAGATATAACCGTTATGCTCCATCACTGATATAAGTCCATGTTCGTCTGTACCATTGGATATTTCAAGAAGGATGTCTACAGTAGGTTTTGCCATAATGCCTTTAATTGAGGTGCTCCCAATATGACTGATTCTGGTGATATTCTTCGTGCCAATAGCTTGAATCAACAGCCTGCTTTCATCTTGATAATCTTTAGCCCAGACGGGATTATGCTCTGTTAATATAATAGGGAAGAGCTGCCACAGTTCTTCGTTTGTCATATCCTTTAGTTGTTTACTCATATCCTGCACCCATCCTATTTAAATACAAAAAGTAGTGCCAGCGGTAGAATAGACCTCATACCGCTGGCTAAAATATTATTTAAGGCTTCTTGGGTGCCTTGCCAAATAAACTGATCAGGTCTTTAGTAACAACCGCCGCCTTAGGGGTTGCGGCCTCACGGTTTACCTGTTCGGTTTGCAGAAGCTCATTGCGTATAACACGTATCTCACGGGGAGCATTAATTCCAAGCTTAACCTTATCGCCCGTAATGTCAACGATAACCAGTTCTATATTTTCACCAATTACAATGCCCTCGTTAATCTTTCTGGAGATAACAAGCATTTCTCAAACCCCCTTTTCGGCAAACAGGGGATATCTTATCAGATAATCCGCTTCCAATACTGCTTGGATGGCAAGGTTGTTTCGGATATTGATTACCAAGGGGCTTTTTAAATTAATGGTGGTTTGTGTCATATCTTCCGGTATCACGGCAATAACAAGATATCGCAGGTCTTCAGTGTTCTCACATTTCAGTTCGCTTCTGTCACTATGTGATATAACAGGTTCATAATCCGCAACATATAAAAAAGGGTCGAAAACAATAAAGCACAGCGAGCTGTCGTCCACCGATTGAAGCCACATCGGGGCAATGTTTTCGTGCGGATAGTTAATTAAAACATACCGGGTGAGATTTTCAAATGCGGGTATACCTTTTGGAAAACAGATAATATCCTTTTCATTGATTTCCAATTCACCAAAGTCCCTGGTTTTTATCAGCACAAGACACCACTCCCTTTATAGTTTAAAACGGTGCCGAAAAAGCACCGTTTATAATAGTATAATTATATCATAGTTTAGGCTTCTGCGTCAAAGGAAGTTGGTTCATAGTTCGGGTTTGCGCTCGGGGGTACATAGATAGGCCCGCCAAGGTATTCAATAATTACCTTTGGCATCTGCAGCACGGTAAGCTCAATCTTCGGGGGGATAAACTCAAACTGTGGGTGAGAGATTTCCCAATCAAAATTCAGTTTGTCGGCTGTGTATTGTATGTTCAGAGTACCGCCGTCCCAGCTCATATTGGGTGCCTGCGAGGGGATAAAGGCAAGCATGGTTTCAATATCGCGGTTGAAGTAATTCATTGCAATATCCGGAATAGGGTTTTGCGAAGCGGGTGTGTCCGATAAATAATTACCCTCATCCACATATTGTGCAGTAGCCTCGTAGGCAATTCTTATTCCATCCTGTGCGTAACTCTTGTTCAGATCCTGAGTGGTTTGGTAACCTACACTCTTTCGCATCTCAGTACTGTCTATATTTAAGCGTATGGGGTCGGAGGTGAGCTGTAGCCCGCCCTTATTACGCGAAAAAGACAGTTTGGGGCCTACGCCATCCTGCTGCGAAGTATTCTTCAGCTGTGCCCGGGTTGTCTTAATCTCAATTGAAATCGGAATAGAGGTAATCTTAATTAACTGCATAATAACACCACGCTTATAAATGATTATATTTAAAAGCCATGATACTAGCTATTTAAGATAATCAAAAAGGGAATTTTGAATGAGCCGTGATCCCATCTGAAGGCAGGTCTTGTAAGAAAGCTCCTCAGTCTTCATATCGGTAATGGCTTGGGCAGGGTTGATAACTTCAAGGTTATTTTGGGTTTGCTGTAGGTTAAGAGTGTCAGAATCCAATCGCTCAATATTATAATCAATATAATTGATACGGTTACCCAAGTCAGCTATTCCGGTTAACACCTTAGTATGCTGTTCATCAAGCTTTTTTACATACTTTCTGCATTCATCGGTATCAATATTGTTCTGACGCAACAATTGTGCCGCCTTTGTAAGCTCATTGCAGATATTGTTATCAAGCCCGTCGGCGTCAACACCAAACCCCAAGAAATCCACGCCCGAGGTAGAGATTTTGAGTGCGGTTTGGGGATCGACCTCGCCTGAACCATTGAACTTCATTCCTAAACCAATGTCTATGTAAACTGATTTATTACTAGGAAAATCGGCAGAGGATGTGGCCGTAGCAACCGACTGACCGTTGAAAAGCAACATACCATCAGCACCCAAGGTAAAGGGTGCCTCATTTTTAGTACCACTGAAGATATAGCGACCGGAGAAGCTGTTGTTCATCGTTTTGATAATTTCGTCACGGTAATTTTCAAGCTGCTGTGCCATAACCTCTTTATTGGTGGCATTGGTGCCGTTAATGGCCTTAAGTAAATTGGTGGAGGCCAACTTTATGCTGCCGGCAACCTTCGTGGCAGAGGTTTCGGCAGAAGAGAGAAGGTCTTTTGCCGATTTCAAATTGGTCTCATACATCTCGTTCTTGGCGATCTGATCCCGTACCAGAAAGGCGTTGACAGCAGCAGTCGGATCTTCAGAAACCTTATCAAACTTTCTCCATGAGGACACCTTATCACTGAGCTTGTTGAGTCGTGCAAGGCTATTATTATAGTTGTTCATGTATCTGCGGTTGGTAATACTTCCAGGTACTCTCATCCCTAAAACCTCCCTTAGTAACTAAAGAAATAATTACAAGCCAACGCGCCCCATCTTGTTGATAATTACATCCAAACACTCATCCATGGCGGTAATTACCCGCGCGGCGGCGTTATAGGATTTCTGATACTTCATCATATTAATGGCTTCCTCGTTTTCTGATACCGCCGAAATCTGGTCCCGTTGATCCAGCAAATCCATGGCAACGCTGGAGGTTGAATCCTTAATGCCGCTAATATATTTCTGCTGATTACCCAGTTTTCCTTGAAAATGTATCAGATACCCCTTAAAGGTTCCCTTGAACTCGGTATAGGAAGAGGATCCAAAGTCAAAAGAGTCGTCAAACATCTTTATCATCTTTAGGGTATTACCGTTTGCAAGTTTATCCCCATCCACAGAGATTACCAGATAGCTGGGATCATTCATCCAGTTGTCAGAGATTCGTATATTCCCTGCGGTAAAGTTTGTTGCACCGTCAGATATTGAAAATAAGTCACGGGGGGCAGGGGGAGTGGTTACATTATTGGCATTGTTGAATTGTTTGGCAAAGGTATCGGTGAACGAATTTAATATTTCACGGTAATAGGCTATTCCCTCGTAGTGGTTTTCTCCGCCCGAAGCATACCCCCCTTTGCCAGCAATAACATCAATATAGGCAGTAATGGCACCGCTATCAGAAGAAAAGGTCTTCATAGACGTTCCCCACTGTAAGATGTCTTTTCCGGCTGCATCCTTCACCTGATTCAAAGTTTCATATCTGGAATCCTTCACTGCTACCGTACCACCGAAGGTAACGGTAATGGTTCCGTCATTTTCGCTCTTCACATCAACTTCGCCATATGCGGATAGCTGGTCTAAAAGCAGGTTTCGGTCATCCAGCAGTTCATTAGGGCCATAGGGGCCAAGAATGCGTCTGTCGCCGGTAATCGGGTCGGTTGTGCTGTTGGCAAGGCAGGCATCCTTTATCTGAGAGTTAAGGGCTCCGAGTTTCTGAAGAATAGAGTTTACATCATTAACACAGCTGTCAAGCCCGGTTTTATTCCGTGCTTCCAGCTGGTCGAGTTTGGAGTTATAAGAGTTGATAAGCTGCACAACATTTTTAGCAGCTGTAAGTACGTTATTGGCAACCTCAGCCTTATCCGAGTTGCCTGATACAGACTGAAGCTGAGCCAGTAACTTGGACATTCCATCCTGAAGGCCGGAAGAGGTAACGTCGTCAAATAGGTTCTCCAAATCGGTATAAGCGGTGTTCTGGGTTTCAAGGCTACCCACATAGGTAGACTGCTCACGGTAGCGAGCATCAAGAATCGGGTCGCGGCACTGGCTTACACCGGCAATATATACACCTTGTCCGGCAAGGGTAGTACCGGTAGAATAACGATTTGCTGAACCCGAAAACGCCATAGAAACCAAATCAACTCGCTGACGGGTATAGCCCTCGGTATGTATATTGGCAACGTTGTTTCCGGTGATATCAAGTGCTTTCTGGCTTGCAACCAATCCTGATCTTGCCGCCTCAAAGCCTAAAAATGTTGGACGCATAGCAAACTCCCTTCAGCCGACTTTCGGCAAACCAGTTATACCGATTTTGTAATTAAGCTTTTGTTAATGCCTGCATTATTTTCAGAAACGGTTCCGGTACCGTCGTAGGTGTGCATATCCTGCACATAACCGGAATACTCAAGTCGTTTTTCAGATGTCCGCAGTCTTGTTTCAATCAGTTCCATGCTCTTGCTGTTTATACTTTTGATTTCATAAAGTGCTTTTAACAGCCTTTCGCGGTAGCCCTTCAATTTCTCGCAATCTTCACCATCGGATTGTTCGGCCATTTCCAGCAGCGTATAACCGTCGTATCCTAAATTATTCTGTATCTCAATCCGGTGGCGTTCGAGGGCATTAGATTGCATGATCATTGCCTGCTCGGTTTTAAGCATGGCTTCTAATTGTGGGATATCCTTTTGAACAATAACATCGTATTTATTGTTTTCAAAATCCAGCATATTTCCATAAAAAACAAGACATTCATCCAATACGGGGTAAAACACATCAAATTTGCTCATAGATAAAGCCCAAATCCTTTCTTGGATTTCATGTAACCTTTATTATTCAATACCCGGGCATCCACCGCTCAGCAACGCCGAGGCAATAACCGAAGAGGATACTCTGTAAGTGCCATCCGCAATACTTTGCTTAATCGCACTTAATCTTTCTATGGATGTGTTTTCATTTACTTCTGCAGCAATAGAACGTGTAAGAAAAGCGGATTTTGCCTGTGCAGCATTGGAAGATAACTCAAGCCTATCCAGCCGATCGGTACCACCCTTGCTTTCAACAACCTTTTCGGTCCCTTTCGAATTGGAATTAGCAGCGTAGTTTTTATAAAATTGAGCAGAATCAAAGCGCTGAATAACCATAAAAATGCCCCCATCCGCCGAATATACGGCATAGCATTGTATTAGCTTAAAAAAACCTATTATATTCCTTATATTTTTTATCGTTCACAAACGTTAAAACTTTAGCAGTTATCTAAATATTTCTTCATGGATTTTATTGGTTTATTGTTAAATATTATATTAAAAAACAGCGAAAATATGTCGAAAAAAGTAGTTAAGAATATAACGATGCCGAATTTACGAGAGAGAATATTCTTTTCATAATATTTATCCAAAATTTTAATAAAAATGAAGTATTTTATTGACTTTTCGCGAAAATTCGTGTAGCATATATATAGTATCAATCATAAAACGATTTCCACTATATAGTATTTTTATTTTATTCTAGACGTCGCAGTATTGAGGTTTTTATGATTATGCATTTGAGCAGTTTGAATCATTTTGTCGCAGCGTCCTCAAAGTATTTATACACATATATAAGATTTAAACACTAGGGTACTGACTTATGTCTATTCAGTTGGTATCTTGGTGCTTTTTAGCTTTATGGGCAAGCAAAACTGTAAATATTAATATATAGTATAAGGCTCATTGCTTGTAATAGCGCATTTTTTAGTACTTGAGACATAAATATAAAAATAAACAAGACGGAGGAACTGACATGAGTTTATTAGGCGGAACATCCTTTAATCTGCTGCAGCAAAGTATGGATGCTGTTTGGACAAAACAGCTTGTAACCATGCAAAATCTCGCGAATGTTGAAACTCCCGGATATAAAGCAAAGTATGTTGGTTTTGAAACTGTGTTTAAAAAGCTTATCGGTTCGAATGACGATAAACTTTACCCCCAAATTCAGGCTACCGTAAAAGAAGATACCGCAACCTCCATGCGTGAGGATGGCAATAATGTAGACCCGGAGAAGGAAAACCTTGAACTGCTAAGAGCACAGATACAGTTCGATTACCTGCAGAGTAAGATGAACTATCGGTTCAACAGCCTTGAGCATGTTATCTCCGAGGGAAGAAAATAATTCAGAATGGTTCGTAATAAAGATTAAAACTTAAATAGTTTCCAGAAAGGATCGGTTAAAATGTCATTTCTGAGCGCTTTAAATATTTCCGGTTCCGCACTAACTGCACAGAAATTCCGTATGGATATAATTTCGCAAAACATTGCAAACTCCACCACCACTAAAACAGCCGACGGCGGCCCTTATAAAAGAAGGCTTGTAGTACTGGAAGAGCAGAAGAACGCCTCGTTTAAAAACGTTCTTGCTGATAAGATGCAAAATTCCATTGTCGGCGGGGTTCGCGTGAGCGAGGTTGTTGAAGATACCACTCCGTTTACGGCAGTCTATAACCCCAAACACCCCGATGCAAATGAGGATGGGTATGTGATGATGCCCAATGTCAATACAACAGAAGAGATGCTTGATTTAATGTCGGCATCCACGGCCTATGATGCTAACATTACAGCTTTAAACGCTTTAAAAGCTATGGCTACTTCCGCACTTAACATAGGCAAGTAAGAATGAACAGATTATAAAGAATAGAACGGGGAAAAAGATATGTTTATTGTTCCAATTACACCCATTACCCCTATGAATGGTATTTCAGAGGTTGGCAAAATAGCCAAATCTGCGCCTGCATCTGGGGAAGAACAGTTTTCGTTTTCAAGCATATTGCAGGATGCCATAAAAAACGTAAAGGAAACCAGTGCCGCCGAAAATACGGATGCTTATAACCTTACCATCGGAAATTCCGATAATCTGCACGATCTTCAGATTAACCAGGAAAAGGCGTATCTCTCTATTGAACTGCTTCAGTCTGTAAGGAATAAGATGCTTGACAGTTATAAAGAGATTATGAATATGGGTGTATAGCTGTCGGTATGCTCTTTTGCACAGTATTTTATGAAACAGTTGGGGAAAGCGTATGGAAGAACAGCTTAAAAAGATACTTGCCTCTGCAAAAGAATTTTGGAATAAGCAGAGCAAAAAACAAAAGATAATATTCTTTTCGGTTCTCGGTGGAATAGCTGTACTGGCTGCCGCTATTACTTTGATTCTGAATATCGACGATTACGTTGTTATTTCCAGCGGTCTAGACGCTGCCCAGAGCAGTGAGGTTGTCTCCATGCTGCAGGAAATGAACGTGGATGTTCAGGTAGATAACGGAGGGGCTATCAAGGTTCCGAAAAAGCGTGAATCAGAGGTTCTGATGAAGCTTTCCATCGCCGGTTACCCGAAGGATAAGGTTAACTATAACATCTTCGCTTCTAAGGTAGGCTTTACAAGTACGCAGTTTGAACAGAACCAATACTTACGTTTTCAAACCGAGGAAAATATCCGTTCCTCAATAAAGACCATCCCGGGTGTTAAAGATGCCAGTGTAAATATAGCGCCAGCGGATAACAACGATTATGTGCTTACCGAGGAGAAGGTTGATACCAAAGCCTCTGCCAAAGTGGACATGTATCCGGGGTATGAACTGACATCTGCTCAGGTGAAGGGCATAGAGTCACTGATAGCCAACAGCGTTACCGGCCTTAAGGTTGAAAATGTTTCTGTTTTAGACAATAACGGCAAACTGCTTACCGCAAATGATGAAGAGAGCGGCGAGACCAACAAGTTAAAGCTTTCTTATGAGCGACAGGTTGAAGATAGCCTAAAGCAAAAGGCTCTGGAAATATTGAAAGGCCCGTTCGGCACCAATAACGTTTCGGTTGCCGTTACCGCTGTTCTTGATTATAACAAGATGATCTCTGAAGAGATGAGCTACGTGCCCTCCAACGATATCGGCGGCATTATAAGCCATGAAGAAACCAGCTCGGCACAGCAAACCGAGGGTAATCAGGGCGGAGTAGCCGGGGTTGAAAACAACGCCGAGGTACCAACCTATCCTAACGTGGTTGGTTCCAGCGGCAGTAACAGCGCCAGCGGTTCTCGCAGCGTTGATTATTTGGTTAGCTATATCAAAACACAAAAGGAAAAAAACGGGGCTGAGCGCAAGGCGGTTACCATTTCGGTGATGATAAACCGGGAGGTAATGACCGATGAAGAGCGCACAAGCCTGCAGAGCGCGGTTGCCATGGCTGCCGGTGTTGAACCGGCCAACGTGAACATTGTGAACATGAAGTTCCAGGATCAGAATGTCATCACCCCGCAGCTGAATACAAACATGATACTGATTGTCGGTATCGCGGTACTGGCTTTAGCAATTCTGCTTATAATCGTCATCACCCTTTTAGCTCGTAACCACAGGCGCAAGCGGGATCTGATGGATATGGTTGCTGCAGGGGGTGCCCAAATACAGGATATCAACCAATACTTTGGTAAGCAGTCTCCGGAAGATCAGTTGGGTATTCAACAGCCCAAACCGGATGTAAGTGTAGCAAAGCTGGAGGTTGCCGAAACCAAAGAGATGGCATTGAAGCGAGAGATACAATCCTTCTCTAGTGATAACCCGGATATTGCAGCGCAGCTGCTTAGAACTTGGCTAAAGGGAGATGATGATGATGGCCACTACTAAAAGCAGAATTTCTCCCAAACAAAAAGCTGCGGCCGTTATCATTGCTATGGGGGCGGAGAATGCTTCCCAGGTATATAAATACATGCGTGAGGATGAGGTCGAGGAGCTCACTTACGAGATAGCCAGACTTTACCGTCTAGAGGCTGAAGACCTTGAGCAGATTCTCAGCGATTTTTACGGCCTGTGTCTAACCCAGAAGGTCATTACCGAAGGCGGGCTGGACTACGCAAAGAATGTTCTTGAAAAGGCTTTTGGCAACCAAACGGCTGCCAATCTGTTGGATCGTGTAACTCGTTCGCTTCGCACAAAGGCGTTTGAGTTTGTACGCAAGGCAGATTCTAAAAACCTTATGGCAATTATCCAAAACGAGCATCCGCAGACGATTGCACTTATACTGTCCTATGCACGTCCTGATCAGGCGTCTACTGTTATCTCCGAGCTGCCTAAGGAAAAACGCATTGACGTGGTTGAACGTATTGCCAAAATGGATAGAACTTCACCGGAAATTATCAAAAACGTTGAACGGGTGCTTGAAAGAAAGTTTGATTCAGTTGTGTCTATTGATTATACCGAGATCGGCGGTGTTAACTACATTGCTGATATTATGAATCAGGTAGACAGAGGAACCGAGAAATATATCTTTGATGAATTAACCCGCAGAGACCCGAAGCTTGCCGACGATATTCGTAAGCGCATGTTTGTATTTGAAGATATTACCACACTCGATAATATGTCTATTCAGCGTTTTATCCGAGAGGTGGATTCCAAGGATATCGTTATTGCACTCAAGGGCGCAAACCCCGAGGTGGCCGAGGCATTCTTTGCAAATATGTCTCAGAGAATGGGCGAGACCATCCGGTCAGATATGGAATACCTGCATAATGTTAGAATTCGCGATGTGGATGAGGCGCAGCAGCGCATAGTAGCGATTATCAGAAAGCTTGAAGAGGATGGTGAACTCGTCATTTCCAAGGGTGGAAAGGATGATATCATTGCCTAAGATCGTGAAGGCGTTCAATACAAGCTTAAAGGATAATGTATTCATTAGTGCGTTTGCCACACAAGCTGCGGCTTCGCTGCACAGGCCCGATCTTGAGCCGGTTGAGGAGTTTTCTTCGGCGGGCAGAGAAGCACCTGCATCGGTAGATGAGCCGGCAGCGTTGGAAATGGCAACGATTCGCCAACAGATTCTTGACAATGCCCATGCCGAAGCACAAATGATTGTTGCCGAATCTCTTCGTAAGGCTTCAAAGCTTGAGGAGGAGATGCTTTCACAGGCTAAGATTCAGGCACAGAAATTGAAGGATGAGGCCTACCAAAGCGGTTTGGAGCAGGGAAGAACTGAGATAGCCAACCAGCTTCAATATAAGCTTGATGAGCTTGCCGCTTTGCTTGACCGCATTGATGATAAGCAGCGTGAGATTGTAGACGAAACCGAAAACGATCTGCGGCTGCTTGTTATTGATATCGTATCCAAGATAATTGGCAAAGAGCTGGCGGAAGACGATAAGGCGCTGGTAGGCATGGTAAAAAGGGCGCTGTCTAATTATAAAAATACCGACTGGGTTAAGATAACCGTTTCACAAACCGATGCGCAAACCAGTTGTATAACTAACAAAAAGATGATTGCGGAGCTTTTGGATGTCTCCGGCAGTATTGAGGTTGAGACTATTAAAGATGCTTCATCTGGCTTATGCATTGTCGAAACCCCAAGCGGTATCGCCGATGCAAGCCTTCAAACGCAGATCAGCAGCCTAAAGCAAATCTTAATGAACAAGAATGGTTAATCGGTAATCACAAGGCCAAACAAAAAGATAGTTCTCCAGTTCTACTGATTATTAAAGGGTGTGTTGTGTTTGGTTTTGGAAGGCGTCAGAAGTGCCGTACGAAGGAAGAGCTTAATAACCTTTTATGGTAAGGTAGATAAAATCGTTGGCTTAATGATAGAGTCTACCGGCCCCTTGGCAAATATCGGCGATGTTTGCCGCATTTATGCGGGTGAGAGCGGCCGGATTGTCAATGCTGAGGTTGTAGGTTTCAGAGAAAGCAGGGTTTTGCTGATGCCGTATGATGATATAGACGGCATCGGGCCCGGCAGCATTGTGGAATCAACAGGCGATAAGCTAAAGGTAAAGGTAAACGACAGCCTGATTGGCCGAATTCTCGACGGAACAGGTACCCCCATAGACGGTAAGGGTGAAGTAGAGGGCAATACCTATTATTCGGTAAACAATACCCCCTCAAACCCGTTATCCCGTCCCAGAATAGATACCCCTCTCAGCTTTGGTGTTAAGGCAATAGACGGTCTGCTTACCTGCGGTAAAGGGCAGCGGCTTGGTATCTTCTCGGGTAGCGGTGTGGGTAAGAGTACGCTTTTGGGTATGATTGCCCGTAATGTAACCGCAGATGTGAATGTTATCAGCCTTGTAGGCGAAAGAGGCAGAGAGGTTCGAGATTTTCTGGAGCGTGACCTTGGCAAAGAAGGCATGGCACGCTCGGTTTTACTGGTGGCCACCTCTGATCAGCCTGCTATGCAGCGGCTTAAATGTGCACTTACCGCTACCACCATCGCAGAGTACTTTAAGGATCAGGGCAAAAGTGTTCTGCTGATGATGGATTCGTTAACAAGATATGCAATGGCTCAGCGAGAGATTGGGCTTGCGACAGGTGAGCCCCCGGTTTCCCGCGGTTATACCCCTTCGGTATATTCGGTTATGCCAAAGCTTTTGGAGCGAACAGGTAATTTTGAAAAGGGTTCTATTACTGGCATATATACCGTTTTGGTCGAGGGCGACGATGTAAACGAGCCGATTTCCGATACCGTTCGTGGTATTATTGACGGGCATATCGTACTTTCCAGAAAAATAGCAATGCGCAACCAATATCCCGCAATTGATATCCTTGCCAGTGTCAGTCGTCTGATGAATGAAATTGTTGATAAGGATCAGCTGGAATTTGCAAACAAGATGCGCAGTATTCTTTCAGTTTACTATTCAAATTACGATTTAATAACAATCGGTGCATATAAGCAGGGTACCAACCCCGCATTGGACGCAGCCATTGCTAAAATAGATAATGTGAATGGATTTTTAGGGCAAGGCGTCAATGATGCATTTACCTATCAGCAAACCCTGGAACTGATGAAAAATGCCGTAAGCTAAGGCTTGGGAGCTTGCAGAAGCCATGAAGAAGTTTGAATTCTCTCTTGAAAAGATGCTTAGCTTTAAAGACCAGATGCTCTCCGGCGAAAAGCTAAAGCTTGCAGATCTTCGCAGCCGGTTGGCCAACCTGAACGAAGCACTGGAAAAGCTGCATCAGGAATACACCTACTGCGATGGGGAACTGAAGGAACAGGAACGTACAGGTCTTACACCGCATGATCTCGCTAGACGTAAGGCGTACCTGAATGTATTAAACGATAGGATTAAGTCACAGCAGTTACAAATCAGAACCATGGAAGCCAGGGTGAACGATCAGGTTGCCGTTGTGGTAAGGGTTTCGCAGGAGGTTACGACTCTTGAAAAGCTTAAAGACCGGCAGATGGATGAATACCGTGCGGCAGAGGGCAAGGAACAGGAACTGTTGATAGATGAATTTATTGCAAATAATTCTGTTTCGCTCAACTGATCATAATGCACAAAAAAGAAACAATCCTTTTTTACTTGCTTTTACAAAATACATATAATATCGAGTAAAAAGCGTCATTTTGGCAAAAAATCTGTTTTTTTCGTGCTTTTTATTTGGTATAATATATGCATATCATTACGAAAGGAGGTGAGAAAATGAATGTCGCTATGTTAACAGATATGGTGCTTCAGGTTTCAGGTTCCAATTATGGAAAACCGACAGCCGCTTCGCAGCCGAACGTTCAAAGCACCTTTTCCTTCAGTTCCGAACTGCAGAAACAGCTCAATAGCATGAACAAAGAGGTTAATAAGGCAACTCCTAAAGCAGCTACTTCTTCAAGCCAATCAGAGGATGTTGAAGCCGATAAAGCAGAATCGGAAGATAAGAACGAGAAAGTCGAAGCAGCTACATCAGTCCTTACCGCTCAAACTCTTCAAGCTGCCATGGTCCCTCAGGTACTGAATGTTGTTGATTCTCAAACCCAGATAGCGGTACCGGAAGTATTACTGATAAGTCAGCCGCAGGATTCAGTAGTACAAGCTGTAAATACGGTACAGGATGTTTCAGCCGTAACTGCTCAGGTTGTACAAACTGCCGCTGATATGCCTCAAGCGCAACCGGTTTCAACGCAACCACGGCAAAACATAATCTCTGAGTACCTGCCGCAGCAAGGCAATCCTGAGGTTGTTCAAAGCACTGCAACTCAATCCAGCGCGAGCTTTACACCCAGTGGTTCGTTCCAAAACCAAACCGATACTCAAACGTCAAATCAGCCTGCTTCACAGGCAACCGAGTCCGCACCAATGGCAACCGATAAGCCGGCAACCGAAAAGAGCGATAAGGATACGGTACAGCAGCTTACCCAGCAACTTTCATCATTTAACGATAAGCTCCATAACTTAGGGGTTACGTTAAAAGCTGAAGCGACTGCCGTAACTACTGTCCCAATGGCTCCGCAGACAAGCCCGTCAGAGCAGGTAGCTACCGGCATTTTGAATGCTTATTCAAACGGCAAAATGGAGTTTACCATGAAGCTGAAACCGGAATCGCTCGGCGAGTTGACGGTGAAGATGGTAATGAACGACGGTAAGCTTACCATGAACATTGTTACCGGTAACCAGCAAACCGCCAAGCTCATTGAAAGCCAGATTCCCGAGCTGCGTGCCAGCTTAAAGGACAGTAATGTTCAGATGGAAAGCTGCACGGTTGAGAACCAGTCCTTTAATAATTTGGCGTCTTCGGGCAACTACTTCATGTCCGGTTCCGACAGGGAAAACCAGCCGTATGAAACACGCAGAATTGTGTTGGCACGCCCCATACAAGAAATTTCGAGCGATGACACAACCCTTGCGGGCGGCATAATCGGCGCACGTTATGTACAGCAGGCAATGTTAAATTGTTATGTGTAATCAGGAGGTGATACAATGGCTATCGGTGCTGTTTCAGGTTATGGTTCACAGTCCAGCAGAGCTACAGGCACCAAGAAAACATATTATACCGAGGATGGCCACCCATATACCGTTACCGATAAAAACAACGGTGATATGGACATTCAGGACTTTTTTAAACTGATAGCTGCCCAGCTTTCCAATCAGGATTTCAATAACCCAACCGATAACACCGAGTTTATGGGGCAGATGGCACAGTTTACCGCCCTTCAGATTCAGCAGAAGGTGTTGTCGATGGCGAATTCCACCTTTGCATCTTCGCTGATGGGCAAAACGGTTATTGCGGCTACGCTTGATTCAAACGGGCAGCTTGTAAAAACCACCGGTGTGGTGGAGGGAATTAAGTTTACTGATGACAGTTTTGAGTTTATTGTAGACAATAAGACCTTCAAACCGGAAAACCTGATGGAGATTGTACCGGCCACCTCTTCAAACTCATCATCAGGCAGTGAATCCAAGTGATACTATTTAATCCAATCACCAGCGAATCGTAAGCAACAGGAAGGCTTTCGGTTTATCCATGGAGGGAAGATCCTATGGCAGATACTTTTATCAATAGGTTTCCCGTTACCATAACCACAGGTATTGTTACCCCTTCCTCCACGGCAGGAAAATCTGCCATACAACCGCAGCAGGGAACAGAATCCTTTGCCGAGGTGTTAAAAAGGCAGCAGCAGGAATTCGGTGTTAACTTCTCCAAGCACGCGCAGAATCGTATTTCCGACCGGAATATTGATATCAGTGCCGATAAGATGGAACGTTTAACCCAAGGTATGCGGCTGGCCGGTGAAAAGGGACTGGACGATACGCTTATTCTGATTGATAAAACGGCGTTTATTGTCAGTATAAAAAACGGTACGGTGGTTACTACAGTCAACGGAGACGACCTAAGCGGAAATGTATTCACAAATATTGACGGAACCGTAATAGTATAGCTGGACCTTTCAGGGGGCTATTTCAGTTTCTGACTGACTGAAGAAACTGACGGTTCTTAAGAAAAGGAGTATTTTAATGGTTAGAGCCATGTATTCCGGTGTTGCCGGTTTAAGGGCACACCAGACGCGCCTTGACGTTATCGGCAATAATATTGCCAACGTAAATACCTACGGCTACAAGGCATCCCGAACAACCTTCCGCGATGTATACTACCAGTCCATCAGCGGTGCTTCCGGTGGCACACAAACCCGCGGCGGTGTAAATGCTACGCAGGTTGGTTATGGTGCACAGGTTGCGTCTATTGATATCAATCAATCCCAATCCGGCTTCCAGCCAACCGACGTTTCCACCGACGTGGCAATTGCGGGGCAGGGCTACCTGCAGGTAATGGATGCGTCAGGCAATATATACTATACCAGAGCCGGTATGCTCACCATCGACAATAACGGAAATGTTATTGATTCACAGGGTAATTTTGTACTTGGTGTGAGCGGCTCGGGTGCTAAAACCGCGGCACCGGCCAGCGGTAAGATTCAGATTGTGGTACCTCCCATTACCGATAATCAGGCTTTTCATACCAAGACTGTTTCGGTTTTAGGCGTTTCTCAGACCGTAACACTGAAGGCAAAGGGACCAGGTACATTAGGTAATATGGTTGTAAACTTTATTACAGGCACTGCAGGCGGCGGCAGCAAGGCTGTTCTTGACGGTACCGAGTTAAATATTACGCTGGATCCTTCTGCCAATTATACTCAGGCCGATCTTGACAAACTGCTGACACTGGCTACCGGTACAGTCGGCGGCGCGCCAGATGCTACCAATGTGGGAGCTATTACAGATAAAAACGGCAAGGTATTAGCTACTTCTGCCATTCCTGGTGGCGGGTTTACACTAAGTGGGCTTACTTTCCCGACCGATGCTGGTGGCAACTCAATTCCGCTAGACGGTCAACAGATGAAGGATATATTGGGAGCGTTTAAAACGGAGCAAGGCCGCAGTTTTGCTTTACAGTCTGTAAAAGACCTTTCCAGCCTTGCAATCGGCAGCGACGGCATCATTACCGGTAACCATGCAGTGCACGGTCAGCTAACACTTGGCCGTATCGATTTGGCTGTTTTCAATAACCCGGAGGGCTTAACGCAGGAGGGCAACTCCTATTTTGCACAGAGCGCAAACTCCGGTGATCCTTCCTTATGTGTTGCAGGCACCTCCGGTTCCGGTCCGTTAAAGTCCGGTATGCTCGAAATGTCTAACGTAGACCTTTCCGCGCAGTTTACCGATATGATTACAACGCAGAGAGGCTTCCAGGCTTGCTCCAGAATTATTACGGTAACCGATAGTATGCTTGAAGAACTGGTTAACCTGAAACGTTAATCTATACCTGAGGCATAAGGGGCTTTTATAGCCCCTTATGCAAATCAGGTTCCTATTTTTCTGCTTTGTACATGCCTGTATAGAAATAAATAGATTGTCCGACAAAGGAGGGTGCGCCGTGATAAAGGTAACAAGGCTTGCAAAAAAAGAGGATAAAGAATTTATTCTCAACTGTGATTTGATAGAGTCTATTGAAGAAGCACCGGATACGACCATCAAGCTGTTAAACGGAAAAATACTTATTGTCAGTGAGTCCGCCAACGAGATTCTAGAGCGGATTATTGCCTATAAGAGAAAGATATATGGTAAGCTCGGTTAAAGATATTGCTTTTATATAGTAATTATGAAGAAGGGTGTAAACTCTTATGGATTTAATGTCACTCATTGGTTTTATACTTGCATTTGTTCTTGTAATATTTGGGATGGTTTTCAATATGCCCAAAAACGGTGATCCGGTTGTATTTGCGGAAATGTTTAAATTTGGAAGCGTTTTTACGTTTGTCGATTATCCCAGTATGGCTATTACCATTGGTGGTACCATTGCAACTTTGATGATCTCGTTCCCGGTGAAAGCTTTTAAAAAGATTCTACCGCATTTGAAGATAATCTTTTTCCCCAGAAAGTATAATCCCAATGAGCAGATTACCCGTATTGTGGAGCTTGCAAAGGCAGCAAGAAGTAAAGGCTTGCTGGCGTTAGAGGATGAGCTTAACGAAAAAGATGACGATTATCTGCGCAACGGCATTATGATGATTGTTGACGCAATTGATCCCGAGAAGGTTAAATCCTTGCTAGAAGAGGAACTGGACTTTCTTGACGAGCGGCATGGGCAGGACAGAGCGTTTTATGAAAAGGGCGCAACATTTGCTCCGGCATTTGGTATGATAGGAACTCTAATCGGTCTTATACTAATGCTTAAGAAGATGGATGATGCAACGCAGCTTGGTAATGGAATGTCTGTTGCCTTAATTACTACTTTTTACGGTTCGATGCTATGTAATATTCTTTTCATTCCTATCTCCGCAAAGCTGAAGGTACGCCATGAGGAAGAATACCTGTGCAAACTAATTATCTGTGAGGGAGTTCAGGCTATACAGGCAGGCGAGAACCCTCGCTTTATTGCTGAAAAATTATATAGGCTGTTACCAAGCTCTATCGCAAAGAAGAATGCATCTTCTAAAGGCGAAGATGAGACGGGCGCAGAAAAAGATAAGAAGGCTAGTAAAGGACCTAAAAAGTGATAATAAACTTAAAACAGTATTGATGTTGCGGTTTTATGATAGGTCTTTAGGGGTGAGTGTGTGGCTAGAAAAAAACACGAGGATGAAGGTATAAGCAATGAATGGCTAAATACATATGCAGATATGGTTACTTTGCTTTTGACATTTTTCGTTATGCTTTATTCCATGTCGACTGTTGATGCCGATAAGTTTACTTTTCTGGCCTCGGCGTTGTCTAACATCGGTATTAATACCGAGCAGCTTGTAGTAACGCCTGATCTGAAGAAAGATGCCACCGGTAAGGTTGGCAACACCGGTTCAGGTATCGGCGATAGTGATATAGCTAATGCTTCTCAAGAACCAATAAACCTTGAGACGCTGTATGATATGTTAAAGAACTATGTTGATACACAAACAGAGGGAGAAATAAAAGAGAGTATAGATGTTCAAAAGGGCAAGCATTATGTCTTTATCCGTTTCACCGATAATGTATTTTTTAATGCGGATAGTGCCGTGCTTCGTAACGAAGGCAAAGTGGTTTTGGATAATATCGGCGAAGGGATTAAAAACGCAGAGGCGTCGATCGGAACCATTCGTATCGAAGGCCATACGGCAGCCATACCGGAGAATGAAAACTATCACGTAGATGACCGTCAATTATCCTCTGACAGAGCAAATGAGGTACTGAAATATTTAGAGAAGAACTGCAAAATTCAGTCTGAGCTGCTTAGCTCGCTTGGGTATGGCAAATATCGGCCTATTGCCGATAATAATACCCCTGAAGGTCGTAAGCAGAACAGAAGGGTTGAAATCCTTGTTGTAGACAAGAATATTGATGTTGATGACAAGGACAGCCTCAAAGAACTTGTAGCAAAATTCTTTGGCGAAGATAAGTTTAAGCTTGAAGACAATTATATTCCCTGATGCTTTACCGGCAATAGCCTATGGAAAAGGAGTAACCCCCTCATGCCTGACATATTATCCCAAGCGCAGATTGATGAGCTGCTGAAAGGTTTGAATACCGGAACGCTGGACTTGGATGAGATTGATGAGAAGGCTTCCGAAAAAAAGGTGAAGGAATATGATTTCCGAAGCCCGAAGAAGTTCACCAAAGAACAGCTCAAAAAGCTAGACAGCATTTATAGTAATTACACCCGAAGTCTCTCCTCTTACTTTACAGGTATTTTAAGAATGTTCTGCCAGCTTGATGTTTCGCAAATTGAGGAACAGCGCTACCACGAATACAGCAATGCCTTGCCGGATTCGGTTTTAATGGGGGTGGTTGACCTTAATATTAAGGATTCCTCCGTCGCCGACGGTACCATTATCTTTGAGTTGTCAAGGCCTATGGTTTTCTCCATAATCGACAGGCTTCTCGGCGGCAGCGGCGATATAGTGAACATAGAAAGAGATTTTACCGAAATTGAGCTGTCTCTTGTTGAAAATGTACTTAAAAATATGGTAAAATTATTTAAGGATGCATGGAAGAGCTATACCGACATGGATCCCCAGCTGGTAGGTATCGAAACGAATTCTCGCCTCATGCAGACCATCTCGCTTGATGATATCGTTTTGATTACCGTAATAGATGTTACAATGAGGGGGCAGGTTGGTAACCTAAGCGTATGTATACCGGCAATCAATCTTGAAGAAATCATCAAAAAGATGAATGCGCGTTCTCAAAAGAGTGATAAAAAGCTGGATGAGTTTAAAGAAAATGAGCGCCGGGATATTATCTTCAGTTCGGTAAAGGATTCTGATTTAGAGCTTACAGCAGTCTTGGGTGAGGTAGAACTTACACTTAGCGATGTACTGAACCTTCAGGTTGATGATATTGTACAGCTTGATAAATCCATTAATGACGTAATTGATATCAGAGTAGGCACAAAGACGTGGTTAAGGGGCAAGATGGGGAACTACAAAAAGAAGAAGGCTGTACAAATTACCGAAATACTTTAGAAATGAGGTTTTACTATGAGTTCTGAACTTGACAAAAGCTCACCCGGCGAAGTCTCACAACACGACATTTTATCAGGTTTTGAGATAGATGTGATTGGCGAAATCATGAATATCAGCATGGGTTCGGCCGCTACCGCTGTTTCAACGCTGCTTGATAAAAAGGTGATTATCACCACCCCCGATGTTCATGTGGCCCAGGTGAAAGAACTTGACTATGATTCATTTGAGCCTGCGATATGTGTTGAGATTACATATATTACCGGAATCTCCGGTTCCAATGTAATGGTGCTCAAGCAATCGGATATGAAACTGATTTTAGACCAGCTTATGGGTATGCCGCCTACGCCAGACCCTGATTATGTGTTTGACGAAATCAGCATCAGTGCTGCGTGTGAGGTTATGAACCAGATGATGGGTTCGGCGGCCACCGCACTGTCAAACTTCTTAGGTCGGCCAATCAATATTTCCACCCCGGTAGCCTATGTGCTCAGTAATGAAGAGATTAAGAAAAACCTGCTGGTTAACCTTGAGGATTATGTCGTTGTAATCTATTTTGACCTGACGATTGAAGGTATCACACAGAGTAAGTTCATGAGCATCTTGCAGATGGACCTCGCAAAAGAGATTGTTTCACAGTCTCAGATGTTTAATATGACTGCTTCTGAATCTCCCGCACCGGCAAAACCTGAAGAACTGCCACAGATATCCCCTGCCGATGAAAAGCTGCTGAATAAGGTATATGATGCCCCGCAGTTTGATACACCTGTTCCGACTGCAGCCCCAGCTCCAGCTCCATCGCCAATGCCGCAGTATGCTGCTCAACCGTATCCTCCTCAAATGCCGCAACCGCAGCAGCCTTATCCGCAGCAGATGTACCCGCCTCAGTATTATCAGCAGCCTCCGATGCAGTATGATACCTCCAGACAGCAGCCTGTTGATATTCATAATGTTAATTATCAAAACTTCACCAATCTTGGCCAGCCAAGCCCCGATGGTCAGCATACGAATCTTGATTTGATCATGCAGGTGCCTTTACAGGTATCGGTTGAGATTGGTAAAACAAGGCGTAAGATTAAAGACATTTTGGAATTCAGTCAGGGTATGGTCATAGAGCTTGAAAAGCAGGCTGGTGCACCGGTAGATATTATTGTCAACGGTCAGCTGGTCGCTAAAGGCGATGTGGTTGTAGTAGAAGATAATTTTGGCGTTCGTATTACTGAAATACTAAAAAATACCGACTTCCTGAACGGTATATCTTAAGAATAGGCGGTGCAGTAAAATGGGAAAGAAAATATTAGTAGTTGATGACGCAGCTTTTATGCGACTGATGATTAAGGACGTATTATCTAAAAACGGTTATGCCGAGATTGAGGAAGCTGGTGATGGTGAGCTTGCTGTTGCGGCTTATCAGGCAGGGCATCATGACCTTGTTATACTGGATATCACCATGCCAAACATGGATGGCTTGGAGGCACTTAAGCGCATTAAGGGGATTGATGCCAGCTCCCGTGTTGTAATGTGTTCAGCAATGGGGCAGGAGTCGATGGTTGTTGATGCTATTAAGCTGGGTGCATTGGATTTCATCGTAAAGCCGTTTAAGCCCGACAGAATTATTCAAACCGTTAAGAATATTCTTGGCTGAGAAGTCTGTAGGGAGGCCATGCTTTGGACGAATTTTTTTCAGTTGCCGGCGCAGTTTTATTGATAATCGGCATCGTGGTTCTGGCTTTCTATTCAACCAAGTGGCTTGGTAAACGGGTAGGTACCCCATTAAGCGGCAAGTATCTTGCTGTTGTAGACAGAATTACGTTAGGGCAGGATAAGTCGATTGCAATAATTAAGGTGAATGATAAATATCTTTTGGTGGGAATTGCTTCAAGCGGAATCACTAACCTCGGCGAGTTGAGCAGTGAAGATATTGTACAGCTGCCCACAGCCCCCGGAACAATCAGCTTTAGCGATGCACTAAAAGAAAACCTTAAGAAATACGGGCTGCATGGATGGAAAAAAAGCGATAAGGAGCATGATACTCTTGACTAAAGCTGCTGCCAAGCAAAAAATCAACAAGAACCTGCGGCGTCTGCTGATATCGCTAGCCGCAGTGGTTCTTTTATCCGTTGTTTTATTCTCGATTACCGTTTATGCCGATCCGGGCGTTTCAATCAATGTGAACGGGGTAGAAAACCCGAATGATCGTGTTGAGGCATTAGATGTCCTCTTTTTATTAACGGTTTTGGCGCTGCTGCCCAGCATACTGATTATGATGACCAGCTTTACGCGCATCATTATCGTATTAAGTCTGCTACGCAATGCCATCGGTTTACAGCAAACCCCCCCGAATCAGGTTCTTATAGGAATTGCGTTGTTTTTAACCTTGTTTATCATGTCGCCGACAATCAGCGATATAGAAAAAACGGCCTACAAGCCCTATGTGGCGGGCACCGTCACACAGGAACAGGCTATCGACCTTGCTTCTAAGCCGCTTAGGGAGTTTATGCTCAAGCAAACCTATAAATCCGATTTAAACCTGTTCAGAACCGTTGCTAAGGAGCAGCGGCCAGAGACGTATGACGAGCTTTCCATGACAATTGTAATACCGGCTTTTATCACCAGTGAACTTAAGCGCGGCTTCATTATGGGCTTCTTGTTATACATCCCGTTTATTATAATTGACATGGTTGTATCCAGCGCATTGATGTCAATGGGTATGATTATGCTGCCGCCTTCCTCCATTGCAATGCCGTTTAAATTGCTGTTATTTGTTCTTGTTGACGGTTGGGGCTTGACGGTAAAAACGCTGATAACAAGCTTTAATTAGTTTACATAAAACTGATTCAAGAGAAAGGGTACATTTATGGATCAGGGAGAAGCAATTAGTATTTTGAAGGATGCCGTATTTACTGCACTCAAACTGTCTGCCCCCATACTTATTGTCAGTATAGCGGTTGGCTTTATTATATCGGTTTTACAGGCAGCCACGCAGATTCATGAGCAAACCCTTACCTTTGTGCCCAAACTGGTTGCCATTGCTTTGGTGCTGTTACTGTTGGCTTCCTGGATGATGACAACAATGTCTGATTTTACGCAGCAAATCTTTTCCATGATGGCAGCCTCCTGACCCTCTATTAGGGGTATTGATGATGATAGATGTTTCCTTCAGCAATTTCTATGTTTATATGCTTGTGCTTGCGAGAATGTCGGGTATGATAATGTTTAACCCCATTCTTTCACGCAGGAACATTCCTGCGGCGCTGAAAGGCGGGATTGCACTGGTGCTTACCTTTGTAACGGCTGGCACCATGCTTGGTACGAATATACAGATTAACTCTGCTATAGAGTTTGTCTATACCGCATTAAAAGAGCTTGCTGTCGGCTGGGTTTATGGTTTTATCCTGCAGATGTTCATCTCTGTTGTGCTTATGGCGGGCGAGGTGATGGACATGCAGATGGGCCTTGGCATGGCAAAGGTTTACGACCCTTCCAGCAATGTTCAGATGCCGCTGAGCGGTTCTCTCCTGAACATCCTGTTCTTTTTACTCTTCTTTTTAAGCGACTGTCACCTTACCATTATTAAGATGACAATTCTGTCTTTTCAGATTATTCCGGTTGGTGCCGGCACCTTCAACTTTGAGATTGGCTCTTACATCGCAACCCTATTCTCCGGAATCCTTACGCTCGCGCTAAAGCTGGCACTTCCTGTTATCGCCATCGAGATTATTACCGATGCCAGCATGGGTATTTTAATGAAAGCGATACCGCAGATTAATGTATTTGTTTTGAATATTCAAACAAAGGTTTTAGTGGGAATGCTGGTGCTTTTCATTCTAACGGTCCCCATGGCCTCCTTTATAGACGCTATTATCTCAAACTCATTCACAACGATGGAGCAGGCATTAAAGCTGCTTGCCGCACACTGATTATAAAGCTGTTGTAATAAGGGGGGATTAGCACATGGCGGGAGGTTCAAAAACCGAAAAAGCCACCCCCAAACGAAAAAGTGATGAACGAAAAAAAGGTAACGTTTTTCAGAGCCAGGACATTATAGTCGCCTTTTCAATACTCATCATGTTCTTCGCTTTGAAACTGCTTAGTCAATACCTTTACATATATATCGGCAATACCATTCGGAGTTATATCGGAAAGCTGGACGATTTTACCGCGCTTACTACTGCGGATGCATCGGCTATTTTTCGCGATGCAGCCCTTACCATTCTTTTTCTGGTTGGCCCGTTGCTGTTGATTTCGATTTTGGTAGCAGTGATATTCACCGGCGTGCAAACAAGGTTTCTGTTTGTCGGTGAACCGCTGAAGTTCAAATTCAGCCGATTAAGCCCTCTGCAGGGTTTTAAGCGACTTTTTTCGATAAGATCTGTTGTAGAGCTGTTGAAATCGCTTGTAAAGATACTGCTGGTAGGTGTCATCCTTTACACCGAAATCAGCAAAAGGGTTACTGAGCTTGGGTCATTGCTTCAGATGGATCTTTTGCAGGGAGTTATCTACATCGGTAATTCTGTTGTTTCTTTGGTGTTTACCATCGCAATTCTCTTTCTTGGCATTTCAGTTCTTGATTACGTTTACCAGTGGTGGGAGTATGAAAAGAACCTTCGCATGTCGAAGCAGGAGGTTAAGGAAGAGTTCAAACAGCTCGAAGGAGACCCAAAGATTAAGGCACAGATTAAAGAAAAACAGCGCCAGATGGCACAAAAACGCATGATGCAGCAGGTTCCTACCGCCGATGTGGTTATTCGTAACCCTACGCATTATGCCGTGGCAATCCGATACAAGCCCTCAGAAAACAAGGCCCCCGTTGTGGTTGCCAAGGGTGTAGACATGGTTGCCTTTCGAATCGTAAGTGTTGCGGAGGAAAACAACGTAACCGTAACCGAGAATGTCGCACTTGCCCGCGGCCTTTATGCGGCAGTGGAGATTGACTGTGAGATTCCGGCAGATTTTTATCAGGCCGTTGCTGAGGTACTGGCCTTTGTATATACCTTAAAGAAGAAGGATTTGAACATTAAATGAAGGTTCTAAACAACGTCGTATCTATATTTGTTGTTACCATTGTTCTGGCCTTTATTATCCCATTGCCGCCGTGGATGCTGGATTTCCTGTTCATTTTGAATATTACCCTCTCTATCATTATTCTGCTGATGTCAATGTACATCAAATCGGCACTTGAGTTCTCGGTTTTCCCCTCTATGCTGCTGGTAACAACCCTTTTCCGATTGGCACTTAATATCTCGTCTACAAGACTCATCCTCTCCCAAAAGGGTCAGGCAGGTAATGTCATTGCTGCAATAGGTGACTTCGTTTTGGGCGGAAATCCTGTGATCGGCTTTATTATCTTCATTATCATCGTTATTGTTCAGCTGGTTGTAATCACAAAGGGCGCGGAACGCGTATCAGAGGTTGCGGCCAGGTTTACACTCGATGCTATGCCCGGCAAGCAAATGGCGATAGATGCCGACTTAAACTCCGGCTTGATTGACGAGCAGCAGGCTAGAAAGCGCCGCTCCGATGTTCAGCGTGAGGCTGATTTCTTTGGTTCAATGGACGGTGCCTCGAAGTTTGTAAAGGGCGACGCAATTATTTCAATCGTCATCGCGGCGGTAAACCTGCTTGGCGGCGCCGCTATTGGTATGATCAGTAACGGCATGTCTATTGACCAGGTTCTGAAAGTTTATTCTATCGCAACCGTCGGCGATGGTCTGGTATCACAGATTCCGGCGTTCTTAATATCAACAGCTACCGCAATGCTGGTAACCAGAACAGCCTCTGAGAATAACTTCAACATTGAACTGCTCAAGCAATTTTCTATGCAGCCCACAGCCATGATTATCGCGGGCGTAGTAGCTGCGGTACTGGGGTTTATTCCTGGCTTTCCAACCATTCAAATTATCATTATCGCTATCGCGCTTATTGTGCTTGGCATAGCGCTCCGGAATTCTATGCAGAAGACAGCGCTTGCAAGCGAGGTTCCAGCTGCGGTGCCCGAAACAGAGCTTACCGAAACCAGCTTTTATAAGAATATTGACAATGTGTATACCCTGCTTACCGTAGAACAGATAGAAATGACCTTCGGCTACAGCTTGCTGCCGCTGGTAGATGAATCAAGCGGAGGCAGTTTTATAGATCGCGTGGTGATGTTCCGCAAGCAGTTCGCGCTGGATATGGGTATGGTAATCCCATCCGTGCGCATGCGTGATAACGGCCAGCTTAACCCGAATCAGTATTCAATCAAGCTTAAAGGGGAAGAGGTTGCCCGCGGTGAGGTGCTTGTGGATCATTTCCTTGCCCTCAGCCCCGGTGAGGTTGCTGAAAAGGTAGATGGCATAGATACAATTGAGCCTGCCTTTGGCATACCTGCCAAATGGATTACCGAATCAAAGCGAGAATTTGCCGAGATGGCAGGCTATACGGTTATTGACCCGACATCGGTTATCATTACGCATCTTTCCGAGGTCATCAAGGAGCATGCGCACGAGATGTTAACCAGGCAAGAGGTTAACACCCTTATCAACAACCTGAAGAAGGCCAATCAGAACCTGATAGAAGAGGTTATTCCCAATATTGTTTCTGTGGGTGAACTGCAGAAGGTACTGGCAAACCTTCTGAAAGAGGGTATTCCGATAAGGGATATGGAAACCATTATCGAAACGCTTGGCGATTACGGCACCTCAATTAAGGATGCAGACATGCTTACAGAATATGTCCGTCAGGCTCTGCGCAGAACCATTACCCGGAAGTTCTCCGACGCAAACCAGCTTCGCGTAATTACATTGGATACCGCAACTGAAAATCTTATTATGAACTCGGTAAAAAAATCCGATCACGGCTCCTATCTTGCACTTGACCCGGATACTGTACAAAAGATAGCAACCTCATTGGTACAGCAGGTAAATAAAGTCCGTGAGCTTCTGCCCACACCGATTATTTTAACCTCACCCATTGTCAGAATCTACTTCAGAAAACTGGCGGATCAATTTGTACATGGTATCGTGGTGTTATCATTCAGCGAGATCGATAATTCCGTTCAAATTCAGGCAATCGGAAATATATCCGTATAATACGTTTGTTGAAGATAGAAAACAGGTGGGCAGGGGGTGAGCAGGCTGATTACCAAGCCAGAAAATATCATAGATGCCTCTGCGTGGCGGGACTATAAACGTACCGGGGATGCAGCACTGCGCAACCAGATTATCCTCCACTATTCCTATATCGTGAAGTATGCGGTTATGAGCATGCGCAACATGTTTAAAAGCATAGCCGAGCAGGAAGACCTGATCAACGAGGGGATTGTTGCACTGATGGACGCAGTGGAACGGTTTAACCCCGATAAGGAGGTTAAGTTTGAAACCTATGCCTCCATACGTGTGCGTGGCGCCATTATAGATTTTATCAGAAGGCAGGATTGGGTGCCCAGAAGGGTTCGCAAGAATGCAAAGGATACCGAAACTGCGATTGCCTCTTTGTGGGCGGAGTATAACCGTCAACCCACAGACGACGAAGTGGCAGCCTATTTAAATATAACGGTAGACGAGCTGAGAACCAATATGGCGCAGTCTTACAGCGCGAGCGTAGTGTCGTTTGAAGAACTTCTTCAGGATAACCTTACGGGCTTTGAACCTGCTGCTTCAGCCGAAAGCGGTTCAGCGGATGACTTGCCCGAAGAAGCGTTCTTTTCAAAAGAGCTAAAGGATGTGATTGCGCAAACCATAGAAAAGCTGCCCCCAAAAGAGAAACTTGTGGTTGCAATGTATTATTACGAAAACCTTAAGTTAAAAGAGATTGCACAGGTTTTGGAGGTCAGTGAATCTCGCGTTTGCCAGTTACATACCTCCGCGATCGCAAAGCTCAGGCGTTCTATCGAAGCATATGTTAAAGATTAACTATATAACAATTCCCGCAGTGCCGAACAGAAAGGATGATAAACCATGTTCAGAGGGTTTTATACGTTAGCCTCAGGCATGCTGACACAACAGCGTACGCTTGATACAATCAGTAACAATGTAGCCAATGTTAAAACGGCAGGTTACAAACGCAAGATATTAACCAGTAGTACCTTTGATCAACAGCTGATTGCGAGAATACAGACGAATGATAACAAAAAGCTGGGTAAGGGTTGCATTGTACGATATGCAGATAAGGTATATACCGATTATAATCAAAGTGGGCTTACTGATACCGAAAGCCCGTTTGATATTGCGCTCGTAGGTGACGGTTTCTTCAAGGTAGAGAATGTCAACTCCGAAAAGCCGCTGCTCACCAGAAATGGCAGCTTCTCGGTGGATGAAGAGGGTTATCTGATTTCTAGTAACGGTTCCAGACTGCTGGGAGAAGGTGGGCCTATACAGGTTGGTGGAGGAGATTTTGTGGTTGATGAGGGGGGCTATGTCTACGTTGGCACAGAAGACAGCCCTGTTGACCGTATTGGTATTGCATACCCAGCCGACACAAAGAATCTTACAACCTACAGTGAAGGTTATTATATTGATAATAATCCCGACAATGCCCAAAACGAGGAAAAGGTTTATTCCACAGCCTTTTTACAGGGTAAGATTGAAAGTTCCAACGTAGATATGAGTGAAGAAACCTCCAGCCTCATGGAAACCAGCAGAACCTTTCAAACCTATAGTCAGGCACTTAAGATTGTTGATAAAATAAATGCCAAATCCGTAACCGAAATCGCTAAGCGGTAGTATTATTGAGCTTATTCTTAATCTGTTAAATGAAGGATGATTTAAATGAATACAGCATTTTATACAGCTTCGTCCGGTGTGCTTTTTATGCAAAAAAGCTTAGATGTTACCGCAAATAATATTGCAAATGTCGAAACACCGGGTTTTAAAACGTCTGTTTCGTCGTTTGCCGACTTACTGTATACGAACATTCACCGCGATGCGGTAGAAACAGCCAATAACCTGAAGGTAGGACATGGCGCAAGGCTATCGGGTGCAACGAAGATTATGAGCCAAGGCCCAATGCAGCCTACCGACCGGGATCTTGATTATGCAATAGTCGGAGAAGGTTTTTTTGCAGTAGAAAATCAAAACGGTGAGCGCTTCTATACCCGAGCCGGAAATTTCTGTGCTAAACTTGACGGTGAGATGGCTTACCTTACCACTTCGAATGGCGAATATGTTTTAAGTCCGGATGGAGAGCGTATAGAGCTAACTGCAGAAGGCAAAACCGGACTTAACCTCAAGGATATGAAAACTCGTATTGGAGTTTTTCAATTTGCCAACAAGTATGCTATGGAGCAGGTAGGAAACAATCTGTATCGTGCCACATCCGCTGCAGGTGAGCCGCAGGCCGGGGAAAACTACGATCTGCTTCAAGGCTCTCTGGAAGGCTCAAATGCAGAGCTAAGTAAAGAGATGGTGGATGTCATTACCACGCAAAGAGCGTTTCAGTTTAATGCCAGAGTGGTGCAAGCTGCCGATGAACTGGAGGCCACAGTGAATAATCTGCGATAATTTAAGGTACAAGCACTATAAAATAATAAATTAGGAGGTTAGAATATGCCTCAATTTCAATACGATCAGCTTAACGACATGCACATCGATGTTCTGCGGGAATTGGGCAATATCGGTGCTGGCAATGCTGCCACTGCGCTTTCTACCATGTTGATGCAGTCTGTTCAGATGTCTGTTCCCAAGGTGAAGGTACTCAATTTCCAAGATCTAACCAACATTTTGGGCGGGCCGGAGAATATCGTTGTAGGAATATTAACGCACCTGCATGACGATATTCAGGGGATGATAATGTTCATACTAGAGCAGAAGTTTGCCCATGTGGTTGTTAATATTCTGCTGAATAAAGAAATCAACGACTACACGCAGATGACTGAGGTGGATTATTCGGCACTGAACGAAATAGGAAATATTATGGCAGGTTCCTATGTGAATGCGATATCATCGTTGACCGGCCTTAAAATCAATATTATGGTTCCGTCTATTACAATTGATATGGCAGGTGCTATACTCAGTGTTCCTGCTATTGAGCTTGGCATGTCTGGGGATAAGGTTTTATACATTGAAGAGGATTTTATCGGCTCAAGCGAAAGTGTAAGAAGCTGTATGCTGCTCATCCCCGAGATGGATTCACTTAAATTAATTATGGAACGTCTGGGGATTGAGATATGAGTAATCTAGTTACGGTAGGTATATCCGACATGAATGTTGTAAATAAGCCTGATCGGCTTATAACCTATGCTTTGGGTTCCTGTGTCGGTATATGCTTATTTGACGTAAAGGTTGGCGTTGGCGGTATGGCCCACATCATGCTGCCCAGCAGTACCGAGTGTGTGCAGAATGACAATAAAATGAAGTTCGCCGATACCGCTATTGTTTTACTAATCCGTCGAATGGAGCAGGCGGGAGCTTCGAAGGCTCGCATGACTGCAAAGATTGCCGGAGGCGCCCAGATGTTTAAGATGGACGGTACATACGGCCTGAACGATAATATTATGAACATCGGTAAACGAAATGTCGCCGCTGTAAAGAAGGCACTGGCGGATGCAAACATCAGAATCGTTGCGGAGGATGTAGGTTTAAACTATGGCCGCACTGTTGAATTCGATGTTCAGTCTGGGATTATGACGGTTCGCTCGATTGGCAAGGCTAATGTAACGCTATAAAATACTATTAGGAGGGAAATGCCGTGACAGAGCAATTAACCGAGAATAATGAAAAGAAACCTCAAGACGCTGAATGCCGGGTTGAATTGTCAAATGATTTACTACAGGCTTTTGTTTCGGTACTTGCCCCGGAAGATGGCGGCTTGGATATTACCATTCCAGTGATTATGCAGGCTTTAAAAGATAACAATGTTGTATACGGCATTAAGCTCGATGTTATTCAAAAGATTGTTATCCAAAAGCTGTACGAGAAGAAGATACTTGTCGCAGAAGGGGTGCCGGCACAAAACGGTAAAAACGGAGAGATTACTAATCGTTTTGTGTTTGGCAAAAAGGGTATTCCCAAATACAATGTAGACGGTTCGGTTAATTTTAAAGAGTTAAATCTGATTTATAATGTTCAGAAAGATCAGGTATTGTGTGACATTATAGCTCCAACGGATGGCGTTGACGGGATGACGGTTACAGGCCAGAATATAGCATCGGTACGAGGGCGCGACGCCAGGCTTCCCCTTGGGAAGAATGTTTTGGTAAACCCTCAAAACACCGAAATCATTGCCGGAATCAGCGGTAATCTGGTAGAACGCCATAACGTGCTTGAAATAGACGACACCTTTGTTGTAGACGGCGATGTTGATAATGCAATTGGTAATATTGATTTTGTTGGCAATGTTTTTGTAAAAGGCGACGTTAAATCCGGTTTTTCTGTTAATGCCTTAGGTAATATAAAGGTTAATGGTATTGTCGAAGCGGCTACAGTAAAAGCCCGAGGCGATATCACCATTTTGGGAATGAACGGGGCCGGAGGTGGCCGGTTAACAGCGGAGGGAAATCTGATTGCCTCATTCCTAGAAAATGCTAATATTGAAGTTAATGGCTCTATTTCTGCAAACTCTGTAATGTACTGCAAGATCCGCTGTGGCGGAAATCTGGAGCTTAAAGGAAAGAACGGGAGCATGGTTGGCGGACGCTATGTAGTGGCAAAAGACCTAACGGCTCGGTCTATCGGTTCGCCTTCCCATATTATCACCGATATCACTTTAGGCTCATCCACAACACTGGTGAGCGAGATGGACACTATATTCAGAAGGCTGCAGCAGCTGCAGAATGATGAGTTGAAACTAGCTCAGATTATAGTCTTTTTAAGCAGCAAGGATAAAACGATGCTTTCACAGGATAAGCTTAAGCTTTTAGACCAAGCGGTATACAATAAATCGGTAATAACGCTTGAGAAAGAGAAATTGCAAGTTAAGTACAGTGTTATGGAGGAAGAATTACACCAGCCCAATGTCAGCAAGATTATCTGCAAGGGAACGATTTATGCAGGTACACGTATCACCATGGGCACTTCGAGTGTGCAGGTTACTGAAGACCGAGACAACGCATTGGTATATTTATCTGACAGTGAAATAATTTTCGGGGTAGCGTAACCGATTAAGGGGTGGTAAAGTGTTAAGAACGGTTCATCAAAAGGTTGAAATCTACAGTAAAAAGGATGCGTTGATTACAACCGGAGTACTAGTAGATGTCACTGATCATAACATGGAAATTTTAGGAGATATCTTTCCGCATTTTGATACTGGTGAGACGTTAAAAGTCTGTGCCTATGACGATATGAAGGGTATCTGCTGGTATTCGGCTATAGTCAGCTTCTCTGCAATTGACCGGATTATCTTAACCGATTACCATCTGCTTGACGTAATTCAACGCAGAAAAAGTATTAAAGTAAAAACCACATTTGAGACTAATATCTACATAGTTTACGATGTTGATGAAAATAAGATCACACTTGAGAACCCAATAAAGATTGTGGTTCGGGATATCAGCGCAGGCGGGATTTTCTTTACTGCAGATCAAATCTTCTTCGAAGGGAATCAATTTGAATTCTACTTTAATCAAGGCCCTAAGCACCTGCGTATTAAAACCCTGATACTCCGCCGTCAGGACATGAATAACGGTAAAAAGGGCTACGGATGTAGCTTTATTGATGCTACCGAAAAGGAGCAGGATATCCTGTTTGCCTTCTTGTGGGAGGTTCAGAGGCTTCAACTGAAGCGTATGCAGCTAAACTCATAGCTTAATAAAAAAAGCCTGCGTTTCAGCAGGCTCAAATTACTCTGGTTTTGCTAACGGCTTGGGGATATTCTTTTTGAGCTCGTCAGACATCCTTAACAGGTCAATATAGATTGCCGCAACAATTTCAAACAGCTCCGGTGGTACATTACTGCCTATTTCAAGCATAGCCAGCATATTGGCGGTTGTGTCGTCCCTATAAACCGGTATGCCGCTTTGGTCAGCAAGATCAATAATCTTCTCGGCCACATAACCGTAGCCGGATGCCACTATAATAGGAGCGGCATCGGTTTGCACATTGTATTTCAGGGCTACCGCCTTATTTCCTGCCTTGGATTGCTTACGCTCTGACATCTACACCGCTCCTTTTTATATTTAACTTTGGGAAAACCTCGTCCAGTCTGCGTTCTTTAACCAGTGGTTCAATGTTAATGTTGCTGAAGGAGTATGAAGTGTTTTTACATATCTGGATTAGTCTATCTTTATAATTTCTAAAGAAGTCGGTATAGTCTGTAGGGCAGAACATATATAGATCAATTTTATTTGCGATTACCATCATCTCTATTTCAAAATGCCCAATGGTATCGATATCAGATACAAAGAAAATTTTTATCGGAGTATCACCCGATTCTCCGCCTTTGGAGGAGTCAGGGTCAACCCATAATTCTGCAAGTGCGGAAGAATCACCTAGCTGCAGGGGCAGTATGTAATGCAAAAGCGGGGTAAATGAGGAGGGAGCAGCAGCGAGGCTCTGAAGGATATTGTTTATTTCCTGAGCAACTGCCGGTGTATTAAATCGTCCGTCCAGATGCTGCTTAATTACCTCGGAAAGATTATCGATTATCTTTGAATGCAGCACAGCACTTTCGCTCTGCTTTGTGGCAACTGCAAGGTAGTCCTCCAATGCCTGTTTGTAGGATTCTCTAATTTCTTCCGGCAAAAATCGCGAAAAATTATCAAAAGCTGCATTAATTTCATCTTTATCATTTACAAACTTCGAAAGATTATATACAATTAAAGCAGTAAGATTCATTGTTTTTTCGCTGACATAGATACTCGAGTTTAGTTCACGCAATACGCTTATTAGTGAATCCTTCATCTCGTTAAAAGTATTCACGTCCAGCAGTTCAGTTGACTGGCCTAAGGCCTTGAAGTTTGCCGAAAGGTTTTTCAACGCTTCGTAAGCTTCAGGCACTGAGCGCATCAGCTCGGCGTATTGATCAAGATTTATACTGATAGAATCAAGAATGTCTTTTGAATATACATGCCCGGTGATTGCTTTTAAAAGAGCCCCAATGCTCTCTTTGAATTCAGCGCTTGTGGTGCCTGAAAGCAGATTCCTTAGCGCATCAAAAAATTCCCCCTGAAACGATGAAATACCCTGCTGCTGGCTGAATATCTCTGTTAATAGTTCCTGCTCATTGAGCGTCAGAGAATTTATAAGGGTGTTTACTTCGGCTTTCTCGGCATTATCGCCGGTTATGGTAAGAAGCACCGTGCTCATTAGCAGTAATCTTCTCAGCGAGGTTATCGCAAGTCCGGGGTCTTTTAATAAAGCCCCAAGTGCATGCTTCATCTCCTGCTGAGTAGCCAGGTTCAGGCCGTTATTGTCCGGCGTTTCGCTTCGGTCATTTGGTTTTGTTACCCTAGCTAAGTCAACCAGGTTAAATACATCCTGCGATGAGTTTTGGTTAGACTTAACGTTGTTTACATAGTTCTTGGGAAGTATGGGAGTCGTAATTTTCATAAGATCCGACATCTTAGTTACCTCCCCTAAAAAATAATTATGTATTTTCCGTATTATATAGATATTATCGTATAAACACGATGAAAATTCAATATTCCCCGATATTTTTTTGAGTTTTTCATTTACCCCTTAATCGTTGCAGCAGTCTGAGCTCTCATTAAATTTAAGATATGCAGGTGAGATAATGGATAAGTTTGACATGAGTTTGGAATCGATGCTGGAGACATTCATTTTCGAAAGCAATACGCTGCTTGAGCAGTTGGATGCCATTCTGCTGAAATCCGAAAAAAGCAATGACATGGAGCAGGAGGATATTAACGAAATCTTCCGAATCATGCACACCATTAAGGGTTCCGCTGCGATGATGGGCATTGAGAATGTATCTACCGTGGCTCATCGAATTGAGGATTTGTTCTTCATTATCAGAGAAAACAAATCTGCTACAGCCGATTACAGTTCCATCTACGACATTGTTTTTCAGGGCTCGGATTTTATTAAGAGCGAGATTGAGAGCATTCAGGATGAAACCACCAAGGCTGCCGATCCTGAAGAACTGATAGGCCGTATTCAGGAAGAGATCGATTTTATTAAGGGCGGTACGGCTCAGAAAAAGGCAAAACCTGCGGCAAAGCAAAAGGCCAATAAGCCTGTGGTAAAAGAGGAGACAGAAGCTGCAGGACAGGAGCCGACTGTTGTTGAGGATAGTGCTGCGGAGCAGACAGCCGTGGCCGAAGAGCTACCCGAAAAAGAAGACAACGGCAAGGCAGAAACGGTTGTGCGCGTTTTCTTTGAGGACGGCTGCAAGATGGAGAATATTCGCGCCTTTATGCTGATTAACAACATGAAGGATTATTGCGAGAAGCTCACCTATGAGCCGCAGGATATCGAAACCGACCAAAACACCGCAAAACAGATTGTTGAGAGCGGGTTTATCATCTCCTTCGTTCCCTTTAATGGTAACGATGAGATATATAAGATTATAGAAACTTCCCTGTACATAAAATCGTATGAAGTACTCAGCGACGGCGCGGCTGTTGTGGAGGAAACGAAAGCTGCTGCGGCGGCTCAACAGGAAACCGCTGAAAAACAGGCTGCTGCTATCGAGAATGTAAATACTGCAGTGCAGCAGAGCAAATCTGTGAAGCAAAACCTTATCAGCGTAAACCTCAATAAGCTTGATGAGCTCATGGACTTGGTAGGTGAGTTGGTTATCACCGAATCAATGGTTATCGCAAACCCTGATTTAAAGGGGATGCAGCTCGAGAACTTTACAAAGGCGTCACGTCAACTGCGTAAGTTAACCGATGAGCTTCAGGATATCGTAATGTCCATTCGAATGGTGCCGGTTTCGGGTGTGTTTAATAAGATGAACCGCATTGTTCGCGATATGAGCAAGAAACTGAACAAAGAGGTTGAGCTTGAACTTATTGGCGAAGATACCGAGGTGGATAAGACTATTATCGACAGTCTCGGTGACCCGCTGATGCACCTGATCCGCAACGCGATGGATCACGGCCTTGAGGTAACTGAAGACCGCATTAAGAAGGGGAAGTCTCCTGTTGGTAAGGTTATACTCTCTGCCGAGAATACAGCCGGTGAGGTTGTTATCCGTGTTTCGGATGACGGTGCAGGCATTAACCCAAGTAAGATTCTTAAAAAGGCAAGAGCCAACGGCCTTCTCACTAAGAATGATGCTGATTATACCGAAAAAGAAATTTATAACATGATTATGCTCCCTGGCTTTTCCACCAATACCGAGGTAACCGAGTTCTCGGGCCGTGGTGTAGGAATGGATGTGGCGCGGAAGAATATCGAAAAGGTTGGCGGTTCTATCAGCATCGAGAGCAAGCTGGATAAGGGTACAACCTTTATTATAAAAATACCGCTTACCCTTGCCATTGTAGACGGCATGGAGGTTTCGGTTGGCGGGTCTATTTTAACTATTCCTATTACTTCAATCCGCGAGTCGTTTAAAATACAGCCTAAGCAAATCGTAAAGGATGTTAATGGTACCGAGATGATTATGATCCGCGGGGAGTGTTACCCAGTCATTCGTATCTTTGAAGCCTTTGGAATCGACACAAAGATTACCAATGTTCTTGACGGCATTATCATCCTTGTTGAAACCGAGGATAAGGCGGTTTGCTTATTGGCCGATCAGCTCATCGGTGAGCAACAGGTGGTTGTTAAGCCGTTGCCAAACTATCTCAATCGGTTTAACGTGAAGGAACGTGGCGTTGCGGGCTGCACAATTCTTGGCGACGGCAGCATTAGCCTAATTCTGGATATTAAGAATCTGATTGCCAATAACTGATTAATGAAATGACCAGAATATCTGAAAGGGTGTAGAAATTATGGCGCAAGTATTAGAGAATATTACAGATGTAGAAGACTCGCTAAAAGAGAAATACCTTACATTTATAATTGACGATCAATCATACTGCATAGACATTCGGTATGTTATTGAAATTATAGTGGTACAGCCCATCACACAGGTACCCGAGTTGCCGGAGTACTTGAAGGGTATTATTAATCTTCGCGGTAAGGTTATACCGGTACTGGATGTTCGTCTGCGGTTTGGGAAGGAGGAGCGTCCATACGACGACAAGACCTGTTTTGTTGTTGTAGATGTAAACGGAAATTCTGTCGGCATTATTGTGGATCAGGTTGATGAGGTAATGCGTATACCGGATGCGGATATTGCTGCGCCCCCCAGCTTCAGCAAAAACGGCTCCAGTCGCTATGTTAAGGGGATTGGTAAGATCGGCGAAGATGTAAAGCTGATTCTTGACTGCCAAAAGCTGTTAAGCGATGATGAAATGGATGAGCTTTCAGCCATTACCGAGAATATGGAGAAATAATTAATGTATTTTGTGCAATAGCGGCAGGCTGTGCGCTTGTCGCTATTGTTATCTGTTTTTTCACAGTTTAAATGGCTTATCGATAAGCCTGATTAGGAGTAGCTATGGTATCATTATCAGATATTGAATTTGACCGGATAACCGGTTACCTTAAAACCAATTATGGAATTAACCTTACTAAAAAAAGAACCCTGATTGAAAGCAGAATGGCCTCTACTTTGGCAGAAAAAGGCTTTACGAATTTTACAGATTACTTCAATGCTGTGCTGCAGGATCCTTCGAAAAAAGAAATGTCATTGCTCATCAGCAAGCTTACAACCAACCATACCTACTTTTTAAGGGAAGTCGAGCATTTTAACTACTTTACATCCACCATCCTGCCGGAGTTTGAGCGGACTAACAGGAACCACGAGATCCGTATTTGGAGCGCGGGCTGCTCTTCGGGTGAAGAACCCTATACCCTTGCTATGGTGATACAGGATTATTTCGGTACGAAAAAGCAGCAGTGGAATACCAAAATACTGGCCTCGGATATCTCGCTTAAGGTATTGGATAAAGCGAAGAGTGGTATCTATTCGGCAGAATCGATTCAAAATGTGCCCGAGAAATGGAAATCAAAGTATTTTACTGCAGTTGATGCCAATACTGTAGAGGTCAAGCCTTTTATCAAGGATGAGGTAGTATATCGTCAAATTAATTTGATGGATAATTTCACCTTCAAGAATAGTTTTGATATCATTCTTTGCAGAAATGTCATGATCTATTTTGATACACCGACAAAACAGCAATTGATTAGCAAGTTCTATAACAATACGCGCCCGGGGGGCTATCTATTTATTGGGCATGCCGAGACTATCAACCGGGAGTCCTCTCAGTATAAATATCTCATGCCAGCAATCTATCAAAAATAAAGTACGAAACAGAATCAGTTCTTGAATGGTTCGGAAAGGCATCGGTGCCGAATATGGCGAATCTACGAAAAATAAAAACATTGATTGTCGATGACTCAATGCTGTTTAGAGAGTTCCTTGTAAAAAGCATGAGCTCCGACAACGCAATCGAGATTGTTGGCACAGCTGCCGATCCCATAGAGGCGCTGAAGCTAATTGAGCAGCTTAGGCCGGATGTTGTAACGCTGGATGTTGAAATGCCTAAGATGAACGGTATAGAGTTTTTAAAAAAGCTGATGCCACAGTATCCTACACCGGTTGTGGTAGTTAGTTCTCTGCCGATTAATGCGCTGGATGCGTTGGATGCAGGTGCTGTTGACTTTGTAAAAAAGCCTAGCATAAAATCCTCTTCTGATCTTTTTAATTTTACACACGAACTGGTTATTAAGGTAAAGATTGCCTCGATGGCAAAGCTAAAAAAGGCAAAGCCGATTGAGCATGTAAGTTATACAAAGAGTAAAACAGTTAATGACTTTGTAATAGCTATTGGAGCTTCCACTGGCGGCACCGATGCAACCGTTGCGGTTATACAAGACCTTCCTACAACAACACCCGGTATTGTAATAGTTCAGCACATGCCCGAGATGTTTACGCGCATGTATGCCGAGCGTTTAAACCGCATCTGTAAGATGGAGGTTAAAGAGGCCGAGAGTGGAGACAGGGTTCAAACCGGCCGTATTCTGGTAGCTCCCGGGGATTTTCAGATGCGCCTTGTTAAGGACTCCGGCGGCTATGCCGTAAAGTGTACCAAGGAGGAAAAGGTAAGTGGTCACTGCCCGTCGGTTGATGTGCTGTTTGAATCGGTTGCAGCCACAGCAGGCAAGAACGCTATCGGCGTTATTCTAACCGGTATGGGTGCAGACGGTGCGAACGGGCTGCTTTCCATGAGAAAGGCGGGCGCTTATACACTTGGGCAAAACAAAGAAACCTGCGTAGTTTATGGTATGCCGATGGTGGCGTTTAACATCGGTGCCGTAATGAAGCAGGCCCCCATAGGCGAGATGACATCTCTCATTTATAACTACGTTCAAAAACTGTAAATACCCCTTTTTAACAGGTTGCTATAAACAGACAGGCCGGTGTACCACACCGACCTGAAAAAATATGAAAAAAGCCGCCCAACCTTTTAGGCTGAGCGGTTTTGGCGGAGAAGGAGAGATTCGAACTCTCGAGACGCTTTTGACGCCTACACGATTTCCAGTCGTGCGCCCTCGACCAACTAGGCGACTTCTCCATACACATTTTCAGTTTTACTGTCGAAACAGATGCAACCATCTTGACAGCGCTTAATTATTATATCTAATAATCTGCAGATTGTCAACTAAAATGTTTTAAATTTTATATATAAAGTGACATTTGTATTAAGAACATTTGAGAGGATGATATTTCATGCTGGTAGTTATTCTGCTCTTTGTTGCCCTTGGTCTGTTTGGATTAAAAATCTATGGGATAGGAAAATGGAATGAGGAATTTCTTTCGCTAGAGAATACAAAAGCACTGCAGGCACTCTGTGCTTTTGGGGTAATACTGCATCATCTTTCGCAAAGACTAAAAACGCCGGACGTACTTTCACCCTTTGTAGATGCCGGCGTGCTGTTTGTAGGAGTATTCCTATTTTGTTCAGGTTATGGCTTAATAAAAAGCTACCAATCAAAACAAAATTACCTGCAGGGCTTTATCCGTCGCCGTCTTCCTTCCGTGCTAGTACCTTTGTATGCGACAATAATCATCTATCTGGTTTATAACCTTATCGAAGGGCAGCGATTTTCACCGGTTGAAATAGTTCTGTTCTTAACGGGTTTTATTTTAATCAACCCTCAAGCTTGGTTTGCGGTAGCAATAGTAATATTCTATATCGCTTTCTATATCATTTTTAAATATTGTAAAAAGGAACGTACCGCATTTTGGGGTATGGCTGTTTTTCTGCTTGTCTATACAATCATATGTGCATGCCTGGGTCATGGTGGTTTTTGGTTTCAGGGGGAATGGTGGTACAACACCTGCTTCTTGTTCCTTTTCGGTATGTTGGCGGGAAGATTTGAAGGGAATATCATCTCCTTTGCTAAAAAGCGGTATGCAATCCTTACACCGGTTTTGATTGTTCTCTTCTTTCCCGTGTTTATTTTAAACTTATATATGCTTAAGCATGTTTCCTACTATGCAAATACCCCCTTTCAATCTGACATCCCCGAAAGATTCCTGTGTCTTTCGGTTCAATTACCAGCTATTGTTTTATTTGTTGCGGCGGTCTTATTGATTACAATGAAGGTGCGGTTTAACAATAAGATTTTACAACTTCTTGGCCAGATGACCTTGGAACTGTATTTGATACAATATCTATTTATAATACTGCTTCGTTCAAGGTTTATCCAGATTAACAATGATGTTATGTATGTTTTATTAGTTCTGATACTATCCACACTCACTGCTTTTGGTCTGCATATATTGGATACAAAAATAATAAGCCTAATAGGGGGCAAGCATAGGTATCTGAAACGGGTTGAATCAAGTATAAAACAATAATGTGATATTTGTACCCAACAATTCACTGCTGTACCTCAAGAAAGAATCCTTAATAATCCTGATTATTTACAACCGACAAAACAAGAGGGCTTGCTACCTGCGCTTTTGCAGACAGCAAGCCCTTCATTCAAATTAAATAACCCTTTTAGAGCCACTTTTAAATATAAAGATCAAAAAGTAAGCACCACAGTATGAACCTCACCATCACTGAAGAGCGGGAGCAGATTGCCTGTAAATGGCTTACCATCAAGCATAATGCCACAGCCGTCAGTTATGCGCTTAAAGCCCTTAGGCTTGCTTACGGTCACAGCGTAGGTGGTACCATTGGTTTTCAGGCTAAACGAGAGCGTTGTTTCCTCCGGGCGGAGCAGCGGGCTAAGCTTCAAGCCGTCTGCACGATACTCAATACCGAAGGACATCATGAGCGAAATCAGCAGCCATGTGGAGGTACCGCTCAAGGTCGGGCCGATGTTCTCTCCGGTTTCGTAGTTGTTATACTGTGTGCAGAAGCGGGGGTTACCACAGGTTACAAAAGGAGCCTGCAGAGTTTTGTAGGGCAGGATAACATCCATAATCCAGTAGGCGGTTTCGGTCAGACGTCTCGCCAATGCAGCATCCTTTACAGAATTTGCGGCTTTCAGCATTGCCGCGGCAGCCATGGTGTTCGCATGCTTGAATACGCCGCTGTTCTCTCGGTCGCCCTGGAAGTAGAGCGAAACCGAAACCTTCGGCGCAATGCGCGGGTAATCCACGCCGGAACACAGGCGGTAACCGTAAGGGGTTTTCAGGTTGTTATCAATAGTATCCAACATCACCGCAATCTGCGCATCGGTGGCAACGTCCGCAAATACAGCCCATGTAAACGAGTTTAAGAAGTAGGTTCCCTTAGCACCCGCTTCAATCTGCAGATTATCCCCTTGAGCACCGAGATAATCTATCGCGCCTCCGCGGTTGAACAGCACGCGCGCAAAGAAGTCGCCCTTCCAAGTATCCTTCTGCAAACGCTCCGCCAGCTCTGCCCCCAGGCGGTGATAGCTTTCGGCCTCGCTCGAAATGCCTCTGGCACTCGCCAGCCGAGCGGCTATGTCGATAGCTACCTTCAATAAGAAGGCATTCATGATGCTTTCGGAAAGATTACTCTCAAAGGGGTCTCCGTATCTGCCGCCTTTTTCGAGCTGAAGGTTATAGGCTTCCTCCTTTTGCTTGCCGTTTAAGCAGTCTGGGTCAACATGCAGGCAATCGTTCCAGTCTGCGGCATCAATCAGCGGGAAACCGTGCTTACCAACCGAAATCTTTGCTGAGTAGGTGATGATTGCTCCGATGGTATCGGCCAGCTTTCGCATACCGCCGTCGGCCATTGGAATCTCTTCCTCCAGTATTGTAAGGTCGCCGGTAAGGTCAACATATCTGCCGATTGCCTGCAAAAGCCACAGGCTGTCGTCGGAGTAAACACCGGGCTCCTTACCCTTCCAATAGAAATTGTGGTTGGCGTAGCCCATGCCATAAACGTTTGAGGCCCACTCAGTAATCAGCTGCTTTACAAAATCGGGGCGGTTCATGCCGGTAAAGTAGTACATCGAGGCAAAAATGTCCTGAATCTCTCTAAAGCCGATCTCACGGAAGCCTTTCTGTGTCTGGTCGAAGGAACGGGATACAAAGGTCTGGTAGAATACCTGAAAGGGGAGGTTGTGGTTAACGTAGCTGTCAAACAGCTTATCGCCGCTCTGCACGCTCAGAAACGATGAATACTTGCCGCAGAATGCGATTACCTCGTTTAAAGCGGCCTTTAATGCACCTTCTGCCTTAAAACGCTCAATCAATGCTGAAATCTGAGTGTAGGTAGTTTCAGGGTAGCTGTAGCTGTCGTCTACCGCATCAGAAACAAGCCCGGTAAAGTTATCAACGCTTACCGTTTCACCGGCCTTTACAGTAAGGGGAGCGCCTACCGCGAAGAAGCCCGGCCCCTTTCGGGTGTGGCGGTTAGGCAGGGCGGCAACAAACTGGGGATTACGCAATGTTCCGTCGCCAACCAGCTCATCATATTTAAAGCAGAAAGAATCGGGATATATTACACGGTCCCCGTCATGAATCAGCGTAGAGTGAAAACGGATATTGCCTCTGTCCCAAACAGGGTTATAATCGTAGCTTACAGCCGCTATCTCGCCGTTTTCGTTATACATTACATGCGACTGGCAGATAACGGTGGTATAGATAATATCCTGCATCAGCGCATGGGTAGCTGGTGTACCAAACATACCGGTATAAACTAAACGTAGGTTCCGGTCGGCTTTGCCGTGGTTTTCAACCTCAACCAGTTGGGCCTCCACAGCAAGCGGCAGGCCTTCGTATTGCGGCAGAATGAAGATGGTGCGGCGAATGAGAAGCCCGCAGGCGGTTTCATATTCAATAACGGTGCGGTTTTGTGCATGAATACAGCGTGCGGAGGTTACCGAACTGTTATCGGGCGAACCGGAATAGAACAGTACCTTGCCGTTTTCAACAAGATAGAACTGGCGGTTTACGGGGTTGCCGTTCTCCTCGGGGCGATAGTCCCAGCGTGTGGCGAGCACCTGTGTATCGGCATGAGAACGAAAACTGCCGCGCCCCAGCCTGTCCACCACCGATTTTGGGGTGCTCTGCAGGGGGCGCTTATCATTCATACGGTTTCCAATAAGCATGTTGGTATAGTAGTTCGGCCCAGGTTGGGGGGATTTCAAATCGCTGATATGGAACCCGTTTTCATCCAGCAGGCCGCCCCAAACAAGTGACTGTTCAATGATTGTGCCTGCACGCTCAGTCTCCTCGGAACTAAGGAGAAGAGGCTGGGAACTGCCGTTATTCCCCGAGAACGCCTGAACCTCTTTTGCGGCGGCATCCCATAAGATTAGTACAGAATATCCATCTGTGAACGCGCGTTCAAAAACGGGGTTTAAAAGGCTGTCAGACAATAATGTGCTGATAACTGGGGTATAGAAGGGGATACCGTCCACGCCGGCGGCAATATCCGTACGGTTGGCATGTGCAAAAACTGCCGACGCACTGGATGAAAGGGCTTTACCAATATGTTCTCCTAGAGCTTTTACCGGTGAAAGCTGCGGGCTTCTGGCCTTAATAGATGTCATCATATGTTTTCCTCCTAAAGTGCTTGAAGTTAAAATAGTTTTACCATTGTAATCGAATACACAAGCCTATTTTAACCCCAGTACAACAGTAAAAGCAATAGGGTAAATCGTTTACACAAATAATTATTTAGACAAGCTAATAACAATAATATCTAATATTAAATATTATTGTATTGACAATACTGTATTATATACAGTATAATAGGTGCAGAGGGTGAATATTACATATTAACTTTTAAAGATAGGGGTGGTTCTATGGAACAAAGGGATGTTTACGAATCCCTTTTGCTTGAGCTCAGGCGCGGTACGCTTGTGCTGAGCGTTCTCAGCCAGCTGAAAGCGCCCAGATATGGTTATGATTTGGTTCAGACATTACAAGAAAAGGGTATGCCGATAGATGCCTCAACCCTTTACCCGTTATTAAGGCGTCTGGAATCACAGGAACTTCTGAAAAGTGAATGGGAAACATCGGCAGCAAAGCCGCGAAAGTATTATGTACTAACTGGTTTTGGGCAGGAAGTATTCACCCGTTTATGCGAAAGCTGGAATAGCCTTACAGAGAGTATGAATATCTTAATGAGTGAAGGGGATGGAGAAGATGACAATAAACACAAATGAGAGCTACAAAGAGGAGATTATCAGCCGATATGTCTATGCCGTAACCAAGCGCTTGCCTGTAAACCAGCGTTCGGATATTGAAAAAGAGCTCAGCGGTTTAATCGACGACATGCTGCTGGAGCGCTGCGGTGATAATGTCCCCACCTCTAAAGAGGTGGATGCTGTTTTAATTGAACTGGGTGCTCCGGAAAAGCTGGCCCGGCGCTACAATGAATACCCGAACTACCTTATTGGCCCGGAATACTATGATACCTACATGCTGATTGTTAAGATTGTCATGGCATGTACTGCGTTTGGATTGTTTATTGCCAACGTTGTTCTGGCAGTGGTTTCATCCGGGCAGAACATTATAGGTGCTGTGGGGAGTTATCTTGCCACTACCTTTATGGCCTTGGTTCAGGCTTTTGCGTTCATCACAATCGGTTTTGCGTTTGCAGAATATTTTAAGGGTAAAGGCAAGGCAAAAAAGACCGAGGAAAGCTGGTATCCTAACATGCTGCCGCCCCTGCAGCCACAGCATACCGAAATAAAGAAGGGTGAGGCACTAACCGGTATCGTCTTTAGCTGTCTTATCATCATACTGTTCAATTTTGCTCCGCAGCTGATTGGCTTATATTCTTTCACTCCGCAGATGACTATAATTCCATTTTTCAATCTGGAGTATTTTAGAAGTGTATTGCCGCTGTTTAACCTCTGCTTCATTCTTGGGCTTGCACGTGAGATCGTCAAGCTTACCATTGGTCGATATACGATAGGGTTGTGTATCACTACCGTTGTAACCAATCTCGCGTCACTGATTACGGTATTCTTTATCTTTAGTTCCGAAAAGCTTTTTAACCCCAATATTGTGGCAGGATTTAAAGAGATGGGCATGCAGACAAGCGGGGCCGATTTCCCCATATGGTTAGGCAATTTTGAACACATCTTTTTAGCGATGGTTACCGTTGCTCTTATTCTGGATATGGCTGTGGTAGTTGTAAGAACAATCAGGCTTCAAAAGAAGCATTAGATTTGAGTCGTTTTCATGATTACCTAGATAGGTAAAACAATACCCCATCCTCCTTCAAAAATCCTTGACAATATCCCCGATATGACATATAATAATTCAGCGGCTTGTTAAAATCAGGCCGCTGAAAACTGAATAACTATCGGGGTGTAGCGCAGATGGTAGCGTGCTTGGTTCGGGACCAAGAGGCCGCGGGTTCAAATCCCGCCACTCCGACCATAAAAAGGGTATCTCATCTAGACAATGAGACACCCTTTTTAATTATTGTTCTATGAATAGTATTTATGATATTTAGGCGGATTTTTAGATCAAATAATATCCGATTAAAAGCTATGTAAAGCGGGGTAGCCGAAACCTTAGCAAAAATAAATAAGCAGATGTAACGTACTTCATTTGCTATCGTTCTAGTATCGAAAAATGCGAACAAGTATAGAAATATGCAGGAAAATATACTATAATAGTAAAAACAATCAGGCATCATTTTGGTATACTAAAGAAGGACAGAATTATGGAATACATACGCGTTATTCTTAGCGGAATTCTAATGGCTTCAGCTGTTTTTACTGTTTTAGTTACCATCTATATCTTTCAAAAAAAGAACCCGTCCATCAACTGTTTTGCATATTTCTGCCTGAGCGTTACCTTCTATTCCTTTGGGTATGCCATGGAACTCATCAGCAGCACATTAAACGATAAGCTGTTGTGGAATCTGTTTCAGTATATCGGATTACCGTTTATTCCGGCTTTTTGGATTTTGTTTTCGCTGAAGTATAACAACAAACCTGTTAGTTTACTTGCTAAAATCAGCTTATTTATAATACCTATCACCACGGTTATACTTCGATATACCAATATATGCCATTACCTGTACTATTCCGGTGTGAGCATTGAAAGTAATGGGTTGTTTCCGATCCTCTATATTGAAAAGGGGCCTTGGTATTGGGCGAATTGTATCTATCTAACCGCATGCTATATCATTTCAAACTACATCTATATTGGCATGTATAAAAGGTCTGTCGGTACGATTCGCCGCCAAAGCACACTGATGTTGATAGCCTCTTTCCTTCCATGGACTTCACTGTTGTTGGATCTGTTTAACATCTCCCCATATAATATTGATTATGGCCCCTATGCGGTAACATCGTCGGTGCTGTTGTTTTTTATTGCCTTCTTAAAATATCAATTTCTGAATATTAAACCACTGGCCAGAGATAAGGTCTTTGAGTCAACCAACGATGGAATTATTGTGCTTGATGAAAACTATCATATCATTGATTATAATCTATCGGCGGCGGCTATCTGCGCAACTCTAAATACTGATTCAATCGGTAAGGACGCTCGGGAAGTTTTTAAAAAGAACAAACCGATTATTGATTCCTTTTCACAGCTTGTTGAATCACGGTTTGATTGCAGTTCGCCCAAAGGAAATTATAAGGTAAACACGGTAAGAATCCTCGAATCAGAACACAGGGAAGTTGGCTCCATCATCACCTTTACGGATATTACCAAGTATATGGATATGATGGCCGAGCTTAACCTTTTAGCCTCTAGGGATGCACTTACCGGGGTATATAACCGCAGATACTTTGTTGAGTTAAGCCAGAAGGAGCTTGAAAAGGCTAAAAGGCATCATCGCCCATTATCCATGATGATCATGGACTTGGACTTTTTTAAGCAGGTCAATGATCGCTACGGGCATCAGGCTGGGGATGCTGTGCTTCAAAAGCTTGCAGATATCTGCCGCGGTTCCATTCGTTCGGCAGACATACTAGGGCGTTACGGCGGTGAAGAATTTGTTATTTTATTGCCAGATACCACACTTGAAGACAGTAGGATGATTTCTGAACGAATATTAGCCAATGTGGCGAGTGCGGTTATCCATTATGAAGGGCAGACGATTCAAATAACCGCAAGCATCGGCCTAACCGGCGTTGATACCGTCACAAATCAAAATCTGGACTATTTTCTGAAATTTGCTGATAATGCCTTATACTTGGCAAAATCAGACGGTAGAAACTGCGTTCGTACCGCTTTATTATAAAACAAATCCAATGTCCTGTTTTCTCCTAACAATTTGTTATGATATGCAAAAGCCTTCAGGACAAAATAATATTGACTAAAATGCTGGCTGTCATTTGGCAGTCTTGCGTAACATTTGGGTAGGGATGTGTTATATGTTAGCGTTCAAAACAGTAGAATTGACAGACAAGGAAACAATAAACGCGTACATCCGCAAATTCGATTCGAAAAGCTGCGATTATTCTTTTACTAATAATTTTATATGGGCTAAAACAAATCATATACATTTCGCAATAGTAAACGGCTTCTATTGTCTCATAAATGATAATCAAGGTGATGTGGTCTATACTTATCCGGCAGGAAACGGTGATTTAAAAACTGTGGTCATTGCCCTGATGGAAGATGCCAAAGAGCGGGGCATTCCTTTCCGCCTTAGAGGCATTCTGCCCGAAGGAGTAACCCTGCTGGAAGATTTATTTCCCGGAACTTTCGAGTTTACCCCCAACAGAAGTGAATTTGATTATATCTATAGTGTAGATAGCCTTACAAATCTTACGGGCAAAAAATATCAAAGTAAACGCAATCATATTGCACGGTTTAAAGACAATCCCAATTGGGTATATGAAGAGATTAACGAACAAAACATTGAGGAATGTTTTGAAATGAACAAAAAGTGGTGTATGATGAACGGCTGCATAGAGAATGCTGGTCTTAGGCATGAGTATTGCGCTGTTCAAACAGCCTTTGATCACTTTTTTGAATTGAAGCTTAACGGCGGTTTGATACGGCGGGAAGGCAAGATAGTAGCATTCTCAATGGGTGAACCACTCTCCACAGATACCTATGTCGTTCATATAGAAAAAGCCTTTGCGGATATTCAGGGTGCTTACCCAATGATTAATCGCGAATTTTTGTCTCACAACTGCCAAGCATTTCGATATGTTAACCGGGAAGAGGATACCGGGGACGAAGGGCTTAGAAAGACAAAGCTATCCTACCAACCTGAAATTCTTCTGGAAAAGTACACAGCTACAATAAAAGATAATTAGCCAAATTATTGAAGGGGGCATCGTAATGATTCGTTTTGCAAAAAATTCGGATGTCCCCTTCTTAAAAGCACTATGGCGCGAGGCTTTTGGCGATGACGATAGTTTTATCAATTTTTTTTATGAGCATAGGTTTTCAGAGAGCAATACACTTATCTGGGCCGAAAACGAAATACCTGTTGCCATGCTTACATTGTTGCCCGCCCAGATGAAGATGGGAAAAAAGTTTTATCCTGTGAGGTACGTTTACGGGGTAGCAACAAAGCTGGAATACCGCGGCAGGGGAATAAGCTCTGAGCTGATTTGCTATATCAACGAGCAGGCAAATAAAAGTCACGAGATGCTGGTTTTGGTACCAGCACAAGAAAGTCTGTTTGAATTTTATAAAAAATTCGGTTATCAAAAATGCTTTTACCTTAAAGATTACAGCTTTCCGGTTCAAGAGAATTTGCCTGTGAGCTACGAAGTTCGACCTATAAGCCCTGACGAGTATAAAGCAATAAGAGATTCACGTTTTCAAGATGATGGTTATATCATCTGGGATGAAAAAGCGCTTGCTTACATTATAGAAGAAAACACCTTTTGGAACGGCTATACGGTAATGATAGAACACCACCGGGCTAAAGATATTTTAATGTACTATATAAAAGCTAAAACATTACACGTTAAGGAAACCAGCCTAAATAAGGATGTATTATTTCCGATTCTTTCGGATATTGCGTTTAAGATGGGATGTCACACCGTTCACGCAAGATTATCCCAGGGCCATGAACTTGATTTTACTTCAAGGGCATTTGGCATGATTTATACAAAAATTTCGTTGGATATTCCAAAAGCATATTTCAATTTGGTTTCTGATTGAAAATTAGCGGCTGCTTCGTATTAAAACAGCCGCTACTCTTATATTTTTCGTTCTTCTGTAACAACGGCATCTGGCGATTTTTTAAGGCTGCCCGTATATTCCACCAGCCCGATGCTACAATCTTTCCCGATTGTTATATTATTGCCTCGAACCACCTTGGACGTGGTGTTTTCCAAAACAATCTCGTTTCCCTCAATCAAATCGGTTTCCAGCTTGGGGTTATAGATTCCAAGTGCGGAGATAGCCTGCAGCACACCAAACCTATGCCTACCCACTGTAACGTTAATTCGTTCGCCGCCAATCTCGCGGGATTGGCTTTTGTGCATATACAGATGAATGTTAATGTCATCAGCATTGAGAAGGCCCCCAATTTCAAAAGAGCCAAACGATTCAAACCGTTCTGCACTGCAATCACCGCCTATCTTAGAGGAGCCATTAATGTTGATGATTTGTGCATTGAGGCTTTCTTTGATATCGATAGACCCGGATATATTGGCATTTTTACAGGTCATATTCTTGCGAATACTGGCTGTCCCGTTTACCTTAAAATCAGAGGCATTTACAGTGCCTTGAATATCCGCTGTGCCGCTGATAGACATCTTATCGCTTTTAATATTGCCCGACGCTTTGCAGGTACCGCTGGCCGAAAAATCATTGCAGCGGATATCACCCGTAATCATACCGGTTCCGCTTATTTTAACGGTATTATAAGTGCCGCCTGCAGCGCTGCCCGAGCCGCTGATGCGAATAGAGCCGTTTTCACCCTTCTCCACATGGCCGTGACCGTGAATCTTTACAGTGTTGCCGTTTTTATCGGTAGCACTGCCGGAACCGCTGATGTTGATAGAATTGTAATCAGCATTTCTAACATTTCCCGAGCCGTTGATTGTAATGTCATTATAGTTTCCACCGTTAATCTCGCCTGTACCGCTAATCTTTGCCGAATACTCGGCCGCTTCATTAACAGAGTCATTAAAATTGTTCATAATACATCTCCTTATCTTATACTAATTTCACCTTGAGTTCTTCAATTGCCGTGGGAATGCTGATTTTCTCAATAATTCTGATCCCCTTATCGGGGTAAAGCTTGCAAGGCGGGGATATCAGCAGGCAACTGAACACCCCAAGCTTGCGCATGAGCAGCAGCTCGCAAGGTTCACTGTTAAACTTTATCATCCCTTCATTGAGCACCTCAATCATCAGTCGCCCTTCATCAAGGCTTATCTTGCCGGAATCAATTAGTTTATTAAGAATATATAGTGCCAAAATATCATTGAAATCTAATGGTTCATTATTATGCCGAAATTCCTGATACTGCTCCAAAAGGCCTGGTATAACAATGTTTCGTTTTACAAGCTCGTTCGCTGCCAAGGATACGGAATCAACGGCGGGGGAGAATACATCCGCCAGTTCATCCAGTGAGATATCCTCTTTCATGTTCTTGATTTTTTCAATACGCGCCAGTACCTGCGCCTTCGGGAAAAAGGTTTCCTGGCCGGTGAAGGTAGACTTTCGTATAAACCACTCCTCGGGGATAAGCCCTTTTCGTTTCCAACGGTATAGCTGTCCGTAGGAGATATCAGTCAGCTCTAACAGGTCTTTTTTAGAAATGATATCATCATTGTTCATTTGTAGTAGCCCTATCCTTTCATCTGATTTGTATCCACTGTTAATTCATGCACAGCTTAAGTAAAGAAATGGTCGTACTAATACAGAAAAATTGAAACAAGCCGGCCTGGAATCTTGACATTTGATACGGTTTGCCTCATTCCTCAGCAATCTTTCACCTTTACATATTCCTTAATTGCTAAAGTTTTCATATCTGTTTTTACTCCCGTTTATAAACTACACATAGAATATAACATAACACTGTTACGTTGTAAAGAGGCAATTTGAAAAAAGTCTAGCTGGAATCGTTTGATTTGTTTTATTCGGTAATAATGCATTTTGGTAAGCTTTGTGGTATACTAAGCCAAACCATCAAAGTGAAGAAAGAGTAGAGTTATGAATTACTTTCACGTAGATGTCTTTTCTGAAAAGCCCATGACGGGTAACGGTCTGACGGTAGTCTTTCCGAATGCACCGTTAAATGAAACAGTCATGCTTGATATTGCGAAAGAGTTTAAGCAGTTTGAAACGATTTTTTTGTTTCAGGATGAGCGCAGCAGTTTTACAGCGCGAATCTTTACGGTAGATGAGGAGTTGGGGTTTGCGGGGCACCCAATTCTAGGGGCCGCTGCGGTTGTACATCAAATTTACTTTTCTCACCTGCAAACTGCAACTATCCGTTTTCAACTTTCGGGCAGGTCGATAGAAGTACAATCAGAAACATCGAAAACAGGGTATCAGGTGGTGATGAACCAAGGCACACCGGAGTTTATTACACAGGTAGAAAGCTGCCAGTATGAAAGCATTGCCAAGTCTTTAAACAATCAGCCTGTCGATATTGATAAAGCTTTGCCCTTGGAGGTTGTTTCAACGGGATTGCCTTACCTGCTTGTACCACTGAAAAGTGATTTACATAATGTAAAAATCAGCATTCCAAACTTTGAAGTATTTTTATCAAACTTCAGAGCAAAATTCGTTTATATCTTTAATACCGAAACCCTCGAGTGCCGTACATGGGATAACAACGGCCTTGTTGAAGACATTGCAACCGGCAGCGCCGCAGGCCCATTGTGCGCATATTTAGTCAAGCACGGGATTAAAGCTGAAAAAGAAGTAATTCGCCTCCGACAGGGAAGCTTTGTTGGGCGCCCAAGCGTAATAGAGGGTTGGGCGGATAGCTCGAAGGGCACAACAGATATTTTTATTCGTGGCAGGGTATCGTTTTTTGCCCAAGGGCGCTTAAGCATCTGATGAGTTTGTGATTTCCACATTAGTGCAAATACCTTGCTACCGCTTGCCAATGCGGCCTTCTGGGTACTGCTCTGTATTACCTCCATCGCCGTACTAATGGCTATATGTGATAAAGTTGCTATAAAGTAATCAAGTGAAGCTTGCTAAAATATTAACAATCTGGTATAATATAAACAAAGAAAGCTTAGCGGCAAGATTCGTTCTTTCCGTACAGCGTCCATAAAACTCAACTGACACTTTAAGAGTTTATCTGAGGTGAAAGGGAAGCAGGCAAATAGTATTATTGCGCCCTTTCCAGGGGCGCTTTTTTATTTTCCTACATTAGAAAGGCTGATGATTATGGAAACGAGGGTAGCTTTAATTGGTATTGTAGTGGAGAACGCGGATTCTGTTGATAAGCTGAACCACATCCTGCACCAGTACGGCAGTTACATCATAGGCAGGATGGGGTTGCCGTATGCTAAAAGACAGGTAAATATTATCAGTATCGCGGTGGACGCACCGGCGGATGTAATCAGTGCGCTCTCGGGCAAGCTTGGCATGCTTGATGGTGTAAGCTCCAAGGCCATCTATGCAAAGCTAACCGAAAAAGATGAATCGGGGGGTGCCAATGAAACAACTGGTTGATAAACTTGAACGCCGCAGAACCCTTTCAAAAGAAGAATTTGTGTACCTGATTGAGAACCGCACGGCAGAGCTTGATGAATACCTTTTTGAAAAGGCCAGAGCCGTTCGTCACCGGTATTATGGGCATGATATCTACATTCGCGGGCTAATTGAGTTTACGAACTACTGTAAAAACGATTGCTATTACTGCGGTATCCGCAAAAGCAATATAAGCGCCGTACGATACCGCCTTACCAAAGAGCAGATTCTCTCCTGCTGCAAAAACGGGTACGATCTGGGCTTCCGCACCTTTGTGCTGCAGGGTGGGGAGGATGGTTACTACACCGACGATAAAATGGTTGATATTATTGCTTCCATTAAATCGCAATACCCTGATTGTGCTGTTACACTCTCCATCGGCGAAAAAAGCAAAGAGAGCTATCAAGCCTATTTCAATGCGGGGGCAGACCGTTATCTGCTTCGCCATGAAACGGCGAATCACAGCCATTACGCAAAGCTGCACCCTGCATCCCTGTCGATAGATAACCGTAAGCAGTGCCTTTACAACCTTAAAGAGATCGGGTATGAGGTGGGCTGCGGCTTTATGGTGGGTTCCCCCTTTCAAAAGCCCGAGTGTATTGCCGAGGATATGCAGTTCATGAATGAGCTTCAGCCGCAGATGGTCGGTATTGGGCCGTTTATCCCGCACCACGAAACCCCTTTTGCGGATGAAAAGTGCGGAACCATAGAGCTTACCCTGTTTCTGTTGGGGCTCATACGGCTTATGTTGCCTAGTGTGCTGCTTCCGGCCACCACGGCACTTGGAACAATCCACCCGATGGGCAGGGAAAAGGGTATCTTAGCAGGGGCAAATGTGGTAATGCCCAATCTGTCACCGGTTGAGGTTCGCAAGAACTATCTGCTTTATGACAATAAGATCTGTACGGGAGACGAAGCTGCCGAATGTCGATTCTGTATGCAGCGACGCATGGAGAGCATCGGCTATCACGTTGTAGTCGACCGCGGAGATTTTAAGTCAGCTAAATAATTGAATTAAATCAAGCTGAAGGGGAAGGTATAAAACCTAACCTGATTAAGAAAGGAAGATTATTATGTATAACCCTGCATCCTCCAAAGCGGAGGAGTTTATCAGTCATGAGGAGGTAATAGAGACCCTCCAATATGCAGAGACAAACAAGCATAATTCAGCGCTTATTGACAGCATCCTTGAAAAGGCAAGGCTCAGAAAAGGGCTCACCCATAGAGAAGCCGCAGTACTGCTGGATTGTGATATTGAAGAGAAGAACAAAGAGATTTACGCGCTCGCCGAGCAGATTAAAAAAGACTTTTACGGGAACAGAATTGTGATGTTCGCGCCGCTTTACCTTTCCAACTACTGCGTAAACGGATGCGTATACTGCCCTTACCACATGAAGAACAAGCATATCGCACGCAAAAAGCTTACACAGGATGAGGTGCGCAAGGAAGTAATTGCGCTGCAGGATATGGGGCACAAGCGTTTGGCCATCGAGGCGGGCGAACACCCCGAGATGAACCCGATTGAGTATATACTGGAATGTATCGATACCATTTACAGCATCAAGCATAAAAACGGCGCCATACGGCGTGTAAATGTTAATATCGCCGCCACCACCGTAGAAAACTATAAAAAGCTCAAGGATGCGGGCATTGGCACCTACATCCTGTTTCAGGAGACCTACCATAAAGAGAGCTACGAAAAGCTGCACCCCACCGGACCAAAACACAACTATGCCTACCATACCGAAGCGATGGACAGAGCAATGCTGGGCGGCATAGACGACGTAGGGCTGGGCGTGTTGTTTGGCTTGGAGCTGTACCGTTATGAATTTTCCGCGTTATTGATGCATGCAGAGCATCTGGAGGCGGTGTTCGGCGTGGGTCCGCACACCATCAGCGTTCCGCGTATCCGTAAGGCCGATGATATCGACCCGAATGTCTTTGATAACGGCATTGACGACGATACCTTTGCCAAGCTGGTTGCGTGTATCCGCGTGGCGGTACCCTATACCGGCATGATCGTATCTACGCGCGAAAGCCAGCAATGCCGCGAGAAGGTACTTCACCTTGGAATCTCGCAGATCAGCGGCGGCTCCAAAACCAGTGTTGGCGGTTATGCCGAACCCGAGGCGGAGGATGAAAAATCCGAGCAGTTTGATGTAAGCGATACCCGCACCCTTGACGAGGTAGTAAACTGGCTAATGAGACTAGGTTATATTCCTAGTTTTTGTACGGCATGCTACCGCGAGGGGCGCACGGGGGACCGTTTTATGAGCCTGTGCAAGAGTGGCCAGATACAAAACTGCTGCCACCCCAACGCCCTGATGACCTTAAAGGAATACCTGATTGACTATGCCTCAGAGGATACCCGCAAAATCGGAGAGGCACTGATTGAACGCGAGATTGCTAACGTACCGAAAGAGAAGGTACGGGAGATTGCCCTAAAGAACCTTCAGGCAATCGAGAACGGTAGCCGGGATTTCCGCTTTTAAGCACCACAGATTGGTAGGTGAAGAGGGATTAGCAGCCAGCCAAAAACTCAAGAACAGCATTTTGGCTGTGAAGCAAATAATCCTTAGCTTCGTAATTCAAGCAAACAGGGGATTTCATTGCATTAAAAGATACTTCTTGCCCACGTGTTACGGGGGGGCATGGTAAAAACAATGCACCTTCTTTGAGTAATTGAAGATGCGTGCTTGTTATCTGGTAGGGAAGAAACATTTCTTTTATTCTATGTGCATCATCATTATTATCAGCGCGCGGCCAACAATCCGTATAAATAAGGTCAGCATTTCGGAGTAACGGATCAAGATGACTGCTTACAAGAATTTCACCTACGGATTGAGCATTAAGTTGTTGTAACAGGGCTTTATCGGCTAAATATCCATCCGGTGCAACCTGTGTTACAGAGATAGGGAGCCTTACGGCAGCTTCAAACCAACTCATGCAAAGGTTTGTAATTTCCCCGACAAAAACGACATTTAACCCGTCAATCGAGCCCCGATATTTCCTTATAAACTGTAAATCACCAAGGATTTCGCATGGATGATTATAATTTGTTCTGGCATTGATAATGGGGGTATCAATATTATTTGATAAATAGAGAACATCTTTGTGATTTTTGGAACGAATTACAAGGAGCGAGAACCAGTTATCCAAATAATGCCCAACATCCTCTAGCGGTTCGTTAATACCTAATTCACCGGGAATATATGAAACAGAAGCGCCCATAGCCCTCGCGCCAATTTCAAATGCTACCCGGTTGCGGAAACCCTGCCCATAAAACCACAAGCCTACCTGTTTGTTTTTTAAAACCTGAGGCATTTTGTTCTGTTTCCAAGCATCCGCTAGGATATCAGCTCTGTCCAGAATACGAATCAAATCGTCGCCCGATAAATCCGTTAGCGCAATTAAACCCGGCATTGTATGTCAACTCCTTAAAAGTTAATGAGCACAATTGTATCATAGAATTCAAGTTTATGGAAGACTCGACGATTTGATTCATAATTATTTTATTTCCGAATACAGGAATACAAGGAATACTATACAAGGAGGTAATTGCGATGAGCTTAAATACTACTCCGTCATCTGATCGTGTACATATCGGAGTCTTTGGCAGGCGCAATGCGGGAAAATCCAGCGTAGTAAATGCGGTTACAGGGCAAAACCTTGCCATTGTTTCCGATATCAAGGGAACAACAACCGATCCGGTATATAAAGCTATGGAGCTGCTTCCACTCGGCCCCGTAATGATTATTGATACTCCCGGTATTGATGACGAGGGTGAACTGGGTGCCTTGCGTGTTAAGAAAAGCAAACAAGTACTCAACAAAACCGATATTGCGGTGTTGATTATAGACGGTACAGCGGGTAAAACGAGGGAAGACGAAGAACTTATTACCCTTTTTAAACAGAAGGGTATTAGTTATCTGGTGGTATACAATAAGGCAGATCAGTGCAAAGAGAGACCAGCCACCAATGAGCGGAATGCGCTATGGATAAGTGCCGCAACCGGAGAGAATATCCAGGTGCTGAAAGAAATGATTGCAAAGCTCGCCCCTCAGGAGGAGTCAAAGCTGCGCATTGTTGCCGACCTAATAAACCCCTCCGATTTTGTGGTGCTGGTAGTGCCCATCGATAAAGCAGCACCCAAAGGCAGGCTGATTCTGCCCCAGCAGCAGACCATCCGTGATATTCTGGAATCCGACGCAACGGCGATTGTGGTGAAGGAATATGAGCTTCGCGATACGCTTATGAGCCTTGGTAAAAAGCCGAAGCTGGTGATAACCGACAGTCAGGTTTTTGCAAAGGTATCAGCTGATACGCCTAAGGATATCTGGCTTACCTCGTTTTCTATCCTTTTTGCACGTTATAAAGGGAATCTTGAACTTACAGTAAAAGGAGCAAAGGCTGTAGAAGCATTAAATGATGGCGATACGGTACTAATCTGCGAGGGTTGTACTCATCACCGGCAGTGTGACGATATCGGTTCAGTGAAGCTGCCCCGCTGGATGAAGCAGCATACCGGCAAGCAGCTGAATTTTAAGTTCACCTCCGGCACCGAGTTTCCCGATGATCTGAGCCAGTATAAGCTGATTGTGCACTGCGGCGGCTGCATGTTAAACGAACGCGAGATGAAATACCGCTTACAATGCGCTGTTGACCAGAACATTCCGGTGACAAACTATGGCCTGCTGATAGCTTATATGCAAGGAATTCTAAAACGCAGCATTGAGCCATTCCCAGACATTGCGATGTCTTTAGAGGAGGAGTAAACGGTGCGAACCGAACAAGATCTGCTTGGTGAAGTCCTTTTGCCGGATGATGCACTGTATGGCGCTCAAACCGCACGCGCTAAAGATAATTTTGCGTTGGGTGAGCAACAGGTAAATCTTTCTCTCATCTACGCAATCGTTACGGTTAAAAAGGCGGCGGCGGTTACCTACCGGGAGCTTGACTTAATGGAAAGCCAAAAATGTGATGCTATCATTTCTGCCTGTGACGATGTACTGGCGGGCAGAGTTAACGACGCTTTTATTACCCATCCGCTGCAGGGCGGAGCGGGTACCTCGACGAACATGAATGTAAACGAGGTTCTGGGAAATCTGGCGCTGCAAAAGCTTGGCAAAACGGCAGGGGAATACTCGGTCATCCATCCGCTGGACGATATCAACCGAGGGCAGTCTACAAACGATGTTTACCCTACCGCATTAAGAATTGCGTCGATATGGGCGGTGCGAACGCTCAGCGACGAATGTGCAAAGCTTCAGGAGGCACTGCAGAAAAAGGAACAGGAGTATGCCGATGTTTTAAAGCTTGGGCGCACAGAACTGATGGACGCGATGCCTATCACCCTTGGGCAGGAGTTTGGCGCCTATGCGCAGGCTATAGCGCGAGACCGTTGGCGTATCTATAAGGCAGAGGAACGTTTACGTCAGGTTAGCCTTGGCGGCACTGCAGTTGGTACAGGCAGCCTTGCCGAGCGGCGGTATGCGTATAAGGTGATTGAGGTGCTGCGTGACCTTACCGGTATCGGTTTGGCTAAATCAGAATATCCTATGGATATTACCCAGAATAACGATGTGTTTGTTGAGGTATCGGGGTTATTAAAAGCACTGGCAGTCAGCCTGATGAAGATATCCACCGATTTAAGGCTCATGAATTCAGGGCCAAAAGGCGGCTTGGCTGAGATTATTCTGCCCAAACTTCAGATGGGCAGCACCATTATGCCGGGTAAGGTGAACCCCGTTATCCCGGAGATGGTCACACAGGTGGCTATCCGGGTAATAGCAAACGATACGGCAATTTCCATGGCAGCCGCAAACGGCAATTTTGAACTCAACGCTTTTATGCCGTTGATTGCCCACAGCCTGCTTGAAAGCTTGGAGCTGCTCACAGCCTCGGTAAAGTTGTTCAGAACAAAATGTATCGAACTGGTTGTTCCCAATGTGAAAAGGTGTCGTGAGCATCTGGAGCGTTCCATGGTGCTCATTGCTTCGCTTGCACCGGCAATCGGTTATGATAATGCCGCGGATATTTATAGGGAATGTGGGAACGACCCTGAAAAAATCCGTGAACTCGTACTTGAAAAAAGACTACTAAGCCCAAAGGAGCTTGACAATCTTCTCGATTATAAAAAATCCGCAACCTATCGCAATATGTAAGCCGATTTTTGACAGCTTTAACTCTTGGCATATTGCCGCTGCAATAAGAAATACTAAGTATCATCGCCGTATGAAAGGGTTGATAGATGCTATGGCAAAGAACAACATCAAGAGTAAGCAGAAAACGTTCGAGGGTGCAAATAACACCCAGCAAAAGCTCTCGAATTCCGAAAACAGCCGCAAAAGCGGGATAAATCTGCCTCATAACGCAAGAAAAGAAGGTCTTGGCCCCAATACCGAGCGCTAAGGTAGGTTGAAAAGAATAAGCGGTTTTGTTATTATTGAATCTGTAAAGAAGAGGTATTGTAAAGAAAATGGGCGAGGAAGGTAAACGCAAGAGTACACGCAACAACAAAAAGGCCGACGGGAAGTTCCGCTCCAAGCATATCAAACACGACCCGCAGGCAGAAAGCGCAAGGGCTGTATATGGGCTGCAGGCGCCCGAAAAGGACAGGAAGGATTAAACCTTAATGAAAGCCGATATCGCATTATTCAACGAATTGGAAAGACACCTGATGCAGGACGAAAGGCCTTCGGAGTATCTGAATAACTTAGCCTGTAAACCAGAGTTTACAGGCTATCCGTTTACTATGCTTCAAAAGCAGATAGCTACGAAACAGTCACCCAAGCACCACCCTGAGGGCAGTGTGTGGAATCATACCTTGCTGGTTGTGGATGAAGCTGCAAAGGTAAAACGTTTAAGCAGCAACCCAAGAGTGTTTATGTGGGCGGCATTGCTCCACGATATCGGCAAACCCTCAACCACCAAAGTCAGGGATGGAAAGATTACCTCTTATGACCACGATTTGATAGGAATGAACCTGGCACGCAATTTTCTGTCTGCCTTTTCATTGGATAAAGTAATGGTTGATGCCGTCTGTGGGTTAGTTCGTTACCATATGCAGATTCTTTTTGTGGTGAACGGGATGCGTTTTGCCGATATAAAGGGCATGCTGGAACATACCGATGTTAATGAGGTTGCGCTGCTTGGATTATGTGACAGGCTTGGGCGGCTCAATTACAATCGCGAGCTGGAAGAAGAAAATATCCGGCAGTTTCTAATCAAAAGTGGTGTAGGTTTAAATGATGAACGCTGGGGTTTTTTACGATAACAGTATTTATTAAGGAGGCATACTATATATGCTGATTGTTGCGATTATCACCATCACGCTTGCTTTGCTATTCTATTCGGTGGGCGTGTGGAGTGAAAAACTACAAGGCGGGCTCAAACGATGGCATGTGATTATTTTCTGGATTGGTCTTGTTTTTGATACCACCGGAACCACCTTGATGAGTAGGCTTACAAACGATGGTTTTACATTCAACTTTCATGGCATCACCGGTGTAACGGCAATATTACTTATGCTTATACACGAAGTATGGGCAACGGTTGTTATCCTACATAACAACTCCAAGCAAAAGCAGAACTTCCACCGATTCAGCATCGTGGTATGGATTATCTGGCTCATACCGTTCGTTTCCGGAATGCTGTTTGGCGTTTCCCGATAGCCTTGATTGATAAAACTGCAGCGCCCTGATACCGATATCAAGGGCGCTGCAGTTTTATGGGTTTACGATATTTTTGGGGCTGCCGGCTATAAAGGACTTCAAATTGTCGGAAGCCATTTCAACCAGCCTTATCCGCGTTTCTATCGGAGCCCATGCTATGTGCGGTGTGATGATGCAGTTCTTGGCAGCGAGGAGCGGGTTATCTGCGTCAATCGGTTCCTTTGCGGTAACATCCACTGCTGCACCCGAAAGCCTTCCCCCATTGAGCGCATCAGCCAAAGCCTGCTCATCCACAATCGGGCCGCGCGCAGTATTTATCAGCACAGCGCCTTGTTTTATTTTTGCAATTCGCTGTGCTGATATTAAGCCTCTGGTGCTGTCAAACAGCGGCAGATGGATTGTTATGATATCACTCTGTGCCAGAACCGTATCCAGCGCTGCAAAATGAAGCCGTTCATGCTCGGCCTCTGGTTTTACCGTTCGGCTGTATACAAGCACATTCATATCAAAGGCTTCAGCCAGTCTTGCCACCGCACTGCCGATGGCACCAAAACCGACAACCCCTATGGTTTTGCCGTAAAGCTCCCGCAGAGGATAACACCACATGGCGCGTTCACGCTCCCGCTGCCATATCCCGCTGTGAACGGCATGATTGTAGTCACCCACATGGTTGTAAAGCTCCAGAATCATGGCAAACACCATCTGCGCCACAGCGCTGGTTGAATAGCCGGGAATATTGGCAACCGCAATGCCCTTTTCCTTGGCAGCATTGATATCAATTAGATTGTAGCCGGTTGCAAATACTCCAATCCATTTCAGGTTTGGCGCCTTTTCAATAACCTCCCGGTTAATGGGGGTGCGGTTGGTGAAGATGAAGTCGGCGTCTCCGATGTGCTCCAGAATTTGTTCTTTGCCTGTAAAGTCATAGATGGTTGTAGGCGCAATGGATTCTATAGGCGCCCAGCTGACATCATTGTTACTTACCGCCATACCGTCTAATATTGCAATCTTCATATAAAAGACCATTCCTTTCTGCGAAAGGCACCAACAAGACATGAAACGGAGTTGGTGCAACTCGCAGTCAAAATAAAACTCTGCTATACTTACCTCCGAGAGACGGTATACTACAGAGCACGTGGAGGTGAGTGGTGAAGCGGTTTGCCGCTATCTCGCATATAAATAAGTCGCCGGACGTTCGTTCAAGCACCAACAAGTAGGTTTTTTGAACCTGTAAACTAATCTTTGTAAAGACATTACTCGTTTTTAGCAGAACGTTCAGTCAATGCCGTTCCTCAAATCAAATTGAAAAGAGGAACTCAATGGCAAAAACAGTAGAAA
>NZ_FNID01000014.1 GCF_900103835.1 Acetanaerobacterium elongatum | reverse complement strand
TTCACAACAAACTCGAAAAAGCTGGTATGACGCAAAGCATGTCCCGTGTGGCACATTGCATCGACAACGGTCCTATGGAAGGATTCTGGGGCATTTTGAAACGCGAACGCTATTACGGTCGGAGATTCACCAGCAAGCAGAAACTTATTCAGATGATTGAGAGTTACATCAGCTATTACAACACCCGGCGTGTGCAACGCAACTTGGGTGTTCTGACACCGTTAGAGAAATTTAATCTCTACTTCGCTGCATAAAAAGCGACCAGTGGTTTTGTTCACCACTGGTCGGGAAAATTTTATGTTTTTTCGCTGTCCTCTTGACGGGATGCAGTTCACACCACTGGTCGGGAAAATTTTATGTTTTTTCGCTGTCCTCTTGACGGGATGCAGTTCATTCACAGGGCGCCTGCGGTATTCTAAGCGATATTTAAGTTTAAAACTAGTCTTCCTTCTTCTCCTCCGCGTCCTCCTCGGGTGGCGGGGGTAGCTTTACTACCTTCACGCTCACGATGCGCCGCTCCTCTACCTCTAGCACTGTGAACTCTACGTTGTTCACGATTACGGTGGGGTGCTCATCCTCGGCGGGAATGCGCCCGAGCATGTCGATAATCAGGCCCGCGATGGTTTCGTAGTCGCCCTCGTCGGGAAGTGCTATGTCAAGGATATCGGAAAGCTCCTCGATGTTGGTGGTGCCATCCACCGTAAAGGTGGTGTCGTCTACCTGTGTAATCTCCTCCTCCTCGTGGTCGTATTCGTCCTGAATATTGCCCACGATGGCCTCGAGCAGATCCTCCATGGTGATGATGCCGCTGGTGCCGCCGTATTCGTCGCACACCACCGCAAACTGCACCTTTTTATCCTGAAACTCCTTAAACAGCTCTTTTACATGGTTGCTCTCGGGCACATAGAGCGCGGGGCGGATAAAGTCGGAGAGCTTCGCACCGCTTATATCCTGCTGCCCGATTAACCGCAGCAGGTCTTTTACATAGATAACGCCGAGGATATTATCAAGGTCATCCTCGTAAACGGGAATGCGCGAGTAGCCTTCCTCCAGTGCAAGGTTTACCACGTCGGAGATGGAATCGCTAATCGAAACGGCAAAGATATCGGTGCGGTGGGTCATAATCTCGGCGGCGGTGATGTCATCCATCTCGAAGATGTTGTTGATCATCTCCTTCTCGCTTTCCTCGATTACACCCTTTTCGTTGCCCACATCCACCATCATGCGGATTTCCTCTTCGGTTACATGCTCCGGCTCGGCATGAGGGTCGATACCAAAGAGGCGAACCACACCGTTGGTGGATTTGGAGAGCAGCCACACAAACGGCTTGGTAGCCTTGTATAAAAACAGAAGCGGCCCCACCGCGCGAAACGCAAATTTTTCGGGGTTTTGCAGCGCAATGCGTTTTGGCACCAGTTCCCCGAATACCAGCGTAAAATAGGACAAAATAATAGTAATAATTACAACCGTAAGAATCTTTAAAAGCGATTCGGGAATGGGAACACTACCCTTGAGTGACGCCACAATCGGCCCGGCAAAGCTGTCAGCCGCCACAGCGGAGGCTAAAAAGCCCGAGATGGTTACGCCGATTTGAATAGTGGCCAGAAAGGAGGAAGGTTCCGAAACCAGCCTGAGCAGTTGAACCGCCTTTTTGTCGCCTTCATCGGCCATATGCTGAATTTTATTATCGTTTACCTGAATGATGGCAATCTCGCTGCCTGCAAAGAATGCGTTGATTAGTATCAGCACCAGCAGCAGGGCGAGATACAATATACTACCGTCAGGGTCTACCATGTTGTGTTTAACTCCTTTATGTGTACCGGGTATACCGCTTTTTTAAAATACCTGCATAACGCAATTACGAAGCGGCCCGATATTTATACAATTTATAATATATCTATTTTAATGCAATCTGTCAAACTTACCGGTGGGAATTATTGAAAAAAACAAAAACAGAAATTAGTGCTTTTGCCTTTCGGTGCAATATCACCAACCGATAATTCATTTCAGTTTTAGATAATAAGGGCGGGAATGGCTTTATTGTGCCAAACAGTGGAATTTGACGATAAAAATAAAGCATAACAAGACAAAGACTGTACCTTTTTCACCCTTAAAAACAAGGAAAATGTCCAAAATTCACTTAAATTTAATATATTAATATGCTATTTAGATATTTACTTTAAAACCTAAACAAGTTATAATTTCAGGTGGTGAATTCCAACTGCCCACTTTGTTATTTTTTTATCATAAATTTCGTTTCTATGCCCTGCGGTACAAGGTGCCGTATACTACTTTTGTCAAACCAATAAGGAGGATATAAAAAATTATGGCGAGAAAAATGAAAACCATGGACGGCAATAATGCTGCCGCACACGTTTCCTACGCCTACACCGATGTCGCTGCAATCTACCCGATTACACCGTCATCCGTTATGGCAGAGGTTACCGACAAGTGGGCTGCTGATGGCCGCAAGAACATCTTTGGCACCGAGGTAAAGGTAGCCGAAATGCAGTCTGAAGCCGGTGCTGCAGGTACTGTTCACGGCTCTTTGGCTGCGGGTGCCTTAACCACCACCTTCACAGCTTCCCAGGGTCTTCTGCTCATGATCCCCAATATGTATAAGATTGCGGGCGAACTGCTGCCGTGCGTTCTGAACGTTTCGGCCCGTGCACTTGCTTCACACGCACTCTCGATCTTTGGCGATCACTCCGACGTATATGCCTGCCGCCAGACCGGCTTTGCAATGCTTTGCGAAAGCAGCGTGCAGGAGGTTATGGACTTAACCCCCGTTGCACACCTTACTGCCATCAAGGGCCGCGTTCCGTTCTTAAACTTCTTCGACGGCTTCAGAACATCTCACGAGCTGCAGAAGATTCAGGTATGGAGTGATGAAGACCTCGCTTCCATGGCTGATATGGACGCTATTGACGCGTTCCGCCGCCGTGCCTTAAACCCTGAGCACCCCGTACTTCGCGGTACCGCTCAGAACCCTGATATCTTCTTCCAGGCAAGAGAGGCCTGCAACTCCTACTATAACGCTGTTCCTGAGCTTGCTCAGAAATATATGGATGTTGTAAACGCCAAAATCGGCACCAATTACAAGCTGTTCAACTACTACGGTGCACCCGATGCCGAGCACATCATTATCGCGATGGGCTCTGTTTGCGAGACCATCGATGAGACCATCGACTACCTGAATGCCAAGGGCGGCAAGTACGGCCTTGTAAAGGTTCGTCTGTACAGACCGTTCTCTGCAAAGCATTTAATCGACGCGATTCCTGCAAGCGTAAAGCAGATTTCCGTGCTCGACCGCACCAAGGAGCCCGGCGCACTCGGCGAGCCGCTTTATCTTGACGTGGTTGCTTCCCTTAAGGACAGCAAATTCGCCAATATCCCCGTATTCACCGGCCGCTACGGCTTAGGCTCGAAGGACACCACCCCCGCGCAGATTATCGCTGTTTTCAACAATACCGCAAAGAAGCAGTTCACCGTTGGCATTGAGGACGATGTAACACATCTTTCACTGCCCATCGGCGAAAACCCCGACACCACCCCCAAGGGCACCACAAGCTGCAAGTTCTGGGGCCTTGGTTCCGATGGTACCGTTGGTGCTAACAAGAACTCCATCAAGATTATCGGCGACCATACCGACATGTATGCACAGGCATACTTCGCATACGACTCCAAGAAGTCCGGCGGTGTTACCATCTCGCACCTGCGCTTTGGTAAAACCCCCATTCACTCCACCTACCTTATCAACAAGGCAGACTTTGTTGCCTGCCATAATCCCGCTTATGTTGGCCACTACGATATGGTAGAGGATATCAAGCCGGGCGGCACCTTCCTTCTGAACTGCCAGTGGGATGCCGCAGAGATTGAGAAACACCTCCCCGCGAAGGATAAGCGCTTTATTGCCAAGAACAACATCAAGTTCTACACCATCGACGGTGTGAAGATCGGTAAGGAGATCGGCCTTGGCGGACGTATTAACACCGTTCTGCAGTCGGCCTTCTTCAAGCTCGCCGACATCATCCCGATTGATGAAGCCGTGAAGTATATGAAGGATGCGGCTACCGCTTCCTACGGCAAGAAGGGCGAAAAGGTTGTTGCGATGAACCATGCAGCCATCGATGCCGGCGTAAACGGCATTGTTGAGGTGAAGGTTCCCGCTTCTTGGGCCGACGCTACCGATAACACCAAGGCTCATGCCGCAACCGGCAATCGTCCTGACCTTGTGAAGTTTGTAAATGAGATTGAGATTCCTGTAAATAAGCAGCAGGGTGATAAGCTGCCCGTTTCCACCTTTGTGGATATGGCGGACGGCACCTTCCCGCAGGGCAGCGCCGCTTACGAGAAGCGCGGCATTGCGGTGGATGTTCCCGAGTGGATTCCCGAAAACTGCATCCAGTGCACCTTCTGCTCACTGGTTTGCCCGCACGCGGTTATGCGCCCCATTGTCATGACAGCGGACGAGGCTGCAAAGGCACCTAAGGGCACAAAAATGGCTGATATGACCGGTATGCCCGGCTATAAGTTCACCATGTCGGTATCGGTGCTTGACTGCACCGGCTGCGGATCCTGCGCAAACGTATGCCCCGGCAAGGGCGGCAACAAGGCGCTTGTAATGAAGCCCATCGAAACACAGAATGATCAGCAGCCCGTATTTGACTATGGCGTAGAGCTTGCTCCCAAGGCCGAGGTGCTGGAGAAGTTTAAGCCCACCACTATCAAGGGCAGCCAGTTAAAGCAGCCGTTGCTCGAGTTTTCGGGCGCATGCGCAGGCTGCGGTGAAACCCCTTACGCCAAGCTGATGACCCAGCTGTTCGGCGACAGGATGTATATCTCCAACGCCACCGGCTGTTCCTCTATCTGGGGCGGTTCGGCTCCCTCCACTCCTTACACCGTAAACCACAAGGGCTTTGGCCCCGCATGGGCGAACTCGCTGTTTGAGGATAACGCTGAGTACGGCTACGGTATGTATCTTGCCCAGAAGCAGCTCAGAAGCCGTCTTTCCGCCAAGGTTCAGGCTCTGGCCGAAACTGCAGGTGAAAGCTTTAAGGCTGCAGCTGCCGAGTATATTGCAACCTACGAGAACGGCAACGCCAACGGCGCCGCTACCGATAAGCTGGTTGCCGAGCTTGAAAAGAACGGCAGCGCACTTGCAAAGGATATCTTAAAGGATAAGGATTACCTCGCCAAGAAGAGCGTATGGATTCTGGGCGGCGACGGCTGGGCTTATGATATCGGCTTCGGCGGTCTTGACCATGTAATTGCTCAGAACGAGGACGTAAACATTCTGGTATTCGATACCGAGGTTTACTCCAACACCGGCGGCCAGTCCTCCAAGAGTACTCCTACCGGCGCTGTGGCTCAGTTTGCTGCCGCTGGTAAGGAAGTAAAGAAGAAGGATCTTGCTGCTATCGCCATGAGCTACGGTTATGTATACGTTGCTCAGATTGGTATGGGCGCCGACTACAACCAGTGCCTCAAGGCCTTCAACGAGGCCGAGAGCTACAACGGCCCCTCTATCATCATCGCATATGCTCCCTGTATCAACCACGGTATCAAGGGCGGCATGGGCATCAGCCAGAGCGAGATTAAGAATGCGGTTGCAGCCGGTTACTGGCACCTCTTCCGCTTCGATCCCCGCCTGAAGGCTGCAGGCAAGAATCCCTTCCAGCTTGACAGCAAGGCGCCTACCGCAAGCTATCAGGACTTCATTAAGACCGAGGTTCGCTACAGCTCGCTGACCCGCGCATTCCCCGAAAGAGCAGAGAGACTCTTCGCGCAGGCTGATAAGACTGCAGTTGAGAAGTACAACCACCTTGTAAAACTCTCCAAGCTCTACGATGTAGAATAAGCATTCACCATGCATTAAAACCCCGTCCGGCATTTGCCGGGCGGGGTTTTTGTATTTTATAGAGGTTGAACTGTTTCATAAATATTGATATAATAAAAAAATATGGGTATAGGCAAGAGCCAGCAAAAGGGAAGTGACGTTATTGGCCGGAATATCTGTGCTTTTAGGTATGTCTGTTATCATGTTTCTCGTATTGTGTTTGCTCGGTTTATTGATTGTGTCTTTTTTGCTGGGCACAATCTTTATAATTATCTTTTCAGCAAAAAAAGCTCGCAGCGGAAAAAGAAAGAAGGGCTTTTTAATAGGGTCAATCATCTGCTATACCGTCGCGCTGCCGTTGGGCGTATTATTTGCAGTCTCTGCAGTGGAAGTGAATAATGCAGTTACCTACAAATACACAGATAACGGTGTTCGTGCACAATACAACGAAGAGCAGGGCGAGCTTGTTTTAAACGGAAAGAGGTATATAGATTTTTGGTCTTGTGACCGTGAGCTTATTCGAAAAGGAACCCCGATTGCATCGGTTAAAACGCAGGAAAGCAACAATTTACAACCAATATTCCAGGTTGAAAACGGTGCCGGAAACGATATGGTTGCATTCAGCAGGTCGGAATTGGATATAGCAAAACTATTCGTACTGGACTCGCAGCTTGATACAACAAAAGCCTATTATAAGAATCTTGCAAACTTTGAATTCACCGTTCACTACGGCGACAATATCCGCGGTTTAGAATCTACCACAGATAAGGCGGCAAAGGTTGAGCTGGACGGCGGGATATGCAATCCGTTCGTCGAGCTGAGTGAGGCAGAGGAGGATATAGAGAAGCAGTATTGCCCTGAAAGCTACCGGGCGGCGGAGGTAGATGCCGTGAGCAAAGACGGACTTCATGAAAGAACCTTTACCATTATAAAAGCCGAGGGCAAAACCTATCTGGCCTATGACCCGTACTACTGCTGCCCGCTGCCGGAGCAACTGAACACTTATTTATTAGAAAAACTGTTTTAAAGCAAATAAAGCGGCTGCTGCAATAGTTGCAACAGCCGCTTTTGGTAACTTATCGTTATAAAATCAACACAAGACTTTTAAGGCACAGCTATTGGTTGAATTCGTCCATCTTTACATAGTCTTCAACAAGCGAATTGGTTTCGAGCTTATCCTCGATATTGCCCTTGGGACGGAATGCAAGCTTTAACAGTATCGGTGCTACGATGGTGGTGATAATAACGGTTAAAATCACCGGCCCGAAGAAGGTGGCGGACATAAGCCCAAGCGCGGCACCCTTATCGGCAACAATCAACGCAACCTCGCCGCGCGAAATCATGCCGCAGCCCACCTGTATGGCCTCGTGATTGGTAAAGCGGCACAGCTTAGCGCCAAGCCCACAGCCAATAATCTTGGTAATCGTGGCCACCAGTACCAACAGCACCGAAAAGATAACGATGGCGACGGTCATATGGGGCAGCGAAACCTTTAATCCTATACTGGCGAAGAATATCGGGGAAAGAAACATGTAGGAGAGGGTATCGAACCTTGAGGCAATGTAGTTGGATTTCGGACTGTTGGATATAATAAGCCCTGCAATGTATGCGCCAGTAATATCGGCAACACCGAAAAACTGTTCGGCGCAATAGGAAAGCAGCAGGCAGAAGAAGAACGCGATAATAATAAAACGCCGCATATCCTTGTTGTAATGGTTAACAATCTTCCCGAAGATGTAATTAAACGCAATACCGATCACACCCGAGAAAGCGAAGAAGCCAACAATCTTTAACAGTACGAATAATACGTTTACGCTTTTGTCGGCAAAGCTTGTAATGATGGTGAGTGCGATAATGCCGAGGATATCGTCGATAATCGCCGCGCCCAAAATGGCGTTGCCCGCGCGGGTGCTGAGCTTGCCGATTTCTTTAAGGGTTTCAACCGTAATACTTACAGAGGTTGCGGTTAGTACAACGCCGATGAAGATATTCTGCAAGAACAGGCTTGCGGAGGCATCTGATGACGGGGTTGTGTTAAACAGAGCAGCAAGGCCAAAGCCGCCTGCCAGCGGAACGAGCACACCCAGCGTTGCAATGATAAACGAGGCCTTACCGGTTTTCTTCAGCTCTTTAATATCTGTCTCAAGGCCGGCGGTAAACATCAGTACGATTACGCCGATTTCTGAGGTTTTGGCAATAAAATCGGTTTCCTTTATCATATTCAGCAGAGCCGGGCCAAAAATGAGCCCTGCCAACAGTGCGCCGACTACCTGCGGCATCTGAAAACGCTTCGTTAATAAACCAAGTACCTTTGTGCTTATCAGAATTAATGCTAGGTCGATTAAAAAGTTGAAAGAATCCATACATGCCGATCCCCTTTTACTAAACTGGATTGCTGATGTGTATAAGCGTGAAGGAGCCAAAATTTACCAAAAGGCAAATAAAAACTCCTATCATTGCTGATAGAAGTCACGTCATTGTAACTAACAAGCAATACAAGCATCAAAACAAAACCAGATACTAATATAGCACAAACAAAATTGCAAAACAAGTATTATTTCAGCTTTATTTTGTGAATAATGGGATAACTACAAGCCTTCATCGTGCAGTGTTTTTTTCAGCACCTTCAGGCGCGAAAATTCTTCGCGTTCCTTCTCCTCCAGGTATCCTGAGATATACTTGGTAATCTCCTGAAAGCGGGGGATGATGATATTTTTAAGCGAGTTTGCGCGGCGCTGCGTCTTTTTAATAGCCTGAGCCAGACGGTAAACGCTGTTTTCTACCTCTGCCAGCTCTGCGGTGAGCTGCAAAAGGTTTCTGAACTCCACATAGGCCTGATCCAAGTGGGAGCTTGTATTGTACAGCCCGTAATGGGGCTCCACACGCACACGCTCCAGCGATATCTTAGGAATCTCCACCCCCATAACGCTGCGGGAGTAGAGGGATAAGCCGTTATATGCGGGAACAGCCTGCGCGTCGTTTTCTACAATACCCATGTGGAGATTGGCAAGCTGCAGGGATTTATACGCCTTAGTGTAGGCATCGTCAATCTCCTTGCCGATTTCATTGGCACGGTCTATCAGCTGCATCATCTCACGCACAAGGATGTTGCGCTTGCGGTCAAGCAGGTCAAACCCCAGCGTGGAAAGTGCCAGCGACTTTTTAACGGCAATCAGGTTACCCTTGGTAGGGAAGATCTGTCCGGCCATTATAACCAATCCTTTCGTAAGAAATGCCGCAAGCCTTAAAGCTAATTCTCTTTGAATTCCTGTGCAGCATCGGCATTGTAATGCTGGCTCAGCACCTCGTTATCTACACGGTCAAGCTCTTCGCGCGGCAGGATGCTTAACAGCCTCCAGCCCAGGTCGAGCGTTTGCTCGATGGTGCGGTTATCATCAAACGCCTGTGTGATAAAGTGCTTTTCAAACTGCCTGCCGAACAGGATATACTGCTTATCAACCGGCGTGAGCTCCTCCTCGCCGATAACCGAAGCCAGTGCGCGCGCATCCTGCACCTTTGCGTAGCTTGCGAACAGCTGGTTGGCAACGGCAGAGTGATCCTCACGGGTGTAGCCCTTGCCGATACCGTCCTTCATCAAACGAGAAAGCGAGGGCAGAATCGAGATAGAGGGGTATACACCGGCCTGATCGAGACTGCGGTCCAGCACAATCTGCCCCTCGGTGATGTAGCCCGTAAGGTCGGGTATCGGGTGGGTGATATCGTCGTTGGGCATGGTGAGTATCGGAATCTGTGTTACCGAGCCGCCCTTGCCCTCTACAATACCAGCGCGCTCATAAATCGAGGCCAGGTCGGAATACAGGTAGCCGGGGTAGCCCTTTCGTCCGGGAATCTCACCCTTAGAGGAGGAGAATTCGCGCAGCGCCTCGGCATAGGAGGTCATATCGGTTAGGATTACAAGGATATGCATGTTGTGCTCGTAGGCCAGATATTCCGCAGCGGTTAAGGCACAGCGCGGGGTGAGGATACGCTCGATAATCGGGTCGTTGGAAAGGTTTAAGAACATAACCACCTTTTCAAGAACGCCGCTCTCGGCAAATGAACGCCTAAAGTAATCCGCAACGTCGTTGGTAACCCCCATCGCGGCGAATACCACGCCGAAGGAGGAGCCCTCCTCTTCGGCAATCTGCGACTGGCGCACAATCTGCACGGCAAGCTTGTTGTGGCTCATGCCCGAACCCGAGAAGATCGGCAGCTTCTGGCCGCGAATCAGGGTAATCAGTGCGTCGATGGATGAGATACCGGTACGGATATAGTTTCTGGGGTAAACGCGTGAAACAGGGTTTAAAGGCCGCCCGTTGATATCAAGCTTCTTGTCGTAATAAATCTCACCAAGCCCGTCGGCAGGCCTGCCTGCGCCGTTGAAGATACGCCCGAGTAGCTCCTTTGAAACAGGCAGCTCCATGGGGTGGCCGGTAAGCCGCGTGGTGGTATTGGTTAGCGAGATGCCGCGGGTACCTTCAAAAACCTGAATTACCGCCCGGTGCCCGTCTACCTGAACCACACGCCCTGTACGGGTTTCGCCGCTTGTAAGCTTCAGCTCCACAATTTCATCGAAGCTGACGGAAGGAATGTTATCCAGTACCACAAGCGGGCCATTAATTTCGCTTAATCCAATCAATTGAGTGTTCATATATATAACCATTCCTTTCAGGGTGTTTGTGCGGTTTCGGTAAAGCCGAATTTCCGAATAACAATCGAAAAGCACAAAACCTGGAGCGTGAAAGATCTATCTTTCAAACTTGCCACTATCCTTACAAGCGCAAACAACCAGCATTTATTTATGCTTAGCGAATACCTTTCAGGGCAGTATCAATATCACTATAGTAGCTGTCGAACATGTCCAAACGGTCGTTGGGGATATCGTATTTCATCTTTACCAGCTTATCGAACAGGCCGGTCTCGCTGATAAGCCTTACGGGAATCCCCTTGGCCACCAGTGCCTTGGATTGATTGTAGAGGTACAGGATAACCTCCATCATCTTCATCTGCTTGGGCAGCGGCACATAGGTGTCTTCCTTATGGAATGCGTTCTGCTGCAAAAAACCAACACGGATGACACGGGCAATCTCGATAATCAGCTTTTGGTCGTCGGGCAGTACGTCGGCGCCGATGAGCTTTACAATCTCCAGCAGCTTGTTTTCCTCCTGCAGAAGAGAGGTAATCTCCTGCCTGCGCTTCATAAAATTGCTGTCTACATTATCGTTATACCACTTGGTAAGGTCGTCGATATATTCGCTGTAGCTGGTGTTCCAGTTGATAGCGGCATAATGGCGGGCATAAGCCAGTGATTTATCCAACGCCCAGAAGCAGCGCACAAAACGCTTGGTGTTTTGGGTAACGGGCTCTGAAAAATCGGCACCCTGGGGGGAAACAGCGCCGATAATTGAAACCGAGCCCTCCGCTCCGCTAAGGGTAACCATCTCGCCCGCGCGCTCATAGAACTGCGAAAGGCGGGAGGGCAGGTAGGCGGGGAAGCCTTCCTCGGCGGGCATCTCCTCCAGACGGCCGGAGATCTCGCGCAGCGCCTCGGCCCAGCGGGAGGTGGAATCGGCCATAATGGCAACGTTGTAGCCCATATCGCGGTAATACTCCGCAAGGGTAACGCCGGTATAAATCGAAGCCTCACGGGCTGCCACAGGCATGTTGGAGGTGTTGGCAATCAACACCGTTCTGTCGGTAAGCGCCTTGCCGGTACGCGGGTCGATCAGCTCAGAGAACTCCTCAAGCACCTGAGTCATCTCGTTGCCGCGCTCGCCGCAGCCGATGTATACGATGATATCGGCATCACACCATTTTGCCAGCTGATGCTGTGTCATGGTTTTGCCGGTGCCGAAGCCGCCCGGAATGGCAGCTGTGCCGCCTTTGGCGATGGGGAACAAGGTATCGATAACACGCTGGCCCGTAATCAGCGGCTTGGTAATAGGCAGACGCGATTTTACCGGGCGCGAAACTCTGATAGGCCACTTCTGGCAAAGGGTGAGCTCGTGTTCCTTGCCGTTTTCATCAGTCAGCTTTACAATGGTATCGTTGAGCTTATAATCGCCGTTCGGAGCAACAAAGGTTACGGTGCCGTTTAGCGTGGGGGGAACCATAAAGCGGTGTTCTACTACGGGGGTTTCTTGGCAGGTGGCATAAACCTGCCCACCCATAAGCTTATCACCCGTTTTTACGGTAATGGTAACGGCCCAGGTGCGTTCTACATCAAGGGAAGGCACGTTGCAGCCCTCACCGATAAATGCGCCGGTTTCCTTTTCGAGCACCTTCAAGGGGCGTTCGATACCGTCAAACATATTGGTGATAATACCGGGGCCGAGGGTTACGCTCATCGGGCTGCCGGTGGGGTAAACCGGCTCACCGGGGCGAAGGCCTGTGGTAACCTCATATACCTGAATGGTGGTCGCCTGATTGGTAATACCGATAACCTCGCCTACCAGACGCTTTTCACCTACATAAACCATCTCGAGCATGGAAAAGTCGGTCGTGTTGCGCACGGTGACTACCGGCCCGTTGATGGAATGGACTGTGTTATTCATCCTTTTCATCCCTTTCTGGTGGGATTATATCAATCAGATTAGAATACCGCGTTAAATATTACAGCCTGCAGTTTTGGTAGAACCAGTCGCGCTGGTCGTTTAATACCGTATCCAAGCTCAGGTCGCTGATATAACCGTTTGAGTTATCGGTTAAAACAATGCCCCCGAGGGTAATGGCATCGGTAAACACAACCTTGCAGGGCGCTTGAAAGCTGTTGCGAACCAGCTGCTCAAGCGGCTGATCGCCCGGCATCAGCGAAAGGGTAACATCCTTACCCGCAAACTCTGCCTTCAGCTTCTCGGCAGCAGCCTTTAAGTAGCTCTTGTATTCCTCGGTGCGCGTATAGGCAATAATACGCTGCTTTACATTGTCAAAGATGCTTTTCTCAAGGGCCGCACGGCGGTGCAGATATTCCTGTTTCTGCGCAAATCTGCGCTGCGAAATCTCTCTGGCACTTTCTACCGTAATTCCCGTAACCTCGCCCTGAATTAACTCATAGGCATTGGAAAGAGCAGCATCCTCGGTGGTTGTAAGCTCTCTTTTTTTAACCTGCTCAACGCCGCTGAGAATCTCGTCACACCGTTGTTTGGCCTGACTGAGCACAGCGTCTTCAAAGCGCTGAAGTTTTTCATCCAGTTTCGCCATAGTTATGACCATGCCTTTCCGGTTTCATGCCATTTGGTAAAACACCTGTCTATAAAAAGGTATTACAGCTTAACACCGATGGCCTCGCGCACATAACGGCTGATGGAATCGCCTACCTGGCCCGCACCGTGGCGGTCCGGCACCGTTACAATCAGCGGCTGGCGGCGGTTAAGCTTAATATCATACACCAGCTCGGGGCATAGGCTTAACAGCTTTTCGGTCATCAGCACAACACCGATTTCGGGGTTGTCTGCAGCTTTTTTGAGCTCGGCCTCTATCTCCGGCTGTTCGTGTACCACAACACCTTCCATGCCCGCAAGGCGCAGGCCGATAAGGGTGTCTACATTATCACTGATTACAAAGAATTTCATGCTGCGAACAGGCCTTTCCGGTTTAAAATAACCAGGACAGTGTGAAACTTAGATCTTGTTTAAGATAAGAATGGAAATAAGCAGGCCGTACAGCGCAATACCTTCGCCAAGCGCCACAAAGATCAGTGCCTTACCGAAAGCCTTGGGGTCTTCGGAAAACGCGCCGATGGCGGCGGGAGCGGCGGCGGCAACGGCAATACCTGCACCGATGCAGGAAACGCTGGTTACAAGTGCGGCGGCTAGATATCCTAAGCCTGCGGAAGAACCGGCAGCAGCCGCAGCATTTGCTGTTTCGGCAGCGCTTAACAGCCCGCCGAAGGGGAGCAGGATGGCAATCAGGCAAACGCCAAAGAAGGCGGCGATATTAAAGATTACTGCGCGTTTTGCCTTTACGCCGGTGGTAACACCCCTGTATACGGGGATAAGGGGCATAGACAACAGGATGATAGCCAAAAGCGGTAACAGATAAATAATTACGTTCATTATTGTTTCCTCCTCAGTACTGCTGTGACACAGCAAATGAATAGTTTTATTTAAAAAGGATTACTCCTTCTTGCGCAAAGGTACAGTGAGCTAGTCTGAATTATGGCGCATAGAGCTGACGGTAATGGGGGTAAACGGTTTGCCGTCGCCCTCGAAGTAACGCGAGAACATCTCGTAAAACTCAAGCCTTAACACCTGAATGCCAACAATCAGGCCTTCCATTGCCATTACAAAGGCATTGCCTATGATAACGATAATGGGGGAGGCGCCTGCGCCGGCTGCCTCGGAGAGTGTCATCACCACCGCCATCATACCGGCATGGCTTAGAATGAAGCCGCCTACCCTCAAAAACGACATGGTGTTGGTAACGTAGCTTAATATAACGTCAAACAGCTCGAAGAAGTTTTCGATAATAAACCCTGCGAGCCCTTCGCGCTCTTTCTTTTTGCCCTGCACAGCTTCGGCTGCTTTGGTTTCAACGCGCATCAGCTTGGCTATGTCGGCGAGGGTTTCGTCCGAAAGCCCCTTCAGGGTAGAGGGTTGACGCAACTGCTCGAAGTAAAGGGAGGTAAATATGCCGTCTACCTCGCGAATTGAATCCCCTGGGGCGAAATAGACGCCCCAATAGTAGTCTTTATCGGTTTCGGTAACGTAGAAGATAAACAGCTTTTCATCGTAATAGCGCAGCTTTTCATAGCTGTCGCGCGGCAGCCGCCCGAAGCGGGCCTGAAGGTAATGGCAGCCTAAAATCTGGCTGATGGGGGTGTTCAGGTCTTCCTTCTTCAGCGCCTTACATACCGAGGCATCTTCGCCCACTATTTTGCCGGTTATATCATTCTGCTGCCTGCGCTTTAAGAATTTTGCAATCGGTTCCCGTAAAAAAACGAGGAGCAGCGGCAGAACAATGCCCAAAAGAATAACCGCGGGGTTAAAGATGTTGATTTTATAAACAAGATTCAGTACCGCACCCACAAGTACCGTGCAGTAGAACACAAGACCGGCGATGCCGTTTTGGCTGAGCAGCGCGCGGGAAGGGTTTTTCTGCTTAATACCCATTACGGTATTGGTAATAATGGCGGCGATAATAATCATTACGCCTAGGCCTACTGCGCTAAGCAGGATGATGTTGGTCATTTCGGGGGCCAGAACCTCAATGGGTTTTTGTGCAAAGCCCAAGGCGTGATAAAGCGGATCAAGCAGGTGCTCGTAGCCGAACACCGAGCCGTAAATGAGGCCGAAAAAGGCGGAGGAAAGGCCGATGCGCTGCATGATGCGCCCCAGCGGCATTCGTTTGGTTTTCCATAAAATGCTGCCGATAAGTACTACGCACAGCCCCTGCCCCACATCGCCGAACATCAGGCCGAACAGCAGGGTGTAGGTAATACCTACAAAAACGGTGGGGTCTATGTCGTGGTAGCTTGGCATACCGAACATATCCACAAACATCTCAAAGGGCTTGAAGAAGAAGCCGTTTTTCAGCTTGGTGGGCGGGGTAAACCGTGTGTCGGTTTCACAGGGCTTCACACTGACCGTAACATCCTCAAGCGTTTCCAGGTTGCTCTTAAAGGCCTGCGCTTCCTTCTCCGGAACAAAGCCGATAATGTGAAAGGTGTCGTTGATGACCGAGATATAACGACGCATTTCAAACGAATCGCTTAAAAACTTTATGCGTGCAAAGCTTTCGTAAAAGTACAGTTTGCGGCGGTTAACCTTGGCCTTAATATCGCTGAGAACCTCGGCCAGCTCCTCCTTGCTTTCGTGAAGCTGTTTGGTTACCTGCGCGCGCGAGGCCTCGGGAGTATCATGCACCGTATCGGGCACATACAAGCGTTCGTAGTAAAGCGAGTTGAAGATGGCGTCGATTTCTACGGAATAGGAGGCCGGCGCAAAATAAACACCCCAGCAATACTCGCCGTCGTTTACAAAGGTATAGAACACAAACGGTTTATCGTCGTAATATCTAAGCTTGTTATAGCTGTCTATCGGCAGACGCCCAAAGCGAACCTTAATATATTTGCAGGCAAAGATTTCATCAAAGGCGATATCAAGATTTTCGATATGGTTGAGCTGGATTAGCGTCTGTTCATGGCGCGCGATGCGTTCCGCCAGATTGTTTTTCCGGCTGTTCAGCTCAAGCAGCTCGGTGTCGAAATGCTCGAGATAGGTTTCAAGCACCGTACGGTCTATCTCTACAATCTCTTTGTTGTAGTTCTGGATATTGTCGGGGTTTAAAAAAATATCGCGCGGTACGCCGATACGCTCGAAATTGTGCGTAACAAAGAATTTATCTACGGCCGCCGCCATGCTTTTGGAGGTGATGTAAACCCCCCACTCGTAGCCCTTATCGGTTTGCAGCGGGTAGAAGATGAAGTTGCGGGAGGTCTGCTTTTTCAAACGCTTATAATTCTTCATCGGCAAGCGCCCGAACCGGAATTTAATATATTCGGAGTTGTATATGTCGCCCTTTTCAAGGGGCTTGCCCTCCAGCGTCTCTAAGAGCTCTCGCACCTCGAAGGAATAATGCTTGATATTATTAATCTTGGCGGGCAGATTCTCGATATAGTTCAGGTTAAAGGTATAATACCCGTGCGCATTCTCGGCCGAAAGATCGATACCCGCATGCAGTCCAATCTCGGTAATTCGGTGCAATAAGGATGTATAGGGGTTTTCCTCATTATATGTTGCAACAGCTCCCATGCTCTCGTAATACATGGAAGCCTGCTCGGGGTGAAAGTTGTTTCCGTAGGAGCATTTCAGCACGGCAGCGTCTAGCTGACGGACATTTCCCTCAATATTCACGAGCTTCATTCGTGCTATGGACATACCCTGAATACCACCTTTCCGGATATTCTATGCCGGCACGGCCGACACGCCTAAACCTGTATCACCAAAAGCTTTTCAATCTCGGCCGGAGGCATGTTGTAACGAATACCTTCAATAATCGTTGTAATATTCTCAATCTCTATACGGCACAGAAGCATGTAAGCGGCAAATACTACCGAAGGATAACGGGAGAAATAAAGGTACCGCTTGTTCACCGAAAGGCGTGTCTGTTGGTTGGCATGCTCTATAAACTCAAAATCGTCGGCCGCGTAAAAATTGTTTTTTCTTTTACGGTCTAAAAGGGCAAGCATCTCCTTGGTGTCTTGAGCTTTGATAAGCTCTGCCATTTCACGGTCGATTTTAGCGTTGTGGGTTTTAAGAATACGTGATTCAATGGTCTGAGCATCCGCCCTAAAAAAGTGCTTTAGACGATAGATGCTGGTGATATTGGCAAGCTCCATCTGCGATACAAACAGCTCGGTGAGCTGCCTGCGCTGTTCACCATGGTAGCGGCCCTTAATTAAAAGAAAGGCTTTGTCGTAAAAATGCTGCCGCAGGCGGTACTCGCACTCGAAGATATCGGGCAGTTCGCCGCGTTGCGGCTTGCAGGGCAGCAAAACCTCATAATATTCGGTTTTTCTGAGCGATTCTAAAACCTCGTCAAAGTTATTTGCATGAGCAAGCTTAATAATGTCAAATGTGATGTAGTTCAGCAGGTAACCGGGCAGGGTTTCAATATAGCTTTCGAGCAGGCCGGAGTTTAACAGCCGCAGGCACGCCAAAATCTGTTCCGCTTCAATATTAAGCATGTAATAGTGGTAAAAGCCGTTATCGCGGGAACTATCGTACCGAGAAAGGCGCAGGAACTTCATAAGGGTGTCTCTGCGGATGAGGTTTTCAAGCTGTCCACGGTGAATCAGGTTCTCCTGAATGCCGGAAAGCGCCTTGGAATAAGAGGTTTCGTTTTTCAGATAAGCAGCAACCTCACTGACCGAATGCTTCTGCAAAAGGTCTTTATAGTTCTCGGGCTTCAGCCGTTTGCCATACATGGCTCTGGCCTTTGCTAAAATGGTGTAGCTTAAATTATCTGTAATCAAGCCGTACCCGCCCCCCATACTGTGATAAGTAATGCTTACCTGCTCATTGAAACACAGCGCTTAAACAGTTCATCCTCCCACTGTGTGTGGTGTTGTGCAAAGTTTGCCTCTAACCGCTGCATCATCTGCCGGCCTTCTTCCTCAATAGAGTTTGTTTCTTTTGAGGTTTCATCGGCAGTTTGGTTTTTCAGCTTAACAATGCGGTTCTGTGCCTTAGACAGGATGTCTGCCTCAACACGCGCTTTTTCATCTGCCAAATTCGATTCAGCCTTCTGCCTTTCCTTTTCGGCATTTTCAACCAGCATGCGCGCTTTCTTATCCATGTCAAGCAGCTGGCGTATAATGTTTAGATCATTGGTTTCCATAAGGCACCTCCCGAGACAGGTTTCGGTATAAAGAACGAGAAAATATGACAATAAACCTATTTTAAATGGTATAATCTAAAAAAACAAGGTGTACAACTATTACTGTTGGAATTAATGCCTTAATAATATTCCTAAAACCTGCAAATATCAATAGCTATTTCGCGAAAAACAAGCTGGTTTAAGCAGCTTGATTTGTGAATATTGTAACAATCTTGACTTTCAATTTTGTTTTGTACTATTCATACGATTTTACTGTAATCAGAAGATGTTCTGCAAAGCCTTCCTGAACATGGTAATTGCTTGTTTTTTTATCATCCAGCGAATATAATAAGGTGAGCAGCCATTACGATTCAAGGTAAAAATACTGAACTAAAATAGAAGAACATTTGTCGGCAGAGAAAGGACTTGAAGAACATGGGAACAGCGGGAGCGATTATATTAGCCGCCGGTGAAGGCAAAAGGATGAAAAGTGCAAGCCCCAAGCCGATGCTGGAGGTGCTGTTTAAGCCGATGGCGGTTTGGGTTACCGATGCTGTAAGGCAGGCGGGAATTGAGGACTTGTGTATAGTATGCCCACAAAACGATAAAATGCAAGAATTCTTTTCAGCCACCTGTAAGATTGCGGTACAGCGCGAGAAGCTAGGCACCGGGCATGCCGTGATGCAGGCCCGCTCGTTTATCGAGCAGCATATGGGCGGGGAGATTGTGGTATTAAACGGCGATGCACCCTTCTGCGGCGGGGAAACCATCCGTGCGGCGCGCGAATTTCATATTAAAAGGAAAAATGATGTAACCGTTATCACCGCCCGGGTTAAAAACCCCTTTGGCTACGGCCGTATTGTGCGCGGCAACGGCGGTCTGGAGCGGATTGTGGAGCAGAAGGATGCCGATGCCGAAACGGCGCTGATTAGCGAGATTAACTCTGGGGCCTATGTGTTCAATGCGCACAGCCTGCTTACGGCACTTAACGGCCTAACCAACCAAAACGCGGCGGGGGAGTTTTACCTTACCGATACGATAGATGTTATTTTGAGAAACGGCGGGCGCGCCGATGCGTTTGACGCGCAGGACGAGCAGATTGTGCTGGGCGCAAACGACCCCATTCAGCTTTATGAGCTTAACCGCATTGCAAACGAAAAGAGCATCCGCGCACAGATGGAGAAGGGTGTGCGTTTTGTAAGCCTTGACGGTGTTGTGATCGCCGCCGACGCACAGATCGGCCCGGACACCGACATCCTGCCCGGCACCATCATCAAGCCGGGCTGCATCATCGGCAGTGGCTGCACCATCGGCCCCAACACGCTGATTGAAAATAGCCGAATCGGCAGCGGCACGGTAATCAATGCCTCGCAGGTTTATGGTTCCCGTGTAGGTGATAAGGTGAAGATTGGCCCGTTCACCCAGCTGCGTGTGGGCTGCGATATTAAGGACGGCGCCAAGATTGGCGATTTTGTAGAGGTGAAGAACTCGGTAGTCGGCGAGAAAACCAGCATCGCGCACCTTACCTATATCGGCGACAGCGACGTGGGCGGCGGGGTGAACTTCGGCTGCGGTGTGGTTACCGTAAACTACGACGGCAAGAATAAATACCGAACTACCATAGGTAACAATGCCTTTGTGGGCTGCAATACCAATTTGATTGCCCCGGTTACCGTTGGCGACGGCGCATATATCGCAGCAGGCTCCACCATCACCGAGGACGTGGAGAGCGGTGATATGGCCATTGCCCGTGCGCGTCAGGTGAACAAAAAGGGCTACGCAAACGGGCGCTATAATAAGAAGTAACAGGAGCTACAGCAATGTTTTTAAAACAGGATAAGACAAAACCCGCGGGCAGCGTGGAGTATATTATAGTCGGGTTGGGAAACCCCGGCAAACAGTATGAATTCACCCGCCATAACGCGGGCTTTCTGGCACTGGATGAGCTTGCACAGGCACATGGCATTAAGGTGGACAGGTTAAAGTTTAAGTCGCTCTGCGGCACCGGCTCTATCGATGGAGCAGGGGTGCTGCTGCTGAAACCGCAAACCTATATGAACCTGAGCGGTGAGGCGGTGGTGGAGGCGATGCACTTTTACAAGGTGCCGCCCGAGCGAGTGGTGATTATCTTCGACGATATCTCGCTGGATGTGGGCCGAATGCGTATTCGCCGCAAGGGCAGCGACGGCGGGCACAACGGCATGAAGAATATCATCTACCTTACCGGCAGCGATGAATTCCCGCGTGTGAAGCTGGGTATCGGAGCAAAGCCGTACCCCGATTACGACCTTGCCGCATGGGTGACCAGCCGCTTTACCAAGGAAGAGGGGGCTAAGCTGGAGGAGGTTTTTAAAAGAGCCGCCGAAGCGGTGAGAATAATGCTTACGGGCGATATTGAAGCTGCCATGGGAAAGTTTAATTCTTAAAAAATAAAAGCGCAGTTTCTATAATATCCGAAAGGTAAGACTATGCAACTGTATTACGACATTGTAAAAAGGCTGCCGGAATACCCAAGGCTTCGGGCAGCGGCCTGTGAAAGACGAGTCCCCTGCGACGTGGTGGGGCTTTCCCCCATCCACAAGGCCGGCATTATTTACGCGCTTACCGCCGAAAGCGGCAGAAGAGCGCTATGTATTGTGGCCGATGAGGCCGAGGGGCGGCGCTTATGTGAGGATTATAACGCCATGTCCGGTGAGGATGCGGCGCTTTTGTTCTGCTCGCGCGATTTTACCTTTAGGCATATGGAGGGGGTTTCCGGCGAGTTTGAGCACGCGCGTCTGGCGGTGCTGGGGCGGATTTTGGCAAGGGATTACCGCCTGATTGTGGCAAGCGCCGAGGGAGCCATGCAGCTTACCGTACCGCCCGAGCGGTTAAAACAGGCCTCGGTTACCCTGAAAACGGGGGAGACCTGCACCCTGAACGACGCACTGAAGGCGTTGGTGGGGGCGGGCTACCAGCGAAGCGACCAGGTGGAGGGTGTGTGCCAGTTTTCCCACCGCGGCGGTATCCTCGATTTCTTCCCCCCCGACCTGCCGAACCCTGTAAGAATCGAGTTCTGGGGCGACGAGATCGACACCATCTCCAGCTTTGAGCTCGAGAGCCAGCGCCGAACCGATACCATGAAGAAGGTGCATATCACCCCGGCTACCGAGGTTATCTGCACCGATTTTGCGCGCCTTTGCAGGGATATCCGTGAGCTTGCGGCCAAGGTGCGCGGCAAAACTGCCGCCGATGTAAGGCAAAACTGCGAGCAGGACCTTGTACAGATGGAAACCGGCACCTATCAGGGAAGCCTTGATAAATACCTGCCGCTCATCTACCCACAGCCTGCTACCATCTTTGACTACTGCCCCGAGGATATGCTGTTTGTGTCTGAAACCTTTAAGATTAAAGATACCCTCAAGAACGTTTCCTGGCAGCTGAACGAGGATATCAAGCAGCTGTTTGCCGAGGGTATCCTGTTTAAGGGTTTGGATACCTATACTGCCGGCTTTGACGAGTTTGCCTTGCGGTTTGAAAAGGGCGCCGCTGTGCACCTGAACACCTTTGCGCGCAGCATAGCTGATATCAGAATAGAGGAGCTTATTCATATCAACGCTACCTCCCTTTCCTCCTGGGGCGGCGAGCTTTCGTTATTGAAAGAGGACCTGGAGGGGTACTTAAAGCGCGGCTTTGCCTGCGTGGTGCTGGCGTCAACCCAGCGCGGCGCCAAGGCACTGATGCAGGACCTGCAGCGCGAGGGCCTGCCCGCCGTTACCCATGAAACTGCGGGCAGCCTTGAAAACGGCAGGGTGATTGTGGCGGAGGGAGCGCTTTCCTCCGGCTTCGAGCTGCCCGACGCGAAGGCGGTGCTGATTACCCACGGCAGGGCGCTAAGCGTTTCTAAGAGCCGCAACAAGGTGAAGCGTTCGGCAAAGGAGATTATCCGCAACCTCAGCGACCTGACGATTGGCGACTATGTGGTGCATGTTTCGCACGGCATCGGCCTGTTTGAGGGTATTCACAAGCTTGAGGTACAGGGCTTAATCAAGGATTATATCAAGATACGCTATCAGGGCTCGGATATATTATATGTTCCGGTAACGCAGCTTGACCTTGTTTCGAAATACATCGGCCCCAAGGAAGACGGCGGGGTGCGGCTGAACAAGCTTAACGGCACCGAGTGGTCGCGCACCCGTGCCAAGGTGAAAAAGGCCGTTGCAGATATGGCCAAGGAGCTGATAGCGCTTTATTCCAAGCGTATGCAGCTCAAGGGGTACGCCTTTTCGCCTGATAACGAGTGGCAGCGCGAGTTTGAGGAGCGGTTTGAGTTTGATGAAACCGACGACCAGCTGCGCTGTATCTCGGAGATTAAGCGTGACATGCAGAGCGGGGTGCCGATGGATAGGCTCTTGTGCGGCGACGTGGGCTTCGGCAAAACCGAGGTGGCGCTGCGCGGCGCGTTTAAGTGTGTGCAGGACGGCAAGCAGTGCGCGCTGCTGGTGCCCACCACGATTCTGGCATGGCAGCATTACCAGACGGTGCTCAAACGGTTTGAGGGTTACCCTATCAAGGTGGAGCTGCTTTCACGCTTCCGCTCGGCCAAGGAGCAGGAGAAATCCCTGCGCGCGCTCGCACGGGGTGATGTGGATATTATCATCGGTACCCACCGACTGGTGCAGAAGGACGTAAAGTTCAAAGACCTCGGCCTTGTGATTGTAGACGAGGAGCAGCGCTTTGGCGTGGCGCAGAAGGAACGCCTGAAGGAGCTTGCCACCAACGTGGATGTACTCACCCTTTCGGCTACCCCCATCCCGCGTACTTTAAATATGGCGATGTCGGGCATACGCGATATGTCGGTGATCGACGAAGCTCCGCAGGACAGACACCCCGTGCAGACCTATGTGCTGGAGCATGACGACGGCGTGTTGGCCGAGGCCATGCGAAGGGAACTCAGACGCGGCGGGCAGGTATACTATATTCACAACCGCATCGATTCTATCGAACAGTGCGGCGCGCGCATCTTAAATGAGATACCCGAGGCGCGCATTGCCGTAGCGCACGGGCGTATGGGCGAGGAGGAGCTTTCGGAGGTTTGGCGCAAGCTGGTAGACCATGAAATAGATATTCTGGTGTGTACCACCATCATTGAAACGGGCGTGGATGTTGCCAACTGCAATACGCTGATTATCGAGGACGCAGACTACATGGGCCTTTCGCAATTGTACCAATTGAGGGGACGGGTAGGGCGCTCTTCACGCCGTGCGTTTGCCTACATGACCTTCCGGCGCGGCAAGGTGGTAAGCGATATCGCCGCCAAACGCCTTACCGCGATACGCGAGTTTACCAAGTTCGGTTCGGGCTTCCGCATCGCGATGCGCGACCTTGAAATCCGCGGTGCGGGCAACATCCTGGGTGCCCAGCAGCACGGGCACATGGCATCGGTGGGCTACGACCTTTATGTAAAGCTGTTAAACGACGCGGTGCTGGAGGAGCGCGGCGAGGCTCCGCAGCTTGGCAGCAGCGAGTGCCTCATCGATGTGCGCATCGAGGCGCATATCCCCGAAAAATACATCGAGAACCTCACCCAGCGTATTGAGATTTACCGCCGTATTGCGAGCATCCGCGATGAAAACGACGTAATGGATGTAATCGACGAGCTCATCGACCGCTTCGGCGAGCCACCGCAGGCGGTTAAGGGGCTGATTGACGTAGCGCTGGTGCGCAACAAGGCGCAGCGTTTGGGCATCAGCGAAATCACCCAGAAGGCCGACAGTTTAATCCTCTACATGGAGCATTTTTCGATGCAGACGGCAAGTATGCTGGTTGCGGCTTTAAAGGGGCGGGTACTGGTAAACGCGGGCAGCAAGCCCTATATCGCGGTAAAGATGCTTCAGAACGAGCAGCCGGTGGATACCATCACCACCGTGTTGAACGCGCTGGATGAAGCCGCGCTGAAGCAGCAATAATTTTTAGGCTAACAAAAGAATGTAAATCTTTTTTGCGATAAAGCACTGAAAAAATTCAAAAAAACTTCAATCCTTTGCCTCATGGGCGGTATAGACAAGCCTATGCAAAAGGTGTATAATCTACAAGTATTGTGTAAAGGAAACGCTGATTAAAGCAATTCATAATCCGCTCAGTGACGAATTTTCGCGGCTTTGAATTGCTGCCTTACGACTTGATCATCGTATCCTCCTGTTCCAGCAATCGCTGACTAGTATTATGGGTGGATTTTCACCCCGATTCCTTGATATTTGAAAGGGTAGATAGACCATGAAAAAAGTAATCCGTTTTATTTCTCTGGCACTCTCTGCAATGATGATGTTTGCGCTTACCGCCTGCGCCGGCGCCAATGCCAAATGGGTGGTTACGGTTGATGGCGTGCAGATACCCACCGGCCTGTACCTTTATTATCAGTTTAGCGCCTATCAGCAGGCCGCCAGCAAGATTACCGATACCAAGACCGACGTGCTCAAGCAGAAGATTGAGGATCAGGACGCCAAGGTGTGGATTTATAACAAGACCATCGAGCAGTGCAAACGCAAGGTAGCCATTGAACGTGAGTTCGAGAAGCTTGGCCTTGCCCTTACCGCCGAAGATCAGGCCTCCATTGATCAATCCACCGAATATGCAATTTCCCTTTACGGCACTGTATACGAGAAGAACGGTATCGGCAAGGAGACTTTGAAGAGCGCCATTACGGTGGAGCAGAAGAACACCGCCATCTTTGACAAATACTACGGCAAGGGCGGCCTTGAAGAGGTTAAAGAGGAAACCCTGAAGGATTACTTTGTAAACAACTATGCGATTATCTATGCCTTTGGCACCAGCGTTAGCGGAGCGGACGACGCCACCAAGACCAAGACCAAAACCGCCGCCAACAACGCCCTTGCAAGTGTTAAGTCCGGTAAGAAGATTACCGAGGCTGCCGCTGCCTTTAACAAGGAGATTAACCCCAAGTATGAGGTAACCGCAAACGATACCGACGACAACTATAAGATGATCGTGAAGAAGGACGATTCAAACTACCCGCAGACCCTGCGCGACGCAGTTTTTGCCGCGAAGAACGATGAGCCGTTTATCTTTGATAAAGAGGACTATGTGTTTGTGGCTGTCCGCAAGGATACCAAGAGCGACACCGCTGAATTTGAGAAGGTGAAGTCAAGCATTCTCTCAGCCCTGAAGGGTACCGAGCTCTCTGATAAGATCACGGCTTTGGGCAAAGACCTTCCGGTAACCGAGGATAAGGCTGCTATCAGCTATTTCAGCCCTAACAACATTAAGCAAGCTTAACAGCCGAATATTGTAACATCGTTGCCCCCGGAACTTCCGGGGGCTTTTTGTTGTTGTGTGGGAATACTTGAATATGGGTAATAATTACATAAATTCCCGAATAAAATATGTATGTTTTGCGCACGGCTGAAAGCTCGAATACCACATTGGTTAAAATTGATGGGAATGTGGAATTCATATGTGAATTTTAGATAAACATCAGGCAAAATGAAATACAAACTTAATTTATTTTTACTAAAAAACTATTGAAAAATGGTATGGATGTGGTAAAATAAAAGAAAAACTTTCCTGCTAAGCTGTAAGCTTGGGGGAGTAAAAACAATAACGTTAATTATTATGAAAAACAAAAGTCGCCAAAAATGGCAAGCGATTTCGTTCATAATAGATAGGGTTACGGATGTCGAGGAGAGAGCGAATGAAAAAGAAGGACAACACAGCCCCTAATAAAGGTGAAAATGATCTGTCGGTGTTTTTATTCCATGAGGGTACGAACTACCGGGCGTATCACTTTTTGGGGTGCCATTTAACAGCGGAAGGTGCGATGTTCAGGGTGTGGGCGCCCCGCGCCGCTCAGGTTTCGGTGGTGGGCGACTTTAACGGCTGGAATAAAGAGCGTAACCTCATGACCCGCCTTACCGAGGAAGGAATATGGGAGTGCTTTATCCCCGGTATCAAGCAGTATGACAGCTATAAATACTGCGTTTTCACCGCCGACGGCCGGGAGCTGCTGAAGGCCGATCCGTTTGGCTATCACTGCGAAACCCGCCCGCAAACGGCCTCCAAGGCCTACGACCTTTCGGGTTATACCTGGCATGATGAGCGCTATAGGCAGGGGCTACATAACCGCAATATCTTTAAAAGCCCGATGAACGTGTATGAGGTGCATCTGGGTTCGTTTAAGCGCCACCCCGACGGCAGCCTTTTAAGCTATGAGCTGCTGGCCGACGAGCTTGTGCCCTATGTAAAAGAGATGGGGTATACCCATATAGAGGTGCTGCCGGTTACCGAATACCCATACGACGGCTCGTGGGGGTATCAGGTGACAGGTTATTTTGCGCCCACTTCTCGCTTTGGCACGCCGCATGACTTTATGCGCTTTGTAGACCGCTTTCATCAGGCGGGCATCGGTGTAATACTGGATTGGGTTCCGGCGCACTTTCCCAAGGATGAACACGGGTTATTCGAGTTCGACGGTACCAAGTGCTATGAATATGCCGATAAGCAGAAGATGGAGCACGAGGGCTGGGGCACGCGGGTATTCGACTACGGCAAAACCGAGGTACAGTCTTTTCTGGTATCAAGTGCACTGTTCTGGTTTGACCTTTACCATATCGACGGGCTTCGCGTAGATGCAGTGGCTTCAATGATCTACCTGGATTACGGGCGCGAGCGCGGGCAGTGGACACCGAACATAAATGGCGGCCGCGAGAACCTGGAGGCTGTTGCTTTTCTGCGAAAGCTCAATCAGGCGGTATACGAGGCGTTCCCCGATGCCATGATGATTGCCGAGGAATCCACCGCGTGGCCGATGGTAACCAAGCCGCCCTATGACGGGGGCTTAGGCTTCAGCTTTAAGTGGAACATGGGCTGGATGAACGATATGCTGCAGTATGTTTCTACCGACCCGCTGTTCCGCAAATATAACCATAACAAGCTTACCTTCTCGTTTGTATATGCCTTTTCCGAGAACTATATCCTGCCCATCTCGCACGACGAGGTGGTGCACGGCAAGTGCTCGCTCATCTCTAAAATGCCCGGCGAGTATGAAGAAAAGTTTGCTCAGATGCGCGCGTTTTTGGCGTTTATGGCAGCGCACCCCGGTAAGAAGCTGCTGTTTATGGGGCAGGAGTTCGGGCAGTTTATTGAGTGGGACTTTCAAAAGGGCCTCGACTGGCTGCTGCTGGATTTTCAGCCGCACCGCAAGCTGCAGCACTATGTAAAAACCCTGAACCATTACTATTTGCAAACGCCTGCGCTATGGCAGAACGACGATAGCCCCGAGGGCTTTGCGTGGGTGGCGGGTGACGACACGCAGCACAGCATGATCATCTTTCGCCGAAAGGGCGAGGCTGCGGGTGAAGAACTGCTGATAGTGTGCAACTTTACCCCCGTAAGGCGCAGCGGCTACCGTGTGGGGCTTCCCTATAAGGGCCGCTGGCGTGTGGTGTTTAACACCGATGACACCGAATACGGCGGTACCGGCTGCACGGTGCTTACCCAGTACACCGCCGAAAAGCAGCCGTGGCACGGGTTTGCACAGTCGGCAGAGCTGGATATCCCGCCCTCCTCTATCTTGTATTTAAGGCCATCGGCCGCAGCGGCAAGGTCGGCGCTGCGGGCAGAAAAGCCTTCGCATAAAACCGCGGAAACCACCGCAAAAAAGGGAAAAGGCAAGGTGTAATTCATTGCCGATGCCCAACGAATCCTCCCCCGCAATATCAGGCAGAAAAAGGAGAAGACTAAACTATGATTCGCAAAAAGGAATGGATTGCAATGCTTCTTGCCGGAGGGCAGGGCAGCAGACTGCATGTGCTCACAAAAAACCTTGCAAAGCCCGCGGTACCCTACGGCGGAAAGTATCGCATCATCGACTTTACACTTTCCAACTGTGTGAACTCCGGCATAGACACCGTCGGCATCCTCACTCAGTACCAGCCGCTGGAGCTTAACGAATACATCGGAAACGGCCAGCCGTGGGATTTAGACCGCAGCCACGGCGGTGTACATGTGCTTTCCCCCTACCAGAAGGCTACCGGCTCCGACTGGTACCGCGGTACGGCCAATGCCATCTACCAGAACATCCATTTCATCGAGGGCTACGACCCCGAGTACATTGCGGTGCTTTCCGGCGACCATATCTATAAGATGAACTACGAGAAGATGCTCGATTTTCATAAGGCAAAGAACGCCGACTGCACCATTGCGGTAATCACCGTGCCGTGGGAGGAGGCCTCCCGCTTCGGTATTATTGCAGCGGATGAGGACAGCAGGATCTTTGAATTTGCAGAGAAACCCCAAAAGCCCAAGAGCAACCTTGCCTCGATGGGTGTATACATCTTCTCGTGGAAGAAGCTGAAAAAGTATCTGGAGGAGAACGAGCGCGACCAGAACGCCTCCAAAGACTTCGGCAAGGACATTATCCCCGCCATGCTTGCTGACGGGCAGAAGCTTGTGGCCTACCCGTTTGAGGGCTACTGGAAGGACGTAGGCACCATCGACAGCCTGTGGGAGGCCAACATGGACCTGCTCGACCCCAAGGTGCCGCTTGAGCTGCACGACCCTTCGTGGAAGATCTATGCGCGCAACCCCGTTATGCCGCCGCACTATGTAGGCGAGGAGGCTAACGTTCAGAACGCTATGATTGCCGAGGGCTGCAATATCTTCGGTACGGTGGATTTCTCGGTGCTGTTTGCCGGGGTTACTATTGAAAAGGGCGCTGTGGTGCGCGACAGTATCATCATGCCCGGTACGGTTATTAAAAGCGGCGCGGTGGTGCAGTATGCCATTGTGGCCGAGGATGTTATAATCGGCGAAAACTGCGTGGTGGGTATGCGCCCCGAGCAGGTGGAAAACAAGGACGACTGGGGCATTGCCGTTATCGGCGCCGGGGCAAAGCTCAAAGCGGGCAGTGTGGTGAAACCCAAGCAGATGATCGACGCCGACCGGCAGGAGGAATAGCTTGAAAGAACATTCTTTTAAGCGTTGAAAAATGTCTTTCGCAGTATAACCGCTTCTGCCGCAAAGCGGCATCGACACTTTTTATAATCGGTTTTATGCCCTTTCTTTTGGGCATAAAGCCTAAAAGAAAGGGCATGGATCTTACTATGCAAGATAGAAAAAAGATTCTGGGGATTATCTTCTCCAATATGCACGATGAGATGCTCAGGGAGCTGACCGAAAAAAGAACGATGGCATCCGTGCCGTTTGGCGGGCGCTACCGCTTTATAGATTTTACGCTTTCATCCCTTGTAAACTCCAACATCCAGTCGGTGGGGGTTATTACCAAAAGCAACTATCAGTCGCTGATGGATCACCTCGGCTCCGGCCGTGAGTGGGACCTTGCCAGAAAGCGCGAGGGGCTGTATATCCTGCCGCCGTTCGGCAATGCAGGGGTTTCGGGTATCTACCGCGGTCGTATTGAGGCACTGGCGGGCATTATGGGCTTTATTAAGCATTCCGACGCGCGCTATGTGGTGCTGGCCGACTGTGATACGATCTGCAATTACAATATCAAAACCATCCTTAACGAGCATATCGAAAAAGAGGCCGAGATTACCGCCGTTTACCAGAGAAAGGAGCTCAATGCCCAAAACTGCCGCGATGCCACGGTATTCAGCTGCAACGAAAGCGGGCGGATTACCGATGTAATGATTAACCCCGGCATTCAGGGCGAGTGCAACGTATCGCTTAATCTGATGATTATGGAAAAGGCGCTGCTGGAGCGGCTGGTAACCGAGAACATGAGCCGCAACCTTTTCAGCATGGAAAAGGACGTGCTGCAGGCGAAGGCCTCTGCCATGAGGCTCTACGGGTATGAATACAAGGGCTTCTGCGCCAAGATTGACAGCATGCGCGACTACTTTGACGCCAACATGATGATGCTGAACAAAGAAGTACGCGACGAGCTGTTCATCAACAACGGCCCCATCTATACCAAGGTGCGCGACGATATGCCCGCCAAGTATGGCCTCAACTCCAAGGTAACCAACTCGTTGATAGCCGACGGCTGTATGATTGAGGGAGAGGTTGAAAACTCGGTGCTGTTCCGCGGGGTTACCGTTGGCAAAGGTGCGAAGATTTCCAACTCTATTATCATGCAGGATACCAGCATCGGCGAAAAGAGCGTGCTGAACTACTGCATCACCGATAAGGATGTGACTATAAAGGACAACCGAATGCTGATGGGTTACCTTTCCTACCCCGTGTTTATCTCCAAGGCCAGTGTGGTGTAACTGCTTTAATATTGCGACAGTTTACTGCCCTCTTGTATGCTATCATAAAACAGATAACCGTATACATAGGCGGTGGAATAAGGATGGCAGGCCTGTTTGTATAGCAAAAGGATCTTATTTCAAACAAGCCTCAGTAAAGGAGACGACGGATTATGAGCCAAACAAAAGGAAAGCAGGAAAAGGCGCAGGAGGAAAAGAAGCCCGCGGCGAAGGCATCTGCCAAGAGCGGTGCGGCAAAAAAGGCAGCCGCCGAAACAACGGAGAAAAAAGCTCCCGCAAAACGCGCTGCAAAAAAAACGGCGGAATCCGCGGCGCCCAAGGCTAAAAAGGCACCAAAGCCCGCCAAGGCCGTGGAGACGCCTGTTGCAGAAATGGTGCACCCGATTATGGAGCCGACGATGCCTCCGGTTTCGGCACCGGCACCGTTAAAGGTGTTGTTTATCGCCAGCGAGGCGCAGCCGTTTATCGCCTCGGGGGGGTTAGCCGATGTGGCGGGTTCTCTGCCTAAGGCGCTGAAAGACGAGGACGTAGATTGCCGTGTGGTAATTCCACTTTACAGTGATATCAAGCCCGCCCTGCGTGAAGGCCTGCACTTTCTTACCAGCTTTGAGGTGGATTTAAGCTGGCGCAAGCAGTACTGCGGTATCTTTGAGGCCATCGAGAATGGGGTTACCTATTATTTAATCGATAACGAGTACTACTTCAAGCGCCCCGGGCTATACGGCTATTTTGACGATGCCGAGCGGTTTGCCTACTTCTCTAAGGCAGTGCTGGAGATGCTGCGCCATATAGATTTTGAGCCCGATGTTCTAAACGCCAACGACTGGCAGACGGCGCTTGTGCCGCTTTACCTCAACCTGTTTTACCGCGGGGTGCCTAGCCTGCAGCGGGTAAAAACCGTGTTCACCATCCATAACATCCAGTATCAGGGAATGTACGGCATGGAACTGTTGGGGGACGTGCTGGGCGTTGACAAGCGCGACGCTCGTTTCTTGGAGTATGGTGCCGCAATAAACTTTATGAAGGCCGCTATCGAGATGAGCGACCGCGTAACCACCGTAAGCCCCACCTATGCGGAGGAGATTCTTGACCCATGGTTCTCGCATGGGCTGGATGGCTTTTTGCAGGCTCGTCGATTCAAGCTCTCGGGTATTTTAAACGGGCTGGACACCGATATGTATAACCCAGCCGCCGATTCGCTGATCTATGAATGCTACGATGTAAACACCCTTGATAAAAAGGCCGTCAACAAAGAGGCGCTGCTGCGCGAGCTTTCAATGCAGCCAATGGAGAACACGCCGCTCATCGGGGTGGTATCCCGTTTGGTGGCACACAAGGGGTTAGACCTGATTAAGTATGTGTTTGAGGATATGCTGCGCGTCGGCACACAGGTGGTGGTGCTTGGCTCCGGTGAGCATATGTATGAGGAGTTCTTCCGCAGCATGCAGGATAAATACCCGCAGAACGTGCGGTTTATCGCGGGCTTTATTCCGGCACTCGCCCATAAGATCTATGCGGGCGCCGATATGTTCCTGATGCCCTCTAAGAGCGAGCCGTGCGGCCTTGCCCAGATGATAGCGGCACGCTACGGTACGGCGCCGATTGTACGCGAAACGGGCGGGCTGAAGGATACCATCCGCGATTTTGGCAGCGGCGACGGCAACGGCTTTACCTTTAAAACCTACAACGCCCACGATATGCTGGGTGCGGTGGAGCGTGCGAGGGGCTGTTATCTCAATAAAGAGGCGTGGACAGCGCTGCAGCGTGCGGCCATGACCTCCGACTTTACATGGGGGAAATCAGCAAAGGCTTATAAGGATTTGTATCAGTCTATTTAAGCAGTTAAGTATAACAATAAGGCCGCAGGGAACAGCACCCTGCGGCCTTTGCTATGGTTGAATTATTACGCGTTGGTGGCGCGCTTATTCTTGGAGATAACAAGCGTTATAATCAGGAATGCGGCCGCGAAGCCCAGCTGAATCAGAATACCGTAAACAATCGGCAGCGTATCAGAGGCGGCCTTCAGGTTAAGAATGGTCTTAACATACCAGTAGGTGGGGGTAAAGCTTGAGATTTTCGTTACCGTATCCCCCAGAAGCTCCTGAGGTACAAATACGCCGCTGATGAAGCTTAAACCAAGGGAGAAGACGTTAGCAATAATGTTCTGTACGTTTTTGCTCTTGATAAGGCTGCCGATTAAAAAGCTGATGCTCAGGCAGACAAGGGTATAAACCAAAGAGTTTACAAAGAGCATAACCATATCGGCATTGCCGATTTGAGCGGGGTGCAGCACATAAACAAAGCCGCATAAAATTGCCCATACAGCAACCGAGAACACGATATTGCCTAAAAACAGCTGCAGGTTAAAGCTTAGGTTTGGCAGGGTAGAGGCCATATTGCGCTTTCGAACATCGGAGTTCATGAACACCATCATGATGGAGGTAACCCCAAGAATCATCACAGCCATCATAGAATAGGTGAGGTAGATAAAGTAGCTATAAAAGGTGTTATCAGTATTGTCTACAGCTTTCTGCTGGGTGGAAAGCGTTACCTCGGCGGTATTTTTCAGGTCGTTTTTCACATTGGTTATCAGCTGCGTGGTTGTAATATCGGGCAGAGCAGCGGAGTAGGTGGAAGCCAGCCCCAGGTAACGGGTGAGCAGAAAGTCGAGCTGAACGGCTGCGGTGGAATCGGGCTTGGTTGTTTTCTCAAGCAGGATATTATGGCCGCCCTTTAAAAAGTCCTCGCTGAAGCCCTTTGGAATGTGCAGGATATACTCCACGTCTCCGAAAAACAGCGCATCCTGAAGGCTCTGCTTATCGGTTTTAACACTTACTATTTCAGCATTTTCGGCAAGATAATTCTCCATCCCTTGTGCGAATACGGCGCCTGCATCGTCGTTTATTACCGCAATACGGCACTTGGTAGAAGAGAATTCTGTAACCGCAGCGGGCTTATTAAAAAGCGTGGTCATTACGGCAAGGGAGAGGAATATTATCACATAAACCAGCATAATAGAAAGGTTTTTGCGTATAACCTTGAAATAAACCTTAAAGACTTGCATATTTCTGCCTCCTCATGATGAAGTAAACAATCAAAAACAGCAGCCCTGAAAAGCCGAAGAGCAGACCGATGTTTAAGAAGTAACGATTCAGGGTGTCGTAATAGTATAACGCATAGAACGCATCAGAGATGAGGCTGGCAGGGTTGAGATACGAAAGGATAGGCACGTTTCTGGCCACGATATACTTTATGGCGGGGAACATCAAGCCGGAGAGAAACGAGAAAATCATGGAAAGGCCGATAATAACAGCAATCTTAATTCCTTCACGCTTTTTCATAACGGCGCCTACCATGGCACCGAAGGCTACACCCATAAAGCTTCCTGCTACGACTGCCAGTATAATATACCCAAGCTTATCGCCGAATTGTACGCCGATAACAAAATAGAGGTAGCAGATAAGCAGCAGAATGGTAAGAATTTGTATCAGAACCGCCGCTAGCAGCGAGTAGCCGAACACCTTCATCTTGTGCACCGGGGCAAGGTTTACGCGCGCCCCCTGACAGGTTTGGTTTGCCTGAACCGCCGAAACTTCCTTTAGGCCCTGAAATCCGCCGTAAAGGCAGGCCATGGCAATCAGCGCAAAGTAGTAAACAAGGGTATCGTCAGGTTTCGCGTCGGTGCTTACCTCTTTAAAATAGTTTACATCTTTCTGTGTAGTGTCCATGAGGGCCTGAATGGCAGAGGGGTTTTGCATAAGGATTTCTTTATATGCAGAGCTCACCTGCAGGTAATGGTCGGCGAAGGATTTTAGGATTGTTTGCGAAATGCCCGATTCCTTTACCACCACACGAAGCTTATCGCCCTCAAGCGGCAGCAGGTAGCCCTTGATCTTGTCATCCTTTAAAAGCTGTGCTGCTTTTTCTTCGCTGCAGGCAGTAAGCAGGAACATCTTATTCTCGCCTTCGCTTGATACCCCTTCAAGTGCCGGCTTCAGCCCCGGGCTCATCTGGTAGGCGGCGTTATCCACTACCGCTATCGGTATCTCTTTAAATGTGTCAAGGCTTGAGAGATTGGTAAATGCAAGCCCGAACAGGGTTGCCAGCAAAATAGGAAAGAGTGCGGTCCAGAACATCATCCCGAAATCGCGCATAAGGCATTTCAACCTGGTTGTAAATATATGAAGAAACACAGCCTAATCCTCCTTATGCGTTATCACGAAGCTGTTTGCCGGTAATCTCAAGGAAAACATCGTTGAGGGTGGGCAGCTCGCAGAAAATCTTTCCGTAGCCGATGCTGTGCTGCTTTAAGTACTCTACAACCTCGGTGAGGTTGTTCTTGCCGCGCTGCGACTTTACCACCAGTGTGTTCCCAACACACTCCACCGAGTTTACTCCTGCGATATTTTTAATACCTACGGTTTGTGCGCATTCGGCACCAAAGATCTCTACCGTAATTTTTTCGCCGGTTTTAATCATCCCCTTGAGCTCCTCTTTGGTGCCCGAGGCTACGATCTTGCCCTTATCCATAATGGCGATGCGGGTGCAGATCTGCTCTACCTCCTCCATGTAATGCGAGGTGTAAATGATGGTGGTGCCCTGACGGTTGAGCTTTTGAATACCCTCAAGAATATTATTGCGGCTCTGCGGGTCTACCGCAACAGTGGGCTCATCTAGGATAATAAGCTTTGGCTTGTGGGCGATGCCGCAGGCGATATTTAAACGCCGCAGCAGGCCGCCGCTGAGCTTTTTGGGGTAGAATTTGCAAAAGTCGTTTAGGCCGACAAAGTCGATGGCTTCTTCCACCAGCTGCTTGCGCTTGAGTTTATCGGTTACATACAGCCCGCAGAAGTAGTCGATATTCTCATAAACGGTGAGCTCCTCAAATACCGCCACGTTCTGAAAGATGATGCCGATGTTGCGCTTAAGTTCGTAGGCGGTGGGGGTCATGGGCTTATCAAATACCTCAATATCGCCCTTATCATATTTCAGCAGCGATAAAATGCAGTTGATTGCGGTGGTTTTACCCGAGCCGTTGGGGCCCAGCAGACCGAACACCTCGCCCTCGCCAACCGAGAGGTTCAGATGGTCGAGCGCAATCAGGTCTCCATATCTCTTTACCAGGTTTTCTACCTTTACTACCATACCGGTCACAGTCCTTTCCATGTCGTGCGTTTAATCTATGATTGAATTATAAACCCTTGACGGTTCGTTTGGGAGTGAGATGCCTCCCGTTTGGACATGACAAATGTCATCACCCCGAATGACGGATGTTTAAGCAGGTGGTTGTAGCCCTGCTCTTTTTATGCTAGTATTTACAATAGATTAGAGGGGGTGCGCAAGGTGTACGGGCTTTTGAACAAGACAATCCTTTTTGTGCTGTGTATGCTGGTGTTTCTTCCTGTCAGCGGCAGCCTGTATGCGGTGGCGTGGGTAATCTTAGCCGTAATGGTTACTGCACTCAATGAATACCTTGGGCAGGATAGGGTAAAGCTCATCCTGTTTTTGGCCTATTCGGCGCTGTGTATCTTTATAAAGCAGCCCCTGTGCTTTTTGCCGCTTATCTGTTACGATATCGGGTTTTTAAAGCCTAAATGGGCGGTGTTTCTGGCAGCTGTTCCGCTTGCGCTTCAGGTGAGCGCGGTGGGCCTGCTGAATGCGGCGCTGATTGCCGTATTTTGCGGGCTTGCCTGCCTGATGAAATACCAGACCGCGACGCAGCAAAGGCTCAGAAGCGAGTTTATCTCCCTGCGCGACAGCGCAAAGGAGCTTTCCATCAGCCTGCAGGAGAAGAACAGAGAGCTGCTGGAGAAGCAGGATTATGAGGTGAACCTTGCCACCCTGCGCGAGCGCAACCGAATCTCGCGCGAGATGCACGATACGGTGGGGCACCTGCTTTCCAGCGCCATTTTGCAGATTGGCGCGCTGCTGGCAATCACTAAGGATGAGGCTCAGCGCGAGAGCCTTAGGCAACTAAAGGACACCCTCTCGAAGGGGATGGACAGTGTGCGCAAGAGCATCCACGACCTGCATGATGAATCGGTAGACCTGCTTTCAGAGGTGCAGGCGCTGGTAAACGGCTTTCGTTTTTGCCCCGCAACACTGGAATACGACGTGCAGGAGAACCCGGAGCGCGCCGTAAAATATGCGTTTATCGCGATATTAAAAGAGTCGCTCTCCAACGTATCAAAGCATTCCAACGCCACACAGGTGCAGGTGATTATACGCGAGCACCCCGCCCTTTACCAGCTGATTGTACGGGATAACGGCAGCATGAAAACCCGTATAAACAATGAGGGGCTTGGGCTTAAGAATATCCGTGACAGGGTAGACAGCTTAGGGGGCATCCTGCACATCACAAAAGAAAACGGCTTTGAGCTGTTTATCTCGGTGCCGAAGGGCCCGGATAATGAAACCGCTGCGGGAAAGGCAGGATTGCAGATATGAGGATTGTAATAGTGGATGACGACCGGCTGGTGAGCATGTCGCTGAAAACCATTGTAGAGGCCTCGGGGGATATTGAGGTAGCGGCCACCGGCGGCAGCGGACGGGAGGCTGTCTCGCTTTATGAAGACCAACAGCCCGATATTCTGCTGATGGATATCCGCATGGACAACATGACAGGGCTGGAGGCTGCGGATGTTATACTGAAAGCCCACCCGCAGGCAAGGGTGCTCTTTTTAACCACCTTTGCCGACGACGAATACATCATCCGCGCGCTCAAGATCGGTGCGAAGGGGTACATATTAAAGCAGAATTTCGAGAGCATTGTACCGGCACTGAAGGCGGTATACAGCGGACAGACCGTATTCGGCGAGGATATTGTCGCAAAGCTGCCACAGCTGATGCAGGAAAGCACGCACACCGACTTTGCCGCCTTTGGGCTTACGGAAAAGGAAACCGAAATCCTCACCCTGATTGCCGACGGACAGAGCAATAAGGAGATAGCCTCATCGCTTTACATGGGCGAGGGTACGGTGCGCAACACCATCAGCGTGATTCTTGAAAAGCTGCACCTGCGCGACCGCACGCAGCTGGCAATTTTCTATTACCGCAACGTAAGACAGTAGTATAAAGGAGTAATGACAAATGACAATCAAGCAAACCCTTTGCAGGGTATACACGCAGGACATCAACGATACTGTTGCCTTTTACGAAGAGCTTTATGGGGAAAAATGCAGGCTGCGGTTTGAATATAAGCAGACGGGCTTAACGCTGGCGCAGGTGGCGCAAGTGCTGATACTCAGCGGCTCGGAGGAGGCTCTCAAGCCCTTTGCTCAAACCAGGGTAACCTTTCAGGTGGATTCGGTTGCGGAATACAAAGAGTATCTTTTAAATAGCGGCGCGGAGATTATACGGGATATCACCAAGGTTCCCACCGGATGGAATATGACGGTGCGGCACCCCGACGGCACCGTAGCGGAATATGTGGAATTTTCTCAGCAGTAAAAGTGAGGGTTCTTCATAGGCGAATAGCAGCAATGTTTACTTTTTAGCAGGTGTTGCCGCTATTTTTTCATCAAAAAATTTTGTTGATTAAATGTAAAAATATTGATATAATTCAAAATAATATATAAGCTAATTTGCAGTACAATGTCGGAAAGGGATACATAGCTATGAAAAAACGCATGCTGTTTTGTGAATGCGGGCCGCTGTGCTATAAAATCTCGCTGCTGAAGGAATATCTGCTAAGAGATATAAAAGACCTGCTCTCCGGCGAACGCTTTGCGAAAGCCCATGCGCCGCAGAGCCTAGAGCATATCGTAAAAGGGCACCGTTCCATGCTGTTAAGACAGCTGACGGGGGTGGATATGCAGCTGCAGCGCAATAAGGTAATCAACCTTAGGCTGGCCGCCGCTAAGGTGGACGGACTAACCATCTACCCGGGTGAGACCTTCTCTTTTTGGAAAACGGTAGGTAAGGTAAGCGCGGCGAAGGGCTACAGCATGGGCATGACCTTGGTGAAGGGCCGCCCGAAGGCCGATGTGGGCGGCGGACTTTGTCAGCTTGCCAATATGGTTCACTGGCTGGTGCTTAACAGCCCGCTTACGGTAACCGAGCTCCACCACCACGGCGACGCGGTTTTCCCCGACAGCGGACGCCGTGTGCCGTTTGGCACCGGCACCTCGGTGTTTTACAAGAATATCGACTACCGATTTAAAAATACCACCAATCAGCCCGTTCAGCTGCGGGTGTGGCTGGATGAGACCGACCTCTGCGGCGAGCTGCGCTCACAGACCCCTTACCCCAACCGTTATCGTATAGAAGAGGAGGGGCATTGCTTTGTAAAAGAAGGGGAAGACTATTACCGTACCAGCCGCGTTTACAGGCGGATTATCAGCCGTTTAACGGGTGAAACCCTTGGGCGCGAGCTGGTTTTACAGAACCATTCTCGCGTACTGTACGACCATAGTCTCATCCCGCCCGAACAGATAAAGCAGGAGGAAACCCTCGATGCTGTTACAGCAGATTCTTGAAAACTGCCGTCTATACCCTAACAGAACAGCATACAGCTCCCAACAAGGGTGCCTAAGCTACGATGCGCTGGTGAACGCTGCCCTTGCGGTAGCCGAGGCGATACGGCAGGCTTCCCCGGGGGAGGAGCCGGTATTGGTTTACGGGCATAAGCAGCCGATGATGCCGGTGTGCTTTCTGGCCTGCCTGCTGCTGGGCAGGGCATATGTTCCGGCCGATAGCGGCACCCCGCCTGCACGCATCAAGCAGATGGCGGAGCAGGCGGGGTGTACCTTGCTGCTGGCGGTGGAGGAGCTTGAGATCAGGGGCTTGCCTTCTTTAGCCCTGCGGGATATGGAAAGTGCCTGTATAAAGCAGCAATATCCGGCGCGGCAGTTTAAAGAACCGTCGGCGGATAGCCTTGCTTATATCCTATTTACCTCGGGCAGTACAGGAATGCCCAAGGGGGTAATGGTGAGCTACGGGAATCTTGACGGCTTTATCGAATGGCTGCGGCAGCTCCCCGCAATTCGGGAGACCGATTGTGCTGTGGTGCTTAATCAGGCAGCGTTCTCCTTCGACCTTTCGGCAGCAGACATCTACCTTGCTTTCTCCACCGGAAGAACGCTGTTTGTACTGGAGAAAACGGTTCAGCAGGATTACCCCCTGTTTTTTTCACGCTTAAAAGAGAGCGGAGCGGGAATTGCGGTGATGACACCTTCATTTGCCGAACTCTGCCTTGCGGATGAGCTGTTTAACGAGCGCCTGCTGCCGAACCTGCGGTGTATCTTCTTCTGCGGGGAAACGCTGCACCCTGTTACCGTACAGCGCTTGAAGGAGCGCTTTACGGGGCTGCGGGTAATCAACGCCTACGGCCCCACCGAGGCGACGGTGGCGGTGACGGCGACGGAGATTGACGGCGAAATGGTGCGGCAGCAGAGATTATCACTGGGCTGTGCAAGGGAGAAAACCCATATTATTATTGTGGATGAAGCGCTCGCCCCCCTGCCGAACGGTGAGACAGGGCAGATATTGATTGTAGGTTCCGCGGTGGCAAAGGGTTACGCGGGCGGGCTGCAGGGCGGGTTTATGGAATATAACGGCTTGCCCGCCTATTTAACGGGAGATTACGGCTTTCTGAAAAACGCAGAGCTGTATTTCAGCGGCAGGGCCGATACACAGGTTAAACGCGGTGGCTACCGCATAGAGCTGCAGGATATCGAGCAGAATCTTAATCAGCAGGACGGCGTGGCCAAGAGTGCGGTGGTGGCGGAGGAGAAGGGCGGCAGGCTGGTGCTGCACGCCTTTGTGCAGCCAAAGGCAGACTCCGATACTACAGCCACAGAGGTACGCAGGCAACTGGCCCAGCGTCTTCCCGCCTATATGCTGCCCAACCGTATACATTTGATGGTGTCGCTGCCGCTTACCGCAAACGGCAAGTGTGACCGGATGGCGCTCAAGATGCGGCTCAACCGGGAAGAGGGGTAGTGTTATGGACGTTAACAGTATGAGAGAAGAGGTTTTAGCCATCCTCGCGCAGGTTTGCGGAGAGCGGGAGATTCTTCAAAACGACGAGCTGGACCTTTTTGAAACCGGCCTGCTCGATTCGCTTGCCCTCATTAATCTGCTTGATGAGCTGGAGGAGCGGCTTAACATTGTTATTCAGCCCTCACAGGTGAAGCGGGAGTGCTGGCGTACGCCGAGGAATATTGTTGAGCTGGTGGAAGCTAACCGCTAAATGCCGCAGCCGCGAAAGTTTCACCATAAAATAGCATGCCGGCAGAAATGAACTCCTGCCGGCTGAATTATTTATCTGAAAAGATACAGGCGCTTTAGTCTCTGCAATTGACTTTTGTCAAGATGATGTATTACAATAGTAAAGCAGCAAATTCGGCGCATGGTCTGACGGCAATGGGCTGAGTGGTTGAACATTTTGTACGGAGGATTATGGTATATGAGAAAGAGAGTTAGTATAATTCTGGCGGCAGTTATGGCAATGGTACTGCTGCTTTCGGGCTGTGCTCAGAACGCAGGCAAAAAAACCTTTACTGTTGGGTTTGATAAGGAATTCCCCCCTATGGGCTTTGTAGCCGACGACGGCTCCTACACCGGCTTTGACCTTGACCTTGCGAAGGAAGCCGCCAAGCGTATGGGCATGGAGCTGAAGCTTCAGCCGATTAACTGGGACTCTAAGAACATGGAGCTGGATTCCGGCAACATCGACTGCATCTGGAACGGCTTCACCATCAACGGGCGCGAGAATGAATACGAGTGGACAAAGCCCTACATGAACAACAACCAGATTGTTGTGGTGCTTAAGGATTCCCCCATCAAAGCCTTTGCGGATATCAAGGATAAGGTTGTGGGTGTGCAGGAGGATTCCAGCGCCCTTTCGGCTATCGAGAACAACGCAAACTTCAAGAGTCTGCCCAAGCAGCTTGTAAAGACCGACTCCAACATGAAGGCGCTGATGGAGCTGGAGGCCGGATCGGTGGACGCTGTTGTAATGGATGAGTGCGTGGCACGCTATAACATAGAGAAAAAGGGCAAGGGCTTCACGGTGCTTGACGAGGTAGTAGGCGCCGAAGAATTCGGCGTAGGCTTTAAGAAGGGCAATACCGCGCTGCGCGATCAGGTAGAGAAAACCCTGCTTGAGATGGCTAAGGATGGCGCCAACGCCAAGATCTCCACCGACTGGTTCGGCAAGGATATTACCACCATCGGTAAATAATAGCCCTAAAAGGAAGGAACCTTCATGATGCTCACGGTACATACGGCGGCGCTTCTTGCTGCGCAGAGCAGTACATTCTCTCAAAAGCTGACGGCGGTATTCACCCAGCTTTCAGTGGGGCTGCTCACCACCCTTGAAATCTTTGTGCTCACGCTGGCACTCTCGCTGCCGCTTGGGCTGCTGGTTTCGTTTGGGCGGATGTCTAAAATCGGCATTCTGCGCTGGGTGGTAAAGATCTATATCTCCATCATGCGCGGCACGCCGCTGATGCTGCAGCTGATGGTGGTATACTTTGGCCCTTACTACATCTTTCACATCAATATCAGCAGCGAGTACCGCTTTGTGGCCGTAGTCATCGGGTTTGTGCTCAACTACGCGGCCTATTTTGCCGAAATCTACCGCGGCGGCATTGAATCAATGCCCGCGGGGCAGTACGAGGCCGCCCAGGTGCTGGGCTTCAGCCGACAGCAGACCTTTATGCGCATTATTCTGCCGCAGGTGTTCAAGCGCATCATGCCGCCCGTTACCAACGAGGTGATTACGCTGGTGAAGGATACCTCGCTTGCGATGGTAATATCGGTAAGCGAGATGTTCACCAACGCGCAGGCGCTGGCCTCGGCGCAGGTTTCGGTAATACCGCTGGTGGTGGCGGGTATCTTCTACTATATCATGAACTATGTGGTGGCGTGGGGCATGGAGCTCATTGAAAAACGCATGAACTACTACCGGTAAACTGAAAGATAAATCTTTCGGTTTTAGGTTTTGTGCTTTTCAGCCTGAAGACTGAAATTTCGGCTTCGCCGAAACCGCACAATTCCCGTAAAGGAATGGTCATTTAAAATGAATTTGCTTGAAATGAAGAATATCGGCAAGGCGTTTGACGGCCTTGAGGTGATTAAAGACATCTCGCTTTCGGTAGAAGAGGGAGAGGTGCTGGGCGTAATCGGGCCTTCCGGCTCGGGCAAAAGCACCCTGCTGCGCTGTGCCACGCTGCTTGAGAAGGTAGATACCGGTACCATCCTTTACAAGGGTGAGACACTGGTGCATACCGACGAGGCAGGCACCGCGGTTTATGCCCCCCCCGCAGACATTAAAAGGATACGCTCCTATTTCGGGCTGGTGTTCCAGAACTTTAACCTGTTTCCCCACTTCTCGGTGCTCAGAAACATCACCGAGGCGCCTATTCATGTGGCGGGGCAGACGAAGGAGCAGGCCGTGGAAAACGCGCGCAGGCTGCTTCGGCAGATGGGGCTGGAGGATAAGGAGGACGCCTACCCCTACCAGCTTTCGGGCGGGCAGCAGCAGCGTGTTTCCATTGCGCGGGCGTTGGCCTTAAAGCCGGATATCCTCTTTTTTGACGAGCCCACCAGCGCACTCGACCCGGAGCTGACGGGCGAGATTTTAAAGGTCATCCGCGAGCTTGCCAGCGAGCGCATGACGATGGTGATTATCACCCACGAGATGGGCTTTGCACGCGATGTGGCCGACCATATCCTCTTTATGGACGACGGCGTGATTGTAGAACAGGGCAACGCGCAGGAGCTGATCAACAACCCGCAGCAGGAGCGCACCAAGCTGTTTTTGAACCGATTTTTTAACCAATAGGGTTGAATTATTTTTAAGCTACAATTATTAAAACGCAGCGTTGAAGATCAGTACATTCACGCTGCGTTTTTGTTATATAAAAAGCTCCTCGTAAGAAACCATGAGGATTTCCTTAATCAGTTTTATTTCATCGGAGCAGATATATACCGCCGACCAACCTACAAGCGAACTTCAAGGCGTAGATTATACCCTCGTTAATTCTATATATAATCCATTCACACAAGAGTACTTCTTTCAGTGCATCTAAACCGAAAATTGGCGGTATAGCTGATTTTCAGTTTATTTTTTCTTCTTAAAGATAATCAGCTTGCTGAGCACATAGTTGATGATGATAACAAGGATGTTCGAGAGAATCTTAATCACTAGCTCGTTAAAGCCGAGAATACTTACAAACAGGTACATAATGCCCATATCCAAGGCACCGGAGAACAGGCGCGCGCCCACAAACAGCACCAGTTCCTTTAAAACAAGGCCAACGTGCAGGCTTTTGCTCTCGAACACAAACAGCTTGTTGGTCACAAACGCAAACAGTACCGAAATTACCCACGCGGCGGCGTTGCTCACCATCAGTGCGGTGTCCTTATCCATGCTCAATACAAGCAGCTTGTTCAGCGCCCAGAAGGAAACGATGTTAATGAGCGTAGTCAGCCCCCCGAACACCAGGTAGAGGATAGTTTCCTTATATTTTTTAAACAGCTCCAGGCACTTCTCGTAAAGTTGTTTCAAATTATAACATCTCCAAACATAAAACATCTCGGTTTTTTATTATATCAGTTTTTAACGTAATGTCTACTAAACAAATTATCAGAAGCTATGACTGTCTGTTAGTCTGCGGAAAGCAGGGTGCTCATCTGCCACGGTTTTAGTACAAAGGAAATAAAAAATCTTACGCTGCTTATTGGAAAATGTGTTAAAATGCTATATACTGAAGTTATACACATCTTTTACGGTTCGGGGGTTTTTTAATGCGGCATATCTTTATCATAAACCCTGTGGCAGGCAAAGGCAAGCATGTTACCGCGCTGATTGAAACGATACATACCGTGTGCAAAGAAAAGGGTGCCGACTATGGAATCTATATCACCAAGGCCGTTGGCGACGCCGCCGAATTTGTAAAAAGCACCTGTGAGGCAGGTGGCGAAACGCGTTTTTATGCCTGCGGGGGGGACGGAACCCTCAGCGAGGTGGTAGCGGGGGCTTATGGCTATTCAAATGCTCAGGTGGCGGTGGTGCCCTGCGGCACGGGCAACGATTTTGTGCGCAGCTTTGCGGGGGTTCCCTTTCACGATATCGCCGCGCAGCTGGCGGGGGATGTCCACCATCTTGACCTGATTAAAACCAATCACGGTATCTGTACGAATCTGTGTTCAATCGGCTTTGACTCGGCAGTGTGCATGAACATGGTGCGCTATAAAAAGATGCCGCTGGTTACCGGCAGCATGGCGTATATCATGGCGATTATACAGTGCTTTTTCTTTCAAAGGCTTGGCAATACACTAACCCTGACGATAGACGGAGAGACCCTGCCCACAGAGGACTTTGCCATTGGTGTATGCGGTAATGGCATGTGCTACGGGGGCGGTTTTTATGCAGCGCCGCGCGCGAGCTTAGAGGACGGCCTCCTGGAGATTGTGATGGTAAGAAAGATTAACCGCGCACGGTTTTTAAAGCTGATTGGCACATACAAAAACGGCAAGCACCTTGATGATAAGAACTTTTCCGACGTGGTGTTTTATACCCGTGCCCGTAGCCTGCATATCTCGTCGGCGCAGGATGCGGTGGTAAACTACGACGGCGAATGCGAGGTTACCCGCGAGATGTCGGCGGAGGTTTTACCCGGGGCCATCGCGTTTTCGCTGCCGCTTGCGCATGTAAAGGGCGCACAGCCCAAGCTTGCGGGCAGTGCCAGTGCAAAGGGTATTTGTTAAAAGTCGATATCATTATATACTGTATTTTTTGGGCGGTTGTAATCAGCCGCCCGTTCTTTATTTTCAGGAATTGGCTTATATTTTTTAACAATTTGTAAAAAATAGACCCGTTAAATAAACTCCCCTTGATTTTTCGAAAAAAACGGATACAATAGTACATAGATTAGCACTCAATAACTTTGAGTGCTAAAAATAAGCACACGGTATCCATATACGCAGGGCGCGGATGATGGAACCCCGTGCAGATTCTAATCTAGGAGGAATAGAGAATGACTATTAAACCTCTTGCCGATAGGGTAGTAATCAAGATGGTGGAAGCAGAGGAAACCACAAAAAGCGGTATTATCCTTACCGGCGCCGCAAAGGAAAAGCCTCAGGTAGCTGAAGTAATTGCTGTTGGCCCCGGCGGGCTTGTAGACGGCAAGGAAGTTAAAATGTATGTTGCTGTGGGCAACAAGGTGCTTACCAGCAAGTATTCCGGCACCGAGGTTAAGGTAGACGGCTGCGAATATGTAATCGTTCGTCAGTCCGACATCCTTGCGGTAGTTGACTAAAATATTAGAAAAATTAAGGGGGCATAAACAATGGCTAAGGTTATCGCTTACGGCGAGGAAGCAAGGAAATCCTTACAGGTTGGTCTTGATAAGCTCGCTGATACTGTTAAAATCACACTTGGGCCGAAGGGCAGAAACGTAGTTCTGGATAAGAAATTCGGTGCGCCGCTCATCACCAACGACGGCGTTACCATCGCAAAAGAGATTGAGCTGGAAGACCCGTTTGAGAACATGGGCGCTCAGCTTGTGAAAGAGGTTGCCACCAAAACCAACGATGCGGCCGGCGACGGCACCACCACCGCAACCCTGCTTGCTCAGGCGCTGGTGCGTGAGGGCATGAAGAACGTTGCGGCAGGCGCTAACCCCATGGTGCTCAAGAGAGGCATTCAGAAGGCGGTTGATAAGGCTGTAGAAGCTGTAATCGCCAACTCCAAGAAGGTAGGCAGCAGCGAGGATATCGCCCGTGTTGCTACCGTTTCCGCAGGCGACGAATCCATCGGCAAGCTGATTGCCGAGGCGATGGATAAGGTTACCGCCGACGGCGTAATCACCATCGAAGAGAGTAAGACCGCCGAGACCTACACCGAGGTTGTAAAGGGCATGCAGTTCGACCGCGGCTACATCACCCCTTACATGGTTACCGATACCGAGAAGATGGAGGCTGTTATCGACGACGCCTACATCCTCATCACCGATAAAAAGCTCGCCTCTATTCAGGAGATTCTGCCCCTGCTTGAGCAGATTGTTCAGTCGGGCAAGAAGCTGGTGATCATCGCCGAGGACGTTGAGGGCGAGGCACTTTCCACCCTTATCGTAAACCGTTTGCGCGGCACCTTCACCTGTGTTGCCGTAAAGGCACCTGGCTTTGGCGACCGCCGCAAGGAGATGCTGCGTGATATCGCCATCCTCACCGGCGGCGAGGTAATCAGCGAGGAGCTGGGCTTAGACCTGAAGGAAACTTCCGTTGCACAGCTTGGCCGCGCCCGTCAGGTGGTTGTTCAGAAGGAGAACACCATCATCGTAGACGGTATGGGCGACAAGAACGAGGTTAAGAGCAGAATCGCACAGATTAAGGCGCAGATTGAAACCACCACCTCCGACTTTGACAAGGAGAAGCTCCAGGAGCGTCTTGCCAAGCTTTCGGGCGGCGTAGCCGTTATCAAGGTTGGTGCTGCTACCGAGATTGAGATGAAAGAGAAGAAGATGCGTATTGAGGACGCACTGTCCGCCACCAAGGCCGCTGTGGCCGAGGGTATTGTAGCGGGCGGCGGCATCGCACTCATCAACGCTATTCCTGCCGTATTAAAGGTTGTAGGCGAGAGTGAGGGCGACGAAAAAACCGGTGCGAAGATTGTGCTTCGCGCGCTGGAAGAGCCCCTGCGTCAGATTTCTGTAAACGCCGGCCTCGAGGGCTCGGTAATTGTAAACAAGGTGCTTGCCGCCGATAAGGTTGGCTACGGCTTCGACGCTTACAACGAGTCTTACGGCGACATGCTCTCGATGGGTATTGTAGACCCCACCAAGGTTACCAGAAGCGCATTGCAGAACGCGGCTTCCGCTGCGGCAATGATTCTTACCACCGAATCCCTTGTGGCTGATAAGCCCGAGGAGCATCCGGCGGCTGCTCCCAACCCCGCAGCCATGGGCGGTATGTATTAATTCCCAAGGGTTCAATAAAATACAGATTCAAGAGGCGGGCAGCGATGCCCGCCTCTTTGGCTTATATATTAGGATAAACACTGCATCAAACGATTGCGCCGTTTTTTGCGTGCCAATTTCAATATCTGTTGTTGTAAACGTACTTTTGTGGTATAATAAACCATAATATGTTTATGATTTTTTATTGAATATTTGTCTATTGGGAAGATTTCGTATAATCATTGAAAAGAGGTTTTGTTATGCAGGGTTATATGCCGGTTGTGTGGCTGATTGCCACCATTGTATTCAGTGTAGCGGAGGCCGTTACTGTGCAGCTTATCTCTATCTGGTTTGCGGCAGGGTCGCTGATTGCGCTGGTTTCCAGTATGCTGGGTGCGCCAGTGTGGCTGCAGGTAACCCTGTTTTTTGTCGGAACGGGCATATTGCTGATAGCAACACGACCGATTGCCAAAAAGCTCATCGGTACCAAAAAGGTTGCAACCAATGCAGATATGGTTATTGGCAGCACCGGAATTGTGGAGCAGACGATTAACAATCTGCACGAAACTGGCAGGGTGTTTGCTAACGGGCTTTCGTGGGCGGCGCGCAGCGAGGACGGCAGCGAGATTGCCGCCGACGAAACGGTGGTTATCAAGCGCATTGAAGGGGTTAAGCTCTTTGTAGAGAAGCCGAAGAAAGAGCAATAATGCTCATAAGCTGGTAGTTTAGCTCCTCCCCAAATCATCTTTGCATGGGGACGGAGCAGGGATACATAAGCAAGTGCCGGTGCAAAGCGGCAGAATGGAGTAACTATGCCTGGTGAAATTATTATTGGGATTATCGCGCTGGTTGTCTTTTTATTTATCATTGCCAACATCAAGATTGTACCGCAGGCAAGCGCCTATGTAGTGGAACGTTTGGGAACCTATAAGACAACATGGCAGACCGGCCTGCATTTCAAGGTTCCGTTTATTGATCGCATAGCAAAGCGTGTTACCTTAAAGGAACAGGTTGCCGATTTTAGGCCCCAGCCTGTAATCACCAAGGATAACGTAACTATGCAGATTGATACGGTGGTGTTCTTTTATATTACCGACCCGAAGCTCTATGCCTACGGCGTGGAAAACCCCATGTCTGCCATCGAGTTTTTAACCGCCACCACCCTGCGTAACCTCATCGGCGAGCTGGAGCTGGATGCCACCCTTTCCTCCCGCGATACGATTAACAGCAAGATGACCACCATCCTTGATATCGCCACCGATAAGTGGGGCATTAAGGTTAACCGCGTAGAGCTTAAGAATATTCTGCCCCCGCGTGAGATTCAGGACGCGATGGAAAAGCAGATGAAGGCCGAGCGTGAGCGCCGTGAGTCCATCCTGCGCGCCGAGGGTGAAAAGAGAAGCCAGATTCTTGTGGCGGAAGGTATGAAGGAGTCGGCAATCTTAAAGGCTGAGGCAGAGAAGGAATCCGCCATTCTGCGTGCCGACGCGGTAAGGGAGCAGAAGATCCGCGAGGCCGAGGGCGAGGCGCAGTCGGTGATGATGGTACAGAAGGCACTGGCTGACAGTATTAAAATGCTTAACGAAGCCAATCCCAGCGACCGGGTATTGGCGATTAAGAGCTTTGAAGCGCTTGTGAAGGCCTGCGACGGTAAGGCTACCAAGATTATCATCCCTTCCGAGATTCAGTCGCTTGCCGGGCTAACCACCTCGGTAAAGGAGCTGCTCACCGATAAGAATATTGAGCAGTAACAGCTTGTATTTGTGCACAATTTACCCACCTAAAGCGCTGGCGTTTTACTGCAACTAAACGATTTTACCGAAATGACATTGCTTTTAATTTACGGATACATTACAATAGAATTCTGATTAATAGCGTAATATGTCCGTATGTCGTATGTTGCGGAGGGTGCTTCGTTATGAACCATATGGGTGCGATGGCTTTTTCAAACAATAGGCGGATAGGCCCCGGAAACTGCTGCGGGTGTAGTGCAGCCAAAAGGGCGTCGAGCATCTGCAAGGCCTTAAGTGCATCCTGCGATAGGACGATAGAATAGCTGCAGGCTATGGTGTATCCCACCATAGCCTGTATTTGTTTTTAAGTGATTTTGGTGTGTGATTAGGTCAATAATAAAAGGAAGCATCATTGGAAAGGGTATGAGTGTAAAATGCAGAATAAAAAAGTGGCGATTGTTATGGGCAGCGACAGCGACCTTGCCGCCATGCAGGGCGCGATAGCAACACTTAAAAAATTTGGGGTAGAGGCTACGGTGCATGTGATGTCGGCACACCGCACCCCCGAGCAGGCCTGCGCCTTTTCTAAAAACGCGCGCGAAAACGGCTACGGCGCCATCATTGCGGCGGCGGGCAAGGCGGCGCATCTGGCTGGTGTATTGGCGGCGCATACCACCCTGCCGGTAATCGGGGTTCCGATTAAATCGTCTACCCTTGACGGGCTGGACGCACTGCTTTCCACCGTGCAGATGCCCAAGGGCGTTCCGGTTGCCACAGTGGCCATCGACGGGGCCGACAACGCGGCGCTGCTGGCGGTACAGATACTGGGCGTTAGCGATGCCGCTCTTGCGGACAAGCTTGCCGCTTATAAGGCCGAGATGGAGCAAGGCGTACTTGCCGCCGATAAGGCCGTACAGGAGAAGCTTAAGAATCTTTAAAATTTAAATATACGGAGGAATTTAACATGCAGAAGCTGGAACAGGTTTATGAAGGAAAAGCCAAGAAGGTATTTGCCACCGATGACCCCAATCTTTTTATCGTAGATTATAAGGACGACGCCACCGCGTTTAACGGCCTGAAAAAGGGCACCATCGCTGAAAAGGGCGTTATCAACAACCGCGTAACCAACCACCTGATGAAGCTGCTTGAGAGCAAGGGCATCCCCACCCATCTGGTAAAGGAGCTTTCCGACCGCGAGACGCTGGTAAAGAAGGTTAAGATTGTACCCATTGAGGTTATTGTGCGCAACATCGCGGCAGGCTCGCTTTCCAAACGCCTCGGTCTGCCCGAGGGCACAAAGCTTGCGCGCACCGTGCTGGAGTACTGCTATAAGGATGACGAACTGGGCGACCCGATGATCAACGACTACCACATCTACGCCATGCAGCTTGCCACCAGCGAAGAGCTTGCTACGATAGCCGCGTACTCCTTTAAGGTGAACCAGATTTTAACCGACTATTTAAAAGACCTTGGCATTGAGCTCATCGACTTCAAGCTGGAGTTTGGCCGCCTTGCTGACGGCACCATCGTGCTGGCCGACGAGATTTCGCCCGACACCTGCCGCTTCTGGGACAGTAAAACCGGCGAGAAGCTGGATAAAGACCGTTTCCGTCGCGACCTTGGCGGCGTAGAGGATGCCTACCACGAGATTATGAAGCGCCTGCTGGGCGAATAATCCTGCCGCGCTGGCAGATTGTCTGGCGTTACGGCCTGAATGTAATTTTGATATAGTTGAATGTTTCCTGTATCCCCTGTTCCGGCAAAAGGGGATACAGAGCATCTATAAAGAATCTTTCGTTTTTCAGCCGGAGAAATGGCGGTTTACCATGTTTGATACCATCCATGAGGAATGCGGCGTTTTTGGAATCTATTCCAAGGAGCGCGGCCCGGTTGCGGCCAGCGCCTATTTTGCGCTGTACGCGCTGCAGCACCGCGGGCAGGAAAGCTGCGGTATTGCGGTTAACGACGACGGTGTGATTACCGCACATAAAGACATCGGTCTTGTGCCCGAGGTGTTTAATGCCGATGTGCTCAAAAAGCTCGGCGAGGGCAATATGGCGGTGGGGCATGTACGCTATTCCACCACCGGAAACCAGAGCCGCTTAAATGCGCAGCCGCTGGTGATTAAGCATGTAAAGGGCAAGATGGTGCTGGCGCACAACGGCAATCTTGTGAACGCCGATACCCTGCGCGAGGAGCTTGAAATGGGCGGGGCCATCTTCCACACCACCAACGATACCGAGGTTATTGCCTACATTATTACACAGGCGCGCTTAAATGCCCCCAGCATCGAGGCTGCCGTGGAAAAGGCAATGGAGAAGATTAAGGGCGCCTACTCGCTGATTATCATGTCACCGCAAAAGCTTATCGCGGCGCGTGACCCGGTGGGCTTCAGGCCGCTCTGCATGGGCAGACGCGGAGAGGACATTGTATTTGCCTCTGAAAGCTGCGCATTAGACAGCCTCGGTGCCGAGTTTATCCGTGACCTTGACCCCGGCGAGATTGTGGTGGTGGATAAAAACGGCATCCGCAGCCTCAAGGGTCACTGCAAGGGGCAGAAGGGCAGCCTGTGCGTATTTGAGTTTATCTATTTCGCACGGCCCGATTCGGTAATAGAAGGGGCTTCGGTGCACAATGCACGTCTGCGGGCGGGCGCATACCTTGCGCTGGAGCACCCTGTACAGGCAGATGTAGTGGTTGGTGTGCCCGATTCGGGGCTGGACGCCGCCATCGGTTATTCACGGCAGTCGGGTATCCCCTACGGTATCGGGCTTATCAAAAACCGCTATGTGGGCAGAACCTTCATCCAGCCCTCTCAGGCGCAGCGCGAGGACGCGGTAAAAATCAAGCTCAACGTGCTTAAGGCCACCGTGGCGGGCAAGCGCGTGGTGCTGGTGGATGACTCCATCGTGCGCGGTACCACCAGTGCTCGGATTGTAAAGCTGGTGCGCGAGGCGGGTGCCAAGGAGATACATATGCGCATCTCCGCGCCGCCGTTTATGAACCCCTGCTACTTTGGCACCGATATCGACAGTAAGGAAAATCTCATCGCCTGCAAGATGTCGATTGACGAGATTGCGAAGGAGATCGGCGTAGACAGCCTCGGCTTCATCAGCACCGACAGCGTAAGGCGGATTGCCGAGGGCGCGCGCTGCGGCTTCTGCGACGCCTGCTTTACGGGCAACTACCCGGTGGAAACGCCCGTTAATATCAGCAAGGATAAGTTTGAAAGCAAGATCAGTGCTAAAAACGACTAACCCGTTTTACCCCAGTGTAGCGGGATATACATGGAGCAATCGGCTTCGCCGACAGATCAAAACTTCCGAAATAGCGAAAGGATGGTCAATTAAATGAAGAGCTTCAGCGAAAGCTACAAGGCTGCGGGCGTGGATGTTACCGCGGGGTACAAGGCTGTGGAACTGATGAAAAGCTCGGTGGCGTCTACCTTTACCAAAGGGGTGCTTTCGGGTATCGGCGGCTTCGGCGGGCTTTTTGAGCTGGATTTAACCGGCATTGAAAAGCCGGTGCTGGTTTCGGGCACCGACGGCGTAGGCACCAAGCTTAAGCTGGCCTTTTTAATGAATAAGCACAACACCGTGGGTATCGACTGCGTGGCGATGTGCGTAAACGACATTATCTGCTCGGGTGCAAAGCCGCTCGTCTTTTTGGATTACGTTGCGGTGGGCAAGAATATCCCCGAGCGGGTGGCCGACATCGTTTCGGGCGTAGCCGACGGCTGCCGTCAGGCAGGCGCCTCACTGGTAGGCGGCGAAACCGCCGAGATGCCCGGCTTCTATTCCCCCGACGAGTACGACCTTGCGGGCTTTTCTGTGGGCGTGGTGGATAAAGCGCGCATTCTGGATAACGAGAACGTGAAGGCTGGCGATACAATCATCTCTTTAGCCTCCTCCGGTGTGCATTCCAACGGCTTCTCGCTTGTACGCAAGGTATTCGATATCGAGAACGCAAACCTTGGCGAATACTACCCCGAGCTTGGCAAAACACTGGGCGAAGAGCTGCTCACCCCTACCCGCATCTATGTGAAGGCAATTCTTGCGCTGATGGATGCGGTAAAGATTAAGAGCATCAGCCATATCACCGGCGGCGGTTTTTACGAGAATATCCCCCGCGCGCTGCCCAAGGGCTTAACGGCGAAGATTGACAAAAAAAGCCTTGTGATTCCGCCCATCTTCAAGCTCATTCAGCAAAAGGGCGGCATTGACGAGCGCGATATGTTCAACACCTACAACATGGGCACCGGTATGTGCGTGATTGTGCCGCAGAGCGAGGCTCAAACAGCCCTGAAAGTACTCACCGAAGCCGGCGAGACCGCCAGGGTAATCGGCGAGGTTGTTGTGGGTGATGAAGGCGTAATCATCGCATAAACAGGCGGCGCGCCAGATTTCGCGACACTTTGAAAGGCATGGGATAAGTATGATAAACATCGCGGTGCTGGTTTCGGGCGGCGGAACCAATTTGCAGGCACTCTTGGATGCGCAGGACAGGGGCGAAAACCCCTGCGGCACGGTTACCCTTGTGGTGGCAAGCAACCATAAGGCCTACGCGCTTGAACGTGCGGGGGCGCACGGCATTCCAACCGCCGTGGTGGCGCGCAAGGAGTACGAAACCGCACAGGCGTTTGACGAGGCTCTGGCGAAGGTGCTGAAAGAACACGATATTCAGCTGGTGGTACTGGCAGGGTTTTTGTGCATCCTTGGCCCGGCTGTAATAAACGCGTACCGTGACCGTATTGTAAATGTTCACCCGTCGCTTATTCCCTCGTTCTGCGGCGACGGCTTTTACGGCTTAAAGGTGCACGAGGCGGCGCTCAGCTATGGGGTTAAAGTAACCGGCGCTACCGTGCATCTGGTGAATGAGGTTACCGACGGCGGCAAAATTCTGCTGCAAAAGGCAGTGGAGATTCAGGAGGGCGATACCCCGGAGGTACTGCAAAAGCGTGTGATGCAGGAGGCCGAGTGGGTGATTCTGCCCAAGGCGGTTGCCATGCTCAGTGCCGAACTGGACGCGGCACGCTAGCTTCATCGAAAGAGGGTTTGTATATGACGGTACGAGTGGCTGAAACGAAGGACATCGATACCCTGATTAAGCTGCGCCTGGAGTATCTGGCTCACCATTTCGGGCGGCTGGAGCCCAAGGCCGAACAAGCCCTGCGCGCGCAACTGCAAGGCTATTTTTCCGCACATCTGAACCACGACTTTTTAGCCGTCCTGTGTGAGGATAGCGGCAAGGTGGTTTCCACAGCGTATCTTGCAATCAACGAAAAACCCGCGAACCCAAGGTTTATTACGGGTAAGACCGCAACCGTTTTAAATGTATATACCTACCCCGAGTACCGCAAGAGGGGCTGTGCCACTCAGGTGCTGGAGCTTCTGATACAGTGCGCTAAAAATATGAACATATCCTATATCGAGCTTTCCGCCACCGAGGCGGGTAAGCCGCTTTACGAAAAGCTGGGCTTTCAAGTGTGGCAGCAGCCGGAAACGGAAATGCGGCTGCAGCTTACATAATAAAGAGTGCATCAGTAAAACCGGAAAGGCTGGTTAATACCATGCAGATGCTTGATTTGAAAAAAGAGCTAACCGCGAATACCTACCCGGGCCGAGGGATTATCATCGGTAAGAGCGAGGACGGCGCCTCTGCCGTGATTGTCTATTTCATCATGGGACGCAGCGAGAACAGCCGCAATCGTGTGTTTGTAGAGTGTGACGGCGGTATTAAAACCAAGGCGTTCGATGAATCCAAGCTGAGTGACCCATCGCTTATCATCTACGCCCCCGTGCGTGTGCTGGGGGATACAACCGTCGTGACCAACGGCGACCAGACCGATACGGTTTGTGATTATCTTTTACAGGGCAAGGCGTTTGAGGACGCACTGCGCACCCGCACCTTTGAGCCCGATCCGCCGAACTTTACGCCTCGTGTCTCGGGGTTGGTGAAGGTAAAAGACGGCACCTTTGAGTACAAGCTCTCGATTTTAAAGAGCAGCAGCGGCATTGAAGCCTCTGCCGAGCGTTTTTTCTACGATTACCCCCAGCCTTTGGCGGGCGAGGGCCGGTTTATTCACACCTACCGCTGCGACGGCAACCCCATCCCCTCGTTTGAGGGCGAGCCGGAGCGGGTGGCTATCAAGGGCGGCATCGACGAATTTACAGGCCTTTTATGGGAAAGCTTAAACGAGCAGAACAAGGTTTCGCTGTTTGTGCGTTACATCAGCCTAAAAGATGGCACAGCACAAACCCGTATTGTAAATAAGAATCGATAAATTTGGCTTTTAAGAGGAAAGAATATATTTTTGTAATAAAATTAACCCCTGAATTCTATCCTCTCGAAACCCACCCCCACCCCCCGTTTTTAATCCGGGAGGCCCCGCCTCTACGGTATGTCAAAGGGTGGATTGTAGGGGCGGTCATTGGCCGTCCGTGGTATTCATATGTTCATCGGAGAGACGCGCAATGCGCGCCCCTACAGAAGGCATAGACAGAAATTGCAATATAAATAGAGAGGTGCAGATAAAGTGAGTAACGAAATGGAACTGAAATACGGCTGCAACCCGAACCAGAAGCCCGCGAAAATCTTTATGAAAAACGGCGAGAACCTGCCTATCGAGGTATTGTGCGGCAGACCGGGGTATATTAACTTCCTGGATGCCTTTAACGGCTGGCAGCTGGTAAAGGAGCTGAAGGCGGCCACCAACCTTCCCGCCGCCGCTTCGTTTAAGCACGTAAGCCCCGCAGGCGCCGCGGTAGGGCTGGAGCTTTCCGATACCCTTCGGCAGATCTACTTTGTGGGTGACATGGAGCTTTCGCCGCTTGCCTGCGCCTACGCGCGTGCAAGAGGTGCAGACCGTATGTCTTCCTACGGCGACTTTATCGCCCTTTCCGATATCTGCGACGTGCCCACCGCCAAGCTGATTGTAAAAGAGGTTTCCGACGGTGTAATCGCTCCCGGTTACGAGCCGGAGGCGCTGGAGCTGCTAAAGGGTAAGCGCAAGGGCAGCTACAATATCATAAAGATTGACCCTACCTACACCCCCGCGCCCATCGAGCACAAGGATGTGTTCGGCATCACCTTCGAGCAGGGGCGCAACGAGCTAAAAATTGATGAGAGCCTGCTTGAGAATATCATCACCGAGAATAAGTCACTGCCCGATTCCGCAAAGCGCGACCTCGTAATCTCGCTGATAGTGCTGAAATATACGCAGTCCAACTCTGTTTGCTATGTCTATGACGGGCAGGCCATCGGCATCGGCGCGGGGCAGCAGTCGCGCATCCACTGCACCCGTCTTGCCGGCAGCAAGGCCGACAACTGGTTTTTACGCCAGCACCCGCAGGTGCTCGGCCTAAAGTTTAAAGAGGGCCTTGGCCGTGCCGACCGCGACAACACAATAGATGTTTATATCTCGGAGGAGTGCGAAGACGTGCTGGCCGACGGCGTTTGGCAGAACCTTTTCGCCGTTCGCCCCGAGCGGCTTACCTTAGCTGAGAAACGCAGATGGCTGGACAAGGTTTCGGGAGTTGCGCTTGGCAGCGACGCGTTCTTCCCGTTTGGCGACAACATCGAGCGCGCCCACAAGAGCGGCGTGAGCTTTATTGCACAGCCCGGCGGCTCTATTCGCGACGACCATGTTATTTCAACCTGTAATAAATACGGCATTGCCATGGCGTTTACGGGTATCCGGCTGTTCCATCATTAATGCGGCGACGACCATATGAGGAAAAGGATAGGGAGGCAGACGATGAAGGTATTGGTGGTTGGCGGAGGCGGCCGTGAGCATGCCGTGATAAATAAGCTGCTCGAGAACGAGCGTATTACCAAGCTTTACTGCACGCCCGGCAACGGCGGCATCAGCGCGGTGGCCGAGTGTGTGAACCTTAAGGCCACCGACGTGGATATGATTGCCGCGTTTGCGCAGCAGCATGATATTGATTTTGCGGCGGTAATCCCCGATGACCCGCTGGTGCTGGGCTTGGTGGATAAGCTGGAGGGTATGGGCATCAAGAGCTTCGGCCCTTCTAAAAAAGCTGCGCAGATTGAGGGCAGCAAGGCATTTGCCAAGAATCTGATGAAGAAGTATAACATCCCCACCGCGGCCTATGAGGTATTTGAGGATTCCAAGGCGGCGATTGATTATGTGAAAAGTCAGGGCCGTTTTCCGGTAGTGATCAAGGCGGACGGGCTTGCCTTAGGCAAGGGCGTTATCATCGCGCAGGATCTACCCGAGGCAGAGGCGGCGATTCATTCCATGATCGACGAGGGTGCGTTCGGCAAGAGCGGAAGCCGCGTGGTAATTGAGGAGTTTTTAACCGGCCCCGAGGTTTCGGTGCTTGCGTTTACCGATGGCAAAACCCTAAAGCCGATGGTTTCCTCCATGGACCATAAGCGCGCATTGGATGGCGATAAGGGCCTGAATACCGGCGGTATGGGCACCATCGCACCCAACCCGCACTACACCGAAGAGCTTGCAAAAGAGTGTATGGAGCGCATCTTTCTGCCCACCATTGAGGCTATGCGCAAGGAGGGTGCCCCCTTTAAGGGCTGCCTGTATTTCGGCCTGATGCTCACCCCCAAGGGCCCGTATGTAATTGAATACAACTGCCGCTTTGGCGACCCCGAAACGCAGGTGGTACTTCCGCTTTTAAAAACCGACCTGCTCACCATCTTTGAGGCGGTGGCGGAGGAACGCCTGGATACCGTTGATATCGAATGGGAACAGGGCGCCGCAGCCTGTGTGGTAATGGCCTCGGGCGGTTACCCGCAGAAATACGAAACCGGCAAGGAGATTACCGGATTGCAGGAGGTTTCGTTTATGCGCGGCGTGACGGTTTACCACGCGGGCACCAAGTATGACGACGGCAGGTACTATACCGCCGGCGGGCGCGTATTGGGCGTTACCGCGAAGGGAAAGAACCTTTCCGCAGCACTTGCCAAGGCCTACGAAGCGGTGGATAAAATCCGTTTTGAGGGTGCGCATTTCCGCACCGATATCGGTAAAAAGTAGGCTTAGTCATAAAGCTAAATAAATTTAGAAAATTATCCCATACTAGATTAAAATGCAAATCTGGTATGGGGTGATTTTTTATGAGCGAATTTGGCATGTCACGTTCGCAGAAGCGCACGGCGGTGATCTTCTCGAGCGTAATCCTTTGCTTTGCGCTGCTTTTTCTGCGCGTTTTCTTGGTGGCGACGGGGGATGAGCTGCAATCGGTGGCCAAAAGCCAGAGCTCCTATACCCTTACGGTGGATGAAAGCCGCGGCACCATCTACGACTGTAACTTCCAGCCGCTGGTAAACAGCGAAAGCAGCTATGTGCTCTCTATCCTGCCCAGTGACGAGGCTGCCGCGGCAATTGCCGATGCGCTGCCCGCAGAGGAGCGTATAAAGGCGCTCACACTGTTTGAAAGCGGCAAGCCGTTTTTGCAGAAGGCGGATACCCCGTATATCTATGCCAAGGGAATCGATGTATTCACCGTTAAGCACCGGTATGCGACAAAACAGCTTGCGGCGCATATTATCGGGCATCTTGACAGCGAGGGAAAGGGTGCCATGGGTATTGAGCGTGCGTATGACGAGCTGCTTACCGCAAACAGCGGCAGGCTTTCAGTTACCTATACGGTTGACGCGCTGCGGCACCCGCTTGCCAGCATTGCCCCGGAGGTTACGCGTGAAGGCTATGAAAACCCGCAGGGCGTGGTGCTTACCTTGGATAAAGAGCTGCAGCAGATTGCCGAGGAAGAGGGCGCCCGCATGATACAGAAGGGCGCTGTGGTAATCATGGAAGCTGAAACGGGCAAGATTCGCGCTGCGGCCTCGTTCCCGAGCTTTTCACCCACCGATATTGCGGCAAGCCTAAACGATAAAAATGCCCCACTTGTAAACCGCTGCTTTGCGGCCTATAATGTCGGCTCCACCTTTAAGCTCTCCGGCCTTGCCGCGGCGCTGGAGGCGGGCATTACCACCGACTATAAATATACCTGCGGGGGGAATATAACAGTCGATACCCTGAACTTTTTTTGCCACAACCGCGCGGGACACGGTGAGCTGGATATGAACGGCGCGCTGGAGCATTCCTGCAACCCCTATTTTATCAACCTTGGGCAGCAAACGGGCTACGACAAGCTGTACGAGATGGCGGTGCGCATGGGGTTCGGGCGTGCGGATGAGCTGGGGCAGGGCATAAAAACGGCATCCGGCTCTTTACCGGAGATGGCAACCCTGCAGAACAAGGCGGTGCTGGCCAACTTCTCGTTCGGGCAGGGGGAGCTTACCGCAACGCCTGTGCAGATTGCCAAGCTGGTGGCGGTATTTGCAAACGGGGGCAAAATGGTGTACCCCTCGGTGGTGGAGGGCATCTCGGATACAACCGGTTCACAGCTTGCCACCCCCTATGAGCGGCCGCAGGCTTATCAGATAATTTCGCAGTCGATTGCCGAAACGGTAAAACAGATGATGGTAAACGTTGTGGAAAAGGGCAGCGGTAAGAACGCAAAGCCCATCAAAAACGGTGCGGGCGGCAAAACCGGCTCGGCGCAAACAGGAGTGTATGAAGCGGATAAGGAGATTGTGCACGCGTGGTTTGCGGGCTTTTTCCCCGCACAAACCCCGAAGTATGTGGTGGTGGTGCTCAACGAGGGAATGAATTCCGGCGGCGACTACGCGGCCCCTGTTTTCAGGGAGATTGCGGATAGGGTGCAGAACCTGGAGATGCGCAGGGTGGAGAAGGACAGCTGATTATAAATGCGGGTAAACATTTATAAGCAAAACGAAACAAGCATTACTATAGAAGTGTAAATTTAATAACAAAAGAGTAACAAACAGTAATCAAAACAGGCAGTATACTGTGATGAATGCCATTAAAAGACCGATTTTATTTGGCGATTAGGCGGCATTGTTAAATCAGACAAAATATTATTACAAAATTACTACAAAAAAATTACAAACCCTATTGCTTTTTTCATGTTAATGGGTTATACTATGGCTGTGGTTAGAAACTAACCCAACAAAAACTATTTTTTTAAGGAGGAAATTACCCATGAAAAAAGTACTTGCATTAGTACTTGCAGCTGTTATGGCTCTCAGCCTTGCAACAGTTGTATCCGCTGGCACCACCATTCTTTATCCTAACACCCCTGGCTCCACCGACGTTGGCTCTTCTGTTATTGACAATAACGTGCTTGAGTTCGGTGAGGAAGCAGTAAGCTTCTTCCTCGATTTACCTGACGGCTTCGTACTCGGTGACTCTTATGTTAACAATACTGTTGACGTTGATGCTGCTAAGAACACCGGCGACTACTCGCTGAGCGTTTCTGCTGCGACCAACAATTCTGATGTTACCGTTGAAACCAGACTCTTCAAGAACACTGCTAGAGATGCTGTTGCTATTCAGTTAACTGTTAAGTCTCTGAGCGAGAAGTTCACTGTTGAAGATTTCAAGAGCTTCAAAGTAACCGCTAAGGTTGTACAGGCTGACTCTAAGAACAAGAGCAATGTATCTGCTGACTATACGTTTGAGGGCACTGTTGGCAACTCCAGAGCTACCTTCAACGATATGTTCAAGGATGCTAACGGCAAGTGGAATGTTTTCACTGGCAAGAATCAGCTCAAGGTTCCTACCGCAACCGATGCAAGAGTAATCGATGTTGACGTATTTGAGCAGGCTAAGGGTTCTGCCCTTTCCATCAACTACGACGCTCAGAAGTATGCTGTAAACTTCATAAAAGTTACCAACCAGAATACTTCTCTTTATCTGTGGGCTAAGACCGGCGTTGTAGCTGCTCCTACCAAGTCTATCGCTTCTATCGCTTTCCAGCCTACCCGCGTTAAGGATGCTGCTACCGTTACCATGCCTATCAGCGCTGATAACGAGAACCTCTATGGCGAGAAAGTATGGGTATACGCTCTCGTTGATGGCAAGCCCACTGGCGAAGCTATCGAAGGCGCCGTTGTTAACCACAACAGCGTAATCTTCACCGTTCCCGCTGGCACAGCTCTCGGCACCTTCGCTGCTTACGGCGACAAGGCTATGGGCGACGCTGAGAAGCCCGCTATCCCCGAGACCGGCGCTAACGACATCGTTAACATTGCTATCGTATTTGCTGTAGTTGCTCTTGCAGCTGCTGGCTTCGTAGCAGTAAAGAAGGCTAGCAAATAATTAACCCTAACAGGTTGGTTATAAGCTTATAGCTTGAATAACTGTCGTAGGAAGGCACTCTTTTAAAGGGTGCCTTCCTTTTATGTATTGAATAAAAGACAGCAAAAAGCCCGTTCTAAATTTGTATTAGAACGGGCTTAACGGGTTTTATGCTATTGGTGGCGCGAATTCGTTTTAACTTTAATGCAGGCCTTTACCAGCGCTGCTGTTACTTCTTTGCCGTTTTCCTCAAGGTAAAGCTCCAATGCATTGCCCTGAAGGTCTTCAGCTAAAACGTACTGTACGGGAACGAGGTTTAGCGCAGCGGCAATGATATCCTTTTTGCATAAATTACAGCGGCACACATTCATGCGCTCGATAATCTCATCCACCTTATTTGCGATGGCATACTCGGCGATGTTGACCAGATTATGAAGTGTATTGGGAGCATTGAGCACCGGCGCCGGTTCCTGCACCGCAACCGGGCTTGGCGCAGGCGTGGGGGCAGGGCTGGATATTGGTGGAGTCGCTTCGGTAGGCGGTAACGGCGGAGCAGGCTGTGGTTCAGGCATAGCTTCTGCCGGTATCGGGCTAGGTTCTGGCATTGTCTTTGGCAGCGTTATAGCACGGGCAGCAGGCTGATTTGTTTGCCTAGCGGTAGCGGCTGGCTCTGAAGTGTCCTTAGCAGAAGAGGCTTTCTTGGCACGAGCAGGCTGTTTTTGCACCATTTTGGCCACAGAAAGCTCCTCTTCGGGCTGATCGCTTTCGGTAAGCACCTCGTCGTTTGCACCGGCAGTTAGAAGATTTAATACATGAGCGGTTTTACTGCTCTTTCGTCCCATTCGGTTCACCCCGTTTCAGCAGTTCATCAATCAGAGATTTATAATCCTTGGCGGCAGCAGCATGAGGAGCAAAGGTCAGTACGCTCTCGCAGTGGGCAGGTGCTTCCGCCACTGAAACGCTTGTCCTGATCTTTGCATTTAAAACGCTGGTATTCAACTGCCGGGCCACAATCTTCGCAAGGTCTTCAACATCCCTTGTAAGATTGGTTCGGTTATTGTATTTAGTAAGAAGAATGCCTTCTATGGTAAGACTGTGGTTATAGTATTTTCGTACGGTATCAATGGTTTCCTTCAGCTGAGAAATTCCCTGAAGGCTCAGAATCTCGGGAACCATCGGAATAATAATGCTGTTGGCTACGGTGTAGGCGTTTACGGTAAGAATACTTAAGGCCGGTGGGGTATCGATAAAGACATAATCATATTCATCGGCTATATCCCCCATGGCCTCTTTCAGGATATGCTCGCGCCCAGGACGATTAAACTCCAGCTCCGCACCACTCAAAAGAATGTTAGAGGGGAGGATATCGCAGGTTTTGGTTTGCTGTATGGCATCGCGTATGGGTACCTGGCCCTTCATTACCTCATAAACTGTGGGGCTGTCGTCGGTTTCGGCGCCCACACTGAAGCTCAGATTCCCCTGAGGATCAAGGTCTATGGCTAACACCTTGTAGCCGCGCATACTCAACCCGCCCGCCATAGAGCAGGTGGTGGTCGTTTTTCCAACGCCACCCTTTTGGTTGGTGATAACGGTAATCTTCTTCATATAAAGATTCATGCCCTTTCTATTGGGCTTTACGCCCGATAGAAAGGGCATAAAACCAATAATAAAAAAGTACGGCGCCGCGTAGCGGCAGGAAGGGTCATACCCAATATTTATGCTACCTAAGGTGTCAGTTATATCCAAGCCCGGTTACTACAACACTGCGCATCTCAGAATCGTTAAAGAGATCGTAAAGCAGGGTTTCATCCTCAATGTTTCGAACAACAGGGCGCAGAGGCTGCGATTCATGGTTTTTCACCACGACACCGATAATACCGTTGCTAAGGCGAACACAGGTACCCACGGGGTAGGGAGCAACCTTTTTCAAAAACACCTTAACAAGCTCTTCGTCAAAGAATGTACCAACACCGCCCATGATATACTCTATTGCCTCCGAGGGCAGATTGGGCCGGCGGTAGGGGCGGTTTGAGGTAAGCGCATCATAAACGTCGGCTATAATCAGTATTCTGCCGAACAAGGGAATATTCGAACCCGCTATGCCGTATGGGTACCCGGTTCCGTCGAATTTTTCATGGTGGCTCAGAATACCGTCATAGGTGTTAAGCGGAATCATCTTCTTGCCTTTAAAGTAGTTAGCCCCATATACCGGATGCAGCTTAATAATTTCGTATTCCTGAGTGGTAAGCTTGGCAGGTTTATTGATAATATCCAACGGTACATCCAGCTTGCCGATATCGTGCAGTATGGCGCATAAGCCAAGCTCATACAGGGTGTTAAAATCAAAATCCATTGTAATGCCCATGGCCAGAGACAGAACCGCAACACTGAGAGAATGATGATAGGTGTAATCGTCATACATCTTTAGGTCGATGATATTGGCCATGAACTGGCTGTTGCTGGAGATATCACGGATTAGATTTTCTGTAATCTCGCCGATGGAATCAATCTGTTTCACTACCATCGCATCGCTGGTGCCCTTAAAATTAACATACAGCTGCTTAATTCCCGCAACGGCCTTCATACGAAGCTCTTCGTTAATACTGCCTTCAATGGTGGCATCATCGTTGACACCGTCGTTTACATAGGCACCTGCAAAGCCGCAGGCCATCAGGCGCTTAATGTAGTTCTCTGTAAGTGCCTCGCCTTTTCTAAGCAATACGGTAGTATAATTCTCGTAATCATACAGTCGGATATCGCGTGATATTACCATGCCAGCTGCAAGTTGATGAGTAGGTAGAAAAATCATATTCATCCAATCCTAACCGGCCTCAGAAATGTGTCAGTGCCAAAGATAAAGACCGATTATGTCCTAAAATGTCGTACTGAACTTCGATAGAGATAGTAAAAGAATTGGAAAGATAATATGGGTAATCATCATTTTCCTTGCTACCTCAGAAGAAGTTTAGATTATACCCCCGGTATTCAGCATAAGGTGATCCACTTTAGCAAAAAAAGACAATATAAATTTTCTTGTGTCAAATTACACTTATGTTTTTATTCTACCACAAACCTTAGGCATTTTCAAACAATTAAGAAGGCGAATAATGTAAAAGTAACTCGAAAAAAGTTGACTAAAATAGAAAGTGGTGCTACATTGTTTTACATAAATTCATTAAAAATTTCTTAAACCGATTTACAGCTAGTACTATTTAATAGTAATTGTCCGTTTCGTGTTAGAAAATGATACAACGGCTCGTAATAGAACATTACCTTATTATTATGGAGGAAAAGCGTTTATGACAGACCAGCAGGGGAGTACATTTTATGAAGCCACCCGGGATGTTTTTAAGATGATGCTAGGGTTGGATATTGCACAGCTTGAGACTTATTCCGCAGCGGATGGCGAAGAGACTGTGCAGATAGCCATAGAACTGATCGGTGACCTGACGGGCAGTGTGGTTTACAGCTTTCCGAAAACCACGGCGCTTAACATAGTTAAAACACTCTCGGGTATGGAGAGCGGTGCAATCGATGAGTTTGCCACCTCGATGCTGGGAGAGATTTCAAATATCATCAGCGGAAACGCGGTAACCATCCTTTCAAGCTATAACTGCAACTGTGATATCCGGCCTCCGCAGATTACAATCCGTAATAATACGGCAAAAATCGACGATACTGTTGTATATCTATGCCTTCAGTCTGAGGTTGGACAGCTGTATGAGCATGTACTGCTTTCATAAATGCTTACAAACTATACCGCCTGCCTTCATCAACAATGCCGGCAGGCGTTTTTTTTGGTGGCAGGGAATGGCTTACGATAATTATTTCATCAGGCTTGATTAACCCGACTCTCAATTAAATGCAGGTTGTTCAAAATGCGGGTGTCGTCGGGAGCAAGGCGAGCAGCTTCTCTAGCATATTCAAGTGCCTTGCTGTACATGCCAAGATAGTAGCACGCAAGTGACGCAAGGTCGTAGGGGGTTTGATCCCACGCATAGCCCATGGTTACATAGCTTAGGGATTTCTGCTTAATCTGCAGCGCCTGATCTGTCATGCAAAATACCATCGGCCAATCGGCCTGCTCGTAAGCGGCTCGGGCAAGCTCCACATATGGTTCGCGCATATGAGGTGCCTCAGCGATAGCCCTAAAGTACCAGCGTACGGCCTCCTTATATTGTTTCAGGCCGCAGCAGCTTTTTGCCACCCAGCGCATGGCTGCGCTGCGCTCCTCCTTCCAGGTGGCGGTTTTCAGCTTCAGATATTGGGTTAAGGTGTTGATGCACTCCTGCCAGCGCTCATGGTACATATATTCGCGCCCAAGGTAATAGGCCATGCGGTCATTTTCCGGGTCTTCTTGTACGGCAAGCTCCAACAGCGGCAGGTACGATCCGCGCGATTTTGAAGGGTCTGGATAGTGGTTGAGCACCATACCCTCGATAAAAACTACCTGCGGTACTCCGCTGCCGATATAGCTGATGCACTCGTGAACAGGGCATACCCATTTGTAATCCTTGCGGCTGTGCACCTTAAAATAGGTAAACTGGATATCCGGTGTTCCGTCGGGCTTCAAGCTCCAGTTATACAGATATTTGCCGTTGGTGGCGGTATCCGTCCACGCCTGCTCAAGATGCTGCCGCCAGCCTGTATTTAGTACCTCATCAAGGTCGGTGCAAACACAGATATCCGCATCCTCCGGCACATGGCTGAGTGAAGCATTGCGGGCTGCGTCAAACCGCCAAGGCTTAATCTCGTCCTCAAATACCAAGGCGCCCCGCGCGCGAAGCTTTTCGACCGTATCGTCGGTAGAACCGGTATCGGTCACGATTATCATGTCGGCCTCGTTCATCGAGTCCATCCAGCGGTCGACAAACTGCGCCTCATTTTTGCAGATGGCATATACGCAAACCTTATAACGATTCTCCATGCTGTGGCTTCCCTTCATTCTGTTTTAACTCAATCAACTCTAAATTCTTTTTTAATCGTTCGTCATATGGGCTATATTTGCATGCGATTTTTGCATAGTGGGCGGCTTTATCGTACAGCCCAAGCCAGAAGCAGGCAATCGAACCGAAATCGTAAGGTTGGTAGCTCCAGCACAACTCTTCTGTTAGATAACTGCCGCTTTTTTGTGTAATCGAAAGCGCGCTTTCCGTCATCAAAAACACCAGCGGCCAATCCCGCATCCGGTAGCCAAGACGTGCGGTATCAATATAGGGTTCTCTAACAGCGGGGCACTCGGCAATCGCCCGGAACAACCAGTTTTTTGCCTCTTGCAGGTCGCCCTTGCCTTCATAGCTTCTTGCAAGAAAGCGCATGGAGGCGCTGCGTTCCTCGTTCCACAACGCGGTGGGCAGATCAAGGTGCCGTTTTAAGGCTTCGATTGCCTTATCGTATTCCCGATTGTAAACATACTCGCGCCCAAGCCAGAAGGCGGTGCGGTCATCCTGCGGGTTTTCGGCGGCCGAGAGCTCAAGCAGAGGAAGATACTGCCCGCGGGATTTGGCGTAGTCGGGGTAGTGGTTGAGCACCATATTCACCCTTACGACATTATCCGGGTCGGTACCGCTGTATTCCAGCACCTCATGCACCGGGTGCACCCATCGAAAGCCGTGCCTGCGGTGGATTTTTTCCATGTCAAACTGCTTATTCGGTGTGCCGTCAAGATGAAAGCTGTAGGTGAACAGGTAGCGGGCACGCGTGTGCTCGGGCTTCCAAGCGTCTTCCAGCTTTTGCCGCCACCCCTTTTCAAAAACCTCATCCAAGTCGTTGGAAACACAGATATCCATATCGTCTGGGATGTGATCCATGGCAAGATTACGCGCCGTATCAAACCGCCACGGGCTGATTTTTTCCTCATAAACCACCGCGCCTCTAGCCCGCAGCTTTTCCACGGTACCGTCAGTAGAGCCGGTATCGGTAACGACTACCAAATCGGCCTCGCTGACCGCGTCCATCCAGCGGTCTACAAACTTCTCCTCGTTTTTACAGATGGCATATACACAGATTTTATAGCTGCTCAATTTTTCACCCGCTTATCAGAATAGTCCCTAATAAGCATTTTATGTTGCGGGTCAGGTACTTGATACCAGACTACTAAAACAAAGGGGAGAGCGTTTTATGGCTCTCCCCCAATAAAGGTTAGATAACAATTGCATTAATACTTCTATTCGTGATTATAATCGAGCTTACATTATTGGCAACAGAAACGTAGGTTTGCAGGTTGTATGAGAAGGTTGAGCTTGAAGGCGCAGAATCTACAAATGTCCCGCTTAAGGTGTATCTTTGGTCTCCCATTCCTGATTCAGTCAATGCGTTGGTATTCGACCAAAGCAGCTGGGTATCGCGATACAGTCTAACCTGTATCGAAGTGGAATTGGCATAATCTAAATAGTTAATCGTATAGTCCAAGGAATAATCCAGCTTTATCTTCTGTTGGTTGTTTGCTGAAACATTTATCCTGATTGCCTCCACCTCTGTGGTTAGTGGCGGGAATGCATTATTTGTGCTGGTAGTATAGCCGTAGTATAGTGCAGCAGAAGCGGGCCCGGTCGGCCCAGTCGGCCCGGTCGGCCCGGTTGATCCGCGAAGGGATACCGAGATGGGGGTGACCATATAGGTGTATCTGGCAGTGCCGTTATGCGTAAAGGTAATAGTCCTGGCGCTGTCGGTTGCATAAGCATAGAACTTGAAAACAAGTCTGTCGGTGGCGTTAATGATTCTGTTGGGCTGTACACTCTGCAGCGAATAAGCATTTACTGGATAAGAAGTGGTTAATGACGGTGACTGTAATCTGAATAGCTCGGTTTCAGCGCCGGCCTGGGTTCTGGTGAATACCCTGCATACAAGATAGGAACTGTTACCGCCGCTGGTTTTTGCCCAAACATTTAGATTCCACACCCCGGCGGGAATAGCGGCTATTCCCGGGTCTCCGGACGCCGATATATAGGATTCGATGAGAACTTCGGTACCATTAGAAGTAGCGGAATCTTCTTGTTCTGTGATAGAAGTGTTCGGATCACGCAGCAGATTGTAGTAACCTGAAATGCCCGATGCCGAATCGTCAAGATAATAGAGCACACCAGCAATATTGCCGCTTGCTCCGGTTGGCCCTATCGGCCCAGTCGGCCCTGTGGGTCCGGTATCGCCGGTTCCCGCCGGTCCGGTCGGCCCCGTAGGTCCGGTCGGTCCCATAGGCCCAGTCGGCCCGGTTGGGCCTGTTGGTCCGGGCAGGCCGGCGGCGATGGGTGTAACCAGGTTGGTAAACCGCTGAGTGCCGTTATATGCCAGGTAAACCGTATCGGAGCCGCTTTCCGTTAATGCAGAGAATTGCACAAACAACCGGTCGGTTTTCTGAATAGTAAAGCTGGGTTCATCCAAATTCAACGTGTATGGGCTTACGGGGAAGGTTTGGGATAATACAGGTGTTGTGAAGGTCAGCAGTGGGAAAATGGAAGCGGCTCTTTCGTAGTAAACGGTACAGGTAATCACAGAGCTTAATCCGGCGGCTGATCTTGCCCAAAGGTTTAGCTGCCATCTGCCGGATGGAATGATTGAGATATCCGGGTCGCCAGCTATCGTGATAAAGTTGCCCAGAACAGTGGAGGGCTCCTCCGGCGTGTTGTTAACGCTTACGATAACCTCCGGTTGATTTAAATCAGGGTCTCGCAGCAGCGTCTTGACATCCTCCATATAGCCCGAATCGGTATTATCAAGGTAGTATGCGGCGCCTACCACAGCTCCGCTTGCCCCCACGGAACCGGTTGGCCCGGTTGGCCCGGTTGGCCCGGTAGGGCCGATAGGCCCGGTTGGGCCAATGTCGCCGGTAGGCCCGATTGCACCAGTAGGCCCTCCAGGCCCGGTTGGGCCGGTATCCCCGGTTGGGCCAGTGTCACCAACTCCCGGCCCGGTGGGTCCCATAGGCCCTGTTGGGCCAGTATCACCGGTGGGTCCTTGAAGTCCTTGATTACCCTGAGCGCCGGTGGGTCCGGTTGGCCCCTGTAATCCTTGATCACCCTGAGCGCCGGTAGGCCCGGTGGGCCCCTGTAATCCCTGATTGCCCTGAGCGCCCGTTGGCCCGGTGGGCCCCTGTAATCCCTGATTGCCCTGAGCGCCGGTAGGCCCGGTGGGCCCCTGTAATCCTTGATCACCCTGAGCGCCCGTTGGTCCGGTTGGTCCCTGTAATCCCTGATTACCCTGAGCGCCTGTTGGCCCGGTTGGCCCCTGAAGCCCTTGATTGCCCTGAGGCCCCGTTGGCCCGGTGGGGCCCATCGGTCCGGTATCACCGGTTCCCGGCCCGGTTGGGCCCATTGGCCCCGTAGGCCCAGTCGGGCCCTGAACACCCTGTATGCCCTGAGCTCCCGTAGGCCCGGTATCACCCACAGGCCCTACAGGTCCAAGAGGCCCCTGTGCACCCTGTGAGCCTTGCCGGCCCTGTGGCCCGGTAGGGCCGGTTGCGCCTGCGGTACCATTTGGCCCCATCGGTCCGGTAGGACCGGTATCACCTATTCCGGCAGGGCCGGTAGGGCCGGTCGGCCCGGTATCCCCGGTGCCGGGACCGGTGGGACCCATAGGCCCGGTAGGCCCGGTTGGTCCGGTATCGCCGTTTCCGGGCCCGGTTGGTCCCTGAGGCCCGGTTGGTCCTGTATCACCATTACCCTGCAGGCCCTGCGGGCCGGTAGGCCCCGTCGGCCCGATAATGCCCTCGTCATCCTCAACAATCATAATGGTGGCCTGAACCGGAACCTGGCTGGAATAAGTCACATTCACAGTAGTAGCGTTAATCAGTGACAACGTTACGGGATCGCCCGTTACATTGATGATGCCAAGACCTACGACTTCATCTGTTTTATTGGGAGAGTTCCCTTTGATACGATCTCCCAGAGAGGAAGAGAGCGCGAAGACGGCAGATGCTCCCCCTGGGGTAGATTGTATTGCAACCCACCAGTTGACAATATAACGACCAGGGTCATTCAGCGAGATGACACCTGTATTCAGATTGTATCCGATATTTCCGGCGGTATAAACGGGCGTGTTGAACACGACGTTTCCACCCGCAGCAACGGAACCGGTCATGGTGCGTTCCAGCTGCAATGCGTTGTTGCTCATTTTTATCCTCCTAAAAATCTCTTATCTTTTATGCTCAACAAATTTCAATTAATAACTTTTACTTTTAATCACCAATACGGCTAGAGGATGTTTGTAACACAAGCTGCGATTTGGCATTCATCAGATGCTTACATCTATAATCGTAATGTTTGCCTGAACCGGTATATCGGCAAGGAAGATGGTATACCCGCTGCTGTTTGCCAGACGCAGGGTTGCAGAGCCTGAAACGGTAACCAGCGCGCTGCCGGAAACCTGCCCGAGTATTACCGGCGTGGAGGCCGCGATGCTAATGCTTACAGCACCTGTTTCAATTAACGTAAAGGTCGCCGATGGGCCTAAATCGGAGCCGTCGATGGCTACCTGCCAGTTCACAAGAAAGTTGCCGGTTCTTGGTATGGTGAAAACGCCGGTAGCATTGTTGTAGGTGATGGTGAGATCCTGACCGTTTACCATGGTATCGAACAAAACATTGCTGCCGGTGGCAACCCCCTCAGCCTGACGGGTCTGGGCCTGATACTCCACGCCGCGAATCATGGTGGTTGCGCCTTGTGGCCCGGTAGGCCCTGTGGGCCCTGTGGGCCCGAGCGGCCCCGTCGGCCCAGTAGGCCCAAGCGGCCCCGTCGGCCCGGTGTCTCCGGTGCCCGGCCCAGTAGGTCCAAGAGGCCCGGTAGGCCCTGTTATACCCTGTTCGCCTTGAGGCCCGGTAGGCCCGGTAGGCCCGAAGGGCCCTGTGGGTCCTGTTTCACCCAGCAAGCCTTGTGGCCCGGTAGGCCCTGTGGGACCGAGTGACCCCGTCGGTCCAGTAGGCCCAAGAGGCCCTGTTGGCCCCGTTGGTCCCGCTGGGCCGGTATCGCCAGTACCCGGCCCGGTTGGTCCAATCGGCCCGGTAGGCCCGGTTGGGCCGTTAATGCCCGGTGTACCCTGCGGTCCAGTAGGCCCGGTAGGCCCCGTGGAACCTGGTGTGCCCGGAGTACCACCTGGTCCCACAGGCCCGGTTGGTCCGGTCGCCCCTGCAGCCCCGGGAGTACCGCTCGGCCCGGTGGGGCCTGTTGGACCGGTTAAAAAGCAGCAGAACGGGCTTTTGGTACATACAAAGCGTACCGGGCAGAGTAAGCATCTATTACCGCCGCAATCGGCAAAGTCGTCTGACGGCGGTGCGGTGGGCAGCGCTGCAGGCGGGGGTTCAGCCGGTAAAACCGGCAGATTCTCACCTGAAGAATCGTGTTGATCAGAAACGGAATCGTAACGTAAAAGTATTTCTTGAATTGCTTCGGCGGCTGTGGCAGCAGTGTCCTTAACCACATCCTGCAGATTATCTGCAACAGCAGGGGTAATCGTGTTAACTGTAAGCGCTGTTACTTCATTTGCTGCTTGGGCAGCGATGACGGCAGCAGCTTCAGCTGCATTTTGCAGATTATTAGCTGCTACGGGGATAGTTGTGTTACTCCGGGGTTTTGCCCCCTGTTTGGTGGCGGCAGAGTTCATAACGGCTGGTGCCCGCTGCCGGGCGTTAGCCACCCGCATACCGCCTGAATATGGAAATCTTCTCATACCCCATATCTCCTTTATATAAACTTGACCAAAATATTGTCTATACCATTGTATGAGGATGTAAAGGTAAGGGTTAAAATTGATAGAAAATCGGGGAAAACACGCAGACAATTTACAATAGGGCCCCAATACATTATAATGTCATCAATGACATGGAAGGGGATTGACAGGTGTTTCAGGTTACAACAGATTGGAATCCTATGCAGACCCGGCTTAAAGAGATTATCCTGAAGCCTGAGTATATTGAAGAAACCGTTGCGCTGCTGCACAAGATGCACAGCCTAGTACACGCCGCAGCGGTTTACGGAGGGGGGCAGACCACGTATCTGGATGAGGTAGTAAGCGGCCTTACTGAGCCGGCCTTCCGCACCATGCCTACTAAGAAGGATGTTACCGTTGCGTGGGATATATGGCACATTACCCGGATTGAAGACCTGACCGCCAATATCCTGATTGCCGACGGGGAACAGGTGCTGAATGATGCATGGCTGAAGCGGCTCGGCGTCGCGGTAAAGGATACCGGAAATGCGATGACCGATGAGGAGATTATCGCCTTTAGCAATGCAGTTAATAAAGACGCGCTGCTGGAATATCGCGTTGCCGTAGGGAGAAGAACGCGCGAAATTCTTAGCTTTCTTACGTTAAGCAGCCTGAAGAGAAAGATGCGCAAGGACCAGCTTGACCGCATACTCAATGAGGGCGGCGTAACAGAACACCCGCAATCAAATTGGCTGCTGGATTTCTGGGGAAAGAAGACGGTTGCGGGGCTGTGTCAAATGCCTATAACCCGTCACCAGATTGTACATCTGAATGACTGTGTGAAGCTTAAGGTAAAATGCAGTAAAATTAAATAATAATTTCTGCACACAAATTTGGTAAAGAGTATTGACTATATCGTAAAAATACGATATAATGAGGGCATCAGTTACAGGAGAGGGGGAGAAGGCTTGGATACTGCGGCAATCTGTGCGGCTTTGGGGAACAAAACGCGCTACCAGCTTGTTAAGGCTTTGAAAGAAAAGGCAATCGGCACCTGCTGTGACCGAATAGAGTTCTTTGAAAGCGGCGTAAGCGTGGGGGATGTAGTAAAATACACCGGCCTTGCACAATCAACCGTTTCGCAGCATCTGGCGGTTTTGGAAAGCGCGGGGCTTATCCGTAAGGAAAAGCGGGAGCTGTGGAGCTGTTACTTTTTAAACGAGGATGTTCTTTCCGCCTTTTTAAAGGAGATGAAGGACGATCTGCTTACCGAAAAGTAATTATTTTTGATGTAGTATATCGTAATATTACGATATATGCGAGCTGCTTTATCATTTATGAGAGATATTAGTACCATCGTATATCGTCAATAGACGATACACGATATAAAGGAGGAAATTGTTTTGGAGGCTATTCTGATTGCTGTTAAGGATTTTTTGGTGAACACGGTGCTGGCTGTTGTTCAATCCTTCAGCCACAACTGGTTGCCGCTGCTGTTGGCGGTAATGATGGCGGTGGCGTTGAAAACCTATGTGAACTCCGATAAACTCAAGCAGATTTTGCTCAAGAGAACCAAGGTTTCGATTGTGGGCAGTGTACTGCTAGGTGCCTTTACACCATTTTGTGCCTGCGGAACCACAGCAGTTATCCTTGGCATGCTAACCACCACGCTGCCGTGGGGACCTATTATGGCCTTTTTAACCTCATCGCCGCTCATGAGCCCGGATGGCTTTATCATGATCTGGGGTGTAATCGGGCCGCAGTTTGCCATAGCATTAACCGTTGCATCAATTGTCATCGGGTTGGCATCCGGCTTCTTAACACATCTGATCGAGAGAAAAACCCATTATCTCGATAACCAAACGCGATATCAGGATAACTCGGCTGCTTCCGGCTGCTCTTCCTGCACCCCGGCACCCGCTGCAAGCTGTTCCTTTTGTGCTCCCACCCCTTCAGTAAGCTGCGCCTGCACATCACAGCCCGCGCTTGCTGGGTGTTCATGTGGTTCGGCTGATTCAGCTTGTCAGAGTGGAGAGCCCTCTTACAGTGCAACGCTCAGCAAAATTGATGCCATCTTTGTAGATGATGAAAGAAAATCATTGTGCTGCAGAATAAAAGAGTGCTGCAGCAGGAACTGGCGAATCATCAAGGAAAAGCTGAAGCTGCGAGAATTGGGAAAAACCTTTGTAAGCCTTGGCTTGCGGCAGATACTGCTGAACTTTGCCATCTTTGTAGCAATCGGCTATGCAATCAACTACTTTATTCCGTCCTCAATTGTTTCGGTGCTGCTGGGGAAGGGCAGTCTTGCAGCAATTCCGCTTGCTGCCGTGGTTGGTCTGCCACTGTATGTAACAACCGAATCGGGTATTCCCATTATCACCTCGCTGCTGCAAAGCGGCGCGAGTGAAGGGGCGATGCTGGCCTTTATCATCACCGGCTCTGCTACCAGTGCATGGGTAATCGCAGGCATCAGCACCTTTATGAAAAAGCGTGCTGTCGGGCTGTATCTGGCCTTTGTGGTGCTCGGCGGCATCCTAAGCGGGTACCTTTACGAGCTCGCGGCGTTATTCATCTAAACCGATAGACTAAAAAGCACCCGGGAGCCTCTGAACTCCCGGGTGCTTTTGTTCTGGTTTCAACGTATGCCGGACCGTAGAACAAGGTAAAGCAGAATTGCTGCTACAGGCAGCACCAGCATCAGGCAGCCAAAACGTCTGCGCAGTTTTGGCTTTTTCTCGTTACCCATATGGCGGCGGATAGCCGAAGGCCTGTCTTCACCGCCTGTAAACTTACCGCCCTTAAATATACCGTAATTCAATACGGTTCACCTCTTTCAAGAGCAGAAACTACAGGTCGCGGATGGCATTGAGCAGCTTTTTTAGCTCGGCAGCTTCTTCGTTTGAAAGGGTAATACCCTTTGCCATCTTCTCATGGTCGGGGGCCCATTCTCTCAGGTCATATTTCGGCTCACGGTCGTTCCAGCTTACAAGGTTTAGCTCCTTGGTCCAGCCGTTGCGTCCCTCGGCCAGAACACCTAATTCCTTTACAATTTCGTATTTTATATCGGGCATGTAAAACACTTCTTTCTATAATTATGTTATTCTGCAAGCTGTACAGCCAAGCACGGATACTACTTCCGCTTAAACAGGATGCCGAGCGTAAACGGCCCGCAGTGGTTGGAAACGGTACAGCCCGCGTTGGTTTCATAGACCTCATCAAAGTGCGCATACTGTTCCACCGTTCTTTTTACAAGTGCTACGGTTTCGGGCGTGCACTGAGGATGGGTAATAAAAAGGCGGCTGTAATCGATGTCGGTACGATCACAGAGGCGGTCTTTCACATAGGCCTCAAGGCAGGTGTCAAAACGGCCGCGGTATTTTTTGCCTACCGTCATCTTCCCGTTGATGACCTCAATGCAGGGCTTAAGCTGCAGCAGATTTGCACCGAGCTTGGCCACAGTGGAACAGCGCCCGCCCTTATGCAGGTACTCCAGCCTGTCGATGACAAAGCTAGCCTCCACCTTTGGAACAAGAGCCTGAAGCCTGCGAACAATCTCTTCGGGTGCCAGCCCCTCGCGGGCCATCAGCGCCGCGTCGAAAACCACATGCCCGCTACCGGTGGAAAGATTGCGGGAGTCTACCACATAAACATTATCAAAATCCTGCGCGGCAACCGAGGCGTTTTGAAAGCAGGAAGAGAAATCGGCACTGATGCAGATATGTATTACCGCCTCATACTGAGAAGAAAGCCGTTTGAAAACCTGCTGGTACTCATATACGTTTACCGCCGCAGTTTTGCAGGTTTTGTTCTCTTTGTCCACATAGCGGAAGATATCGGAAGGGAAGATGTCTACCCCATCGTGAAAATTCTCGCCGCCCACAACAATTCCAAGCGGTGTGATTGTAATGTCTAAAGCCTTTACAAGCTCGGGTGAGAGATCGCAGGTGCTGTCTGCACTGATTTTAATCATAGGTTGCTTCCTCCAACGTCAGGGTGTCCTTGCGGTTATTATATCATATTTTCTATGGAAAATACTACTGTTCTTTTCATCAGCTTTACGAAAACAAAGCAATTACTTTGAACCTTTCTCCAAAAACAGTTGATGTCGTACCAACCTAGCCCACGGTTAACTCTCTGTAATTCGTATAAAATGTAAGCCTTACCAATATACATTTGTAAAAAGAATTACAATGGGGAGGATATCCTATGAGTTCAGGACATACCCCAGGCTTTACCGTCATGAAGAACCCCGAGATACTGTCGTTTGGCAAGCAGCTGCCCGAAAATGTGAATGTGATATCCCTGCTGGAATCGGGGGAATGGGTGACACAGGTAAGCTTCGGCGGCAGCTACCGGATTAGCGGGTTGGTGGTTCAGGGCATGTATGAAAACGGAACGCTTTCGCTTGGTGTAAACAACCGGCAGATTAATGCGGTTTACCGGTATACCGAGGCGGGGGAGGACACCATCAACCGTTTCAGCGGGGCGCTAACCCAAAACGCAGATATCGGCCTCTATATCTGCCCTCACAGGCCGGGGCGCGTGCTGCTGCACCATAACTATCTGAAGAGAACCCTGCCGGTTACCGGTAATGCCGAAATTGTAAACAACTGCATAGAAATCACCTTTGCGGGTTTTTGTGAGCATACCGAAATCAACTGCACAGATAAAACCATCCTGAATCAAACCGAGCTTAGCGAGCAGTATAAAGCGGTGCTTGACCCGGTAAATGCCCTTTCCACCCTCTTAAAGCTGGAGCGAAAAGGCAGCCGTACCCTTTCGGTAACCGATATCCGCACCGGTATGCCGGTTTATATCCCACGTAAACGCTGATTCTGTAACCTAATTTGCGTCCACCAGTGAAATAATACCGTTAATATGTTATAATATTAGCAATACAACCTGACAATTTAATACGGACAGAGGTTCATTTATGTGGTGGTTATATATACTTATCGCTGTGCTGCTGGCGGCTGCTTTTTCGGCTGCGGCGGCAGTAATCGCATAAACGGTTCTCCGCCCGCAAAAACGGGACTATGATGCGGTTTTGAAAAGCGAGCAAAGCTGCGGCAATATGCTTGAGCCCGACTATTATCACCTTGAAAATGAAGAGCTATACCTGCAAAGTGAGCGCGGCTATCGGCTGTGCGCGCACTATTACCGTGCGAAAAAACCCAAGGGCGTGTATGTTCTTTTCAACCACGGGCATACCTACCCTTATATCAGTGCGATTAAATACCTGCCACTTTTTCTGCCTAGGGGAATTAACGTAATCATTCCTGACCATGTGGGTCATGGCAGAAGTGATGATGGTTTTGTGACCTTTGGCTTCTACGAGCACCGCGATTCCATGGCGTGGATAGGAAAGCTTCAGGAAATTGCAAAGGCTGACGGAGTGGAGCACCCCGTTTTCGGTGTGATGGGGGAGTCGATGGGTGCAGCTATCTCGCTGCTGATGGCGGCTAAGGATAGCCGCCTAAGCTTCTGCATAGCCGATTGTGGCTATACCTCGTGGAATGAGATTATCCGCCACCAGATTATTACCGCTTACCCGCGCTTGCTTGTGTTGGCGCTGCCGCTGGCAAGGGCGTTTATCCGGATAGCCTCCGGCGCACGGGTGAAGGATGTAAACATACTCCAGGCAGCACAGAGCCTTCAAATCCCTGCGCTTATCATCCACGGCGGGGCGGATCAGAAGGTGCCTACCGAGATGGGGCGGCAACTGGCCCAATCAAACAAGCTGTTCCGGTATGAGGAGATACCCGGTGCCACCCATGCCAACTCTATAGCGGTGGATTATCCCCGTTATAAAAAGGTAACCGATGAGTTTCTCACCCAAATGGGTGTATAGACAAGTTTACATAGCTATGAATCATACAGAATGACACCCTAACATATTGTAGAATCTATCAGGCTAAAAGCAGTTCTCAAAGCCTTAAAAATGGTGGTTAACGTTATGAATCTGATTTCAGCATGGATTACGGACTTTAAAAAGCTCTCAATCAAAGCGGAGGGCGCGGATGGTTTTTCTGCCTCTCAGGTGCGCGTTGCCGTTGCAGGCTCGCCCGCAGAGGTGACGGGGGTATCTTTATACACTGACGGAACAGGTTTTGATATAAGCCTTGCCGCGGAGCTGGAGCTGGGCAGCGTTGTAAAGGTAAACATGGGCGGTGCGCAGGAGATGATTGCCCGGGCAGGCTATTCGCTGTTTGACACACCGGAGTTTGATGCCCGTTACTTTTACGGGGGCCCATTAGGCCCCGAGTATACAAAAAAGAGCACAACATTCAGGCTTTGGTCGCCGCTTGCAAGCGAGGTGGAGCTGCAACTCTACGCCCGGGCCGGTTCCCAGCCCTTTAAGCGTGTGCAGCTTTCGCGCGGCGCAAGGGGCGTTTTTCAGGCAACGGTAGAAGGGGACCTGCACGGCATTTGCTATGCTTATGCCGTAACGGTGGCGGAGAAAACCGCCCTGTGTGTAGACCCTTATGCCAAGGCCTCCACCGAAAACGCAAAGCTGGGTGTGGTGCTCAATCTTTCCGAAACCAACCCCAGAGGATGGATAAAGGATAGCCATGTTCTGCCCCACAACCCCACCGATGCTGTGCTTTACGAGGTACATGTGCGCGACTTTACGGTATCTCCCGATTCGGGCGTAGAGCACAAGGGTAAATTCCTTGGCTTTGCCGAGGAGAACACCAAGGGCCCGCTTGGGGTGAAAACCGGAATAGCACACCTCAAGGAACTGGGTATTACCCATGTTCACCTGATGCCGATTATGGATTACGCGACGGTGGATGAGGAGAATCTTGCTGCGGGCGGCTACAATTGGGGGTACGATCCCTTTAGCTATTTTGTGCCCGATGGCTCCTACAGCACCAACCCCGCCGACCCAAGCGCACGCATTTTTGAGCTAAAGACACTTATCCAAGCGCTGCATCGCAACAATATCGGCGTGGTGCTGGATGTGGTGTACAACCATACCTATTTTACCGAAACCTCGCCGCTCAACCTTGTAATGCCCGATTATTACTATCGCAAGACCAGCGGCAGATTTTCCAACGGTTCGGGCTGCGGCAACGAGCTTGCCAGCGAGCGCAGCATGGTACGCAAGCTGATGACCGATTCGCTGCTCTATTGGGTGGAGGAATACGGCATTGATGGCTTCCGGTTTGACCTGATGGGTGTGCACGACATTCAAACCATGAATTATATCCGTCACAAGCTGGATGAGATCGACAGCCGCATACTGGCCTACGGCGAGGGCTGGCAGGGCGGCCCGTCCGCACTGAGAGGAGATCTCGCCGCCACCAAGTATAATGCCGAGAAGCTTAGCGATCGCATAGCGCTGTTTAATGACGATTACCGAGACGCCATCAAGGGAAGCGCCTTCCGCTCGGAGGAGCGCGGTTACCTTGGCGGGTGTCTTGCCGCACATACCTACGGGGGTTTTTCAGAGCTTATTAAGGCAGGGATTGTAGGCGCTACCGCACACCCGCATGTGATGTACCGCCCCGATAAGCCGCCGTTTGCCAAGCGCCCCACCCAAACGGTTACCTATGAATCCTGCCATGACAACTACACGCTGTTTGATAAGCTGATGCTGGCAAACCCCGATTTGAGCGAAAAGGAACTGATAAGCCTTAACAAGCTGGCGGCGGTGCTGGTGCTTACCGCACAGGGTATCCCCTTTCTGCATGCGGGAGAGGAATTTTTAAGGCGCAAGCTGCTGCCGGACGGAACGCCGGAGCATAACAGCTACCGCTCGCCCGACAGTGTAAACGAGATTACATGGAGCAATAAGCAGCGATATCACGAAGTATTTGAGTACTATCAGGGGCTTATCCGCTTTAGGCGTGCCCACAAGGCGCTGCGTATGACCACTGCCGAGGATACCGCAAAATTCTTAAAGTTTATGTATACCGAGCCGGAGAATCGCATCTGTTTTCGGCTTACCGCCGATGCCGCGGGAGATACGGCCCAGCGTATCGTCGTCATCATCAACCCCACAAACGAAGCCTTTATCTGCCGCTTCACCACCGAAACCGACATCCCGGGGGAACAGTACGGCGTATATGCGGATGGCACACATGCCGGAAATACCCCGTTGTATATGATTTCAAACGGCGAGGCTGCTGTGCCGCCGATCAGCGCCATGATTCTGGTAAAAGAACAGTAAGATTAGAATAAAATTTTACCTTTTAACAGTACAACTAATTGAAACAAGAATATATTTATGTTATAATTGTCGAAAAAGGTCGCTGCCGGTCTGCCAAGAGAAGTAATTAGACCGGTATGACTAAATATGATTTTATAAATACAAAAACAGACAGGGACATTGGCCACCTGTTGCAGGCTGCATCGAAGAAAAAACCATCACTATGCTTATATTTATATTTTAACAGGCAAAGCACAACGACATCTCTGATTATTTCACACTTTGCATTCTTCCATGCAAGTTTTCGCAAACAGCGGCATTTTAAAACCTAGGTTTTAAAATGCCGCTGTTTGTTGTTTATTATCCCGTTTTATGTGTTTTTCCCATCAGCTCTGCAGCGCGATGCTTTTAAACTACACCCTAACAGCCTTAAGCAGCAGTTTTGATGCTGCTTTTCGGCCTATGCGCAATGGCTAGTCGGCAACTGCCAGAGCGCTGAGTACTGCATTCTGAACCGAGGCACCGGGAGTAATGTCGATAATGGAGTTGGTAGATAGCTGAACAGAATAGGTGTAGAAGCCGGGTTCCACATCGGCATCCAGGAACTGGAACGAGAAGGCCTCTGCCTCCAGCACATCCACCAGAGTGGAGAAGGTGTAGGTAGAACCTACCCCAACAGTGCCGTTTTCGCTGGAACGGCGAATCTGGAAGTTAAGGGTTACCGAGATACCCAGCGGCAGGTTTACAATACCTGAAAAGTGTAACAGGATGTTGGAAAAGCCGATATTCCGGGTATCAATGGTGGTGGAAACTACGTTTAGGGGCTCGGCAAACAGGGTGGTTATAATAGGCAGGGGGCCTACTGCACCGCTGGCTGCGTTAAGTGCCACCTGACGGCGGGGAAAAGTGTTGTTGCACGGCATAATGTTCACCTTGTTTTCTTAAATTGAAGAACGTCCTTCGCTCTATTCTATTCATAAGTGACTCGAAATGTGTCGGATATATAGATATTCGGTGCTGCAAATTGAAGAGAACCCACTTGGCTTGACAGGACACGATGTGGGCACTTGTAGGTTTGTCAAACATCTTGGACAGTGTTAGGAAAGAGCAAGCTTTTCAAGTGGCGAAAGCCAGCAAAGAGGGTGCATCGGTATGTTATTGGAACGATTTTGATGTGCAGCTAGCTGCACATCAAAATCGGCGAGTGAATAAAAGTGGTGTATGTCATAGAAACGCTTTTGGTCTTCACGGTGGCTACGTTCTACCTTGCCGTTGTGTCGGGGTGTATAAGGACGAATAAGTTTATGTCTGATACCCAGTTTCAGTGCCGTTTGTTCAAACAGGGTAAAACTATCTCGCTTGCTGCTGGAGAAACGA